>CAZLXI010000011.1:69040-115027 GCA_964563435.1 uncultured Lacihabitans sp.
ATGACACCCAGGAATACGGGAGTATCATCGGCCATCAGGAATTTCCCTACATTAGGATAAAGCGAGAAACGATCCAGTTCCGTAAGAGGAAGCCAAACGATTTCTTCGGCCTTGGTTTCGGCGGGGTTGATGCACGGCTCTCCCGTAAACTCCCCGCATTCAAAAATAAAATGAATGGTATTTTCACCCCGACACATCACTTCCGCCACGTGAAGGATACTGCCCGGAGAGCAGATAATGCCGAGCTCTTCCCTCAGCTCACGCACGAGGGCCCAATTGAGCTCCTCTCCCAATTCCAGGTTACCGCCGGGCAAAGCATAGATGATTCCTCCCGGATAGGTATATTTTAAAGTGAGGATCCGGTGATTGCGAACAATATATGCGCCGGGTCTTACTCTCATTTCCACTGGTTAAAATTATATCCCACTCCCAGCATGGTCCTGAAAAGTCCGGCGTCCATCTGTCGTACGGCATAAGGTGAGATCTCAAAGGCAATGTGCAGCTTCTTGAATTTATCAAAAGGCCGTATTTTTACACCGGCATTCATAAAATAGCCTTCTACCGGGTTATAGTTATTAAACAGGTTATAGAAGTTAAGCTTAACCCCCACCCCCGTATAGTAGTCTGCCCGGGGCGTGCTGTACACCGTAAACTGCGGGGAAATCTCTCCCGTAACCGAAGTAAAGTACGAATTGGTAAAAAGGCGAAAATCGGCCCAAAAAAGGTTATTAGGATTGGAACTTACCCCCAAAACGGAATTGAAAGGGTAGTAAACGACGCTTTGTGCGGATACGACACCCGGTACAAGCAGAATAAAACCCAGGATGAAAGCACGAAACGGCTTAATGAAAGTTCGTAGCGGAGATCGGCTCATGTGTTTCTGAATCGATGATGGTATTTATTTTTTCTATTACATTAAGGAAAGTATCGAGTTCTTCTTTGGAAACGGTCTTCATTACCCGGTCATTGAACTCCAATACTCCGGCCCGCGCAAAATTACGCTTTTCTTTTCCAACATCCGTCAAAAAAACATTTACAAATCGCTTATCGGTCGGATCGGTCTCCCTGTATATCCATCCTTTTTCTTCCAGTGATTTCAGCATTCGGGTCAGGCTGCGGGCCTCCATTCCGATCTGAGGGCCTATTTTGGTGGCCGGAGTACCCTTTTCGATATCGATATTCAACAAGACATACCCGATAGACATGGTCATGTCCTCCGCTGCTGCATAGATATTATACATTCGGGAAATGGCGTGCCATACCCATTTAATGTGGAAATCCAGTGTTTTGTCTTTCTTCATTCTGGTAAAATTTCTCAAAGCTAATCATAATCGTATAGTATGCAAGCATACTACCGGAAATTGTTCGGTTCCGGGCGGATCGCAGGCGCTTATTTTCGGCTCACAGACCGCACAGATCCCCACAGATCAAAAATAAAAAATCCGTGTAAATCTGTGCGCGGATCGCAGGAGCTTATTTCCGCTCACAGATTACACAGATTTACACGGATCCCTAAAAACAGAGATAATCAAAAAAGCTTTATGGTGTCATTAAAGAGTACATATACCATCAATGCCAGCAACAGGAATGTTCCTACCTGCTGGGTTCTTTCCATGAATTTTTCTGATGGGGCCCGTCCCGCGATCATCTCATACAGCAGCATGATCACATGACCGCCGTCGAGCGCCGGGATAGGCAGCGCATTCATGAAAGCCAGCGCCATAGAGAGCATTCCGGTCAGTATCCAGAATTTTTCCCAGTCCCAGGCCGGAGAAAACATCTGGGCCAGCCCTACAGGACCGGTGAGGGCATTCTGAGGGGAAATATGTCCTTTGAAGATTCGTCCAAAGCCATTGATCTGCTGCGGAATAATATTCAGTGCTTCCTTTGACCCCGCCACGATGGCTTCGCCCAGCGTGAATTCGGATTTGGAGATGTTTAAGAGCGGGTTCATGGTAAAGCCTATCGTAGAGTCGGCATTGACCGTGGGATTTATGGTCAGCGGCGTTCCGTTACGCAGTATCCCCAGCTCTATCTTTTTCCCGGCATTTGCTTTCAGCCTCGGGGTAAATTCCTGGTAGTACTTCACCGGCTCACCGTTCAGACTGACGATCTTGTCGCCAACCCGCAGACCCGACTTCTCGGCCGGGCTTCCCTTGCTCACGGCATATATATCAAATTCAAACAGGGGCGATATGAACATCTTTTTCCTGGCCACGTCATTAATGAGCTCGTTGGGCACGAAGATATCCAGGGTTTGTGAATCCCGCTGAATGGTAAACGTAGTATTTTCATTGACAATAGCCGACGTGATGTCGCTGTAGTTCTTATAATCCTGACCGTTTATTTTGATGATCCTGTCACCGGTCTTCAGTCCTATTTTTTCGGCCATGGGATAGGCGTAGATCCCGGCTTTATTGAGCTCCGCTTTGGCGTAATCCGTATCGCCCCAAACGTATCTTACCCCGGAATAGATCATCATCCCGAGGATCACATTCACGATAATACCCCCCATCATAACAAGAAGTCTCTGCCAGGCCGGCTTGGAGCGGAACTCCCAGGGCTGGGGTTCTGCCGACAGCTGGGAAGCGTCTTTGGTCTCATCCACCATTCCGGCGATGTCTACATAGCCCCCTAAAGGAAACCATCCCAGACCATATTCGGTATCCCCGGATTTCTTTTTCCAGAGTGAAAAATTCAGCACATTGGGGAGTGGGAAGAGAAAGTCGAAAAAAATGTAAAATTTATTGACCCTGATCTTAAAGATCCTTGCAAAAAGGAAGTGTCCGAACTCGTGCAGACCCACCAGAATAGTCAGCGCCAGCAAAAGCTGGGCCGCCATGATTAATCCATTCATATAATTTTAGTAAACGCTACAAGAAACCTAACGCGGTTTCAGTTAATATAATTCACAAAAGTAAGAAGGGGCTGTCTAAAAAATAACTTCCTATTGAGAAAAATGAAGATGTTCAAAAAGTCAGCAAAATGCAAGGCGCTGAGGATGAGACCGAAGGAGCATACTGTAGTATGTGACTGAGGCCGAATTCCGAAAGCAACGCAGCAGTTTGTGACTTTTGGGACACCTTCTTCTTAGTATTTCGCAAAAGTAAGTAAGCTATTCCGGCTTTGACAAACTGGCGCCCAGAAACTCCCTGTTCAGGCGGGCGATATTATCGAGCGAGATCTCTTTCGGACACTCAGCCGAACAGGCCCCCGTATTGGTACATGAGCCAAAGCCCTCCGCATCCATCTGTGCCACCATATTGAGGGCCCGGGCCTCTCTTTCGGGTTGTCCCTGGGGTAAGAGTGCCAGCTGGGAAATTTTAGCGGATACAAACAGCATGGCCGATGCGTTCTTACAGGCGGCTACGCAGGCGCCGCAACCGATACAGGCCGCCGCCGCAAACGAAAGATCCGCCTTGTCTTTACCGATCGGCAGATTATTGGCATCCTGGGCATTCCCCGTATTAACGGAGACATATCCGCCCGAGGCAATGATCCTGTCAAACGCGGTCCGGTCCACCACCAGGTCTTTTAACACCGGGAAAGCGGCGGCGCGCCAGGGCTCTACCACGATGGTGTCACCGTCTTTAAAGCTCCGCATGTGCAGCTGGCAGGTGGTTACCCCCTCCAGCGGGCCGTGCGGACGGCCATTGATATACATTGAGCACATGCCACAGATCCCCTCGCGGCAGTCGTGGTCAAAGGCTATCGGTTCTTTATTTTCATGGATCAGCTCTTCATTCAGCACGTCAAACATCTCCAGAAAAGACATATCCGGCGATACATTCTCTACGGTGTAGTCTTCCAGACGACCTTTAGATCCGGCGTTTTTTTGTTTCCAAACCTTCAGATGTATTGTCATATTCTCGTTACTCATTATACTACGATAGTTTGATTATTTATAATTACGCTGGGCTATTTTGATGTTCTCGTACTCCAGATGTTCCTTGTGGAGGGTCCAGTCGCTTTCATTATTGTATTCCCATGCCGAAACAAACATGAAGTTCTCGTCGTCTCGTCTGGCCTCACCACCGTCTTCCTGGTATTCTTCCCGGAAGTGTCCGCCGCACGATTCCTTTCTTTCCAGGGCATCGATGCACATCAGCTCACCGAGCTCCAGGAAATCGGCCACCCGCCCGGCTTTATCCAGCTCAGGGTTAAACTCGTCGATATCCCCGGCTATTCGAAGGTCTTTCCAGAACTCTTTCCGCAACGCCCGGATCTCTTCGATGGCCTCTTTCAGTCCCTGCTCATTCCGGGCCATGCCGCATTTCTCCCACATAATATGCCCGAGGCGTTTATGGAACGATTCCGGGCTTTGTGTTCCGTTGATATTCCGAAGGGTTTCCAGACGTTCTTTCACCTGCTGCTCCGCCGCCACAAACGCCTCGTGGTCGGTAGGAATGGCTTTGACACGGATCTCACTCGAAAGGTAGGCACCAATGGTGATCGGGATCACAAAGTAGCCGTCGGATAACCCCTGCATCAGGGCCGACGCCCCGAGGCGGTTGGCTCCGTGATCGGAGAAGTTGGCCTCGCCCAGCGCATACAGGCCGGGCACGGTGGTCATCAGGTTATAGTCTACCCACAGGCCGCCCATGGTATAGTGCACGGCAGGATAAATCTTCATAGGCACTTCGTAAGGATCTTCGCCGGTGATCTGCTTATACATGTCAAACAGGTTACCGTATTCTTCTTTCACCACTTCCTTACCCAGTTTTACCAGCGTATCCAGGTCCGGATTTTCTATCCCCAGGCGGGAAGCTTCCGCCCTTCCGTATTTATTGATCAGGTTAAAGCGGAAATCGAGGTAAACCGCTTTTTTGGTAGAGCCTACACCGTAACCCGCATCACAACGCTCTTTGGCAGCCCGTGAGGCGATGTCCCGCGGTACCAGGTTACCGAAGGCCGGGTACCTTCTTTCCAGGTAATAGTCGCGCTCCTCTTCCGGGATATCGTTAGCGGCCCGTGCTTCATCTTTTTCCTTGGGAACCCATATCCGGCCGTCATTCCGGAGCGACTCCGACATCAGCGTCAGCTTCGACTGGTGATCACCCGATACCGGGATACAGGTAGGGTGGATCTGCGTAAAGCAGGGGTTACCGAAATAAGCTCCCACCTTATGGGCTTTCCATGCAGCGGTCACATTGCTTCCCATTGCATTGGTCGACAGGTAGAATACATTTCCGTAACCGCCGGTACAAAGCAGTACAGCATGACCGAAGTAGCGTTCCAGCTTACCGGTGGTCAGGTTCCGGGCGATGATGCCCCGGGCTTTTCCGTCAATGACCACCACATCCAGCATTTCATGGCGGGAGTACATTTTCACGGCGCCCAGACCCACCTGACGTTCCAGGGCCGAATAAGCACCCAGCAGCAGCTGCTGTCCGGTCTGTCCGGCAGCGTAGAAGGTTCTTTTTACCTGGGTACCTCCGAAAGAGCGGTTTCTCAGCATTCCGCCGTAGTCCCGCGCAAAAGGTACGCCCTGGGCCACACACTGGTCAATGATATTGCCGGAAACTTCGGACAGGCGGTGAACGTTCGACTCCCGTGCGCGGTAGTCGCCGCCTTTGATGGTATCGTAAAACAAGCGGTACACCGAGTCACCGTCGTTCTGGTAATTTTTTGCGGCATTGATCCCCCCCTGAGCGGCAATGGAGTGCGCTCTGCGCGGGGAATCCTGGAAACAGAAGGCTTTTACCTGGTAGCCCATTTCGGCCAGTGAAGCGGCGGCAGACGCGCCTGCAAGCCCGGTGCCGACAACTATGATCTCGAGATTTCTTTTGTTGGCCGGGTTAACCAGCGGAATGGTCGACTTGTATTTCGTCCATTTCTCGGCTAACGGTCCCTGAGGTGTTTTTGCATCCAGTTTTGAAGATGTCATATCTGAAACGAATGATTATTTAAAGAAATAGAAATAAAGCGGCATGGCTGCGAACCCGATAGGAACGAGTATACCGAATATCCAAACACTGACCCCTTTGATCAGGGGGGTATACTTGGAATGTCTCAGGCCAAGCGACTGGAAGGCACTCTGAAAGCCATGAACCAGATGAAACGCCAGGGCAAACATGGCCAGCACATAGAAAAGTACCAGTCCGATGTTTTGGAATGCCACCGAAACCACTTTGTAAAGGTCTTTCACCACCACGGTGCGTGTACCGGCCGCCTCATTAATGGTTTCCACCATTTTCACATCCTGCGTATACCCTTCCTCCTTTTCCTCCGCCTCAATCTCCCCGGTGCTCAGCTGCTCGGTGTATTGTACATAAGGCAGGTGCTCGTAATGGAATTTATACCAGAAGTCGCTCATGTGCACTACAATATACACCAGGAGAATGGTGCCCAGAATGGCCATGTTCCTGCTGTAGGGAGACGACTGATTTTTGTTCACCACATAACCCACGGGTCTTGCCTGCCTGTTCTTATAGGTAATGTACAATCCCCAGAAGGCGTGGAACAGGATGAAGAAGTAGTTTCCGTAAGAGATGACCTTGATCACGGGAAACGTGGTCATAAAAACAGCGTAGGTATTAAAAGCGTAACCGTCATCGTGATTAAACAGTTGAAAGTTACCGGAAAGGTGTACTACAAGGAAGGTACACAAAAATAAACCTGTAAGTGCCATCAGTACTTTTTTACCGATAGAACTTGTAAGGGTTTTGGTTAACCAGGACATAATGAATGTTTTAAAGTAGAGCTAAAATACTTAGAATAATCCAATTACTTATAGAGCCTCAAAGCTAGCGGATTATTGTTTTAGAATCAATCTAAATTCGAAGAGAATTAGCGCCCTGTTTCATCGTAAGCACATTCAATATACAACAAAAATACAAAAGAAATACAAAACAAGTACAATAAGGCTTCGGAGGTAGGTTAGTATTCTCCCCTTCGGTTAGCTTCGTGGAATCAACCAATCATAATATTCAGCTATGACAAAGAAATCTCCTTTAAAATGTTTTATTCTCGGTTTCGTAGCGCTCCTGCTGGCGCTCTGCGAAGTACAGGCGCAGTCGCGGACGGTAAGCGGAAGGGTGACTGACGAAAGAGACGGCTCGGCCGTTCCCGGTGTCACAGTAACCGTAAAAAACACGACCGTCGCTACTCAAACCAATGAGAACGGACAATTTTCCATTTCTCCCGGAAGTGAAAATGCCGTTCTGGTTTTCTCCTTTATAGGATATGAAAGCCGGGAGGTCCGGGTGGGTAACCAGTCGGTGGTGAATGTGACCCTGGCCAGCAAAGATGCCGCGCTTGATGAGGTGGTAGTAGTAGGTTACGGAACTATGAAACGCCGCGAGGTAACCTCAGCCGTATCCACGGTAAAAGCCAAAGATTTTAACCCCGGTGGAACCCGGTCTCCGCTGGATCTGATCCAGGGAAAAGTGGCCGGGCTCATCATTACCCGTACCCAGGGCAATAACCCCAACTCTTCTGCGGCCGTACAGATGCGGGGGGTGTCTTCCATCAACGGTACCAGAACACCGCTCATCGTTATCGACGGGATCCCCGGCGGAAACCTCGACCTGTTACAGCAGGATGACATCGAGTCGTTTGACGTCTTAAAAGACGGTTCCGCAGCCGCCATCTATGGTACGCGCGCCAATGCCGGTGTGATCCTGATTACCACCAAAAAAGGCAAGGAGGGTGAATCCCGCTTTGACTATTCCACCTATGCTCAGCGGGAGTATGTAGACAGAAAGCCGGATTACCTGACCGCATCCGATTTCAGGAACCTGATTTCCCAGGGATTGATCAATTCTTCACAGGATCTGGGCAGCTCAACCGACCTTTATGAGGAACTCATCGATAAGACCAACACCAGTCAATACCATAACCTTTCGGCTACGGGCGGAACGTCAAAATCCAACTACCGCGCTGCCGTTTATTTCAATGATGCCAACGGTATAGCGAAACAAAACGGGAGAAAGCAGTTTGGCGGGCGGATCAATGTGAACCAGAGAGGATTTCAGGATCGGCTGACCTTCCAGGCCAACCTGGCGGCCAACTTCAATAAAGCAGATCTCCTGGGCGGACAGCAGGGTGACTTCGAGCAGGCCGTTCAGCGAAACCCTACCGCCCCGCTTGTCAACGCGGACGGTACCTTTGTGGAAACACAGGCGTTCAACAATTACAACCCACTTTCCCGCCTGGCCCACCGGATCAGCGAAAGGGATCAGCAAACCATCTCTGCCGATGCCAAGCTGGATTACATGATTATTGACGGACTTAACATCAACACCTTCGTTTCGTATGTAAGAGACAACTACAATGACCGCTTTTACCGTTCTACCAAAGACTGGGATCAGCGATTGAACTCCAGCTACCGGGGTATGGCCTATGCTTCCAAGAGCAATCGCATGGACTATACCAAAACCCTGGAATCAACTCTGAATTATACAAAAAGTATCAACGAAAAGCACGTCATTACCGGCCTTCTGGGTTACAGCTACCAGTATTATACCGTGGAAACCTTTAATGTCAACAATAACGGATTCACTACTGACGGTTTCCTCGACTGGAATTTAGGCGCCGGAGGCGCCATACAAAATACCGCTCTTCCCCGCCCGGGCATGGGAAGCGGGAAGGAAGACAATACGCTGGTGGCCTTCTTCGGAAGAGTGAATTACGCCTTTTCCAACAAATATTTTGCCCAGGCTATTCTTCGGAGAGAGGGTTCTTCCCGCTTCGGTACGAATAATAAATGGGGAAATTTCCCGGCTTTCTCCGTGGGCTGGCAACTGGGTGAAGAGGAGTTCATCCAAAATATTGCAGCCATCAGCAATCTTAAGCTGAGAGTGGGATACGGTGTTACCGGTAACCAGGGGATCCCCAATTACCAGTCGATTGTAACTTTAGGCACCGGTGGTGTTTACCCTCAGGAAGGTGTTTACTACCAGACGTACGGCCCCGGGCGTAACCCCAACCCTGATCTCCGGTGGGAACAGAAGCAGGAGATCAATATAGGACTGGACTTCGGCCTGCTGGCAAACCGGATCACCGGTTCACTGGATATCTATAACCGTACTACCAAAGACCTGCTGCATAATTACAATGCCCAGCAACCTCCCTTCGTTACCGGTAGCATCTTTACCAATGTGGGCTCTATCCGGAATAGCGGCGTCGAACTGCAGCTTTCTGTACAGGCGCTCAGAAAAGGCGACTTTGTGTGGAACGTCGACTTTACAGGTAACACCCAGCATAACAAGCTGACCCAGTTGTCGAATGACGTCTTCAAGGCCAATTTCCTTGAGTTTTACGGATTACCCTCGCCCGGTAACCTGGGCAACGCCATCCGGCTGGAAGAAGGCGGTGCAGTGGGCAACTTCTACGGCAAGCGCTTTGCCGGATTTGATGAAGATGGCAAGTGGTTGTTTTACAAAGCCGACGGTGTGACTAAAGTACGGGCAAGCGCGATCAACAACGACGACCTCACGGTGATCGGAAACGGAGTTCCTAAAATGCATCTCGCCCTGAATAACACCTTTATATACAAGAATTTTGATCTTAGTATCTTCTTCAGAGGCAAGTTCGGATTTGATATCCTGAACACCAAAGAGCTGTATTTCGGGAATAAAAAATGGCTGCCCAACAACCTGCTGAAAAGCGCCATTACTACTCACGACCAGCTTAACGACGATCCCCAGTATTCGGATTATTATGTGGAAAAAGGAGATTTTGTGAAACTGGATAACCTGACCCTCGGCTATAACGCCCCGATCAAAGATAAGCGCTATGTACGGAACGTGCGTGTTTTCATCACGGGAAGAAACCTGCTTACCTTTACCGGTTATTCCGGGATCGATCCGGAACTCGAAGACACCGGATTTTCTACCGGTGTGGATGGCCGCGGATTTTATCCAAGAACAAAATCATTGACCATCGGGCTAAATGTTGGATTCTAAAGTGCAAAAAATCATGAGAAATATATTTAAATATAAAATACAATACTTCGTACTTCTGCTGTTGACCGGGATTTCCAATTCCTGTACTGATCTGGATGAAACGCTTTACAACCAGCTCAATAAGAACAATTTCTACAATAACAAGGTGGAGGTTATGCAGGCTGCATTAAGACCGTTCACCCACATGCAGGCCTGGATGGCACCTACCGGCCAGAACGGCTATTACTACCATGGAGAGCTTTCGGCCGATCAGCTGGCCTGGCCTCAGAAAGGAAGGCACGGGTATGACGGCGGAGATCACTTCCGGCTTCATTACCACACCTGGACCTCCAACGAAGGACGGATGCGGTCGGCCTGGAGCCTGATATGGACGGGCGTGGGCTTTATCAATTCTGCCCTGATGGACCTCGAAGGGCTGGATTATAATAAGCTGGGGATCAGCGATACGGAAAAGAACGCCATCATCGCCGAATTACGTGTTCTGCGGGCTTTTCATTACATGAAGATGATGGAGCTATGGGGCAATATTCCGATCGCCACCAAAGTAGGCGAACCGCTTAACCCTGAAACCCAACCCCGGGCTGAAGTATTTAATTTTGTTAAAACAGAGCTCGAAACGTTTGTTCCGCAGTTGCTGCCTTATTCAAAGGCCCTTATCGGGCGGGTTTCGGCTGCCGCAGGCTATGCCATGCTGGCCGAGCTCTACGTTAATGCGGAGTATTTTACAGGTACCCCGATGTGGGATCAGGCTATCCAGGCTTGTGACAAGATCATTTCCGGGCAGGCCGGCGGCCTGAACGGCACACCGAAGTTAGCCGAAAACCTGACCGCCACGTTCAGCAACACCAATAAGAATGCGGACGAAGCCCTTTTCCAGTTTGCTTTCAGCCGTCAGGGCGGATTTACGTTCGGATGGGGCGGATTTTTCATGGGCTATGATAATATCAAGGAAGTATTGAATGTGGACTATGGCGGATGGAACGCCTTTGTAGTCATTCCTTCAGCTTTTGACGCCTACAAGGAAAACGACCTGCGTAAAAAAGAATGGTTCCTGTTCGGGCCCCAATACAAATACGGCACCACTACCCCTGTGCTGGGTACGGAGGAATGGAGTGGAAAACCATTCGTTATCGTAAATTCCATTCGTCGGGAAAGTGAAGGAGACCTGACCAGCGCGGGTGACATGAGCAAAGGCGAGGAAAACAGCGGAGCGCGGTTCCATAAATACAAATCGGGTATCCTGAGCGACCCGAACTACCAGGAAAATCACTACATCCTGTACCGCTTAACGGAGATCTACTTCTTTAAAGCGGAAGCGTTGATGCGCAAAAACAACGGTGTAGCCACCCAGGAAGCGGTAGATCTTATCAATGCTTCCAAAAAGAGGGCTTTCACGGCGATCGACTGGGAGACTGAAAAGTACACCACCACCACGCTGACCCTGGATGAACTGCTGGCCGAAAGAGGTCGTGAATTTATCTTTGAAGGCAAAAGAAGAGCGGATATCATCCGGTTCGGCCGGTTTACCAAAGGCAGCTGGTGGGATCATCAGCCTACCAATGACCCGAATAAGGAAATATTTGCCATTCCGCATACCCAGATAGCAGCTAACCCTAACCTGAAGCAGAATCCGGGATATGAGTAAAAGATGTTCAAAAAGTGCATAAACTGCTGCGTTTTTTTCGGAATTCGGCCTCAGTCACATACCGTTAGTATGCTCCTTCGGCCTCATCCTCAACGCCTTGCATTTTACCCACTTTCTAAACATCTTCTGACCTTCTAAAGTCAAAGCCGCCGGTCCCGGAAATTTTAAATGACGGGGCCGGCTTCTTCTTTTTGTTTCACATTAAACGCCCAACCTACCCCGTAGCGGTTTTCTATCCATATCTGGTCGGATGCCAGGAGCATCTTCTTCAACCGCCCGATGTAGGTGTCCAGACTTCTGCCCTTAAAGTAATCTACCCCGCCCCAAAGCTCCAGCAGCAGGTCGTCTTTTTTCACCAGGCGGTTGGCAAAACGGATAAGGTATTCCAGCACTTCTGCTTCACGCCGGGTCAGCATTTCCTTGTCTTTCCCATTAACAGATAACGCAAGCTCGTTCTGGTAGTAGGTCATGTCGCCGATTACAATGACAGAAGGAGCTTCCCGGCTTTCAGACCAGGATCGTTGCCTATGGATAATATTCCGGATCCTCAGCAACAGTTCCTCGATATCAAAAGGCTTGGTGATATAATCCCAGGCACCGTATTTCAGGCCGCGTATACGGTCGTCCTTTTCTGCCCGGGCAGTAAGGAAAAGAAAAGGGATGTTGGTATTTAGCTGCCTCATCTGCTCGGTAAACTCAAAACCGTCAGTACCGGGGAGCCCCACATCAATGATCAGGAGATCAAACTCTGCATGAGATTTTACAAGCAGGTCATAGGCCGTATCGGCCCGGGTGCATCTCTCTACCTCAAAACCGTTGATCTCCAGCAACTGCTTCACTACTATACCGAGATCATCTGAGTCTTCCAGAAAGAGTATTTTGGGTTTCATGGTCGTCTAGTTGTATAATGTTAGTAATAAAATTCAGAAAAACACTCCGTTCGTTCACCGGGGGATACTGATCAAAAAACAGGAGCCCAGGCCCGGTGTACTTTCTACTCTTACTTCCCATCCGTGTGCATCAGCGCACTGCCTGACATAGTAAAGGCCCAGGCCCAGACCGTCCACCTTTCCGTCTTTATTTCTGTAGAATTTGTCAAATATCCTCTGCTGTGTAGATGGGGTCATTCCTATGCCGTTGTCTTTCACTTCCAACCTTACTCCCGATTCGTTATAAAAGACTGAAATATCCAGCTGTATAAGTTCATTCGTATTATATTTAACTCCATTTTCAATGAGATTGTTTATCATGGAGGTAAACCAGAATTTATCGAGCAATATTTCTGTTTCGTTGCCAAATTTAAACAAAGATATCTTTATTTTATCATTATTACCCAGCATGAGTGTATAATCCTGGATTAACTCGGCCAGGAGCTCTGACAATGGATATGCTTTCTTATTCACAGAGGTTCTGCTGATTGCTTCACTCTGGAATACGCGGCTGAACAGGCTTTTCAGCCACAGAGAGTTACGCTCAATAATATGGGTCAGCGACACTACATGCTCACGACTTCTACCGATATCTTCGTTTTGCAGGTTTCGGTTGGCCACAATGATCGTGGTCAGGGGCGTGTTGAGCTCATGGGTGATATTATTGACAAAATCCTGCTTCAGATCGGCCAGCTTCTTTTGTCTTGCCCAGTTGCGGAAAGTCAGGAAGAACAGGAAAACCATAATGGCGATGGAAGACAGCGACAGCAGCAATATCGGAAGAAGTGACCCCATAATCTCCTTGATACGCGTTGGCGAGTCTATCCACAGCGAAAACCGGATATAACAATTGCATTTTTCCTGGCTGTCTACAAAGATGGTGGTAAAGCGATTGGCCTGCGTACAGTTTTCAAGACTGCCGTCAATAATCGCACCTCCGCTGAAAAGTATTTCGCCTGACATCAGCGGATGGGGTACGTCTTTACTGAAGACAGGAACATCGCGGTCCGGAAATTTCAGTCCCACATCCTGAATGGCTACACGGTAAACTGCGGAAGCGTCCAGGTTATGTTCACGAAAAAGTTGCTGCATGAAGCTGTCGAGAGTGCTTTTATGTCTTAATTCCCGGAAGAGGGTATCCATAACTCTTTGTGCATACGCATCAAACGCCAGCGTATCTGCCCGGTAGAGATTTTCCAGGGTGCTGTAATTTCTTTGCATAAAATCGACCAGTATCTTTTCTCCCCCGGGATACAGGATGTCTCCCTCCAGGTCACTGAGGTATTTATTACTCAACAGCGGCTTGATCAGCGCATGATAGTCGTGGTCTTTCCATGCATAGGTATGATAGGTCATGTAGCACTGCGTAAAGAACAGCACCACCAGGCTGACGATCGCTATGGCCTTATACCGGGCAAACAGGGAGCTCAATAGGGTATATTTTCAGCATCAGTCGATGATCTCAAAACCACAATACGGCCTTAACACCTCCGGAACAACGATCCCCCCGGGTGTCTGGTTGTTCTCCAGGATAGCCGCCAGGATCCTGGGCAGGGCCAGCGCCGAACCGTTGAGCGTATGCAGCAGCTGCGACCTGCCCTTTGTTTTGTAGCGCAGCTTCAGGCGGTTGGCCTGGAAGGTCTCGAAGTTGGAGACGGAACTCACCTCCAGCCAGCGCTCCTGAGCGGCGGAGAAAACTTCAAAGTCGTAGGTTAGTGCCGATGTAAAGCTCATATCACCGCCGCACAACCGCAGGATCCGGTAAGGCAGGTTCAGCTTTTCCAGAAGGCCCCGTACATGGCTCAACATTTCTTCCAGGGCCGCATAGGAGTTTTCCGGTGTGGTGATCTGTACGATCTCCACTTTATCAAACTGGTGCAGGCGGTTCAGGCCGCGCACGTGAGCGCCCCAGCTCCCGGCTTCTCTTCTGAAACAGGGGGTATAACCGGCATGCTTTACCGGGAGGTCGTTTTCTGTCAGGATGACATCGCGGTACATATTGGTAATGGGCACTTCAGCCGTGGGGATCAGGTAAAGGTCATCTATCGTCGCATGGTACATCTGCCCTTCCTTGTCCGGAAGGTTACCTGTCCCAAAACCGGAGGCAGCATTGATCACCACCGGCGGCTGAACCTCCAGATAGCCGGCTTTATCGGCTTCGTTCAGGAAGAAGTTGATCAGCGCCCGCTGGATCTTTGCGCCCTTACCTTTATAAAAAGGGAACCCGGCACCCGCTACTTTATTTCCCAGGTCAAAGTCGATGATATCGTATTTTTTGATCAGCTCCCAGTGGGGTAAAGCTCCTTCTCCGAGCGAAGGGAGGTTTCCGCCTTTTTCCACCTCTTCGTTGTCTTCCGGCGTTCTTCCTTCGGGTACCGATTCATGCGGCAGGTTGGGGAGGGTCACCAGAACTTCATGGAGTGTTTCTTCCACTTTCTTCAGGGCGGCTTCCAGTTCTTTCGACAACTCTTTCAGCTCAGCCGTCTGCAACTTCAGCTTTTCTGCTTCCTCCCGCCTGCCCTCTTTCATCAGTCCGCCGATCTCCCGGGCAAGACCGTTGGCCTGCGCCAGGGTATTATCGAGCCTGGATTGAATGTCTTTGCGCTGGTTATCGAGGTCCAGGGCCTGATTGAGTATAATAGAAGCATCTTTAAAGTGTTTTTTCTCCAGACCGGCAATGGCCCCGGATAAATTTTCCCTGATAGAATTCAATTGTAACATAGCTGCTATTTTTCAAAAGTAAAGAGCCCCTCATTCAATGCTTCCAGGGCCTGATTTTTATGTTGGGTATCGACCAGGATCGACACATTATGCTCGGAAGCACCGTAAGAGATCATCCGCACCGGAATATCTTTCAGGGCTTCCAGGATACGGAAGGCTATGCCCGATTTGTCGGCAAAGAACTGGCCCACCACGCAAATGATGGTCTGGTTACGGTCATGCTCTTCGAGGTCGGCAAACTGACTGAGCTCTGCCGAGATGGCCTCCAGATGGTCCGAATTATCAATGGTCACCGCCACCGAAACCTCTGAAGTAGTGATCATATCCACGGGCGTTTTATATTTCTCAAAAATATCAAACACTCTTTTCACAAATCCGTAGGCATTCAGCATACGGGTAGAGTGAATGTAAATGGCCGTGATGTTATCTTTTGCCGCTATGGCCGTGATCTCGGATCCCGCCGAGGTATTGGCCGAGATCAGCGTGCCGGGAGCATTGGGCTCCATCGTGTTTTTCAGCCTTACCGGCACTCCCCTCAGCTTGGCCGGGGTGATGGTGCTCGGATGCAGGATCTTGGCCCCGAAATAAGCCAGTTCAGCCGCTTCTTCAAACGTAAGATACCGCACCGGGAAAGTACGTTTTACGACCCGGGGGTCGTTATTATGCATGCCGTCAATATCTGTCCAGATCTGGATCTCGTCTGCGGTAAGCGCTCCGCCGATCAGCGAAGCGGTATAATCCGAACCTCCCCGTTTGAGGTTGTCAATATTACCTTCCGGATTCCGGCAGATGAAGCCCTGTGTAACTATGATATGGTAATTTTCTTTCTCTTCGAGAATAGCTTTAAGGCCGGTTTCCATTTCGGAAAAAAGCGGTTCGCCGTCGCTGTCGATTTTCATGAAATCCAGGGCATGGATAAGCGTAACACTATCCCCCCTTTCCATTAAGTAAGCAGTAAACAACTGGGTGGAAAGGATTTCTCCCTCCGCTACCAGCTCTTTGTCCTGCTTCAGGGTAAAGGGCTGATAGGTGGCCAGGTTGGCTATAAGGTTAAATTCCGCGCTGATGATCTGCTGACCGCGATCCAGTCCTTCGGGCGTTTCAAAAAGGTCTTCAATAAAAGCGTGATAATGTGCCCTCAGGGTATCGATCAGGCTCTGGGCCCGGGTATGGTCTTTCGCTTTTAATGCTTCCCCGATTTCCAGGAGGGCATTGGTACTACCGGAAAGCGCGGAAAGCACCACGAGCTTCCGCTCCGGATCGGCCGTTACCAGGTCTCTTATCGACTTCATGCGCTCCGGCTTACCCACCGAAGTGCCGCCAAACTTCCAAACTTGCATATTTCTTATCTAGTTTAAACCTAACATTTTAATGGCCGTAATGGCCGCTTCATCCCCCTTGTTTCCGTGAATACCTCCTGCCCGGTCCAGGGCCTGCTGATAGGTGTTGGGGGTCAATACCCCAAAGATCACCGGTTTGTTATATTTCAGAGACACCCGGGTAAGGCCCTGTGCCACCGCAGTATTGATATAATCATTATGCCGGGTTTCGCCCTGTATGACACAGCCGATGGCGATCACAGCGTCAATATCCGGGCGTTGGGCCATCACCTGGGCGCCAAAGCTCAGCTCATAGCTACCCGGAACATATTTCTTTATGATATTTCCCTCCGAAACACCGTACTTCAGCAGGGTGCTTACCGCTCCGGCGGCCAGTGCCTCCGTGATCTCTTCATTCCATTCGGCTACCAGCACGGCAAATCTTTTGTGAGATACATCGGGCAGGTTTCCGGTAGAAAAAACGCTTAAATTTTTATCCGCTGATGACATAATATTTGGGAATAAAAAAGGGATAAACACGTGGCTTATCCCTTCGATCTTATCTTGAATTCAATCTTAGTTTCCGCCAAGTTCCGCCTCCAGCTTCGATTTATACTTCTTCGCCAGTACCGACTCAATGGCCGAAGGGTATTTCTCTATCAAAGAAGCATATACCTTAACCGCCTCGCTGCTGTTCTTCGCCTCCTGATATGCATTGCCCAGCTTCATCATGTAACCGGGTGTGGCATATTTGTTCGGCTTATAATCTGCGGCTTTTTTATAGTATTTGATGGCATCATCGTTCTTACCCAGCTCCAGGTAGCTGTCGCCTATCAGGGTGTAAGCTCTGGGTTGAAGAACGTCGTCGTTGGCAGAAAACTTCTCCAGACGGGTAATGGCATCGTCAAATTTATTTTCTTTCATAAGGGCGATACCCACATAAAGGTTGGCCAGGTTGCCCGCCTTGGTACTGCTGTAGTTATCGGCCACGGAAATAAGGCCTTCGTTTCCCCCCTGTCCTTTCAGGGCCAGAGCGGTAGAATCGGATTCAAAGGAATATACGGCATCAAACAGAGCCGACTGTGCCTCTTTCTCCTGGTTTTTATTCCAGTAATTGTATCCGAAAAATCCGGCCACCACTGCCACAAGTATTACCCCCGCTGCCAGCACGGCTTTCTGATTTTTTTCAAAAAAACCTTCTACTTTAAATACTTCTTTCTTCAGCGCTTCCGAATCTTCTATGATCTCTATCCCTGACTTCTCTTTTTTTGCCATTTTAATTGGTTGTCAAAATTTTGGAGTGCAAATTTATTAAATATATTTAATTTTTTGCCTATATAGAGCCACAAAATTTTGTGGCTCTACGGGTGCCGTATGCAAATAAAAAAGCCGGACCCTCCCCGGATCCGGCCTGTTTCTCTGTACGATGCTTATTCCCTCAGGAAAGGATAGTCTGCCTGTACATAAATATCTTCAAATGCTTCTTCCGGCTTGGGCCAGGGTGACTCCTCCGCAAATTTCACGGCCTCATCCACCTGCTTCTTCACCCGCTCGTCAATAGCATCCAGCTCTTCCTGGGTAACGATCTTGTTGGTCAGCATCCGGTCTTTTATCAGTTCGATCGGGTCTCTCAGCTTCCACTCGGCCACTTCTTCCTTGGTCCGGTATTTCTGCGGGTCTGACATGGAGTGCCCGCGGTAACGATAGGTTTTAAATTCCAGGAAAGTAGGCCCCTCTCCTTTTCTGGCCCTCTCCGCCGCGCGGGAAACCGCCTCATGCACGATTTCCACGTCCATTCCGTCTACCGCCTCCGAAGGGATATCATACGCTTCTCCCAGGGTGTAAAGTTCTCCTACGTTGGAAGTACGGGCCACCGAGGTGCCCATGGCGTAACCGTTATTTTCCACCACAAAGATGGTGGGGATCTTCCAGGTCATGGCCATGTTCAGGGCTTCGTGGAAAGCGCCCTGGCGAATGGCACCGTCTCCAAAGTAACAGATACATAAATTATCCGTACCCCGGTATTTTTCCGCAAAGCCTATACCGGCTCCGAGAGGGATCTGAGCCCCCACAATACCGTGGCCTCCCATAAAGCCCACCTCTTTATCAAAGATGTGCATAGAGCCGCCTTTTCCTTTGGTGGTACCTGTAACCTTACCGTAGAGCTCGGCCATAATCTTAGAGGGATCGGTGCCCAGAGCCAGCGGATGGCCGTGGTCACGGTAGGCAGTAATGTATTTATCTCCTTTTTTTAAGGCAGATACCGAGCCGGAAGAACAGGCTTCCTGACCGATATATAAGTGGCAAAAACCCCTGATCTTTTGCTGGCCGTATAACTGTCCTGCTTTTTCTTCAAACTTGCGCTGAAGTACCATGGAGTCGTACCAGTATAAGTATTGCTCTTTGGAATATTTAACTTTTGCTGCTTCCTTGCTTTTTGCTGCCATAAAAGTAGTTCACTTAAAAATTGAGGTACAAAAATAGAGATTCCTGCCAATATTTCAATAAAATAAGCTACATAGATTTAGACCCAAATTACGGGAGCCGGAACAGATCGTTTGAACTTACGGGTTAAAATTCCGAATTTTGCACATCATGTACCTTCAAAACCTCCGCTTATACCATTTCAGGAACTACGAAGACCGCTTTTTTACATTTTCAGCGGGCCTGAACTGTATTGTGGGGAAAAACGGAAGCGGAAAGACCAATCTTCTGGATGCCGTGTATTTCCTTGCGCTTTCCAAAAGCTCGATCCATAACCAGGATCAGCTGAGCATCCGGTTTGAGGAGGATTTTTGTGTAGTGGAAGGCTCCTTCCGGGCCGACCGTGACGTAGTGGTAGCCTGCCATCTGCAACGGCAGGGTAAGAAGACGGTCAGCGCTGACCGGAAGGTCTATGAGAAGCTCTCCGACCACATCGGGAAGTATCCCGTGGTGCTGATCGCGCCCAATGACACCGATCTGATCCGCGACGGTGCCGAAACCCGCCGTAAGCTGTTCGACGGTATCCTGTCGCAGCTGTACCCGGATTACCTCCAAACCTACCTCAGATACAATAAAGCCCTGGATCAGCGTAACGGCCTTCTCAGGCAGTTTGCCGAACAACAGTTTTTTGACCCGGATCTCCTGAAGATCTATTCGGAACAGATCATTACGTCGGGGAAAAAGATATTTGAGACCCGAAAACGGTTTATACAGGAATTTGCCCCGCTTTTCAATACGCATTACGCCACCCTTTCGGAAAACCGGGAAGAAGTGACCCTGAATTACCTCTCGGATGTCGCCCGTGACGACTTCGAAAGAAGCTTTTACGCCAACACAGACAGAGATCTGGCGGCCCAACGCACCACCCTGGGCGTGCACAAAGACGATTACGAATTTTTAATGAGCGGCATGCCTGTGAAAAAGTTCGGGTCTCAGGGACAAAGAAAGAGTTATATCATGGCCCTGAAGCTGGCTCAGTTCGACTGCATCCACCGTGAAAAGGGCGTTAAACCCATCCTACTCCTCGATGATATCTTCGATAAGCTAGACGACCGCCGGATCGAACGCCTGATCGGGATGGTCCGGGCCGGCGCTTTCGGGCAGGTGTTTATTACCGACGCGAGGGCGGAGCGCACGGCGGAGGTGTTGGGGGGGGTTGATGTGAATATGGTGGGCTTGTAGTTTTTAGTTAAAAGTTAAAAACTAAAGCGGCCGCCGCGCGGTGAAAAGTTATGGTACCATTAGTATTTTGTATAGAAGAATGTACCTTAACTTTTAGTTTTTCACTTTTAACTTTTAACTTATATCAGCGCCCTGTCAAGGTGCACATACCCCCCGTCCACATGAATCAGCTGGCCTGTAGTGTGGCTTGACCGGGAGGAGAGCAGGAATACCGCCATGTTCGCGATTTCTTCGATGGTGGTCATGCGTTTGCCCAAAGGGATTTTGCTTTCAATGGCTTTCAGGGTGCCTTCCGGGTCCGGCAGGGTCTTTATCCATTTGTCATACAGGGGAGTATAGCATTCGGCTACCACTATTGCGTTTACACGGATGCCGTATTTCAGCAGTTCTACCGCCCACTCACGGGTAAGGGCATTCCGGGCGCCGTTGGCAGCGGCATAACCTGAGGTATTTCCCTGGCCGGTTTCCGCGGTTTTGGAAGTGATATTGAGTATGGGGCCTTTGGTCTGCTTCAGGGAAGGCAATGCGTGACGGGCCAGCAGGTAATAATGCACCATATTCTTATGAAGCGATGCCATGAAGGCCTCGTAATTCCCCGACTCCAGCCCTACGCCGTCATTGACCCCGGCATTATTGACGAGTCCGTCGATCCGGCCGAAACGCTCCAGGGTCAGCCGGACCGCCTTCTCACATTCGTCAGGTTGTGAAAGCTCTGCCTCCACCGTAAATCCGAAGCCACCAGCCGCCTGAATTTTCTCCAGAGCGGTTTCGTTATCGATCGGGTTGCGCCCAACGATCACCGGAAAGGCGCCTTCCAGGCAAAGCCGGGTGGCAATCCCCTCGCCTATTCCTTTGGCTCCCCCGGAGACCATGATCACTTTTTCATTCAGTTTTAAATTCATAAGGACTGTTCTCTTTCCAAACAAAAATAGAACAAGACCCTGTTTAAATTTTATGTTTTGGATCTATTTTGTAAAATAATTCTCAAAAACAAAATCTAAATAAGGTCTGTCCCTAACTTCGCGTCAAAATAACGGTCAATTTCCCGGAGAGATATGAAATGCGGGGAGGCACGACCGGTAAAACAGTGTTATCCTATGAAGAGAACGGCTCTCCTGAGTATCTTATTTCTGAATTTAGCCTGTGCCGATAAAAGACCGGAGGCCCGGTGCCCCGGAGCGGGAGGCTTTGTTATGACGTTGAAGAATGAACCGGGCCGTGTAATACCGGACAAGCGTACCGGGAAACACTACCTTCACTTCAGTCCAGATGGCAGCCTGAACTATAACACCCGGGCCTACCCCTGTAATCTTCCCAGGGATTTCCAAACGGAGATTAATGTATTTTTTAACGGCGATTTTTACGAATACGAAGCAGACAGTACGGCAGATTTCATTGTGTACATCCGGGATATAGACTACCGATAAAAAAAAACAGCACTCAAAATGATGCTGTTTTTAAAAATCTATTCAACCTTAAATAAAAAACATATTCACAAAACCATGATCCTCTCTTCCCCTCTATCCTCTCCGAATCACAGTGCAAAACTAAGGCCATTTTTTGATAGCCAATGGTATTCGTGCATACTATTTTTTGAAATTCTTGGAAAAATACAATTTTTAAATTGCTGGTTACCAAAATATTAGCTGACAAACCAAAAATAATACTCCCGGATTCTTTTCTCTCCGGGAGTTCCCTTATTTCTTTACCGGCATCGGGCTCCAACTTTACATATTAAAATAGCTGTTTAGTAATGATTGGTATTGCCGGTTAAGATTTTTATACTTCAAAGGTTCAAGCTCTGCCGTCTTTTTCCTGTAAAAGGCTATCTCTTTATTTTGCGTATCGATGATGTATGTGACAGAAGTGGAGTTGGCTTTAAGTGGCACCGGCACGAACATACCCAGTGTCACCACTCCCACTGCTACTCCCTTGACCAACTGTTCGCCGTAATTCCCTTTCTCCCTGGAAAATCCGGAATTGAACGTCACCAGTGCGTATCGAACTTTCTCCTTTTCCAGGATAGTGAGAATGCTGTCGCCAGGAACTACCCCTTTTATCTTTCGCTTCTTTTCTACTTCATTCATCAGAATCCACAGGTATTTGCTGAGAGTCTTTTCATGCCCCGAATCGGGAATTAATACCACTGGCACCACTACATTTTCAAAGACCTTTTTACGAATGGATAATGAGGAATCCGAATAAAAAGGGTCCGGTTCCTGCTTATTTCCTTTCGAAATGGTAAACACCAGACTGGGCAAATGATAGGTATGCAGACTGTCTATCATCAGAGGAGAGAGTTTAGATCTGAGAGGAGAGGTGGTTCCGCAACTCCAGACCAACCCGGTTAAAACAGGTAATATCAAAAGCACTTTTCGCATGGCATATAACTATTATTAATAATAACGAAATGTTTTTATTAAAATGTATCAAAAAAAGGAGCCGTCAGCGGGTTCCGACGGCTCCTTCTGAATGTTACGAAACATGACTTACGACGGAAAAGACTTACTGATCTCCGTAAAGTCTCTTGACTTAAGCGAAGCGCCGCCTACCAGGCCGCCGTCTACATCCGGCTGGCTGAAAAGCTCCTGCGCATTAGCTGCTCCGACGCTTCCACCGTAAAGGATGGATATTTCTTCGGCGGTTTCCCGGCCGTATTGATCCGCCAGATGGTCTCTCAGTACTTTGTGCATTTCCTGAGCCTGGGCTGAGGTGGCGGTTACGCCCGTACCAATGGCCCAGATAGGCTCATACGCAATGACCACTTTTTTCACTGTATCTGAATCTAAATGAAAGAGGCTGTTGCTGATCTGCCCTTTGACAAAATCGAAATGGATGCCGGCATCCCTTTGGGCCAGGGTTTCGCCACAGCAGAAAATGGGGGTAAGCCCTTCCACCAGGATAGCGTCGGTTTTTTCGGCTATAAAAGCGTCGGTTTCTCCGAAGTATTCTCTTCTTTCGGAATGGCCGATAATGACATATTTCACCCCTACCGACTTCAGCATCGGTACCGATACTTCCCCTGTATAGGCACCCGATGCTTTGGGGTAACAGTTTTGTGCCCCCAGGGCCACTTTCGGGGTATCGATCAGTTTTGAAAAGGAGCTCAGGTAAGGAAAAGGCACGCCCAAAACCACCTGTACATTGGGGTGGGTCAACTCATCTTTTACCATATTAACCACTTCTGACAAAAGGATCTGCCCTTCCTCAAAAGTTTTATTCATTTTCCAGTTTCCTGCTGCGTATTTTTTTCTCATATAATTACCATGTTATGATATACATTTTGTACGTCGTCATCTTCATCGAGCTTTTCCAGCAGCTTTTCGATGTCGGCCGCTTCCGCCTCTGTTAATTTCTTGGTATCGGTAGGGATACGCTCGAAGTCGGCGTGTAGCAGCTCATACCCTTTTTCTTCCAGGTATTTCTGCACGGCGCCATAAGCGGTAAATTCCCCGTAAATATTGACCTGGTCGGTCTCTTCATCTAAAAAGACATCATCTACCCCGAAATCGATCAGGTCCAGCTCCAGTTCTTCCAGGTCTGTGCCGTCTGCATTGGCAATTTTAAAGATACATTTCCTTTCAAAGAGGAAGTCGAGCATACCATTTGTACCGAGGCTCCCACCGGTTTTGGTGAAATAGCTTCTTACATTGGCTACCGTGCGGTTATTGTTATCTGTAGTACACTCCACCAGAACAGCCACACCATGCAGTCCGTAGCCTTCCAGTACAATCTCCTTATAATCTTCCTGGTCTTTGGAAGAAGCTCTTTTGATGGCATTGTCCACATTGGTTTTCGGCATGTTGGCTGCCTTGGCATTCTGGATCACGGCCCTCAGGCGGGAGTTGGTGGCCGGATCGGGTCCACCTGACTTCACAGCCATGACGATATCTTTACCTATCCGGGTGAAGATCTTTGCCATTGAGCTCCACCGCTTCATTTTTCGCGCTTTTCTGAATTCAAACGCTCTTCCCATACGAGTTACATTATTTGAAGTCGCAAAATTACGGATTTTTGGAAAGAGTAAGGAAAGAAAAGGGAGGGAAATAGTTAAAAGTTAAAAACTAAAAGTTAAAAACTAAAAGTTGCGGTACATTAAGTATATAAATATGAAAGAATGTACCGCAACTTTTAGTTTTTATCTTTTAACTTTTCACTTTGTCTACAGTTTTACACACTTCACGCCATAGGTCACTTTTCCCACCTTTACCTTCACCAGGTAGGTACCCGGGGGTACTTTGAGCGTCAGGATGACATCGTGCTGGGCCGGGCGGTATTCGCCTTCCATCAGTTTTCCCACTTCTCTTCCGTCGGCGGTGACCAGCGTTACCACCACTTTGGCCTGGTAGTGCATGTTCATGCGGAGATAGGCCCAGTCTTCCACTACGGGGTTAGGGAAAAGGGAGAAACGATCCTTTTCCAGGCTGGGTTTTTCGCCGACCATAGGCTGACCCGTTTCCGGATCGATGATCACTACCGGCGGATCCGGCAGCTTGGGCAATTCGGGGTCCTTTTTGGTATCTTTCAGGAAACCCGTCTCGTTAATATAGTTCAGCTTCTCGCCAAAGATGGTTCCTCCGAAATCGGTAGATTTTCCGAACCAGCTGGTCACCAGCTCAAAATAGATACTCCTGAAATCGGTGGCATAGGTATGGTTGAATCCGTCAAACAAGGGAAAATAGCCGAAGTAATCTCCTATTACCTCTCCGCGTACTTTGGTCCCGAAGCTAAACATGATGCTGGAAGTTCCGTGGTCGGTTCCGGCGCTACCGTTTTCGTAAGGCCGCCGGCCGAATTCCGATGCCGTTATTCCCACCACTTTTTTGTCATGCCCTAACTGCTCGATATCTGACTGAAACGAGCTGATCGCTTCCGAGAGCTCTTTCAGCAGCCGGGAGTGCGTTCCTTCCAGTCCGCCCTGGTTGGCGTGGGTGTCGTACCCGTTCTGCTCCACAAAATAGACCTTGGTCTTCAGCCCCCCGTCTATCAGTCTTGCTACCAGCTTCAGCTGCTGGGAAAGGGTGCCGTTGGTATAGCTTTCCACATTTTTCCCGGCATCATAGGCTCTCTTGATCACCTGGGAATACTCTCTTACCTCTACCCCGACATTGTTAACATAATCAAACTCGCTTTTGTAATATTCGCCGGCCTCTATCCCTATTTTATTTCCTTCTACCAGCTGCCCCTGGTGGTACATATCTTCCGCATTTTCCAGTACGATCGACTTTTCGCCGGTCTCACCCAGGAACATGAGCGAAGGGGTCTTCCCTATCTGGATACAATAAGGGCTCTCCGGTTTGGGATCACCGGAGAAAGTATCGAAATAGCGTCCCAGCCACCCGGTAGGTAAAGGCTGCGAAGTACTGGAGGGAACAATTCCGCTTAACCAGATGTCGGTAGAGCGGAAGTGAGAGAAATCGGGATTGTGATAACCCAGTCCGCTGAGAATGCCCAGCTTACCTTCATTAAAAAGACCCAGCATTCCGCCCTTCACCCCCTGCTTGAGGCTCGGGTGCATCGCCATGCCCTTATCTTTGTTGATGGGTGTAACGGTATTCCGTGGAATATGAAGTGTGGGCCGGAATTGCTCATAGTACATATCCCACTCGTACGGGGTGATGGTGTTCATGCCGTCATTTCCTCCGAAAAGCTGAACCACCACCACGATATTTTCATTCTCATTCTGATAGGAAGCCGGCTGGAAAGCGCTTAACTCCATTTTGTCCAGCTTAAGGGTAGATACTACCCCTATTCCCATCGTAGAATTTTTTATAAAGCTTCTTCTTCTCATATCATCTGCACTTATGAAAGGTAAAACTCCGGGGCTTTAATGACGTTTTCCATCAGTTTTTTCACCCTTTGTCCTGCCAGGTTTTTATCGCCTTTTACCGAATTCCACTCTGGCGGGGAAGCCGCCAGTTGGGATGTATACTCTTTAAACCGTTCAGCGCTGACCGCCCGGCCAAAGAAAGTTTCCAGGATACGTGAGGTCAGCTTCTCATGGTCTCCCGAATTATCTATTCCTTCGGCCCAGGTCGCAAAGTCGGTAGGAGTATTAAAACTGAATATCTCATGAATATAAAAGATGGTGGAGGGCAGACTCTTGGTAGAAACCCAGCTCCGGTAGCCTTTCCAGCCGCTTACATTAGGGGGATTAAAAAGCTCCAAACCCAGTTCCGACATCACATTCCGGGCATAGCGGTCCACATATTTAAAGTGGCTGACCATATTCACAATAGTCTCTGCCGGAGACTTCAACTGGATACCGATGTTTTTCTCATCAAAAAAGTGCTTACTCTTCAGCATCGTTTTCAATACCGGCGTAAATTCAAATTTGGCTGCGATCAGTCGGGAGGCCAGGTCACTGATGAGGGTTTCATCTGTTTTAGTCGGATGGGCATATATAAAATACCGGTAAAATTTGCGCATCATAAATTTCGCGGCCACATTCCCTTTTTTGGTCAGGATCACGTTTATAAGCTTCTTTACCGAATTATTGTAAACGTTCTCCTGGGTCACCTCATAGTTAACCGAAAATGTTTCCTCAAAGAAGCGTTTGGTGTTTTTATCGAAGTCGTTTGCGTTGAAGTACCCCCGGTTAGGGGTATTACTTTCATCGGCAAAATATTTCACTTTCCAGCCCGTCAGGATCTTTGCCGCTTCTTTAACGTCGTTTTCCGTGTAATTACCCACGCCGAGAGAATAGAGTTCCAGCAGTTCACGGGCGTAGTTCTCATTGGGCGCCTCGCTGATATTATCGTTGCCGTTAAGATACACCAGCATAGCGCCGTCTATGGTGATCTTTTCCAGCAGGGTATAAAAATTCCCCGCGAAGTTCTTCCGGAACAGGTCGTTTTGCAGGTACATGGGTATGGCCGGGATACTCACGCAGTTGGCATACTGTGTGGTCAGGTGCCCGTGCCAGAAGAAGACCAGCTTTTCCAGGAGGCTTTCCCTGTCGTTTTTCATCTGGGTTACCCACCACCCCCCGAGGTCCCAGTTATAATCACCCGAATGTTTGTGCAGTTTCTGGCTTTCTTCTTCTTTCCTGTTCCCCGAAAGATGGTCGGGGTTATAGAGTACATCATTCACAAAGGGGGGTTGAGTTGGAGCGGTTTTGGCCTGTGCATTGGCAAAAAATGTATCCACCACTTCAGAGGCGGTTTTCCCCACGTATTTATCAATGATGGCGGGAGATAAAGCGAATGAGCACCTTTGTATTAAATGCCTGACCTCCGCCCTGGAGAGAGGGGTTGTATGTTCTTCCCAACCTGCCTGTACCTCGCCACGCTCCGTAACAGAGCCAAAAAATCCCCCAAGAAAATCTCTTCTTGATACTACAGACATCTTCAACACATTTACGATTATCAATACAAAATAGTGGAATTTTGTTAAGAAAGCCAAGAGGTCACTTAAATGTTAATGGATTTTTAAGATATGGGTGGGAAATAAAATTAAAGAATCTGATTTATAAAGCATGAGTTTTGTTTTGAATAAAAAAGGGCCGCCCATTATGAGCAGCCCTGATTTATCCAAACTTATTTAGAAAGAGCTTATCTCCACCCTCCGTTGGAAGTTCCTGTACCATCGGCCTTTGCCACGGTACCGAAGGTATAGAACGGCGGTTGTACGCCAAATACCTCCTGGCTTCTTGCCGGAATAGGGAAATGAAGGAATGTTCCTCTCTGCAACAGGTCCAGTTTCCGCATTTCAAAGAACTGGAGTCCGGTACCGGATACAAACATCTCCACATGTCTTTCATGGTGAATGGCCTTAATGATATCTTCCAGGTTAGCCGCTACCGGTGCCATTTTCCCACGGGTAGTGCGGGTGCCGGCATTAATGATCGCTGCAGCATCTGCAAGCTCACCCAGGTAGGCCCGGGCCTCGGCTCTGATCATATCGTTCTCTGCAAGCGATACATGCGGTTTGGGCCCTATATAGTTTACATAAAGAGCGTCAAAACGGGAATGCCGGTAATTGGAGAAGTTAAAGTACCCACGGGTCGGCTGGAAGTTATTGGAAGCTGTATACTGAAAATCAGTCAGCAGACGCTGATCTACCGGGTTGGTAGAGGCCGGCGGGTGCGGGAAGTCCGCCCTGTTCTCCCAGTGACGCGGCTGGGTAGGGTCCATCATGTTGACCACATACATATCCACTTTACCCCATCCGGCCACAGTAAGATAAAGAGAGCCTTGTTCCCACCAGTTGGCATTATTAAATACTACATCCCAGTCAGAGGTGATCCCGGCATCGGCAAGAGTTTTCACCCGGCTCCAGTTTACCGCAGCCAGCTCGGTTTTATTCCGCGGTGTATACGCAAGAATCCGCGCAGCAGCCGTATTGATCATCTTTTTAAACTCGGTATTGGAGATGTCAGCGGCAGAGCCGAACCAGGTGGCCGGGATCGTAAAGCTGCTGTTGGCCAGGGTGGAGGCCTGATCTAGGTATTCCAGGGCCTTCGCGGCTACCTCATTGTAAGGCAGGGCTGCTTCAAGAGATGCTTCTATGGAAGTGGTTTCATCTACCACAAACGCCCGGTCAAACACCAAAGCCAGGAGCCCGTGGGATACCCCCTGGACAAATCTGGCCACCGCCATCGCCCGGTTATTGTTAGCCCCGTTTGGCCCGAGCTGAACGCCGCCATTAATGGCCTTGGCCACGTTATTAGCCGTGGCAATGGCACCATACATCCGGTCATACGTATCGCGGGTCTGAGATTCATTACCGTAGCTGGCGCTATTATCCCAGGCCAGGTCACGGGGTTCGCTTGAGGCGTGCCACATGCCGAAGTTTCCGTGTGAGCAGGTGGAGTTATCTGCTGCCACACCCAACATGGGTTTTACGCCCTGGTATCTGTGTTCACCGTGGTAATATAAATTGAACAAACCCGAGCCCACATTTTCCACGTCTTCTCCTTTAGCATACACTTTCTGGAAGTCGGGGTTGTTTTCGTTAGGCACGTCCAGAAGGTCGGGATCACAACCAAACATCATCACCGATGACAAGGCTATAAAACTGAAATATTTATTTACTTTTTTCATACAAAATTAGAAGTTTAATGTCAGTGAAAACGCATAGCTCCTGTTCAGCGGGTTCGCATAAATACCGTCTACAGGAAACCGGATAGAACCTACTTCCGGGTCATAACCCGAGTAGTTGGTAAAGGTCAGGAGATTTCGGCCGATCACCCGGGCGGTAATTCCTTTGGCAAAACTTTTCACGAGGCGGTTGGGGAGAGAGTACCCTATAGCTACTTCTCTTACTTTCATATAGGTACCGTCTTCCACCCAGTAGGCATTACCGTTATTGGCATCGTAGAAACCGGTATTGGAACCCACATAAGCCGATACTTTTTTCTGGCCGTCAGGCACATTAGTCATGTCTTGCCGCTGACTCACATTGTTGAAAGCCAGACGCTGCTCTTTACCGTTATAAACGTCACCACCCTGTTTCCAGTCAAGCAGTAAATAAAACTGGAAGTTTTTCCAGGTAACGGTATTGGAAATACCGGCAATAAAGTCGGGAGTTCCGTTACCGATCCGGCCGTACCACGGGGTACCGTCAGGATTCAATTTCTTGACCGGCATTTCAGTAGCCGTTCCCTGAGAGCCCCTGGGAACCACATAGCCATCGCTGTTCACCTCGTAATCGCCGATGACCTTTCCTTCAGGAAGCTGCTGGGCCATTTCCTCTAAGGTACGTACCATTTTGTAACCGTAGATAGCACCATAATAATCGCCTTCCACTATACGGAACAGGTTTTCCTGGTCACCGTTAAGGGTCTGACCTGCTCCGCTAAATGGCGGTATGGGCAGCTTGGAGATTTTTTGCTTCACTTTTGAGAAGACAATGTTAGTGCTCCAGGTGAAGTCTTTCTTCCGGTACCAGTCGGCACCGAGGGTCATTTCCAGCGTATTGGATTTTACCTCACCGGCATTCTGGTACTGCCTTGGGAATCCGTCGTTCAGGAAAGCCACCAGGGGCACATTCAGGAACTGATCATCGGTGATTGAAGTGGCATAGGTAGCTTCAAACTGGAACTTCTTCAGGAACTCCACGTTTAACCCGATCTCTGTTTCCTGGGTGAGAGATGGTCTCAGTGCGCGGTTTCCTTTTTGTGAAGGCGAAGTGTTACCGCCCGAGAGGGAGTATACTTCATATTGCCACGCAAAGTCAGGCCGGATACCGGCCGTACCGTGTGCCGCACGGATCTTCAGTTCATCGATACCGTTGATCTTCACGTCTTGTGAGATCCGGTAGGCCCCTGATAAACGATAGTAAGAGTTCCACCGTGCATCCGGACCAAACAGGGAAGAGCCGTCATAACGGTACATCCCGTCAAAGAGGTAACGGTCTTTGTAGTCCAGGCCTACAATCGCAAAGTAGTTCTGTGCTCTTTCATTCTCCCTGTAGGAAGTACCACTGGTAATGTCCTCCGGCCGGATGTTATTGAAGTTTTCAATTCCGGAGATCACAAAACGCTGCCCGTACAGGTAGTTACTAACGTAATTCCGGTTTTCATACAGGTAAGACAGCTTGGCACGGGTAGTCAGATCGCCGAACTTCTGGTTCAGGTTAAGCGTAACCTGGGAGTTGGCCGTCTTTGACTGGTTGTTGTTATACGAAATATTCCCGTTGCTATAGACCTGGTAATTGTTTTCGATCGCACCGCCTGAGCGCAGCCAGGTATCAATGGGGTTGATGATCTCTTCCCGGAAGTTGCTGTACTCCAGGGTTTGGCTTACGTCAAGATCGGCCCACTTGGTGAAGCGGACATTAGCGCCGTAGTTGGCCAGCCAGCGCCGGGTAGTGGCCGTCTGCTTTCTTTTCCAGAGTCCATATAGCGGGTTCTCGGTTTCGTCGTTAAAATGGTTAAACCTCACGTAATAGGGCTGGCCGTCGGGGTTAGGCGTATAAAGATCCACGTCTTTTTCCATACGGGCCACGTTATAGAAGAGCCCGTTGCTGTTTCCGGGGCCGTTGGTAGCACGGTTGATGTAGGCGTTTGTTGCACTCACCCGCAGCCATTTGGCCAGTTGGTAGTCTGTATTGATCCGGAAGTTTTGACGGTTATACCCGTCTACCTCTTTCACCACCCCCTGCTGAAGGTTATTTTCGAACGAAAGGTAAATGTTCCCTTTTTCACTCCGGTTTCCTACCGAAACAAAGTTGGTCATCATGGTTCCGGTCCGGAAAACGTCCTTCTGCATGTCCTTATACACCCCGTAAGGGTTGTCCATATAACCGTCAGGATCTACCGAGCGGCTGCCCTGGATACGGGGGTCATAACCGGCACCGGCATAATCGGCCGGGAAGGTCACGCCTCTGTACTTGGTGTATCTTCCCTGTGCGGTCTGCCAGTCATCGGCCAGCGCGTAATGATGCGATTCGGCTGTTTTCAGGTAGCGGGCCACCTGCGATACGCCAAGCTCGTTTCTTACCGTGATATCTGTTTTGTTGAGGTTCAGATTGGCACCTCTCTTGGTGGTTACGGCAATTACCCCGTTACCGGCACGTGAACCGTAAAGCGCCGCGGCCGAGGCACCTTTTACCACTTCGATAGATTCGATGTCGTCTACGTTAAGGTCGGCCAGGCTACCGGTCAGGATGATACCGTCTACCAGCAGCAGCGGGGCCGAACTGGTGTTCAGGTTGTTATCCCCTCTTAGGAGCAGGTCGGTATTGGCACCGGGGCTACCGCCTACAGCAGAGGTCCTCAAGCCCGCTACTTTACCCACCAGGGCTCCGGCAGCGGAGGTAGCCGGCACAATATTCAGTTTGTCCTGGCCTACTTTCGTAACCGATACGGTCATCTTTTTCCGGGAAGTAGCACCCGCTACCCCGGTTACGATCACCTCATCCAGTAATCTTTGATCGGTGTCGAGCTGAACATTAATAACCGACCGGGCGCCCACGGTTTCTTCCAGCGGAATAAATCCGACAAATGAGAAAACCAGCACCTGATCAGAAGAAGCTGAAATAGAAAAACTTCCGTCACTGCCGGTATGCGTGGCGGTGGAAGTCCCTTTTACCTGAACGGTGGCGCCGGGAATGGCCGAACCATCGTCAGAAGCGGTAACTTTTCCCGTTATTGTTTTGGTCTGAGCGTCCATTCTGCTCACTACAAAAAACAATAATCCAAAAAGTAAGAGTACACTTTTCTTCATAGTAAATTTGTTATTTAGTTAGAAATTCTCGCAATTTTTATCAAATTTTCCACAAAAGCAAGAAAATCGAAATTAAAATCCCATTATAGTTTAAACGGATAATATAAAATTTGGGAATTTTACAGAACTTCAGTATTTCTGTTCCATTAAGAAATGAGTAAATCGTATTGTCGAATGATCTATAAATCCTGCTCCAAAACATCCTTCAAATATTCCGCCTCGTATCCCTTCATCAACAGCCAGGCAGTTACTTTCTTTCTGATCACAAAAGGATCCGTTTCAGCAGCCAGGCTCTCCGTCTTTCGGCGGGCAAGTTCTCTCAGTGTATGGAAATATTCTTCATCATTAATTTCACTCAGCGCTTCCTTAATGCAGTTGGGTGTTATTCCTTTCGCTTTTAATTCGTAGATGATCTTCCTTTTCCCCCATTTCTTCACCCGGAATTTACCGCCTGCAAACTGCCGGGCATAACGACTCTCGTTTATGAAGTTCTCCGTAATCAGCCAGACGATAATCTCCTCCGATCTTTCACGGCTCACGCCCCAGGTTTTCAGCTTCTGACGGACCCCTGCCTGGGTCCTTTCCTGGTAGATGCAGTAAGAGCAGGCCTTTTTGAGAATATCTGTTTCGTTTATTGCATTCATGTGTGAAAAAGCTCCGGAGAATCGTCAGAGTACATAATTTCGGAAGTATACGCTGTCTATCGTACTGTATACTCCTACTTCGCTGCTGTCTCCTTCTCCGGCGGAAACAGCAGCGAAGCCACGATACTTACCGCCAGTATGCCCACGATCACCAGAAGGGAATGGACATTGGTAAAACCGATATCATGCAGCCAGCTATGCACGAGCATTTTCACCCCTATGAAGGTGAGCAGCACCCCGAGACCGTATTTGAGGTAGGCGAACATGTCGATGATATTCACCAGGAAGAAGAACATAGACCTCAGCCCCATAATGGCAAACACATTGGAAAAGAAGACGATATAAGGGTCTTTTGTAATGGAGAAGATGGCCGGTATGGAGTCTACCGCAAAGATCACATCGGTAAAGGCAATGACCAGGATCACCATGAACAGCGGGGTTACATACAGCTTGTTTTTATCGTATTTGTGCCGGAAGAAAAAGCGGTCGGCCACAAACCTTTCATAAACATTAAAGAACCGGCCGGTAAGCTTTACGGCCGGGTGGTTTTTGGTATCAATATTCTCTTCTTCCTCTTTCCTGAACAGGATACTCAGACCCGTGTATACCAGGAAGCCCCCGAAAACCAGCAGGATCCAGTCGAACTTCTGAATCAGCGCAGCGCCCAGGAAGATAAACACAAAACGCAGGACGATCGAGCCGAGTATCCCCCAGACCAGCACTTTTTTATACTGCCTTGGGCGGACACCGAAGGAGTTGAATATCAGGATGAAGACAAAAATGTTATCCACAGACAGGGAGTATTCTACCAGGTACCCTGTGATGTATTCCAGCGCCATGTTATTCTGGAACATCTTCAGATCTTTTACATAATCACCTGTAAAATCAATGGCCGGGTAATACAGGTCTCCTACATGCTGCAGGTGGGCCGCGTCGCTCACATCATGCACCAGGTAACCGTAATACCTCAGGAAGAAGTAAAAAGCCACGGCCAGGGAAACCCATACCGCGCTCCAGAAGGCAGCCTCCTTAAATTTCACCACATGCTCTTTCTGCTTACTGAATGCGCCCAGGTCGAGCAGCATCACAAAAATGGTAAACAGGGTAAAACCACCGAAAAATATAACCTCGTTAGATAAGCTCATTTCTTTAATATAAAGTGCAAAGATAGTGATTAATTGATAATGGAGAATGGAGAATTGTTAATGCTGAATTGTTAATGTTTAATGTTTAATTGACGCCCATTCACTCCGAACTCACTACTCATTACTACCTTACAACACCGTCCCCACGAACTCCGCTAACTCCCGCTTCTCTTTCGTTTTTTTGTCCAGCTCCTCCAACAACTGAATCTCTCTGTCTTCATCTATCCCGGCACCCAGCTCCTCAATAATTTCCTGTATTCTCTTTTTTACACTTTCCAGGGCCAAGAGGAAGATAACCCGGCTGGTGATCTCACCGAGGACTTCTTTGTATTCCGGCACAAAGATCTCGAACTTCGGCCACTGTTTGCTAAGCTCATGCTTAGGCGACTCCCAATTGATGGCCATTTCCTGGATACGGGGGTCGGGATGGGAGATAAAGTAACGATCCGGCGGTGTTTCACCCCGGGAATAAAACTCCAGGTATTGCTTATAAATAGCCTGAAGTACCGGGTCAGCGACCATTTCCACATCAGTTTCAGTAAAAATATAGTCTGCCAGCACGTGACTCTCCCCAATTTTCACCTGCCCGTACAGCACCAGGTCTTTAACCAGCGCCTCCTCCTGGGGGCTGTCGTTTTTCTCCAGAAACTCCATTTCCAGGTGGCGCTCCGGAGGCGGTGGAACTATTTTTCCGCCGTCAATCTTCTGTGGGGTACGAAGCTGGCTGCCCAGTAGCTTATTCCCTTCATTGATAAGAATGTGCTCATCAATATTGAGTAAACGGGCTACTTCCTGGTAAAAAAGCTGCCTTTTCACGGGGTTCGGCACTTTAGTGATAGACGCTACCAGGCTTTCGATCAACTCTGCCTTTTTGACGGTATCAGTCCCTACGTCAGCCAGGGAGATCTCCGTTTTAAAGCTTATAAAGTCCTTTTGACTTTGCTCTACATAACGGGCAAAAGCCTCCCCCCCTACCTTACGGATAAAACTGTCGGGGTCATCACCTTCCGGAAAAACCACGGCCTTCACATTCAGCCCCTCTTCCAGGATGAGGTCTATTCCCCGAAGCGAAGCTTTGATGCCCGCGGTATCGCCGTCATACAGTACGGTAATGTTATCGCTAAACCTTCCGATAAGGCGGATCTGCTCTACGGTCAGGGAAGTGCCTGACGAAGCCACCACATTCTCAATACCGGCCTGATGCAGGGAGATCACATCGGTGTAGCCTTCTACCAGGAAACAGTTCTCCTTTTGCCGGATGGCATTCTTGGCCTGGTAGATGCCGTAAACGATATGGCTTTTGTGGTAAATCTCGGTTTCGGGAGAGTTGATATATTTGGGCGCCCGGGCATCGGTTTTCAGTATCCGCGCTCCGAAGGCAATCGTCTTTCCGGCCACATTATGAATGGGAAAGACCACCCGGCCCCGGAAACGATCGAGAACCACCTGGTTATCTTTCACCGAAACCAGGCCTGCCTTTTCCAGCACTTCTGCAGAAAAGCCTGCTTTGAGGGCCGTCTGGTAAAAGTCGTCGCGGCCTTCCGGGGCATACCCCAGCCGAAAACGTTCGAGCATGGGTTTTGAAAAGCCCCGCTCCGTAAAATAGCTCCCGCCTATGCTTTGTCCCTCATCGGTATTCAGCAGCACCTCCCGGAAGTATTTTTCTGCAAATTCGGATACAATGAACAAGCTTTCCCTTTCGTTCTGGGCAGCCAGCTCGGTATCGGTAAATTCTTTCTCTTTTACTTCAATATTGTACTTTTTGGCCAGCCACTTTAAAGCATCCGGGTAGGAGAACCCTTCCAGGTCCATGATAAAGCGAACCGAATCGCCGCCTTTGCCGCATCCGAAGCACTTATAGATGCCTTTGGCCGGCGACACAGAAAATGACGGGGTCTTCTCATTGTGAAACGGGCAACATGCGATCAGGTTCGCCCCCCTTTTTTTCAGGTTGACAAACTCACCTACCACTTCACTGATCTCGGCGGCCTGGAGGATCTGATTTACGGTATCCTGGGGAATCATCCTGTAAAAATACATATTTACCCCTAAGAGCCTTTTTAAATCTTATCTATTCTCAAAAAAAATCGATCCTCACCTGTCGGGCCGGTCTGAATCAGCGGAGATCGTTCCAAAACTTTTCCACAATGAGGCTACTTATCGACAATCCCCGTACGGTTTACTTTTCGTCTTTTTTTATTGTTTATCTTTGTTCTCCTTTTTAAAACATTCGATCCCTATGGGCAAAATTATTTCTATTGTAAACCAGAAAGGCGGGGTGGGAAAAACCACCACAGCTATCAATCTTTCGGCCAGCCTTGCGGTTTTGGATTATAAGATTTTACTGGTCGACACCGACCCACAGGCCAATGCCGGCTCGGGTATCGGCGTAGACAGCAAAGAGCAACATCATAACATTTATACGGCCCTCATCGGCCAGTCGGATATCAAAGACTGCATTGTTAAAACCCAGATCCCCAACCTCGACCTCATCTCCAGTCATATCGACCTGGCGGGTTTTGAGCTGGAGATCGTTAACCAGGTGGCCCGGGAGTATATCCTGAAAGAGATCGTTAGGGATCTGAAGCAAGACTATGACTTCATCTTTATCGACTGCTCCCCTTCCCTGGGACTGATGGTGATCAACTCCATTGTCGCTTCTGACGCCGTGCTCATCCCCGTACAATGCGAATATTTTGCTTTGGAGGGCATCGCCCAACTTCAGAAAACCATTGAGATCATCAAAAAACGTCTTAACCCGGATCTGGTTACGGAAGGATATGTGCTGACCATGTACGACGGACGCACCAACCTCTCCAAAATGGTGGTAGACGATGTCCGCCAGCATTTCGGTCCTTTGTCTTTCCAGACACTCGTACCCCGCAATGTTAAGCTGGCAGAAGCCCCGAGCTATGGCGTTCCGGCCCTGCTGATGTTCTCGGAAGAGGGGGAGTTTGATATCTCTTACCTGGAAAATAAAGGGGCGAAAAGCTATATTGACCTTGCCAAAGAACTTTTAAAAAGAAATAACCTTCCTGAAATAAAAAATGGAGAATAAGGGAAAAGGGCTGAACTCTCTCCTCGGCGATTCCGAACTGGTGGTAAAACGAAAGGTTGCCGCCTTTGTAGGTGTGAAGGAAATTGAAACGGACAAGATCAAAGCCGGCGGCTCCCAGCCCCGGAAAGCCTTTGATGAGACGGCCCTGAAAGAACTGGCCGACTCCATCCTCCTGCAGGGGCTGATCCAACCCATCACGGTAAGAGAAACCCCGGAAGGCCGGTTTGAGATCATTTCCGGCGAACGGCGTTACCGGGCGGCAAAACTGGCCGGGTTATCCAAAATACCGGCCTACATCCGGGAAGTAGACGACCAACGCTCGCTGGAAATGGCGCTGATCGAAAATATCCAGCGCGAAAACCTTAACCCCATAGAAATTGCCCTTTCTTACCGGCGGATGATCGAGGAACTGGGCTTCCGGCAGGAAGACCTGGGTAACCGTATCGGCAAAAGCCGCTCCAATATAACCAACTATCTGCGCCTGTTGAATCTGCCTGCGGATATACAGACGGGGCTGGTGCTCAATGTGGTGACCGTGGGCCAGGTCAGGCCTCTCATTCCCGTCAATGATGCTGCTCTGCAAATGGATATTTACCAGAAGATCCTTGAAGACAACCTCAGCGCCCGGGAAGTAGAAGCCCTGGTGAAGAAGGGAAATGCTTTTGAGGCGGAAGCAGATGAACTGGAAATGCACCGGGAAGATATGCGTATAGAGGAGATGACCTTAAAAGGAAAGACGGCCGTTCCTTTTAAAATCAGGGTTCAGGATATCAATAAGGGACAGGTGACCATTAAGTTTTCGGATACCCGGGAGCTCGACCTCATTCTTGAAAAGCTGGGCTGATCAAATACAAAACCCGTTCATAAATAGGTACTGCCGGAAATTGAATAAGTGCCCTGAATTCATTATCTTTGTAAGATTTTTCAACACATTTTGAAATGAAAAATTCCCTGTCTTCCTGAGACAATGTATAACCGACAAAACAACTTATGAGCGAAAACAAAAACAAGGACTATTCAGCGAGCAATATACAGGTACTGGAGGGGCTGGAAGCTGTACGAAAAAGACCGGCCATGTACATAGGTGATATCGGATTCAAAGGTCTTCACCACCTGATCTGGGAGGTAGTAGACAACTCGATCGATGAAGCCATGGCAGGGTATTGTGACAGAATCGATACAACGATCAACGAGGATAATTCCATTACCGTAAAGGATAACGGACGGGGGATTCCTACCGGATGGCATGAGAAAGAACAGAAATCTGCCCTGGAGGTGGTGTTAACGGTACTTCATGCGGGGGGAAAGTTTGACAAAGATACCTATAAGGTTTCCGGTGGTCTTCACGGTGTGGGGGTTTCCTGTGTGAATGCCCTTTCCTCCCATTTGAGGGCGGAAATTCACCGCGAAGGGAAGATCTTCGAGCAGGAGTTCTCGATCGGGAAACCGCTTTATCCGACCCGGGAGATCGGGGTCACCGATTACCGCGGAACTATCATTTATTTTAAACCGGACGATTCGATCTTCCAGGTAACGGAATATAAATATGAGACTGTTGCCAACCGTCTTCGTGAGCTTTCATTTCTGAACAAGGGGATCACGCTTACGCTGACCGACAAACGGGAGCCGGATGAGGAAGGAAACCCTAAATATGAGGAGTTTCATTCCGACGGCGGGCTGATCGAGTTTGTAGAGTATCTTGATAAAAGCCGGGAAAGGCTGATCCCTGTTCCGATGTATATGGAAGGACAGAGGGATGGGGTTCCGGTAGAGGTATCCATGATCTACAATACATCTTACTCCGAGAATGTATCTTCCTTTGTGAACAATATCAATACTCCGGAAGGCGGTACACACGTATCGGGTTTCCGGATGGCGCTAACCCGTACACTAAAGGCCTATGCCGACAAGTCGGGTTTACTGGCCAAAGAGAAAATCGAGATCTCGGGCGACGACTTCCGGGAAGGGCTGACCGCCGTTATTTCCGTTAAAGTGGCTGAACCGCAGTTCGAAGGGCAGACCAAGTCTAAGCTCGGAAACTCGGAGGTGACCGCAGCCGTGAGCGGATGCGTTCAGGAAATGCTGGAAAACTATCTCGAGGAGAACCCGAAAGACGCCAAAATCATTGTGGATAAGGTGATACTGGCGGCACGTGCGCGGATAGCAGCCAAGAAAGCCCGGGAGATGGTGCAGCGTAAAAATGTGCTGATAGGCTCAGGACTTCCCGGAAAGCTGGCCGACTGCTCCGAATCGGATCCGGCGCTTTGTGAGGTCTATCTGGTGGAGGGCGATTCTGCAGGTGGATCTGCCAAACAGGGACGCGACCGGAACTTCCAGGCCATACTACCGCTGAAAGGAAAAATCCTGAATGTGGAAAAGGCCCAGGAATACAAGATCTACGAAAACGACGAGATCAAAAATATATTCACGGCATTGGGTGTTCAGATGGGAAGAGAGGGCGACGAAAGAGCTCTGAACCTGGATAAGCTCCGCTATCATAAGATCATCATCATGACAGATGCCGATATAGACGGAAGCCACATCCGTACACTGATTCTGACTTTCTTCTACCGCTTTATGCGGGAGATTATTGACAGGGGCTATCTGTATATTGCTCAGCCCCCGCTCTACCTGGTTAAGAAAGGGAAAGACGAAGTATACGCCTGGAGCGAGGATCAGCGCTATGCAGCGGTAAAACAACTTGCCGGCACCGGTAAAGAAGAAAATGTAGGTGTTCAGCGGTACAAAGGCCTTGGAGAAATGAACCCTGAGCAGCTTTGGGTAACCACCATGAACCCGGTAAACCGGATGCTGAAGCAGGTGACCATCGAATCAGCCGTAGAAGCCGACATGCTATTCTCCATGCTGATGGGCGATGAAGTACCTCCGCGCAGGGAGTTTATTGAGAAGAATGCGAAATACGCGAATGTGGACGCGTAAACAGATAAAAAAGCGGGGTCTCTATCCCCGCTTTTTTTATAAAGATATATCTTCAGAACCTGCAGGATCTTCAGGACCATAATACCACCGGAACCAGTCAACAAACCGCTTTACCCCTTCTTTTACAGATACTCCCGGAGAATAGCCGAAATCTTCTTTCAGCTTACTCACATCGGCCCAGGTTTCTTCTACATCACCCGGCTGCATGGGGAGCATTTTTTTATGTGCTTCTCTGCCCGTATAGTTTTCAATCTCCCGGATAAAATCCAGGAGCCTCACCGGTTGACTATTCCCGATATTGTAGATGGCCCGGGGCTGCCTCCATTCTTTTTGCCTGACGATATTCCGTATTCCCCCGACTATATCATCCACGTAAGTAAAATCACGGGAAAGGCGCCCTTCATTAAATACTTTAACCGGTTGGTTTTTCAATATGGCTTCCGTAAAAAGTGACATGGCCATATCCGGTCTCCCCCAGGGACCATACACTGTAAAGAACCTTAACCCAACCGTATTTATACCATACAGGTGGCTATAAGTGTAGGCCATCAGCTCATTGCTTTTTTTGGTAGCCGCATACAGGCTTAAGGGGTGGTCTACCCGGGCCTCTTCCCTGAACGGAATTTCATTACTCCCCCCGTAAACCGACGAACTGGAAGCATAGATCAAACGTCTGACATGATGATGCCGGGTACATTCCAGAATATTTACAAAACCTGTAAGATTGGACTTCACGTAATCATCCGGGTGGTCAATGGAATATCTTACCCCCACCTGTGCGGCCAGGTGGATGATCATATCAAAGTCTTGTAAACGGAATAGTGCATGCAATCTCTCCTGGTCTGTCAAATCAAGCTTCTGAAAGCTGTATTTCCTGTATTTCTTACTTTTTCCCGGCGTTTCCACTGCGATCTCCTCCCGCTTAATACCACATTCAGCGAGTCTCGCATATTTCAGATTTATATCATAGTAAGCATTAATATTATCAATACCCACCACTTCAAAATCTTCTTCCATCAGCATTTTAACCACATGGAACCCGATAAATCCTGCCGCACCCGTAACCAAAACTTTCATATACGCTGTATTTCGATTCGTAATTACTCCTGCTTTATCAGCTCATAAGGAATGAGCTGTTCCTGTCTTGTGGCCGGGTTTAAAAATTCACTTTTCAGCATAGTGATCCTGTAATGCCAGGCCGTATCGAGCGGCTCATACTTCATACCCGATCCGATATCTTCCCTTCTGATAAAAATCAAAGCCTCTCCTGCACTTTCTACCTCATTCAGCGGAACACGCCTGATATTGGTTTGTGTATAAAAGTCGAGGGTCCAGTTGGTATAATCTTCCGGCATGACCACTGCTTTGGGATTCATGTTTTCCTTTTTCAAAAAAGCCGCGGTCTGCACTCCCGCCTGGTACTCTGAAAGCGGGGGATAAAACTGTGTGTTCAGAAAAAAGTTAAACGTGGCTGCAAAAAGAACCCCCGTTACAGCTATCCTTTCATTAAGGTTTTTCAGCAGAAAGCTCTGCCGAACGATAAAGCCTGTGCCCAGTAAAACCGGGATAAGTAAAACGGAATTCCTTGTTTCAAATACAAACCCGCCCAGATAAATCATCAGGCCCATCCCGGTTATAAAAAGGAATATATTTATCCCCCAGTAAACCCTTAATGTGATCTGACCTTTTAATGAGTAGAGATAGGCCGCTGTGGGAATTGCAATCACAGGTATCAGACTGTTCAGATAATGCGGAAGTTTAAACTTTGAAAAACTGAATAAGAGCATCACGAGCCAGAACCCTCCGGTGGTAAGAAACTCAACACCATCTGATTTTCGGAACCTGCTCCTGAAAAAGTAAAATGTTCTGCGGAAAATTCCGCCATAAAAAAGGGCCGAGAAAGGAATAAATACCCAGAGAAGAGTATGGAAAAAAAACAGGTAATCGGGACTTGACTGACCGAAATCTTCTCCGCTGAATCGTTTGAAACTCTGGTCCCACAAAATAAACCTTACCCCCGAAACGCCTGTCTCTCCCCTGACCACCAACTCCGGATGGAGATCAAACTGGAGATAGTAGGCATACAATACCGGTGAAGCCGTAACCACAAAAGCGGCCAGACCCGCCAGAACCCTGACCCGGAAAAATTTCTTCCACTCACGGGAGTACAGCAGGTAGCAAAAAACACAAAGAGCTACAATCCCCACCCCTACCATTCCTTTCGACCCGAAAGCCATGCCTATTCCCGTACCGGCGACCAGTGCGTCGGTTACACGACCTCTCTGAATAAAAGATACCGAGTAACAAATGCCTAAAGCCACAGCACCGGTAAGTATAGCGTCTGTCCGGACATCATGGGCTGAGAGAATAATGGTTTGGGCCGATAAAAACATCAGGGCTGCCAGGTGAGCAATCTGATCGTTTTTATAGAATCTCTTTGTCAGATTGTGTGTACAAAAAGCCGCGAGGGCAAGAAATATAAGGCTTGGAATGCGATAGGCTACATGGTTTATCCCGAATAGTTTCATCGAAAGCGCCGCCAGCCAGAAATGCAGGTGCGGTTTGTCCAGATAAGGGTCATTCCCTTTAAAAATATGGAGAAAGTCATTGTTCAGAACCATTTTCATTGCCATGGAGGCATGCTGGGCGGCATCGTTTTCCATCAGCGTGGTAAATAAGCCGCTCATGTAAGCGCAGCTTAACGCTATATACATCATCCATAACCTGTTTCCTGATAAAGAACCCATCGTTATCCATTGTTATATATTCCACTACGCAAAAAAGCGTTAGAAACCTGATTCTGATCCGAAATAATTCGCTGCTAAATTACACTCAGCGGGATCAGGCCCTCATTAAAAAATCATTAAGATTTCTTTTCTGCCTGTACAAACGTGTCGTATCGCCCGTAGTTTAGAATAAATTTGTTTTGTTAAACCAGTGGCAGAAATAAACATATGGATAAACAAAAGTCTTACTCCATAGTTATCCCGGTCTACAACGAAGAAGAGAACATCTCGCTGTTAATTGATTCGGTGGCAAAAGTTCTGGACGGATACAATTATGAGCTGATCCTCACCGATGACGCCTCGACCGACAATACCCGCCAGGCCATTAAATCGGCCCGGCATCCGCGGGTAGTGCTTATAGAGCTGAAGAAAAATTACGGACAAAGTTCTGCATTAATGAGCGGGATAGATTATGCCTCAGGACATTACATCATAACGCTGGACGGCGACCTGCAGAATGATCCTTCAGATATCCCTATGATGGTAGATCTTCTGGAAGAGGGAGACTACGACCTGGTCATCGGCCGGAGAGCGAAGCGGAAAGACAATATTGTTCGTACCTTTCCCTCCAAAGTAGCCAATTTCATTATACGAAATACCACTCGGCTCAATGTGAAGGATCATGGCTGCGCCCTCAAGGTTTTCAGAAAAGAAACGGCAAAAGGGCTTCACCTCTACGGTGAGTCACACCGCTTTATCACCCTCATCTCCCATATAAACGGCGCCCGTATAGCAGAAGTGCCCGTAAAACACCATGCACGAAAATTCGGTGTATCCAAATATGGTATAAACAGGACGTTTAAGGTCATTAATGACCTGCTCCTTTTACTCTTTAACCAAAAATACCTTCAGAAACCTATCTATTTATTTGGAAGTATCGGCCTGCTAGCTTTTGTTTCAGGTCTGATAATAAATGTATATTTGCTGATTATAAAATTTCTGGGAAATGAGATCGGAGGCCGGCCCCTGCTGATTTTAGGTGTGCTCCTGGTTTTTACCGGGATCCAGCTTTTCACCACCGGAATTCTGGCAGATTTACAGATGAAAACCTACTACGAATCACAGGGCAGGCGCCCTTTTGAGATCAGAAAGATCGTTACCTTTGAAGAATCTTAAGAAAATACTGCCCGCGACCGCCAAAGTTCTGGTGACCATTGCATTGATCTGTCTTGTATTTAAAGAGACCGGCTTTTCTCCGGTATGGGATATGATCCGGTCGGCAAACACATTGTTTCTATTTTTGGCCCTTATTACATTTATAATTTCACAATGGATCTCCTCACTACGTTTACTAAATTATTTCGGGATTTACGGATACCAGCTCTTTCCCCTATCCAATCATATTCTTTACCTTATCGGGATGTTTTACAATTTCTTTATTCCCGGTGGTATCGGAGGCGATGCCTACAAAGTATACCTGTTAAACAAGCATCTGAACTGGGAGGTAAAAAAACTTACCCTGGCGGTATTGAATGACAGGATCTCGGGATTGATTGCCGTTTTGGTTCTGTTACAACTTTTATTTCTGGATATCCTGCCAGGCTACCTGAAGCTGATCATACCCTTCAGCCTGACCCTTACTTTTCTGATCTCATTTACAGTCCTTATTAAGGTGTTTCCCGTCTTTAGAAATATTTATTTTAAAGGCTTACGTTATTCTTTAGGGGTACAGGGCTTTCAGCTACTTTGTGTTTTCTTTATCCTGAAATCATTGGGCACAGTGGAAAATGTGGTCACTTATTTCGCAGCATTCCTGGGAAGCTCCCTGCTGAGTGTATTGTCTTTTTCAGGTATCGGTGTCCGGGAGTGGCTCTTTATGAAAGCCTCCGAAATGTTTACGTTTAGTGCGGAAACTTCGGTTTCAACAGCTCTCGTATTTTCATTCCTTACCGCCCTGGTCTCTCTTTTCGGAATACTCTTTCAGTTCAGGGGAGTCAGGTTCAGGGTAGCAGAGAAGTAATCACTTTTGCAGGACCTTTTCCGTCTCATCATACTTTTGGCTTCAATACACCGTGTCATCACTTTTGCAGGACTTTTTCCAACACCCTGGCTTTCCCGTCAATGGTATGCTCCACCGGTAGCCCCAATATCTTCGCTACCAGCGGATATACATGTATATTCTCAAAGGTACCCATCGTTTTCCCTGGTTTAAATGCCGGGCCCCAGGCCTGAAAAACGGCGTTCATATCCGGTACCTTTTTGGGGTCATAGCCGTGGGCCCCGGGATACTTTCTTTTGGGGGCAGGAATTGATTCAAACACTTTGGGTGCACAGGGTAGCAGCAAAATATCGCCCAGCCGGTCATCGGCATTGGAGCGAAAATGCAGCCTTTTCGGGAAACGCCGGGTCAGATATACCTTATAGTCTCTGCCGGCCTCTCTTTTGAGCTGTTTGTAGGCCGGTTTTACCTGCTCCGGGTTAAGTGCATGAACCCGCAGCATAGAATAGCTGTTGATCAGTACAAACCTCCGGTTATTGATCAGTTCCGGAATTTTCAGCGGGTTATCCACATCGGAGAGGATCATCCCGTGATCTGCCACAAATACAAAATTTACCGGTAGGCCCAGCTTGGCCACCTCTTCTGTCAGTTTTCCTACTGCCCGGTCTATCTCGTGAACGGCGGCTTCCAGTTCTTTAGAATCCGGGCCATAATAATGTCCCTGGCTGTCAGTTTCAGGGAAATACAGGGTAATGAGATGCGGGCGGATATCTTCCGGCAGCTGTAACCACTCTTTGACGATTTCTGCCTTTCTCTCCGGGGAAAACTCATTGTGGTATTTATAATAGTAAGAAGGCTGAAAGCCCCCGGCCCGGCTTTCGGAACCCACCCAGAAAAGGCTGGCCGATACCAGTCCGTTTTTTTCGGCCAGTGCCCAAAGCGGTACTCCCCCATACCAGCTGCTGTCAGTCACCATAGCGCTGTTGTACATACTGTAGGTCTGGTCACGTCCCGGATCATAAAAACTGTTATCGATCAACCCGTGGGTGGAAGGATACATGCCGGTCACCAGTGTGTAGTGGTTCGGGAATGTATTGCTGGGGTACGACGGGATCAT
>CAZLXI010000012.1:0-39439 GCA_964563435.1 uncultured Lacihabitans sp.
GGAATTTAACACGGCTTACCGCATAGTGGCCTGGTTATGCTGGGTTCCCAATATCCTGGTGGCGTATCTTATCGTAAGAAACAGAAATCGCCCGATACTGCAGGCCGTTTGAAAGTGAAGCGGACAATTCTGTTAGTATCAGAAAAGGTTTCCCCTCAGAAAGTCTATTTAGTGATACTGGGTCGGATTAAACTCAGGAGGTTGATATGCGAAAAATTTATAGGTGAAAAGAACGCGGTCAACTATTGTGGGTATTTTATAGTGAAAAGACTTTGTAATTTTTCCCACGCAATTTTTTCCATAAATGTAAGATATAATTGTCTCGTTTTGTGCTGAAAATAAGCTCATTTAGTGGACTGGCCTTCTGGTTTAATGATTAAATAATCAGAATTTTACCTGGTTGTGATAATGTTCTGGTATTTTTAGACAATGATTTTAACCGTTTGGAGAACAGACGGATAAAGAAGAGTCCTCTCCTGATTCAGATCGTCCGCAGTGGGGCACCTAAATTTGTAAAATAAATCAGTTCCTTATATGTGATTAACAAACCCATTTTTTACTTCATATTACTGATCTCCTTTACGGCTTTCGCCCAAAATACAAAAGACTCCCTGCTGGTGGCCGGGAAAGACTGGAAAACGGAAAAGCTGGGTAAGGGTGTGGTATGGAAACAAGGCCATTTTACGGATCTTTTTAACAGCGAGCAGGAAATTAACTGGATAGAAATTGATCTGAAGAAACACGGCAAACGGGTGCATCTGGCGGCTGACCCGAAGGTTCTTAAAACTACCGGGGCTTTTGCGGAAGAAAACGGGGCTCTTGTAGCCGTTAACGGCGGTTTTTTTGACGTGAAAAATGGCGGGGCGGTAGATTATATCAAAGTAGATGGCCGTGTGGTGAACCCTACCCGCAGTGTCTCGGTACGGGCCAATGCGGTATTGGGTATTCATAAGAAAAAGGTGACCATAGAAGCCGCCACGCCGGCAAATACGGAAGGCTCTGTGGCCCGGGATGTTATGCTTTCCGGCCCGCTGCTGGTGGCGGATGGGGAAGGAATACGTTTGGAAGCGAATGCTTTCAATACGAACCGGCACCCCAGAACGGCTGTAGCTATCCGGAAAAGCCGGAAGCTGATTCTGATGGTCGTAGACGGAAGAAACAGCAAGGCTAACGGCATGTCATTGCCTGAGTTAGCCCTCGTATTGAAATGGCTGGGGGCAAAAGAGGCCATGAACCTCGACGGAGGCGGCAGCAGCACGCTGTATATCCGGGGGAAAGGCACCGTGAATTACCCTTCCGATAACAAACTGTTTGATCATGAGGGGCAACGGGCGGTAGCGAATATTGTATATTTGAGAAAATAGTTCAGACCTGTTTTTTTTGGTGTAAATTTCCCCCACGAATCGTACTCAAAATCTCCCCATATATCTTCACTATCATATAGATTTTCTAAAGCATATAACAGGCTTCTATCACTCTTTAATCAGGGTTTCAAAGAGCCGGTTGTTTATTCCGATAATACAATCAGGTCAAAATATAAAAGACGGGTGCGCAGCTCAATATCTTCGTGGAAATTTGTATATTCTTTTTCCTGTTCTTCGGTGCTGAAGAGTTCTATAAATCCGTTTCTTTTATAATACTTTAGAGCAGCTATATTATTGTATGCATCAACGACGATAAACCTACAACCCGTTTTGTTTGTTTTGTCGATAAACCACGCTTTTATGAAGTCCATTAATTGGTCTCCTACAGATTTGTCATCGCCATCAGGTTTTCTAAAGTTCTTATCGACTCCTAAACGACCAATCAGAACAGCAGGATAGCTTTTCATCTGTTTTTCTCTCGGTATATCGATATTTACCTTTTTCTTTCGGGAATTAGGCAAAGTATAAGTTTTTATACTGTCATTCGAGATGGTAAATGCGGCTACTATTTGGGAAGCATCATTGTCGTAAGTAAAACAGTAACTTTTTCCCAGTAACTCAGATGTGTAATTTAGAACATCCCTAGAAAAGAATTCGTTTAGGTCATCATCGCCACAATCAAAAGGCTTACAGCTTTTTAAGATGGCTTCATTATATACTCTTAGTGTGCATTTGTCTTCTAAGAATCCCACCTTAACTTGGATTTATATTTTAGCCTTAGCCAGAATTTTAGAAGAGGATGCAATCTGCTTGGAAAATTTCACAGAAGATTTTTGGGCAATAGATTTCCTGGCGTCACTGTCAAATTTAACAGCAACGGACTCCTTCAAAACGGGGATAGATTTGATTGCTATAGCCATAATGCCCTAATTACTACACAAATATACGGATTATTTCCTTATTATCGAAACTGGTAAATTAAAACGGGGTAAAACATTACATTTCACACGTAACTCTGTCACATTTACTGAAATGGAGACAAGGGGATAATAATATTTTCAAATTAGTGATAAGAAATGTTGGGCAACTAAAAAATGAAAAAGCACCCACATTGCTGTAAGTGCTTTATTTTTAGTGTGGTCCCACCTGGGCTCGAACCAGGGACCACCTGATTATGAGTCAGGTGCTCTAACCAACTGAGCTATAGGACCTGTTGAAATCAGCAGAAGGTGCCTTTTTCAAAAGTGATGCAAAGGTAGAAAAAGGATTTAAACGGGGCAATAGGGAATTGAATATTTTTATGGGAAAGCGCTGCGTAAGGGCGCCCATGCCATTTATCAGCCCTATGGCCCGATTAAGGATTTATTTTTAGACATAACGGGTTTTTATCGGTAATATTGGTCACCTTTTTAACCCGTTTATCTATGGATGAGCATATTATACAAATCGAAAATCTTTCTTTTGGCTTTTCTCCGAAAAAGCAGATCCTTAAAAATATTAACCTGACCGTACCCAAAGGCAGTATCTACGGGTTTATCGGGGCCAACGGTGCCGGGAAATCCACCACCATGCGGGTAATCCTGGGGGTTTATCCGGAAGTGAACCACACCGTGAAGGTGTTTGGCGAGCCCATCGGAGCCGCCTATCCCGAAACATACCGGAAGATGGGAACGCTCATTGACTACCCGGCTTTTTACGACCACCTGAGCGGTCTGGACAATCTCCGTGCCCTGGCCACCCTCCGGCAGCTTCCGCTTGAAAATATTGACGAGGCCCTCAAGCTGGTGGGCATGTGGGATGCCCGGCGGATTAAAATGAAGCGATACTCCCTCGGCATGAAGCAGCGGCTGGCTATAGCCATGGCGCTACTGGGTAAACCTCCGCTGCTCATCCTCGATGAGCCCGTTAACGGCCTGGACCCGAACGGTATGGTGGAAATACGGCAGCTGCTGGTGGAGCTCAATCAAAAAACCGGAACTACTATCTTTATTTCCAGCCACCTGCTGCAGGAGCTGGAGAAAATGGTCACCCACCTGGCCATTATTGCCGACGGAGAGGTGAAGTTCCAGGGAAGTAAGGAAGAACTGAGTAACCGTTACGGCTTTGATAAAGTGGATATTAAGTTGAAAAATGCACCTGATTTTTTAAAATACGTGGAAAATGCCCGCCTGGTAGACCAGAATACCCTGGAGGTAGACACCAGCGACATTGACATTATAGCCCGTATAAACCGGACGCTCATTGAAAACGGAGCGGATGTTTACCGGATCAGTACGGTGGAAAGTTTTGAGAAATGGTTTATGGAAATCACTAAAAAGAATTAAGGTATGCTGAATAATTTACAACTGGCCATCCGTACGGAATGGATAAAAATTAAAGGACTGGGGCTGATCTATGCCGGTGCCGGCCTGGCCCTCGTGCCCCCCTTACTGGGTTTTGCAGGAAAGATTTTCGGGCCACGGATCCCCGGCCTGCAAAGAACCGGCATCTCGCTGTTTGAAGATGCTTTAACCAGTGATACCGGCGTTTTTGCCAAGTTTTTCATTATCCTGTTTATCGTGGTGGCTACGAACCGGATATGCCAGATCGATCATAAAAACGGGGGCTGGCTGCTGATGGAAACCCAGCCCGTGCAAAAATTAAGTATATATTTAGCTAAATATTTAAATGTAGTATTTCTTACCTTCCTTACCCTTCTCTTTTTCTTTCTTTTTACTTTTCTCTTTACGGCTTTAGGGCAGTGGTTTTTTGGTGAATCGGAAGTAAAATGGGGGATAAGTTTGAGCTGGCTGCTGCAAAATTTTCTGAAAATATTTATCTCCTCTCTCGGTATCTCCAGCTTCATGCTGTTTGTATCGATGATTGTACAGGGGTATATCTGGCCGTTTTTAATCGGTATCCTGGGATTGGTGCTTAACCTGGTATCTTATATCCGGAAAGAGTATTACCCGTATTCGCCCTTACATACCGAGCAGCTGGCCTTTACCCCGGATATCAGAAGCCTGAACACTTTCCTGGGCTTTTCGGAGGTGCTCAGTATTTTCTGGACGCTTGCATTTATCCTCATCGGATACCTGTGGTACAGTGAGAAAAGCTTCAAGAGGGCGTTTATTTTTAATGCGAAAGTGCGGATAAGAAGCCTCCTTCTACTGGCGGTGCTCGGCGGTGTATATTATTTTATACAGAAGCCGAAACAGGTGGCCCCACGGGCGGATACTTCGCTGTCGGGGAAGTTTGAAGGGGCCGATCTGCCCAAAGAACTTTACCTCATTGATCCGGAGTTTGGTCAGACCCTGGCGACGATTCCGCTGACCGATGGCGGATTTAAGTGGAGCAGCAGCGAAGAGCTGCCCCTGGGCTTTTATAAGCTGGTATCGGATGACCGCTCCGTGAACACCCCGTTTTTCCTGGGTAAGGGCGACTTTTACGAATTGGAAGTCTTCCGCGGACCTTCCGGTGATAAAAGCTTTGTCAAAACCAACCGGAAGGCAGAGATCGAACTGCAAAATATGCCCTTTGGGTCTGAAATTTCCTATTTTCAGCAGCTTTTCCAGGACAGGCCGCAGCAATACTATGAAGAACTGAACAAAGCCTGGAAAAGATCTGAACAGAGACTGAAAGGCTATCGCACCGCGGAGAATTACACCGTGGCCGATGACTTTGTGCTGTTTAAGCGCCAGGACATGGCTGTTAGCTTTCTAAAGGCAGCCAAAAGCTTTTACAAGAGCAATACCGGTGAAGAGAAGACATACAAGGAACTGGTAAGCCGGCTCGAAAAAGTGCTGGAAGAGCCTTCAGAACTGACACTGGCTAATCCTAACTATTTGGCGTTTAAGCTAAGTTCTTTTGCTACTGAGGGAGCCGATGCGGACAGTGCCGTATGGGCAGGGGTAACGGCACTGGAAAAGGGGCGGATAAAAGATAAACTGCTCAGCCAGCAGATCGGTGCTTCGATGGAGAAGCTTCCTGACTTTGAGGCGCGCCAGCAGCTGATTGATCAGTATTCCGGTGCGTTTTCTGACCCGAGATATACTCAGAAACTGGAACTTACGCTGTCGGAACAGCAGGTGAGTCTGAAAGGGTTGCCTTTTCCTGAAATAGCTTTGACGGATGCAGATAATGACACCAAAGCCATCAGAGATTTCAAAGGAAAGTACGTGGTGATCGAACTCTGGTCGGGGGATTCCCAAAGCTCACGACCGGCTTTTAAAGAAACCGCCGCCCGGTACTATTGGTATCAGGATGCAGCCTTTGTGTCGGTGAATGTGGATTTCGATGAGGCCGGATGGAAAAAATATGAACACAAAGAAAACCGGAACCTGCAGGAGTATTGGCTCAGGGAAGGCGCCGCATTTATAAAGGAAGCCAAAATCGGCAAATTACCCCACTATATTGTGGTGGATGACAAAGGGTTTATCTATGATTTCAATGCACCGGCTCCGGGAAGACCGGAATTTGGGGCACTGTTGAAATCGGTGTTATGAGTTTCCTGCAGAATCACTAACTTTTGTAATTCTGCAGGTTAACTCCCTTTTTGTGAGCGGTATAGTAAAAGTGGTATTGTAAAAAAGTAATCTGGACTCTGATATAATGATTTTTAATTAAGTTGACCGATGTAATTTTCTTATTATTAATAGTTTACGGAAATAAAGTAGGTTGATAGGCTAACCGTTACACTGGATAGTTTACAGGTCAGCGGCATTTTTTAGCAGATGTTTTATTTTTTCCATTAAGATATCAACATCATCAGAGTGATTCGACCTGTATATTAAAGAAATATAGTGATCGCCATTTTGGATATCTTTAATACATATCCTTTTTATGAAAAGGTCAGGGATATTACATCGTAAAAGCAGAGAGGAGAAAAGAAGATACCTGAATTCCTGAGGACAGCTTACAGTTCCGGAATTTTTTTAATAAAATATAGCTGTTGTCGCAATAGTAATATAATATGGCCTCCTTGCGATCGAGGTAGTTTTTTAAATATGTTATGACAGCATAAAGCGTTTTGAGCAACTTTTTGTCGCTTCTTTTCTCTATTAATTGTGGTGTGGTATTCATTACAGGTATAGAAATGTAATCATTAGAAAAAACAGACAAGGATAGTGTAAATTTATTTCCATGCTCTGATTCGAAGAGAAGTGTTTCGTCAAAGTTCAAATTTTAATAAAAGTCTACCCTTCGGATTCCTGTTTTACAATAGACTTTTTATCCTCTTTCAATTTACGAAGGGATATAAAAAAGCAATAGTGCTTTCATTTGGCTTTTTGATATGCAAGCTGTCTGAGTTCATAACACTAAAAATACAGGGGAGCTATTTGAAAAATTAAGTATTTTTAAAAGAAAACTGTTTGCGCTTGCTGCTTTATTAACCCATAGAGAAAAATGAACTCCTTCCGGATTGCCTTTTCGCGATTTTTTATTAATTTGAGTCGGTTTAATACTCTTGGGCATGACAAAACAGCATTACAGCAGGCGCTTCTTCCTGAAGTCGTCAGCTGCTTTTACGGCCCTGGCGGCACTTCCGGCAGGCGTGAAAGCGTTTTATGTAGATGTGGAAAATGTGGTGCTGCCGCCCCGGCAGATGCTTCCGCTGAAAGTAAAAGTGAATAAGGTAGAATACGAGGTGCAGGCCGACAGCCGGACCACCCTGCTCGATCTCCTTCGTGAAAACCTCGGCCTCACCGGATCAAAGAAAGGATGTGACCATGGACAATGTGGTGCCTGTACCGTGCATGTTAACGGGGAGAGGGTACTTTCCTGTCTTACACTGGCGGCTATGGTGCCGGGGCAGGAGGTAACTACTATTGAAGGCCTGGCCGATGGTGATGAACTTCACCCGATGCAGCAGGCGTTTATTGAATGCGACGGCTTCCAGTGCGGGTATTGCACGCCCGGCCAGATCATGTCGGCGGTGGCCTGCGTAAAAGAAGGGCGTACCGGTTCGGTAGAAGAAATCAAAGAGTTTATGAGCGGCAACCTCTGCCGCTGTGGTGCGTATAACGGCATTGTTCAATCTATTCAAAAAGTGGCTGCCCGATGAGACCTTTTGCATTCCAGAAAGTAAGTAGTACGGCCGAAGCGCTGAAAGATAAAAAGGCGGATACGCAGTTTATTGCCGGGGGAACAAACCTGGTGGACCTTATGAAAAAGCATGTAAGCCTTCCGGAAGCCCTGCTGGATGTGTCTGCCGCTTTGCCTAAAGATATTGTACCGGGGCCAAAAGGGATTTCTATAGGAGCCATGGCCCGGAATACCGATCTGACGGTTAACAAAGACATCCTGTCAGGTTATCCGCTGGTAGCCCGGGCCGTGCTGGCGGGCGCTTCACCCCAGATCCGGAACATGGCCAGTGTGGGCGGTAATCTGCTGCAACGTACGCGCTGCCCGTATTTTTACGATGTAACCACACCCTGTAACAAACGGCAGCCCGGCAGCGGTTGTGGGGCGCTGAACGGCGCTCAGCGGATGAGTGCCATCGTAGGCTATAATGAGCAGTGCGTGGCTGTACATCCTTCGGATATGTGTGTGGCCCTTGCAGCGCTCAACGCGGAAGTTAAGGTGCTTACACCCGGGAGGAAGGAGGTAATCGTTCCTTTTCAGGAATTTCACAAGCTTCCTGAAGCTACACCCTGGAAAGACAATACCCTGCCTGAAAATGCGCTCATCACGCAGGTATATATACCGGAAAATCCCTTTAACAGGCATTTTGCTTATCTGAAGCTTCGTGACCGCACGTCTTATGCCTTTGCCCTCGTTTCGGTAGCGGCGGCCTTGCACCTGGAAAACGGCAAGATTAAGGCGGCCCGGCTGGCTTCAGGCGGAGTGGCGCATAAGCCCTGGCGCTGGTCCGATGCGGAGGCTTTTCTAAAAGGAAAAGCACCTTCTGAGGCCGTGTTTGCCGAAGCGGCGGAGCGGGCCGTGAAAACGGTGAAGCCCCTGGCCGGAAATGCGTTTAAGGTACCCATGCTGAAAGGGGCCATAGAAACAGCCTTACAAAATTGTATAAACCCTCATGAATAGTTATGAGTTTCTTTGATACGAACGGCATGCCTGTGGAAGGGCGGGTAGAAGCCAGGGAGAAAGTAACCGGCAAAGGAAAGTATGCGGCCGAATACACGGTAGCCGACCTGTGCTACGGTATTTTTGTAACCAGCACCATTGCTGCCGGAAAGCTGAAAGCGGTGCATACCGGGAAGGCAAAGCAGGCAGAAGGAGTGATAGAGATTATCACGCATCTGAACAAGCCCGTAGTGCCCGGCCTTTCGGATGAAACAAAAATCAGGGAGGCCCGGTTGGGGCTGACCGTATTTCATACTGACCGCGTTTTTTTCAAAGGGCAGCCCATTGCCCTCGTGGTGGCCCGTACACCGGAAGAAGCTACTTATGCTGCTTCGCTGGTGGAAGGAGAATATGAGCAGGAGCCTTTTGATGTAGATTTTGACGAGGTAAGGAAGAAAACAACCCTTACACCGGCCGGCCGGGAACGGGGTAACATGGAAGCCTGGGCAGATGCTGCGGCCACCGTGGAAGCGGAGTATACTATCGCAGCAGAGGTGCATCACCCCATGGAGATGCATGCCACCATTGCCCACTGGGTGGCGGCTGACCGGCTGAGGCTGTATGATAAAAACCAGGGTGTGAACAATGTGCAGCGAACCATCGGGCGGCTCTTTGACCTTCCGGCCGCGCAGGTAGAGGTGATCAGCGAGTTTGTAGGAGGGGGCTTTGGCTCGGGCTTGCGGGTGTGGTCCAATACGCTGGCAGCCACCATGGCAGCCCGGATGGTGAACCGGCCTGTGAAGCTGATGCTTACCCGCCAGCAGATGTTTAGCCTTACGGGTTACCGCCCCGCCTCCTGGCAGAAGGTAAAGCTGGGGGCAAATACAGAAGGACACTTTGTAGGAGGCCTTCACCAGGCCATGAACGGTACGTCTGCCTATGAGAATTTTAATGAGGGCATTACCCGTGTCAGCCGCCTGATTTACCGGATTCCCAATCTGAAAACGGAAGGGGCCCTGGTGCCGCTGAACCTCAGTACGCCTACCTGGATGCGCGGACCGGGCGACTGCACCGGTGATTTTGCCATAGAAAGCGCCATCGATGAGCTCAGCTATGTTCTGGGGATGGATCCGGTGGCGCTGCGGCTGAAGAATACTGCACGCGACAAGCACCCCGATAATGGCCTGCCCTGGTCTACCAATTATATGAACGAATGCATGGAAACCGGCGCGAGGATGATCGGGTGGGAGCATCGCCCCGCCAAGCCCGGGCAACTGGCTGAGGGCGACTGGTATACCGGTTACGGCATGGGCGTGGGGGCCTGGAATGCCGGCCGGGGAAATGCCAGCGCGGGAATCGTGATGCAGAAAGACGGACGTATATCGGTTCGTACCGCCATGACGGATATCGGTACAGGCACCGGCACGGCCATGCAGAATATAGCGCATGAAATAACGGGGATTCCGAAAAATAAAATAGGGGTGGAACTCGGGCATTCCAGCCTGCCGGCAGCGCCAAGCCAGGGCGGAAGCAATGGCCTCTCATCGCTCAGCGGGGCGGTGGTGGCGGTGAGTAACGATCTGAAAGCCCGCCTGGCGGAATATGCGGCCGGTATTAACCCGGCGTTTCAGGGGCTGAAAGCCAGTGATGTGGAGTTAAATGATCAGGGGATTGTTCGGAAGGACAACCGCGCCACAGCAGTCAGCTATGTTCAGATCTGGGAAAAGAACGGCCTTACATCGCTGGAGCTGGAAGCCAGCTCCGGGCCGGGCGAGGAGCGCCAGAAGTTTGCGTTCTGCTCGGCAGCGGCGCATTTCGTTAAGCTGAAGGTACACCGGCGAACCGGTAAAGTGAAGATCGAAAAGTATGCCTGCGTGGCCGATGGCGGGAAGATCGTAAACCCGCAGGCGGCGGCTAACCAGATGTCAGGTGCAGTAGTGGGGGGGATAGGCATGGCCCTGATGGAAGAGGTGGTGGTAGACAGCCGCCTGGGCGGGCTGGTGGCGGATGACCTGGCGGGTTATCATTTTGCGGTAAACGCAGATGCCCCGATCATAGAAATTGCCTTTATCGATAAGCCGGATGTGAACATTAACCCCACCGGCTCCAAAGGCCTCGGTGAGGTAGGGATCATCGGTGCCGCTGCAGCCATCACCAATGCCATCTACAACGCCACAGGCAAGCGGGTAAGGGATCTGCCGGTTACACCGGATAAGATTATAGGATAGGTAGGAGTTGTCAGTTCGGGCTCAAATCGGAGTCGGGCCGTGCATACATAGCTTAACCCGCGACCTTATCTCCCGGACCTTCTGGAGGTTAGAATAGTGTCATCTACACTTTGTCAACAAAGTTCAATAGAACCGTGTGGTATAGCTGAAAGTTCGAATTTGCCAATGAGATTGTAGGGAATCCGTCAGAATTTGGGGGCGGGACGGCGTAAAACAGGAGAAAACTTTCCGACGAAGTGGTTACAGACATTGATTCTGTCAACTAGTCCGTGTAAATTTTTTCTTTTTTTATAGCAGAGTGTAGGTTGGACAATAAGCAGGCGTGCAAAACCGGGTCCGTCCGGCGCGGCGATTCTATTAACATAAAATTCATTCAGGCGTTCCGGAAAAATTCCTAATTTTGGGGCCTTGAAAAACTTCTCATCATGCTATTAAGAAAAGCCCTCGAAAGTGAGCTGCCGGCCATCTGGGACATCATTCAGTACGCCATAGAGCGACGTCGTCAGGACGGCAGTACACAGTGGCAGGACGGTTACCCTAACCCAGACTCCATCCGATCCGATTACGATAACGGTTATTCCTACGTAGTGGTGGATGATGGCGTTCTACTGGCTTACGGTGCCATTATCTTTGATGTGGAGCCGGCCTATAACGCTATAGAAGGCGACTGGCTTACCAACGGCGATTACGCAGGCGTGCACCGGGTAGCGGCGTCTCCTCTCGCCAAAGGAAAAGGCGTAGCCACGTTTTTTTTCAATGAACTGGAAAACGTAGCCAAAGCGAACGGAGTGTACAGCATCAAAGTGGATACCAACTTTGATAACGGCCCCATGTTGCATATCCTGGATAAGCTGGGTTATACCTATTGTGGGGAAGTATACTTCAGAGGCAGCGCCCGGAAAGCCTTTGAGAAGGTGCTTAATTCTGTGGAATAATAGAAAATTTGTATTTTTTTGCTTCATACCTCTCTTCCTGGGCCCGGAAAGTTTTTTTTTACTCACGGCGCAAGCGCCCCCGGTAGACGATCTGTCTGTATCCCTTTTGCCTCTTTTGGGATTTTTTTTGTGAAATTTTAAGGGGCTGAAAGAATTCAGGAAGAATAAGTATTTTACCCAAGGCCATTAGGTATTTTCATTTTTTTTACTTATCTTTATAATGGCTCTTTATCAGAAGAAACACTACTTTTGCTTCCAGGTAACTTTAATGACTCCCGATAGCTCCTGTTATCGGGAAATATCTGCAGAAAGGCCGTATAATTAATTAACTTTTTGACTATGACAGATACGGGCAGGAATCCAAGAATCCATGAAGGCCGGAACGTAAAGCGCTTTCGGGAGATGTTGGGCATCAAGCAGGATGCCCTTGCGTTTGAACTGGGAGAAGACTGGAATCAGCAAAAGATCTATCTGCTGGAACAGAAGCAAAGCATTGACACGTTCCTTTTACAACAGATCTCTGAAGCATTGAAAATCCCGGTAGAAGCCATCCGGAATTTTGATGAGGAACAGGCGATCACGGTCATCTCAAGCACATTTAACGGCGGTTCTGCGGTGGTGCAGCATAACCCCGTTTTTAATCCTGTGGATACGATTTTAAAGCTCCATGAAGAGAAGATGGCATTGTACGAAAGAATGCTGAAAGAGAAAGATGAGGTGATGGTAAGGCTGGAGAAGCTGATTAATCAATAGCTATTCCGAACCTGCTTTTTAAGAATTTATTAGAAATCCTACAACTACTGCAGAAACATCTTCACACCATTCAACTTCCGGGTAAAGTAGTTTGGTAAACCTATAGGTTGATATTATGAAAATAATTCGTATTTTTGCAGATGTATTGTTTTCTTTTCATTATGGCAATGAAGTTAGTAAAGAATATGACAGACTAATGGATCTTTGAACAGATGTGGCTTTTTTGAAGAAGTTTGCAGAGGATAATGCAGTAGATGATATTCGTAAATTTGTATCAGATATACTGCAGGACACAGAGGAGATTCAAGACTTTCTGGAAAACCTTACTCAAATGAACCTACCTTATGAATTATATTTTGAGCCGTTGCAAAACTCAGAAAGAAGCAGGTTACTGGGGTTCAGGAAAGGCAAGCTAAGAAGGAACAGATTAAGGTATTATGCTATTAAATTAAACGATAAGTGCTTTGTGATAACCGGAGGAACAATTAAAATGACCCAAACCATGCAGCAGCACCCTGATACAGCCAATGAGTTGACCAAATTGAAGACGGCAAGAGCTTATCTTAGAGAAAACGGCGTGTTTGATGAGGATTCATTCTATGAACTTTTAATTGAAGAGTCATGACAAATAAAGAGAAATTTTCCTCTTTAGTGTCCCCTGAAAATACAGGAACATTAGAACGGAACAGGGACCGCGTTAAAAACCGCGCAATGTTGAGAGAATCACAGTTAATTGCAATGAAAGTTCTCACAAAGTTAGATGAACTGGGCTGGTCACAGAGAGAGCTGGTGAAGAGAATGAACGTGTCGCCTCAGCAGATCAGTAAAATAGTTAGTGGTAAAGAAAATCTTACCATTGAAACGCAAATCAAATTGCAGACTATTTTAGATATTCCGATATTGGCAAGCTATTATGAAAAAAGTAAAGAGGCTGTGCCTGAATGGACGATTGCACATACCGTATGATTTTATGCTTCAAATGAAGCGATGTTTAACTTTGGTACATTTTACCAAATATATACATAGTGGGAGCTTTATAGCGAAAAAATATTACTGAGGCCTGATCAGTTTTTCATTGCTTTCTCCTTTCTGGTAGATCCGGATATAATCTATGTACATGCTGGCTTCGTAATTATTGCCGGCATTCAGTCCTGTGACCTGGTCAATGTTTCCGCTGCCTGTAATGCCGGTGTAGGAGCCGCCCACAGCGAGGTTTAGCAGCACATAGAATTCTTTGTTAAAGTAGGTAACCGCATTTTGCGCGTTGGTCCGGTGATTAAACCGGTAGTGGGGAGCCTGATCGGGGAAGCGGTCGAGGTCTACATACATGGTGATGAAATCTTTGTCCCAGATGAGTGTATAGATATGGAAATCATCATCCTGGAGACTGTACGGGAAGGTGGTTTTATGACTTTCAGATCGCAGGCCGGCATTGTTAGGGCCCCAGTGGCAGGCGGCACCGAGGTACCTGTCCTGTGTTCCGGCCGCTATGCCGGTGGTGTGTCCCATTTCCAGGATGTCGATCTCCCCGCAGGAGGGCCACTGGGCCACGTCGTTGTCGTTTCCTTTCATCCAGAAGGCGGGCCAGAGTCCGTTAGCGGTTTTGGGTAATTTTATGCGGGCATCTATCCTGCCGTACCGGAAGGCCACTTTTTTTAGCGTGTTGAGCCTGCCGGAGGTGAAATGGTGGTTGCCGTGGCTTTCTTTCCGGGCGGTCAGTATCAGGCAGGAGTTCCCCGAAAGTGCCTCTTTGCCTATCCGGATGTTTTCTTTTTTGTAGGCCTGGAACTCATTGTTTTGCGGGTTTTCCACCAGTTCTATGTTCCATGCCTTTTCGTTCAGGGAACTTCCTGAAAACTCATCTTCCCATACCAGCCGGTAACCGTCTTTTTCCTCCCATAACGGCATTGCATTATCAGGCGTTTCCTCCCAGTTTCTTGCCATTCCGTCAGGTCTGAGAGCGGAGTTTTTACTTATATAAGCAGACAGGATATAGACCTTGCCGCTTTCCAGTAGGGAGGTGTAGTCTGAGAGCGGAATGCGGTGTGTTTCATTGCCGATGGTTAAGCTGAGAAATACAGAAGAGGTACGGTCCTGCGGCAGTAGAATAGCCTCCGCGAAGAGCGTGTTTTCGGTTCGTGTGGTTTTAAAGCGTATTCCTTCCGCACTGTTTTGTTTATCCGTGAGCGCACCTGTTTTGAGGTCAAAAAGCGCGCGGTCGGCCACCCCATCAATTTTTACCTCCCAGGGGCCTGATATTTCGTTTTCTGTTCTGAACTGAAGAATGACTTTTGAAAGCCGGTGGGTAAAATCGAGGGCCGTGATGTTTTCGGAAGAAAGGGAAACGTCCCTTACATTATCGGAATACATCAGGTCCAGAGCCGCCTGGTTACTCTGATCGGTCAGGCTTACCGGCAGCGTATAATCTTCTACAGTATTGCGGAAAGGGAAATAGGCAATGATGTCTGCTCGTGCGTCACCGGCTGATAGGGCAGATGCAGAAGAAGTGCTGTGAAATATTCCGTCTTCCGAGGGCAGATACTTCACATTGGAGACCATTTCTGCGGCAGCAGCGCCCAGGATGCTGCCCGCTTTTTTGATGTACACCCCGGCGGCGTGAGTTTCCTCCCAGCCAATGCTTTGCTGCGCAATGGTGGCCCGAAAGCTTACTGCAATGTCTTCGCGCTTTTCAGGATCCGAAGCGGGTGAGCAGGAGTGGAGAATCAGGCCGGTGAGGCTCAATGTGATGATTTTTGGTAGTTTCATTAGTTATCAATGCCGTTTAGAGTGGAATACTATGCTGAATGTCAAAATTTCCCTGCCGCCAGCATTCGGTACGCCGCAGCGTACCGCAGTCCCAATTCGCGCAGGGCAGGCGTGTCAAAATGGGTATAGTCACCTCCATGTGTTAAGCCCGCCGAAGACACGCAGGTCATATAGCTGTAACTGCAGGCCAGTTCATGCAGGATTTCGTTGATCTTCATCCGGCCTTCCTGCCGGTTTCCGGTCTGGGGGAAGATGCCCAGTTCACCGATGATGACCGGTATACTGCCCCGTGCTATGCCCAGGTCGTGGTGAAGATCGTTTATCAGTTTTTCAAAGTTTTCACGGTAAGCGGCGTTGCGCTGCGGAGCGGTATCAGACTCCCCCTGGTGCCAGAGGATCGCCTTTATCCTGCCCGATTTCAGGGCTTCTCTGGCGCGTGTTACCGCTTCATCATACGGCTTTTTCCCGGTGGCAGGGTCTACCGCTCCGGCCCTCCAGGAGGTGATGGAGGTGCCGCCGATGGCGCAGGGGATTAAACCTATCCTTTTTTTGGAGAAGGACAGTACTTCCATAGCAAAGGATGCCGCGAGGCCGGTGCCGGCCGCGGGCTTGTCGAAATGGAAGGGCTCTTTCGCTCCCTGCCATTGGTTACGGGCATTCAGCATCCGGATACTGTCACTGTTCAGGGAATACTGATCTGCCTGGCCCCGGCCCGCCATATTCGATTGCCCGATGAGCAGGTAGAGGTCAAGATCGTCCGGTTTTTGCTGGGAGTAGGCAGTAATGTTGCCCAAAAACAGCATCAGAAGGAAGACAGGCAGAGTTTTCATTGTTTAAAAAGTTTTTTATTCAAAGGTAGTAGAAGAAGCACTTCTGCAAGCTCAGGGTGACAGAGCGGAAGGCTCATGATGGCAACAATGGCATGTCAGGCTGAGCCTGCGCGGCCCGGCCTGTCGAAGCCCTTTACATTGTTTTTAGAATCTCAAATTGGTTTTAGCCAGTGTCATCTCACTCCATTTTGTTCCTGTACATGTCTTCTTCTTTCTGGTACATCCGCACATAGTCTACCTCAAAGGTCTGCGGAAAGAGTGAGTCGTCAACGCCCTTCTTCCCGCCCAGGCTACCGCCTATAGCCAGGTTCAGGATAAGGTGGAAAGGGCGGTTATAGGGCCAGGATTCCCAGCCTTCGCCGTCATTTTTATAGGCAAACATCAGCTCGTCGTCCAGAAATACCCGGTACTGGTCCTTGTCCCACTCCAGGGTGTAGGTATGGAAGGCCGTGGTGAGGGTAGGGTTATTGATAATGCCTTTTTTCTGCGTTTTACGGATATGGTTATACCACGAGGTATGGGTAGTGCTGAAAACCGTATCCGGGCTCGAACCCACATGTTCCATGATGTCTATTTCACCGCTTTTGGGCCATGTGCCGTACTGATTTTCAGTAGAGAGCATCCAGATAGCGGGCCATGTGCCGTTACCGGCCGGTACTTTTGCCCGGACTTCCAGTTTACCGTACAGCCAATCGCCTTTGTACTTGGAGGTGAGCCGGCCGGAAGAGTAGTTTTTACCGGAGGTAGGTTCTTTCCGGGCCATGATTTTCAGGGTGCCGCCGCTTACTTTTGTATTTTCCTCCCGGCCTATGGTATACCATTGGAGTTCGTTATTCCCCCAGCCGTAGCTGTTACCGCGGGTATCGTAGGTCCATTTGGCAGGATCGGGAAGGCCGTCACGGTCAAATTCATCACTCCACACCAGTTTCCAGCCGGTGCCGGGCTTGCGGCTGTCAAAATGATCGGCGAGGCGGTAGCGGTTTTCGTGCAGCTCACGCATTCCTTTCATCAGATCGGCGTAATAATCGTAATCATTATTCACAATTCCTTTGTTGGAGTCGATGTTCGAAGGGTCTACCCCTTTGGCGGTGGGGTCATTATCCTGGTATTTAAAAAAATGCCAGCCCACGCAGGAAGCCGACTCCAGCAGGGCAAGGCAGAAGTGCTGGTAGGCACTGGCTTTATCTTTCTGGGTTTTAACGGTAAAGCCTGCTCCGGTAGTATTGGCCAGTCCGGCATCCATGGCTTTGGTATAAAACTCGGTGATCATATAGGGTTTATTGGCATAGAGGGCCCAGTCCTGCATTCGTTTTCTCTCGGGGGTCCACACGCCGTAATAATTGAGCGATACGATGTCACAGTATTTGCCTGCGGCTTTGATCACCGGGATAATGTTCTTAGCTCCTCCGTGCAGGCGGCTGCCCAGGAACAGATGGTTTGGGAGATATTTTTTAATGGCGGAAGAAACCACCTTATAGTAGGTTTCTGCTACATATCCCGCAAAATCTGCCCGGTCGTCATCGGAGATTTCACTTTCGGTTTTTCTTCGGGTTTTAAGCCATTGTACGGCGGCCAGGTAGCCCGGATCCTGCTTGTTTTCGAGGCTAAGGTAGCCTTCCAGGTTTTTGAGGCCTATAGGCAGCTCGTTGTCGGAGAATACCCCAAAGAGGTTTTTGTCTTCTTTGTAAACCAGAAGCTGATGCGCGTGTTCGTCGCAGAATTTTTCAAATTCAGGGTCAAAGGTAAAGATGGTCTGGTTAGGGTAGCCGATATTTCCCGGCAGCTGGTATGTACCTCCTCTTTTCCGGCCGTACGAGCTCATAAAATTCAGGTTAGGTGTAAAAGAGAGCTGGTAGCCAGTGTTGCTGTTGTTTGCTGCCGTCATTTTATCCTCACTCCAGGAGCCAGTTCCCGTAAAACCAAAACGGTGCAGCGAGTCTGCTGTGGCTTTAAGCCAATTCTCTTTGGTCTTGTATTTTTCTTTCAGGCGGGTTTCATTTCTTTCCGAACCGCCGGGCCGGAGGGAGTTAATCACTGCCTGGATATTGCGGTAGCCTTCCGGATCTACCACCCACCAGCGGCCGTTGGTATATTCCGTGCGGTAATAGCCGGTGGCCTTCAATCGGCCCTCGGTGCGGCTTCCGTATTTATTGAGGTTTTCGGTGGCCGGCGTAAATCCGCTGATGTTCGGAATGATCCGGGTATCGTAACTTCTCCATTCGGTATTCGGATTCCCTGAAACCCAGGGTTTAGCCTCTACCTGTATGGGCGTGTAGCCGGTTTGCTGGGCAGCGGCGGTTAGTGCGCTTAAGCCTGCCCATAAAATTAAACCTGTAGTTTTCATATAGTAAATCAGTTCTTTAGTTCCAAACAATCCATTAACCATTCAGCATCAATCATTCAACATTAACAATTTAGCATTCACAATTATTCTCCCCGTATCACTTAATCTTTAAAATCTTTATCGCGTTCAGAATACTCTTGCCTTTGAGGCTTTTAAAACCAACGGTGAGGCCTTCTCCAGAAATATCGGTTTCCAGTTTTTTTATTACGGCACGTTGTATTCCCGCTTCGAGGGCCGGACTGTAGGCCTCCAGTACTTTGACCTGGTTAATAAAAACATCCATCAGGTGTTCTGTGGTTTTTTCACCCACGCTGTCATTGCCCAGGTTATAGGGGATTGCCTCTTCGTTTTCCGGGGTGGACAGGTCCGCCCAGTAGAGATATATAGCGTATTTACCGGGAGGGACATCGGCTTTAAACGTTTCGATGCCTACCCGCTGGCTCTGAAAGATGGGGTCGAGGGAAGTACCCAGAATGTTGATCTCTGCGGCCGGAAGCTCTCCGAACCGGGTTTTAGACCGATAGGCTTCCCCGCCCGTAAAGCCCCAGCTTCCGGTTTCGTAAGGTTTTTCCGGTATCCAGTGAGTGGCCGTTTCTTTTTCTTCAAATGATCTTTGGGTACCCAATAAGACATTCAGCTCCCGGAAAGCGGACGAGAGTTTTTGAGGGTACAAAGTAAAATTAACGACATAAACATCCGATAAATTTTCTTTTTCCAGCCGGGCTTCAATCCGGTTAATGCCCTCCCGGAAGGGAATCTCCACCTGTCCGGTGCCGTCGGTGATCACTGCTTCTGCTACTTTTTTTCCATTGTGAAAAACGCTGACCGGACTTCGGTTGGCATAGATTTTCACGGCTTGTGTACATACTCCGGCGGAGGTGGCCGCTCCCGCGCGGTTTTGCCAGTCAGACGAAGCGATTTTTACCAACGGTGTGGTAGTTAGCCGGGCCTGGTAAAGATGGTAGGTGTTTTTGGGTGTCCGGTCTAATTCGGTGATTCCTTTGCTGTTAATGTGGGGTACTGCGTTTTTCCGAACCTCCGAATGGAAATCATTGAGGTTCCATAAGGCCGCCGCTGCCAGAAAATCAAATTTAAGGATGGTTTTCAGGTAATGTTCGTGGTACAGATCGCCATATTCCACGCTGAAATCAAACCTCTCCGGGTGGGAGCTGTGGATGCGGGAATCCACATCCGCGCCATACTCAGAAATGATGGTGGGTTTATCAGGGTACTTTGCATGATAATTTAGCAGAAACTGGTCAAAGTTTTCGAGCTTGTCGCTGTACCACCCCTGGTACAGGTTCCAGCCGATGATCATCGGAACATCAAAGAGCCCGGCATCTTCATAAGCTTTCACGGAGCCGTGAAAGGCAACCATCGTGTAACGGGCCGGATCCATCTCCCGGATCTTTTTTTCAATGGCGAGGGCCTGTCGGTTTACCTCCCTGCAATAGGGGAGGTAAGCAGCATCTGTAGCTTTATAGGGTGGCCGCAGCATGACTTCGTTCATGTACGACCACATAATCAGCGAAGGGTGGTTAAAATTCTGACGTACCATTTCTTCGGCCATGAACACGGAGTTGTCGAGGAAAGCCTGCGATTCGGTCACTGCATTCACAATCGGTATTTCTACTGAAGCTAGTATGCCCAGCTGATCACACATTTCCAGGATCAGGGGATCCTGGGGATAGTGCGATATCCGAAGGAAATTGCCCCCCATGGCTTTCAGTAGCTTCATATCGCGGATGTGATAGGCGTCTTCGAGGGCGTTGCCCTTTTCTTTGAAATCCTGGTGCCGGTTAGTGCCGATCAGCTTGAGATACTGATCATTGAGGAAGAAGCCTTTTTCGGGATCAAAGCGGAACCACCGTAAACCGAAGGTATGGGTGGTTTCATCCCATACTTTGCCTGTCTTTTTGTCTTTCACCGTGGTTTTTACGCGGTAGAGCTGCGGCGTTTCGGTCGACCATAATTGCGGGTCGTTTATCGTATGTGCAGAATGGATCCGGTGACCCGTCTGGTTCGGCGCGAGCCGGAGACTGATTTCTTTACGTTCGGTTTCCCGGCCGTCGGGGCGCAGAATACAGTGTTCGATGATCAGTTCCTGTGCTAATGATGTTTTATTATCGAGTACGGTTTCAATTTCGGCGTCAGCCCGCTGAGCGGTTACCCGCGGGGTCCGGATGTAAACGCCGGAAGAGGCCAGGTCTGCCGGTGAAATATGTACTTTTTCTTTAACGTCAAGATATACATCGCGGTAGACCCCGCCGAAAAACGTAAAATCAGCGCTCAGGGGCGGTATGGATACGTTGTGAGCGTTATTTACGTGGATACTTATCTCATTGTTTTCCCCAAATTTCAGAAACGGGCTGATGTCAAAGCAGAAGCGGGTGTAGCCCCCTTTGTGCTGTCCGGCAGGGCGGCCGTTAATGTAAACGTCAGTCACCTGGTTTGCCCCTTCAAAGTAGATGTATACCGTTTTGTTTTTGTAATCTGCCGGAACAGCGAGTGTTTTGGAATACACACCGGTACCCCGGAAAAAGCCGGGCTGGTCATCCAGTACGTCACTGTTGTTCCAGGTATGTGGAAAACTGACTATACGGGTCCGGCTTTTTCCGGTTTCTTCGGTATAAAATTTCCACGCCTCGTTAATGGTGAATTTCTGGGCGTGGATGCGGCCCGTGATGAGGATACTAAGAAAAAGCAAATGCTTTAAAAAGAAATTCATGTTTATAAGTTGAGAATGAAGAGGGTGTTTAAAAGGTATTTATAAATTGGGTTCTCGTCTACGCTCGAACAGACAGAAGCGGTTGCTACTTGTCACATCGAGCGTAGTCGAGATGCGCGTCAGTTAAGTGCCATTTTTATCTGCATTCAAATCAATACCATTCCCCAAAAAATCAATACCCTGTAGTCTGCGGGAAATTCTCCGGCCCCATGGCATCGATCTGATCCTGGGGAATCGGCCAGTTTACATGAAATGGCCGCACGTTAAACCGCACCAGAACATCATTGTCCGAGCCGTTAAAATCGATGTAGTAATTCGGGTTCGGACCGAACGCCTTATCCCGGCCGTCGCTCACACCGTAGGTGCCGGCGTTATAAGGCACCGAGGCCGCCGGGTATTTGGTAAAATCTCCCGCATAACGGATCATCTGGCTGTACCATATGCCGTTTCTCTTCAGGAAATCCCAGCGTCTGCCTTCAAATGCGAGTTCCCGGGCGTGTTCATCTTTCACCATTTCAAAGGTAACAGGAGTGGTCACTGCCGGGTTACCTGCTCTTTGCCAGGTTTTGTTGTAGAAATACTGTGCCTTAGCCTGATTGCCGGTTTTTACGGCCGCTTCAGCGGCCAGGAGATAAGATTCGGCCAGGCGGAAGATCATCACATCTTTGTAGCTCACCGGGCCGTCGGCATCGATCAGCTTATCCCACTTGTCAAGCATTTTGATCGAAGACGGAAGCAGATTCCGCCGGTCTATCTTGGTGTTGGTAGCCGCAAAGATGTCGCGGCCACGGATTACCGAGCCTATGGCCACACGAACCGGCGCATCGGTGCTATTAGAAGTGGTCTGGTATTCAAGACCCGTCTGCGCATCTACACGCGTTTGAGAAACGGGTACCGTAATGAGGCGGTTCGGGTTCTGATAGGTGTAGTCGGTCTTGTAGTAGGCGGTTAGCCGTTTGTCTGAAGCGGGATAGAGCGACATCAGGTAGCTGTTCGGGTAGGCCAGCCCCCACTGTCTCCCCAGGTTTTCTTCGTTGTATTTCACCAGTACACCGTTTACCATCTTATGGGTATAGTCGGTTTCGGCCATGATATTAATATACTGTGAGCCGAGCCGGTGCCCCTGTCCGCCACCGCGTTCCAGTGAAAAATTGAGGGAGAAGAGCGTTTCGCTGAGGTTATGGAAGTCTTTCCGGTCAAAGATATCTTTGGGGTCACTCATCAGGGAATGTACCCGGTTATTTTCAATGGCTTCCACCTGCAGGATCACTTCCTCCCAGTTACGGGTCCAGGCGGATACGAGAGCTTTCATGTGGCGGGCGGCATCCTGGGTGAGTCTTCCGTCCTGCTGGTTAGCTAAGGGAAGGCCTTCAATGGCCTTGTCGATATCGGCGATCATCAGCTGGAAGACGTCGGCACTGTCGGCCGGTACATAACGGATTTCGTTCATGTTCTCCTTGGTAACAGGGTCCGTGCTCAGGTATAGCCTGGAAAACCGCGACCACAGCCCGTAGTAGCTGTAGGCTCTCCAGAAATGGGCTTCCGCCACCGAGCGGGTGGTCTGCTCTTCAAATTTTCCACCGTGATGAATGATCTCGTTGGCCCGGCCGATCACATAATACCGGTGGGTCCAGTACGGACTGTACAGCAGCGACCGGATGTTGGAGGTGGGGCCGGGTGAAGTAAAGCGACACAGGTTGGCATCGTCTCCGGTAGTAAACACGCTGAGATCGGTGTTTCTTTCGCCCCAGATATGGGTACCGAGGAAACCGTTGGCATTGCCTCTGCGGCTTAATTCTCTTTCGTAGGAGTAGAGCGACTCCGCCATTTTATCTATCCCTTCCGGTGTTTCGAAAAGCGTAGACGTGGTGAAGGTAGTTTCGGAAACTTCCGTTAAATAGTCTTTGCACGAGGAGGTAATTGCGGCAAGACCCAGGAGATATATAAGATATTTTTTCATTGTTCAGCAATTAGGATTGTTTAGAAACTCACATTTAAACCAAGAACGACGGTCCGGGCTTCGGGATAACCACCCGGTTCCTTTTCCGGACTGTACGATTTGTAGTCCGTGATGGTGAAAATGTTGGTGGCGGTAGCATAAACCCGCGCTCTTGAAGCCTTTATTCCCGATAGCAGCTTGTTGGAGAACGAGTACCCCAGGGTAGCGGTACGGAGGCGGAAATAAGAGGCATCCTGGAGAGCAAGAGTTCCCATATAGGGTACAGAAGCCGTGAATTGGGGCCTCGGAGCCGTGTTAGAAGGGTTTTCTTCCGTCCAGTAATCCACCTTAATCCCGTTTTTCTTCCCGTTCAGGCTACCGCCCTCGTTGAAACCGTACAGATACGGATTGCTTTTTGTAACGCCCTGAACGGTATAGAATTCGGCCTGCGCATCAAAGTTTTTGTAGCGTACCGAGGTGTTAAAGGTGGCATACCAGTCGGGCATCAGGCTGAACACTTTCCGGTCGTCTACGGTAATCTTGCCGTCGCCGTTATAATCCAGGAGTTTGATGTCTCCGGGGCGGGGCTGGGCATCGCCGGGCAGGTACTGATGCGGCTCAGCGGTTTCGCCTTTCTGCCAGATGCCGGCAAACACATAATTGTAAGTTACGTCAATAGGCTGGCCGATAAACCAGTTATTGGAAAGGTCGTTTATAGGGTTCCCGTTATCGTCCATACGGCCATCGATCCGTACAATCTCATTACGCTGGGTAGAGAAGGTGGCACCCACGTTCCAGTCGAGGTCTTTGTTTCTGACCACATCGCCGTTCAGTGTCAGTTCAAAACCGGAGCTTTTGGTTTCTCCGAGGTTATCCCACATGGTGTTATAACCGGTAATGGACGGAACGGTGCGCTGGATCAGCAGGTCTTTGGTTCGGGTGTTATAATACTCCACTGTACCGCGGATCCGGTTACGGAGTACGGCAAAATCAAGGCCGTAGTTCAATGAGCCGGTGGTTTCCCATTTCAGGTCTTTATTGATCAGCTGGCTGGAAGGCAGGTAGCCGATGCTCAGCTGGTCACCGAACAGGTATTCATAGGAAGAAGAAAGTCCCAGGGTGCGGTAGGCGGGTATGGCCCAGTTTCCTACTACCCCGTAACTCACACGTGCCTTCAGTTCATTGAGCCAGTGTACTTCTTTCAGGAAACTTTCTTCGTTTACTCTCCAGGCAAGGGCCATGGATGGGAAGTTCGCCCATTTGTTATCGCTGCCGAACACTGAAGCACCGTCGCGCCGAACCGAAGCCGTAAGTAGATAGCGGTCAAGCAGGCTGTACTGAACGCGGCCCGCCCACGACATTGACCTTGTCCGGTTGATAGAACGGATGGCTCCGGAGATTTCCGAGTCACCCACTACATCCCAACCAAAGATATCAGTAGTGGAGTTGATGAAATTCATGCCGGTGGTTTTCTGGAGATCCTGCTCAAAAGCATGGATCAGCGTGGCCTGCAGGCGATGGTGCTTGTTCGCTATGGGTACGGTATAATTAGCTACATTCTCAATCAGGAAAGAAGAGCGGTTAAATGCGGTAATCTGCCCGGTTCCCGTTGAGGAAGGATAGAGTTTGGTCCGGTAATTTCCTGTTTCCCGGCTGTTGGTTCTGAGATTGGCATTTACCCGGTAAGAAAAGTTCTTAAACGGTTTGAAAGTGATGTTAGAGGCCAGAGTCAGGAAATCATCCATTTGCCCGCTTTTGTATTCGCGTACGCGCCACAGCGGGTTAATGTCTCCGCTGGTGGTAGACTCGCGCAGCAGGTTTCCACCGGCATCGTAGGCCTGCGCCAGCTGTGGCATAGTAAGGATGCCGTTAAAGTTGGCATCGGTACTGTTGGTCTCCGCCCGGCTGAATGCCATGTTCACGCCCAGGTCGACCCATTTGGCGGGTGCATAGTCTACATTAGAGCGGAAGTTACCCCGGCGGTAGCCCGATCCCTGAACAATCCCCTTCTGGTCGAAATATCCGGCCGCCACAGCGTATTTTACATTCTTGGCCCCGCCGCGGAGGCTCACATCGTACTTTTGCTGGGGAGCACCGGTCAGCATGAGGTCTTCCCAGTTGACATATTTTTTATCCTGATAAGCGTCGTACATAACGGCATCGTCAATAACCGCCTGGTAATTGATGTTCTCCGGGGTGCCTATGCCGCTGGTGCCCTCGGTATGTTTGGCCCAGAAGCGGAGTTTTACGAACTCTTCGGGCGAATAGAGGTCGAAATTACGGTTATAATCCTGGAAGCCGGTGTAGGCAGAAATGTCTACCGTGCTTTTGCCTTCTTTTCCTCTTTTGGTGGTGACCAGAATCACCCCGTTAGAGGCTCTTGAGCCGTAAATGGCCTGGGAAGAAGCGTCTTTCAGTACTTCGATGGAGGCTACATCGTTCGGGTTGAGGTCATTGATATGCGGCACGATCATGCCGTCAACGATAAAAAGCGGAGTCTGGCCGCCGCTGAGCGAGCGTACGCCCCTTACCAGTATGCGCGAAGCACCGCCGGGGGCTGAGTTGTCGAGGGTAACGTTCAGGCCGGCCGCCTGACCCCGCAGCATTTCGGTCACATTGCCCACGGGAAATTTCTCCAGATTTTCCGATTTGATGGAAGCTACAGAGCCGGTGAGATCACTTTTCCGGGTGACACCGTAGCCAATCACCACTACTTCATCCAGGAGTTCTGAATCTTCCTCCATGGTGATTTTCAGGGAGGTTCTCCCGTTCAGGGCTTCCGATACTGCAAGGTAACCTACATAGGTAAACCGAAGAGTGGCGGAAGAAGAAGAAACCTGCAGGCTGAAGGCTCCGTTTACGTCGGTAAGGGTGGCTTTGCCGCCGGCTGTTTCGGTTACCGAAACACCGATCAGCGGCTCACCTCCGGCCGAGTGTACGGTTCCTGAAACCGTAGGGCTCTGGGCCGTGAGCGTAAGTGAGGAAATCCATAGCAGCACAAATACGAGGTACGTATGTTTGTTCATGTTTTTAGAATATTAAGATTGATCCCTGCAAAATTGGGCGCTGGAAAAATGAAAGAATAGTTCGATAAAGCATTTTTACAAAAGAATAGTCTTTGAATAAATATATTTATTGATTGGATAATAATAGTATAGATTTGGATTATATTCTCATGAAAAGGCGGCGATTTTAGTAATTTTGAATTATTTCGGCAATTGCCTGTACTATCCTGTTATTATTGTGGTGTATGAGAATTCGTGTTGTTGTATTGCTTTTATTTCTTTTTACCCGGGCGGCGGGTCAGAGTCTTTTCTTTGAACACCTGAGCGTGAAGGATGGTCTTTCGCAGTTTACCGTTCATGATTTCTACCAGGATGAATTCGGCCAGATGTGGATTGCTACCAGCGACGGCCTGAACCGTTACGACGGCAGTAAAACAGAGGCTTTTAAGCCGGTGGTTGGCGATAGTACAGGTCTTTTCGGGAATAATATTCAGCGGGTTATCGGAAACGCGAAGGGGAAACTGTATATCCAGTGCCAGTCAGGACTCCTGGAATACAATCTTCACACACAGCAATTCAAAACGCTGATTCGCTATGGTGTCAGTAATATCGCTTATGGCAAAGGAAGGGTGTGGATCGGGAGCGGTAATCTTCTGAAGTACTACGACGAAGACAGCGGCTCGGTGAAAGACTACAAAAGTCTGCCCGCCACGGTTCAGATCAGAACCATCCTGGAAACGGGAGACGGCACACTATATCTCGGCACGAATACCGGGCTGCTGGTGATGGACCGGAACGGACGGGAATATAAGCTTATAGAGGATGTATTTGTGGTCTGCCTTTATGAAGACCGGAACAAAAGTGTATGGATGGGCACCCTGGAGAGCGGGCTTTTCCGGATCAATTCGCGAAACGAAATCATCAGCTACCGGCACGATCCGCGCGATGCCGGGTCTGTTTCCGATAATTTTATAAGGGCTATTTGCCAGGATGACCTGGGCGGCTACTGGATAGGTACCTTTAAAGGGCTGGATTACTTCAACCCCGAAACCAAAACTTTCCGGAACTTCCGGCATTCGATTGTAGAAAGTAATTCTTTAAGTGATCTTTCAGTATGGTGTATCCGTAAGGACAGCCAGGGTTCGCTCTGGATCGGTACCTTCTTTGGAGGGGTCAATATCTTTAACCCGGAGTTTTCGTTTAACCGTTTTTACCGGCCTACAGGTACTGACGCCGGCCCGAACAGCGCCATCATCAGTAAAGTGGCGGAAGACAGCCGCGGAAATCTCTGGGTTTGCTCAGACTACGGCGGACTGAATTATTATGATGTGGCTCAGAATAAGTTCCGCTATTTCAGAAGTGAAGCCCGTGACCCGCACACCCTTTCCTCCAATACCCTGAAAGACCTGCTGCTGGATGAGGAAAACCAGACCTTATGGGTGGGCTCGCACCTGGGCGGCCTGGACCGTCTGGATCTGCGAACGCACCGGATTGAGCGGGTAAGACTCAACTCGGGGAACCGGAATATCGATAAATACGTGCGCACTATCCGTAAATACGGTGACCTGCTTCTGCTGGGTACCCATGACGGTATCCAGTTTTTTAACCCGGAAATGCGTACACTCAGGCCTTTACTACCGGCAGGGCATGAACTGGGCAAGGGGCAGATCTGGGATATGATGATCGATAAGGAAGACATCCTTTGGTTTTCGGTGCGGAGTCTGATTGGTCGTTACGATCTGAAAAACGGTAAGCTGCTGACCGTGCCCGGAAACCTGGTGCTGAATTCTGCCGTTTTTTTTGAAGACAGTGAACAAAATGTATGGATAGGAAGTGCGGGCAAAGGGCTTTTTCGGTGGAACAGGAAAAGCGGGGACATGACGCATTATCATACCGGAAACTCGGAGCTCGCCGATAATTACATCCTGGATATTGAAGAGTCATCCACGGGCTACATCCTGATCAGTACCAATAACGGCCTTTCGCGTTTTGAGTCTTCGAAGGGAGCGTTTTATAACTACAGGAACCACCAGTTTTTCCCTTTTGAAGCCCTGAATGAAAAGAGCCTGTATGTGAGCCGGAAAGGGGAGATCATTCTCAGCAGCCTTTCGGGCATGATGATCATTTCCGAGAAGGATCTTCTCTATCATCCCAAGCCTTACCAGATTCTCCTGACCTCCCTCAGTGTAAATAATAAATTTATTAGACCCGGCGATAAAGACGGAATCCTCAAAAGCTCCATCACTACCACCGATACCCTGGTGTTGAGCGAAGGGCATTCGGTGATTTCCATTGATTTTGCCATTACTAATTACATCAAGGCCCTGAAATCGGAGATCCAGTACAAGCTGGAGGGCTTTGATGATAAGTGGATCGAGGCCCAGTCGTTTAATAATATTACCTATACTAACCTGGGGCCGGGTACATACCATCTGAAAATAAGGAGTATATACTCGGCCACGGGCGCCGAAATGGCTGCTGCGGGTCTTACCCTGATTATTAAGCCCCGGTTTTATAAGGCCTGGTATGCCTGGCTCTTCTATGCCCTGGTTTTATCGGGGGTATTGTATCTGTTCTATTCACAGATAAGACTCAAAGACTCGCTGCGGAATGCGGATATCCAGTCGCGCCATGCCGAGGAGGTTAACCAGTCGAAACTGCGCTTTTTTATGAACGTATCGCATGAAATCCGCACGCCAGTTACGCTGATCATGGCCCAGCTGGATATGCTGCTCCATGCGCCGGGAGGTACTCCGCCCACCGTACAGGGGAAATTGCAGAACATCCGGAAAAATGCAGCTAACCTGAAAAAGCTGATCAATGAGCTCCTCGATTTCAAGAAGCAGGAACAGGGGCTGGTGAAGCTGAAAGTGGCGCGGCAGGATATCGTAAAGTATCTGCACCATATTTTTGTTTCGTTCCAGGATTACGGCAATTCATTGAACATCAATACCTCGTTTCTGAGTACGGAAGAAAAAATTGAGGCCTGGTTTGATGTCGCCCAGATGGAGAAAGTGTTTTATAACCTCTTATCCAACGCCTTTAAGTTCACACCCCCCTCAGGGGCTATCTCCATGTTGGTAAAGAGAAATGGCGATACGGTGGAGATCATTGTGGAAGACACGGGTGTGGGAATCAAAGAAGAGAGTATAACCCGGATCTTTAACCGTTTTTACCAGGCCCAGGACACCGACACCTCCATACAGCCGCTGGATCCCGGTACCGGCATTGGTCTGGCGCTTGTGAAGGATATTGTAGAGCAGCATCACGGCACCATCAGTGTGCTGAGTAACTTCGGGAAGGGATCTGCCTTTAAAATCATTCTGCCTTTGGGAAGGGATCATTTTGGCGCAGGTGATTTCCCCGTGAATGAAGTGCCGGAAGTGGCAGTGGTAGAAGGGATGAACGGGGATGAAGGAAGCGAGAAGAAAAATACCATCCTGATCGTGGAAGACAACACCGATCTGAGGAATATCCTGATGGAACTTTTCCTGCCGATGTATAAGGTGGTTACGGCTTCTGACGGAGCCGAAGTGATGCGCATGGTCAAGGAAATCATGCCTGACCTGGTGCTGCTGGATATCATGCTGCCAAACATCTCGGGAATAGAGCTGTGCAAGAAGATCAAATCCGACCTGGCCACCCGGAATATACCGGTGGTACTCCTGACCGCCGCCGTGGCACCGGAAAAGAAACTGGAGGGTTTACAGATTGGTGCAGACGATTATATTACCAAACCTTTTGAGTCGCGGGAACTTATTATACGCTGCAATAGTCTGATAAATAACAGGATACGGCTTAAGGATGTATCGGTGCCGGTAGTGGAAAAGGTATACCCCGGAAACAGGCAGCATCAGCAGATTATCCAGGATGCCACGCGGCTGGTTTTGAAAAATCTGGACAATCCTGAATTCAGTATGGATCAGTTTGCGGCGGAGCTGAACATCAGCCGCAGTTCACTGTTTACCAAGATCAAGGAAATTACCGGCCAGACTCCCAATGACTTTATTACCGAAATACGGCTGCGGAAAAGCCTGGAGCTTTTAAAAGAAAACAAAGAAGAGGCGGTGAGTAATATCGCCTTTTCGGTAGGCTTCAATGACCCCTCGTATTTTATTAAGCAGTTTAAGAAGTTTTACGGGGTTACACCGGGGCAGTATCGGGCAAAGGGGTAGGAATGTGAGATTGATCTGGTTCAAACCTTTTATGTATAAAATTCATAAATAAAGGGGAACTAATTAACTTGTTAATGCTGTTTTTCAGGAAAGTACACAATTTTTACCCGCAGCGTAATCGCCTGAACAATATGAATGTTAACAGAATAAATAAGGAAATGGTAATGAGGTCGGTGGCTAAGATAGTGGCCGATAAAAAAATGGTGCGTTCTTATTTAAAGGGAGAGGTTTCTGCTCAAACTTTAAGTGATAATGGCATCCGTCTTGCAAAACCGTTATAATTACGTTTTTGACCATACAACTCATTCGTATCGCTTCACGACCAAAAACAACATCCTTTATCAGGTAGTTTTTGCGGTGGATGAAACTTTTTCTAGTGTATCGGGCCATCCTGTCTCCGATGTTTACCAATTGGTGGTGGAAAAGATAACCGACAAACCTGAACCTTTTGATCTTAGAGTTTCCAGAACGATTGAGTGTATTCTTGTTGAATTCTTCGGAAACGTGAATAATTCATTGATATATGTTTGTTCGGATGCCGGTAAAAAGGCATTTGCAAGACATAAAGTTTTCTCTCGATGGTATAGCGGTTCTCCTTATCATGATATTATCGTCAAAATTGATAATGTAATAAGATTTGAAGATGAAAAGGGAGCTATTTGTACGCTTTATACTTCTTTTATGTTTCACAGGCTTAATCCTGATTTTGAGAAACTCACCAGCATCTATCATCATATAGAGATAGCACTTAATGAAGAAAAATAGTATCACCCCATAACCACCTGGATACCCATTTCCTCCAATGCGGCTACACTTTCCCGGGGCGCAAGTGAATCCGTAATGACATATCGTACGGTTTCCAGGTCACAGATTTTGGCAATACCTCTTCTGCCAAACTTGGTGTGGTCGGCCAGGATCGCTACGGATTGGGCAGTACTGATCATCTTCTGGTTCAGGCCGGCTTCCGTGAGGTTACTGATGGTAAAGCCGAAATCCAGGTCGATACCGTCTACCCCCAGAAACAAAAGGCCGCAGGAAACGCTTTCAAGCATATACTCGGCAAAATTGCCGGCTACCGACGAAGAATTCTGGCGGATAAGTCCGCCCAGCTGCAGCACTTCAATATTGGGTTTGTCAGAAAGTTCAATACCTACTTTTAAGGCAGGGGTAATCACTGTGACGGGATGGGCAGGGTTAAGGAGCCGTGCAAATTCAAAAATGGTAGTGCCCGATCCGAGCATCAGGGAGTCGTTTCCGCCGATGATGGATAAGGCGGCGCGCCCGATCCGCTGCTTTTCCAGGCTATTAATATGCTGTTTTTCGTGGATAGGTCTTTCTATGGCATAGGGGTTGTTCAGTGCCGCACCGCCATGGGTTCTGAAGAGCAGGTTTTTTTCTTCCAGCATTTTCAGGTCTTTGCGAAGGGTTACTCCCGATACTTCCAGCTCATCACAAAGATCCTGGATGTTAACACTCCCTTTATTCTGTAGTTCCACCAGTATGTATTGGTGCCGCTCAGTGATCGTCATGTTTTATAAATGAAATAAAATGAAAGCAATTATAAGACGAAAAATTGACTTTTTAGTCGGTTTATATGATTAAATTATTAATAATTCCTTTTGAATATTATCAAATGATTAAAAAACATTAAAAAATGTTTCATTTTGTTTTGTTTTCTTTTGTTTTGTGCTTTCATTTGTAGTGAAAATAAAATATATCATCTTTTGTGTTGGAATATTTCTATTTTCTGGGCGGAAGGGCGAACTCAAAAAATCGCGGTCAGATCAGAAGGGAAATAGTCATCCGGGGGTGAAGTTCACGCAAATGTACAATGTTATTAATTAACCTTAATTTTTCAATTTTTATGATGAACTCTTTATTAAAACGAAAAAGCTTTCTTCCTCCGAAAGTGATTCTGGTTTTGATATGCATGTTTTCGGGCTTTTCAGGGGTTTTTGCCCAAGGCCGGATTTCCGGTACGGTTACCGATGAGAAGAATGAACCGGTAATCGGGGCCAATGTGGTGGTTAAGGGAACTTCCAATGCTGCTATGACGGATGTGAACGGCAAATTCCAGTTGAATGCCAAAACAGGAGATGTCCTGGTGGTTTCTTTTATAGGTTATGTGAGCAGGGAAGTAACGTTAGGTAATCAAAGTACCGTAAACATTACTTTGCAGGAAGATTCCCAATCGCTGGAAGAGCTGGTGGTGGTAGGATACGGAACCCAGAAGAAAGTTAACCTTACGGGGGCCGTATCGGCTATCGGAGGTGAACAACTGGAAAGAAGGCCTATTATTTCTACATCCAATGCTTTACAGGGAGTGGCGCCCGGGGTTACTGTAACGTCTCAGACAGGTTCTCCCGGTGGTGACGGAGGTCAGATCCGTATCCGGGGGATCAACTCGTTCGGAGGTTCAGACAGTAATCCGCTGGTGCTGATAGACGGTGTTCCGGGCCTGATCAACCAGATCGATATCAATCTTATAGAGTCTATTTCCGTGCTTAAAGATGCGGCGTCAGCTGCTATTTATGGTTCGAGGGCAGCTAACGGGGTGATCCTTATCACCACTAAAAGAGCGTCTTCCGGTAAAACAGAAGTGAATTACCGCGACTACGTGGGCTGGCAGTCAGCCACCAACATACCCAAAGTTACTGACGGGCTTACCTACATGCGGGTTTTTAACGAGGCCAACATGAACGATAATGGTTATGCGTTGTACAGTGACCAGGCTATTGAAGATTTCCGGCAAAAATATACAGCTGACCCGGATAACTTTGACTGGCAGAAGGCCATTCTGAATGGCTCGGGCTTCACTCAGAATCACTTTGTTTCCCTGTCGGCCAATACCGATAAGATCCGCATCATGCCTTCTTTCAGTTATATCAGCCAGGACGGTATCATTAAAAATACAGGTTATGAGCGTTATATTCTGCGGAACAATATGGATATCAAAGTCAGTGACAAGCTGTCGCTTAAGCTGGATATGTCGTATACCAAAGGCGACCGCCTTCAGATCGCCAATGAGGGAACCATCTGGAATTACCTGGGCCGGATGCCCACCAATATCCCCGTCCGCAGAAACGGGTTGTGGTCTGAGGGCTGGGTAAATATCAATCCGGTGGCGAACATCGAAGCCGGTGGCAACCGCAAAGCCAATACCATGGAACTTCAGGGGAACTTCAGCGCTACCTATAAACCGGTGAGCTGGCTGAGCTTTACGGGAGTAGTGGCGCCAAGATATCGCACCACCAATACCCATAATTTTATTAAGAGCATCATGACCTACAATGATGACGGTAGTGAAGCCGGTGCCTCAAATACCTTTACCGAGCTCGCTGAAACTGCTTATCGCTATAACTTTGGAAATTACCAGTTTCTGGCTTCGGCATTCAAAAGCTGGGACAAGCATAACTTCAGCCTGCTTGGCGGAGCTTCGAGAGAAACCTATGACGAAAAATACCTGATGGGTTACCGGAGAGATTTCACCTATGACACGTATGAAGTGCTTACCGCGGGTGCCAATAATGAGACCCGTGACAATAACGGAACGCACGCGCAGTGGCTTCTGGTATCCACTTTCGGTCGTCTGAACTATGATTTCGATAACCGTTATCTCTTCGAAGCCAACGTACGTTATGACGGAACCTCCCGTTTTATTGCCGCTAACCGCTGGGCGGCCTTCCCTTCCTTTTCAGCCGGCTGGAGAATCTCGGAAGAAGCTTTTATGCAGGACTATAGAAATGTAGTCAACCAGTTGAAATTGAGGGCCTCGTGGGGTAAATTGGGGAATCAGAACATCGGAAGTTCGTATTACCCGTTTGCGGAGACTTTAGCTATTGGTAGTATCTCCATGGCTGATAAGATTTATCAGTTGGTTACACTGAATACCATGTCTAATCCGGATCTGAAGTGGGAAGAAACTACCATGAAGGGCATCGGTCTGGATGCCACCCTGTTTAACAAATTCTCGCTGACGGCCGACTGGTATGATAAAGTAACCGATGGTATTCTGCTGACGCTCTATACTTCACAGCTGACGGGTCTGAATGCTCCATACCAGAATGCGGCGGTAGTAAGAAACAGAGGATGGGAGCTTGGATTGAATTACGACGAAACCTGGGGTGATTTCAAACTGGGTGTGGGATTGAATATTTCAGATGTGAAAAATAAAATTGTGGATATGAAAGGGCAGACTTCCGGTACTTTATTGCGGCAGGAGGAAGGCTATGCTGTCAATTCAATCTTCGGGTTGGTGGCTGACGGACTCTACCAGAACCAGGCCGAGATAGATGCCGGCCCTACCCAGTTCGGTACCCTAAAACCGGGAGACATCCGTTATAAAGATATTGCCGGAGCGTTCGATGCAGATGGAAAACCTATTCCTGACGGAATTATCAACGATGCGGACAAGGTGGTTATCGGAAGTACCATTCCCCGCTACACCTATGGCGTCAATGTGGACCTGGGATGGAAAGGTCTGAGTCTGAACGTTTTCCTGCAGGGAGTAGCCAAAGCAGACGGATACCTGAACTCGCACTATGTAATCCCTACCATTAATTCAAGCTCCATCAAACCCTGGCAGCTGGATTACTGGACGCCGGAAAATCGCGACGCCTCTTTGCCTCGCTTATCTACAACCTCGGCAAACAATACCCAGAATTCTACTTTCTGGATGAAGGATGCTTCCTACCTGCGGCTGAAGAACATCCAGTTAGGATATTCTTTACCTCAAAACCTGATCAGTAAATTGAAACTGAACAAAGCACTTATTTATGTGAATGGTCAGAACATCCTTACTCTTACTAAATTCTGGCAGGGGTATGATCCGGAGATCGGTTACGATGCCGGCGCTTCTGACGGGGTTTCCCTGGGCGGCGGAAATTACTACCCGCAGGTAAAAGTTTATTCGGTAGGCCTTGACATTAAATTCTAAACAGAAAATGAAAAAGACAATCATAATAGCTTCACTTTTGTTCACTTTTACTTCCTGTGAACTGGACAGATACCCGTTGAACGGGCCTACTACCGGCACTTTCCCGGCTACCCAAAAGGAAGCGGAAATGGGGTTGCTGGGAGCCTACAAGGCTTTGACCCTGCTGGATGCCGCTTCTACGCCTATCCTGCATGTGATGGATAACATTACAGATATCGGGTATGCGCGTCCGGGAGTAAACTATACGTCTCCCATTACCAGCTCGATTACCACTACCAATGCGCTGACCATTAAGCCCTGGGAGTATCACTATAAGACCATTGCCCGGTGCCATTCCGTACTGGATAACCTGGAGGCGATTAAGCCCACCATGTCTCAGGCGGCATACGATCAGATTGATGCCGAGCTGCGGGTGATCCGTGCTTATGCGTATTCGCAGCTGATTGAACTCTACGGAGATGTTCCGCTGGTAACTCACGGGCTTCTTTTAGGAGAGACCGATGTGCCCCGCACCCCCAAAAGTGACATCCAGAAGTGGATCATTGATGAAATGACTGCTGTGGCCGATAAATTACCGGTATCACAGGCAGCATACGGTAATGTGCGGGCCGGAAGTGTGGTGGCCTATATGCTGAAAGCCCGGGTGGCCCTCTACAGTAAGCAATATGCGGTAGCTGCAGAAGCCGCTTCGAAAGCCATTCAGCTTTCGCAGGGAGTTTATGAACTCACTCCTTTCAATGCCACCCAGGCATTCGCCAATAAAACCCACGATGTGGGTGAGCCGGAAAGTTCCAACATTTTCGGGTATGAAGGCTATAAGTCAAGCAAGGAGTGGATATGGGTGGCAGAGTACAACAAATCGATCAGTGGAAACACCCATAACCAGGGATATTACATGCAGTCGAGGCTGGCCAAAGGGGTTTGCTACTGGGGCCCTACCCAAAACCTGATCGACTCTTTCCAGGCGATAGACGGGCTGCCTATTGATCAGTCGCCGGTGTATGACGCGGAAAATCCCTTTGTCAATCGTGATCCCCGTCTCGATATGTACTGTGTGCGTCCGCATTCCCGCCTGCTGGGAATCCAGTTTGAACCTCATGCCAGCTTTGCAAGGGTGAATAACTACTGGCCGGTACTAAACGGGCAGAGCAGCACGCCTTCACTAGTCACCAATACCGATGCCACCAATGCCTTCCGTTCTTTCAGCGGGTATTTGTGGCGGAAGCACAGCGACCTGGCGGATTATGCTACCAACTCCGTTTCGGGGGTGTCGGATCTCGACTGCGGAATTTTCCGTTTTGCTGAGCTTCTCCTGATCTATGCCGAAGCTAAAATAGAGGCCAATACCATCGATGCATCGGTATATGACGCCATTAATAAGGTAAGAAGAAGAGCGGGTATGCCTGACCTGAAGTCGGGTCTGACCCAGGCGGAAATGAGAACGGCACTGCGCTACGAAAGAAAGGTAGAACTGGCGAACGACGGTTTGAGATGGTATGACATCAGGAGATGGGGTATCGCCCAGAACGTGATGAACGGGGTGCTTTACCTGAACCGCGCCGCAACGCCCTGGAAGAAAAATGCATTGGTGAGAATTGATGAAAACTATTCACCGATATACAATTCGGGCGAGGCTCTGAAGTATTTCAATACCCAGGAAGTGGTGTATAAAACCAATAAGGATGAATACTGGCCGATTCCGCTGGCAGAAATGAATGCCAATAAGAATCTGACGCAGAATCCGGGGTATTAAATCGTTTTATAACCGGGTTTGCGCTGCATCCGTGCAAACCCGGTTTCAACCTTATAGCTTTGCAATGAAAAGGATTTTAACTTTCTTTTTGTTTGTTGCTTTTGCGGGGAATGGATATGCCCAGGAGGATTATGTAAAGCCGCGGCTTGAAAACAAAGATTCCTGGTCGGTGATCATGATACCGGATCCGCAGAACTATGCCAAATGGACCCGAAATCAGCCGGTCTTCGACCTGATGATGGCCTGGATCGAGGAAAACCTCGATAGTCTGAATGTAAAGATGGTGGTTTGTACCGGTGACCTGGTGGAGCTCGACGATATCATCGTTCCCGGCATTGACGGCAATACCTCCGCCGCCAGGCAGTGGGAGTACATTTCTAATGCCTTCAAACGGCTCGATGGAAAGGTGCCTTACCTGGCAGCGTCCGGCAATCACGATTATTCCATTAATAAAGATGGAGATAGAACTACCCGTTATAATGATTTCTTTCCGGCAGATAAAAATTTTCTGAACACCAAACACCTGGTGCAGAACACCCGGAATGTTCAGGAAGTGCATACCCTGGAAAACTCGGTGCTGGAGCTAAAATCACTGAATGGAAAAGATTACCTGTTTATGACGATTGAATATGCTCCGCGGGATACCGTGATCAGCTGGGCTAAACGTGTTGCCGGATTAGAACAGTACAAAAATCACCGGATTGTACTTACTACACATGCCTATTTGAATACCAAAAATGAGCGTACCACCGGCGAGAATAAATGGTTTATGTATCAGCCTTACTATGTAGATAAGGTGGTGGAAAAATCACACAGGATCAACCTGCCGAAATCTAATAACGGGCAGCAGATATGGGATAAGCTGCTTTATCCTTCTTCTAATTTCTCAATGGTATTGTGCGGGCATATTTCCGGTGAAGGGTACAGAAACGATAAGAATACCGCCGGAAAGACCGTTCACCAGATGCTTTTTGATGCCCAGAACTACGGCGGCGGACATCGCGGCGGGAATGGCGGCGACGGCTGGCTGAGGATCCTGGAATTTTTGCCGGATAACAAAACCGTGAAAGTGAAAACATTTTCCCCTTTATTTGCGATCTCGCCCACCACGCAGCAATATGCCTGGAAGCGGGATGCTAAAAATGAATTTGTAATGACGCTGGACTGATCTTTTGAGGACGGGAATTTTGCACTACGGGAGTGTTCATCCGTCTGGTCAGGCGGCAGCAGTTACATGACCCGGAACTAAGTACTCGGAACTCGGAACTTTTTATATATGAAGATAAATAACGCATACGCCGCAGGAATTAAACCTGACACCCGCCGATGGCTCATCATAGCGGTGGTCTTCCTAGCCATTGTTTTTAACTACATGGACCGCCAGCTGGTGTCTATCCTGAAACCTATGTTAAAGACGGAGTTTTCACTGAATGATGAAGGCTACGCGGTAATTGTGAACATTTTTACTATTTGTTATGCTGCCATGTACCCGGTAACCGGATGGATGGTTGATAAATTCGGTGAGAAGATGGTGATGTTTTACGGCATCATCGTATGGTCGCTGGCCTGTATAGGCGGCGGCCTTTCTTCTACCGTGAAGCAGTTTGGCTTTTTCAGGGGAATGCTGGGAATGGCCGAGCCGACCAATTTTCCTGCCCAGTTAAAGGTAGTGACCGTTTGGTTTCCGGGCAAGCTCCGTGCTACGGCCAACAGCTTTTGTGTGGCTGGTAGTAGTATAGGGGCTATTATCGCGCCGCCGCTGATTGCCTGGCTGGCCATCACCTATAACTGGAAAGTGGCCTTTATAGTAATGGGTGCGGCCGGTCTTATCATAGCCCTGCTCTGGAAACTGGTGTATCGTGAGCCTCCCGCAGAGGTAAAGGCGCAGGTGGAAAACAAGCAGGACGCCGGTGTGCAGTTTCGTTGGGGGGAGTTGTGGAAGACGCGCAGTCTTTGGGGCGTGATCCTGATCCGCTTTGTAAGTGACCCGGTCTGGTATTTCTGCCTGTTCTGGTTACCCGGTTACCTGCAGGAAGAATCGGGCCTTACTCTGGTGCAGGTGGGCATGTTTGGCTGGATCCCCTTTTTGGTGGCCGATCTGGGGGCCATTGGCACTTCGGCCTGGTCAGACCGGCTGGTCAGAAGGGGTATGGAACCCCTACGCGCCCGGAAGATTATGCTGACCACGGTGGCAGTGCTTTCGCCCCTGTGTGCGGTAACGCCCTATTTGTCGGGCCCATGGTCAACCATCCTGCTTTTCAGTATGATTGCCGTGGCCTGCCTGAGCTGGCTGTTTTCACTGAGCGTGGTGATCGCTGAAGCATTCCCGGTAGCAAATGTGGCCAGTGTATTGGGTATTGCCGGTGGCTTTGGCGCAGTGGGCGCGGTACTGTTTAATTATTTTGTGGGGCAGCTCATGGGTACCATTGGTTCGGAAAAGATATTCCTGACCATGGCCGTGATGCACCCGATAGCAGTGTTGTTGCTTTGGGTGATGGTGCGGAAAGAGAGGCCGGTGGGGGCTAAAAACTAATTGGGATTGCGTTCGGGCAGAGTCTCTTTGAAAAAGGACTCTGCCGTGTTAAAAGACAGCAGAGTCCTTTTTCAAAGAGACTCTGCTTCGACGGCAGTGTTGTTGCTTTGGGTGATGGTGCGGAAAGAGAGGCCGGTGGGGGCTAAAA
>CAZLXI010000012.1:39539-112140 GCA_964563435.1 uncultured Lacihabitans sp.
GCAGTGTTGTTGCTTTGGGTGATGGTGCGGAAAGAGAGGCCGGTGGGGGCTAAAAACTAATTGGGATTGCGTTCGGGCAGAGTCTCTTTGAAAAAGGACTCTGCCGTGTTAAAGAAAGCAGAGTCCAGCAAGTTGAAACTCTGCTTCGACGGGGCGGGCGCAGCTCAGAAATCGTGAAAAATTATAAAATTTAGATATATACCGATAGAATTTAGATAATGAAAAACATGCAAAAAACGATCACAGAGCCCGCACGGGAAATCCAGGTAAGGAAAGAAGTAGATGTGCTGGTAGTGGGTGGCGGGCCATCCGGGATCACCGCGGCCCTGGCGGCGGTAGAAGACGGATTGAATGTGCTGCTGCTCGAAAGCCGGAGCTTCCTGGGCGGTAACATGACCATCGGCCTGCCTATCCTGGGCTTCCTGGGACAAAAAGGCAACCAGATCATCAAAGGCATACCTCAGAAATTCATTGACCGCCTGAAAGCAGTAGACGCCTCCAGCGAGCACCGGCCCTGTCCGCTGCACATGAGCCTGACCCTGGTGGAGCCCGAGGCCGTAAAAACCGTAGCCCTGGAAATGTTGCAGGAAGCCGGGGTGGAGGTGATGTTTTACACCTTTTGCTCGGATGCCATCACGGAGGGCGATGAACTGAAAGGCATTATTATTGAAAGCAAAGCGGGGCGTGAGGCCATCCTGGCCAAAACTATCATCGACTGTACAGGCGATGCCGATGTGGCCTACCGTTCAGGCGTGCCCTGCGAATACGGTAACGAGGTGGGGGGAGTACAACCGCCGACCCTCATGTTTTGCCTGGGGGGTGTAGATACCGAAAAGCTCCGGCTGAGCATTTCAGAAGAACCGCGGACTTACCTGACCGACTTCATTCCTGCCGAATATTTCGGGCAGAATAACCAGTTTATCGTGGTGGGGTTGCGCAGCCTTATCCAGAAAGCAGCCGAAGAAGGTCTTCACCTGCCCGTAGAGCGCACCATTATTATCACTGGCCTCCGAAAGGGCGAGGCCTGGATCAATATGACCCGTATTAACGGCGTAAACGGTACCGACCCGGAGAGTCTCAGCTACGGTGAAACCGAGGGGCGCCGGCAAATCCATGATATCCAGAAATACCTGATCGACTATGTGCCGGGCTTTGAAAACGCCTACTTCCTGAAAACTGCGCCATTTGTAGGTATCCGGGAGACCCGCCGGATCAACGGGCAGTACACCATGACGCAGGAAGATATTCTGGGATGCAGGCATTTTGAAGATGCCATTGCCGTGGCCAGCTATCCGCTGGATATCCATCATCCGGATGGGGGTGGCTGTACGCTAACCTGGTGCGGTGACTGTTATGATATTCCGTTCCGTTCGCTGATTCCGCAGAAGGTGAAAAATCTCATAGTGGCCGGCCGGAGCATATCCACCACGCATGAGGCCATGTCGGCTATCCGGGTGATGGCGCCGTGTATGGCCATGGGCGAAGCCGCCGGAAGGGCTGCAAAAATGGCGGTAAGAAACGGCGTGTCCGTAGGAGAAATATCTGTAGAGCAGTTGCAGGAAGAGCTGGTAGAGTCCGGTGCTTTCCTGCGTGATTTTGAAGCTATAAATGACTAAATGATGGAACGCAGAAACTTTCTGAAATTTTCACTTTCGGCTCTCCCCGTGATGGCCCTGGGGCCGGAAAGCTTAGCCGCAAAACTCCCCGCAGCGGCCAGACATCGGGTACTTTGCTGTAACATCCGGGTGGCGCTGGACGAAGACGAGGAAAAGGGTGTGGGTTGGTCATCGCGGCGGGATATATGCCTGAAGATTATCCGTAACCGTAAACCCGATATTATCTGTCTGCAGGAAGTGCTGAAAGGCCAGTCCGAAGATTTTAAGAAGTACTTTAAAGACTTCCAGCTGGTGGGCTTTGACGGACCGGAAATGGATGCTCATCCTACGGGTTATCACGGTATCGCCAAGAATCCCATTCTTTTTTCAAAGAAAAAGTATGAGTTGCTGACGGCAGGAACCTACTGGCTATCGGAAACTCCTCTCGTGGCCGGAAGCAAATCATGGGATACGGCCCGCGCCCGCCATGCTAACTGGGTGCGGCTGAAGGAGATCGCTACCGGTAAGGAATTCCGGGTGGTGAATCTCCACCTCGATCATGTATCGGCAGAGGCCAAGTTGCAGCAGCTGAACATGGTGGTGGAAGAGAGCAAACAATATCCGCCCGGCTTCAGCCAGATTCTGGCCGGCGATTTTAATTCCCGTCTTAAAAGCAATGTTTTTACAAAAATCCGGGAAGAAGGCTGGAAAGATGCCCTGGAGGCCCTCTATGGTGAGAAGGAGATGGGCTTTACGGGCCATGCTTTCAAAGGGGTAAAATATGAGATGCCGCCCACGGGCGGACGAATAGACTTTATCTGGTTCCGCGGGAAGGTAAAGCCGCTGACAGCCGAGATTGTGCGCGATGAAATAGGCGGAGTGTATCCCAGCGATCATTTTTTCGTACAATCCGATTTTGAGATCTCCTGAGTATACTCCTGATGAAATGTAGAATTTTGTTCCCCTCTAAAGCCGGAAGAAGATGAAATTATGGCCTTTACTGCTCCTGGTTTTTCTACGTTGCGGTGACCCTTTTGGCCCGTCTGACAGCGGCTTTCGGGTAGCTACTTATAATATCCGGTATGCCACCCAGGCCGATGAGCAGTCCGGGAACGGCTGGGAGCTACGGAGAGACCCTTTAGTGAAAGTGATTTTGAACCACGGCTTTGACCTGATAGGTACCCAGGAGGGGAGGGCAAAACAACTGGAAGATCTGAAAGACCGTTTGCCGGGTTTTGATTACCTCGGCCATTCTTACGGGACGGTATCGGCCAACCACCATAACTGCGCCACGTTTTATCGCACCGCTCTCTTTGAAGTGCTGGACAGCGGAGTTTTCTGGCTGAGCCAGACCCCGGAAGCACCCAGCGTAGGCTGGGACGCCGATGATCACCGGATCTGCCAGTGGACCCGGTTCAGGGTAAAGAAAACAGGAAAGGAGTTTTTCTTTTTCAATACCCATTTCTACTGGCGCCTGAAGGAGGCTAAGGCGGAGTCCGGCCCGCTACTGGTCAGAAAGATGAAGGAAATAGCCGGGGAGAATCCGGTGATATGCGTGGGCGATTTTAATTCCGGTTCGGGAACTCCACAGATTATGGCGCTGAAAGAGATGCTGTCTGATGCCTATGATATCAGCCAACAGCCGAGAGAAGGGGTGGAGGAAACCGGGTTCTCAGGAGGAGTGTTCCAGGGCAACCCTAAATACAGGATCGATTATATATTTCTGAGCCGGCATTTTGAAGCCAGGGATTATAAGGTATTGTCGGACAGGTATAACGGTGATCGCTATCCTTCTGACCATTTACCGGTGACCTCCCGCATAAAATTCTGAGGCAGTAGACCGGGACTTTTATCAACCTTATACTTTATAAATACAATTTACCGGATATGAATACAATTTACCAAAAAATAGGCCTTCCGGCTAACCTCGCTTGGGGCTACCTGGGCATCCTTATCTTTATGATGGGCGATGGCATGGAGCAGGGCTGGCTGAGCCCTTACCTGATAGACCGCGGACTGACCATCCAGCATACCGCCACGCTTTTTACGCTGTATGGGGTGACCATTGCTATTTCTTCCTGGTTCTCAGGAGTGCTTACTGAAATGCTGAATCCGAGGCGCACCATGCTGCTGGGTCTGGTGATCTACCTGATCGGGACCGTGCTGTTTATTTCGGCAGGTCTGGATTCACTCGATATGACCACACTTTATGTCACTTACGCACTTCGGGGCTTCGGCTATCCGCTGTTTGCGTATTCTTTCCTGGTATGGATATCCTATACGGTTCCGCAGGGAGCACTCGGCCGGGCCGTAGGCTGGTTCTGGTTTGTGTTTACCGGCGGGCTGAACGTGCTGGGAGCCTTTTATTCGAGCTGGGCCATTGAAAAGTTGGGGCATATCCCTGCGCTCTGGAGTGCGGTGCTATGGGTGCTGATCGGCGCGCTGCTGGCTTTGGTGTTCAACAAAGCCCGTTTCCCGGCGAATACGGCTTCGGCAGGCAGCAAATGGCAGGAGATGCTGAAAGGACTCACCATTATGAAAGAAGAGCCCAAGGTGGCTTTAGGCGGAATCGTGCGGGTGATCAATACCACCGCGCAGTTTGCTTTCCCGGTCTTCCTTCCGGTATATATGGAATCACACGGCTTTAATACCACGCAGTGGCTGTATATCTGGGGTACCATTTTCACCAGCAACATTGCCTTTAACCTCATTTTCGGGTTTGTGGGCGACCGCCTGGGCTGGCAGAAAACCATCATCTGGTTTGGAGGAGTAGGCTGCGGGCTTACCACGCTTTTACTGTACTACTCGCCGCAATGGGGCGGCGGCAGTTACGGGCTGGTGTTGGCCGCGGGTATCCTGTGGGGAGCCTGCCTGGCGGGTTATGTTCCGCTGTCGGCGCTGGTGCCCTCGCTCGTACAAAAAGATAAGGGGGCGGCCATGTCTGTGCTGAACCTGGGTGCGGGCCTGGCAGTTTTTGCCGGTCCGGCCATCGTCAGAATATTTATAGGAAGCACCGGAGCGGAAGGGGTGGTATGGATACTGGCCGGGCTGTATTTCCTGAGCGCGGTGCTGACGCGGTTGATTACGATTCCTGAAGCCCAAATACGGACGATAGTAAGCTGAGCGCTAAAAACTAAATAAACATTAAGCAATACCAATAGATTATGAAAGTACTAGTAACCTCGCCATATAACGAAAGAGGATTAGACGAATTAAACCGCGTTTTAGGAGAAACCATATACAAGCCTTGGAAACCTCACGGCAGGGCTTTTAACGAAGAGGAGCTGCTGGCCCTTCTCGGGGAGTCAGGGGCGGAGGCGCTCGTTACCGAGCATGATCACGTCACTGAAAAGGTGATCAACACTTTTCCACACCTGAAATTTATCGGGGTATGCCGGGGCACCCCCTCCAATGTTTCGCTGGAAACAGCCAGCCTGCACCATATCCCGGTTTTTTATACGCCGGCCCGGAACGCGCAGGCGGTGGCCGAGCTGTTCATCGCTAACGTGATCACTTTCCTGCGGGATACCGTGTTTGCTACCGAATGGCTGAAGTCGGGCAAATGGGACGAAGGCGCCCATACTTCCTACCTGATCTTTAAGGGAAATGAGCTGGCGGGTAAAAAAGTGGGTTTTGTGGGCTTCGGCGCTATCGGGCAATTGATCGCCGCGCGCATAGAAGACTTTCCCTGCGATATAGCGTATTACGACCCCTACGTAGATCCTGCCGCCTTTCCTTCCTATACGAAGATGAGCCTGGAGGAAGTGTTTGCGGAAAACGACATTGTGTCGGTTCATTTGCCGGTAACAGAGGAAACCAAAGGGCTGATCGATGCCCGGCTGTTTCGTTTGATGAAACCCGATGCTATTTTTGTCAATACGGCGCGGGCCGTGGTGGTAGACCGCAATGCTTTGTATGAGGCGTTGGAACAGAAGAAGATCCGTGGGGCCATCCTGGATGTGTTTGATCATGAGCCGCCCGATGAGCTGGACTATAAGATCATCCGTTCGGGCAATGTGCTGGCCACGCCGCATATTGCCGGCGCTACGCATGAGGTGGAAGACCACCACGTGCGGATCATGAATGAGGCGCTGACCGAGTGGTTTGAGAAAGGAGAAGTGAACCCGAAACGAATTGCAAACCGCCAGATATTGGCGAAAATATGAGTGGCTGAATGGTTAATTGTTAATGCAGAATTGTTAATGCTGATAGCTCAAAGCTAAAACCTATGAAACAAGCTTATTTAGTACTCGATATAGGCACAGGAAATGTGCGTTCGGCCGTAGTGACTCCGGCAGGTGAAATCCTTGCTGTGGAGCGGGCAGACATTGTTTATCACCGGGATACCCTTTATCCGGATTCTATCTTTTTTAAGCCGGATGAATTATTGGAAACTCTCAGGGAACTGACGCAAAAGGCCCTTTCCGCTGCGGAGGAGGTGAAGCTGCTGGCGGTGACGTCTACCAGCCAGCGCGAAGGGATCGTGCTGATCAGCAAAGCCGGCAAAGCCCTGATCGGGATGCCGAATATTGACCATCGCGGGCGCGAATGGGAAAACGACTTCGGCGATAAAGGCCGGGTGTATGCCCTGAGCGGCCGGTACCCTACCTCGCTCTTTTCGGCTTTCAAGCTGATCGGTGTCTGGGAGAAACGGCCGGAACTGTGGCAGGAGGCGCAAACCTTCCTGAGCATCAGCGACTGGGCGCTTTGGGAGCTTTCGGGGGAGGCAGTATATGAACACTCTCAGGCTTCTGAAACGCTGCTGTATGATGTGGCGGAAGGAAAATGGAGCCCGGAATTATGCGCACTGTACGGGATACCGGAAGGGCTGCTGTCGCCCGTGCGTCAGTCAGGGGAAGTAATCGGCTCGGTGAAAGATACTGTAGCCGCTGCCTGGGGCCTGGGAGAAAACGTAAAAGCGGTAGTTGGCGGCGGCGATACCCAGATGGCCATCAAAAGCACCAGGCCGCATACCGGTGATGTGATCCTGGTATCCGGAACTACCACACCGGTGGTGAAGCTGGAAGGCAGTTATCTGACCGATACCGAGCAGCGTACCTGGACCAGCCGGGATATCGCCCCTGACCGCTTCGTGTTTGAGGCTAATGCCGGCGTGACGGGGCTGAATTACCAGCGGCTGAAAGAGGTTTTTTATCCGAATGAATCGTACGAAGTCATTGAAAAAGAGCTGGCGGAGAACCGGAACGAGAATTGTTTCGGGAGTCTCGGCTCGTTGATCGCTACCGAGAAGTCGTCGATCACCACCGGGGGGTTCGTTTTTCATGTGCCGGTAAGCCATGAGCTGAAGCGAAGCAGTTTTGTATGGGCCAGCCTGGTGGATATTGCTTTCTCGATTGTAGAAAATTATAATGTGCTGGCCGAATGTTCCGGCCACCGTGAAAGCTATCTGTGGGCTTGTGGGGGCGGACTGCAAAGTGCTACCCTGCGCCAGTTGATCGCCGATATGACGGGGAAGGAGGTGCGGGTACGGGCCGGCTTTGAACAGGCCACGGTGATCGGCTCGGCGCTGCATTGTAATGATGCACTGGGGCTGGCTTCGGCGGCCATTTCTACGGAATACCTTAGCGCAACACCGCAGGCAGATAAGCAGGCGTATTATGCGGAATTGTACGAAAAGTGGTTGGGTGTGCGGACGCTGTTCAGGAAGCAGGAGGAGGTGAGGCTATGAACAAAGCATATTTCATAGGAATAGATATAGGAACCCAGGGAGCCCGGGTAGCGCTTCTCGATGAATCCGGCCTGCTGGTTTCGGCCCGTGATCAGGCCTTTGCTCTTACCGAAAATTCAAGGGAGGAGCAGTCGCCACAGGAATGGTGGGAGATCGCCTCCGGGCTCATGGAAGCCGTTTTGAAAGAAGCGCGTGAATCGGCAAATCTGTCTTTAGTAAAAGCCATTGCCGTAACCTCTACCTCCGGCACCATCATCCCGGTGGATGCCGACGGAAACCCGCTCCACTCCGCCATGATGTACAGTGATCAGCGATCAGGCGAAGAAGCGGCCCGGTGCAAAGAAGCAGCGGAAGAAAATCAGATTCCCGGCTACCGGGCATTCAACACGTCAAGCGGATTGCCGAAAATGCTTTGGTTCCTGAATCATTTTCCGGAACGGATAAATCCACTGTACAAATTCATTCACGCCTCGGATTTCATCACCGGGCGTTTGTGCGGTAGATATGACGTGACCGATTATACCAATGCCCTCAAATCGGGTTATGATCTTCATCGCCTGGCCTGGCCGGATTACCTTTTCGGGCTGGGATTGCAGCCCGAATGGCTGCAGGAAGTAAAGCCTTCCGGCACCCCGGTAGCGGCTTTGCGTAAAGAGCTGGCGGAGAAGTGGGGTTTGCTGGCCGGGGTGACCGTCACCACCGGTATGACGGACGGCTGTGTTTCGCAGGTGGCCTCCGGCGCCGTGGCTCCAGGCCAGTGGAACACCACCATCGGCACCACCCTGGTGATCAAAGGGGTGACGCGTAACGAGATCGTGGATGAAACCGGGGCCATCTATAACCACCGCCATCCGGAAGGCTACTGGATGCCCGGCGGGGCCAGCAATACCGGGGCCGACTGGGTAACGCGATTGTTCCCTAACCGCGACCTGTCTGCACTGAATGCCCGGGCTGCAGAACTCATCCCTACCGGCCTTACCGCCTGGCCGCTGCTGCAAAAAGGCGAACGTTTCCCTTTCTTTGCCCCGCAGGCCTCGGGTTTCTGGGAGGCTGACTGGACCGAAGAAGCCCTTTTTGCCGCCTGTATGGAAGGCGTGGCCTATGTGGAACGGTATGCGTACGACCGTATCCGCGAGCTTTCCGGCGAGAAAGTAGACCGGGTATTTTCAGCCGGTGGAGGTAGCAACAGCGACGTCTGGCTGAGCATCCGGAGTACCGTGTTACAGGTGCCGGTACAGAAAATGCAGAATACCTCCGGCGCGGCAGGTGCGGCGGTGCTGGCGGCATCGGGTACGTATTATTCTTCCCTGTCGGAAGCCGCCGAGGCCATGATCCGCCCGGAAAAGGTGGTGCAACCGGCGCAAGCTATGACCGAAGCCTACGAAGAAGGCTACCGTAATTTTATTATTGAACTCAAAAAACGAAACATCCTTTAACTGTCAGGTAAATCACCAAACTGATAGCTGAAGGCTGTAAGCTAAACTATGTTGACCATTTACCTCTTAAGACACGGAGAAACGGATTTCAATGCGCAAAACAACCGTTATTGCGGGCGTACCGATATCCCTGTTAACGCAAAAGGCCGCGCTCAGGCCGAAACCGTACGCCGCCAGCTGGAAGGTATAACTTTTACAGATGTTTTCTCCTCTCCGCTTCAGCGGGCGTATGAGACGGCGCAGATCGTATCGGGCAGTGAAGTCACCCCAGACGATCGCCTCATTGAAGTAGATTTCGGACTATGGGAAGGCAAGCCCCGCGAGCAGTTTATGGAAGAACACCCCGGTTCATGGGAAAAGTGGAGTGCTGATCCACGGGTAAACCGCGCCGGCATAAATGGTGAGAATGCGATGGAGGTGGTCAGCCGGGTAGACGCATTTTTTGAGAAGCTGCTTTCCACTTACACCGAAGGTACCTTCCTGGTGGTAGCCCACAACGGGGTAAATCGACTGTTTATGGCTCATAAGCTGGGTATGCCGCTGGCTAACTACCGGCGGATAGTGCAGCAGAATTCGTCGGTTACACGGTTTACGCTGAGCAGGGAGGAAGGATTTACATTGGAGTTGCTGAATTCTAAACTGTAGTTCTTCATTTCCGGTACAGAGTTAGAAATGAGAATTATGGCTTTGTTTATTTTGTAAGGTGTTTGGTAATAGGAGTACAATAGGGTTGGGGATTAAATGTGGGCAGGCTACTAAAATCCGAAAGCTCTGGACTAAATGTGTTTATTGTAGATGATTTTTTGTCTTTCAGACAGACCTACTTTTTTTCGAAAAAAAGTAGGCAAAAAACATTCACAAAATAAAGTCCTCCCGAAAAATTTGATTATTTACCTTTTAAGTGACTTTGTGATCTTTTTCTAAAATCAAATTTTTCCGACGGACTATTTTGTGAGATAAGGAACATTTCTTATTTACTTTTTTGGATACAAGTGGAAATTTAATAGTGATACGTATGAAAAGAATCGTTTTTATATTACTCATAACACTTTGCGCCGTCTCCCCGGCCGAAGCACAGAAACACCGCCTGAAATTTAAAAACTTCAAAGCCATCAGCGCCTGGTTCGGAAACCCCGGCGACGGCCGCCAAATCATCAGCGGGCACCGCGGAACGCACATCGCCGGCTACCCCGAAAACTCCATCGAAGGCTTTGAACATGTGCTGAATCATACCCCGGCCTTCTTTGAGATCGATCCGGGGCTGACCAAAGACAGCGTGATCGTTCTCCTTCATGACGCCACCCTCGACCGCACCACCAACGGCACCGGCAAGCTGGCCGATTACACCTGGGAAGAAGTAAAAAAGCTGCGCCTGAAAGATGCCGACGGAAATCTCACGACCTATCGCATCCCTACCCTGCAGGAAGCCATGGATTGGGCCAAAGGCCGCACCGTGCTAAACCTCGACAAGAAAGACGTGCCCATGCCCATGATCACCGACATCATCCGTAAAAACAAGGCCGATGCCTACATGATGGTTACCGTACATACCGCCGAGCAGGCGCTGTACTATTACCGCGACAACCCGAAGCGCATGATGAGCGCCTTTGTGAAAACTGAAGAAGCGCTGAAAGAATACGAATCCGCCGGCGTACCCTGGAAGAACATGATCGCTTACATCGGGTCAGAAAACAAGCCGGAAAATCAAAAAATGTATGACCTGCTGCGCGCCCGCGGGGTACGATGCATGATCTCCGCTGCCCCGAAATACGATAAACTAAAAACCCGCGAGGAAAGAGCCGAAGCCTACCGCGCCATATTCATCGCCGGCGCTGATATCCTGGAATCGGATCTGCCGGTGGAAGTGGCGGAGGCGATACGGAAGTAGGGTGTTAAATTTGATCATTAAGTTGGTTTTCTATTCACGGGGTTCTCGACTACGCTCGAACTGACAGAATCGGCTGCCACTTGTCAGTTCGAGCGTAGTCGAGAACCGCACCTCGTCGAAAACCGCAAACAAGTTGGTTGTAGCAGAGTCTCAACTTGTTGGACTCTGCTTGTCTAAACACGACAGAGTCCTTTTTCAAAGAGACTCTGTCGGAACGTTAACTCCGCCTAAAACTTTCGAGCTAAGTCCCCGAGAGCCGAAGCCCCCGGGAACCGCTCTTTTTCCTCTAATCCGTATCTTATACGCCTACTTCCGCCAAACTCTCCGCCTCCACCGCCTTGTCTTGCTCTGCCCACTTCTTCTGCATCATTTCTTTAAGGTGGGTGATATAATCTTTCTCCGGTGCGCTGTCAGGCACGAGGGTGAGGGTCAGCTTATTTTCCTGCACCGCTATTTCTATCTGATGGCCTATTTCAAACCCGCACTCCAGCAGCCATTTGCCGCAAAGCCGGATTTCAGGGAGTTTTATGTAATAGCCACATTCTGCGCCCTTCGAGCCCCGGCGGAGGAACCGGTCATATACTTTTACATTGCGTGTCCGTTTCATGATGTTGCGTTTTTTTGTTTGTACAAAATTTGAACAGACGGGGCAGGTATACCACACGTGCAATATGTAATTTACCTCAGGTGATGAGGTATTTATGTGTTTTTTACGTAACTTTATGGTGGCTGTTTTTCAGAAGAAACACTACTTTTGCCTACAGGCAATCACCCGCCCTTTTACCGGGCAGCACCTGCAGGAAAGGCCATATAAACAATTAACTATTTTTCAACTATGACACAAACTACCAAGAACCCGAAAATCCACGAAGGCCGGAACGTAAAACGCTTCCGGGAGATGCTCGGCATTAAGCAAGACGCCCTGGCCTTTGAACTGGGCGAAGACTGGAACCAGCAAAAGATTTCTTTGCTGGAGCAGAAGGAAACCATTGATACTTCCCTTTTACAGCAGATTTCTGATGCACTGAAAATTCCGGTGGAGGCGATAAGGAATTTTGATGAGGAAACTGCTTTAGTTAATATCCAAAACAACTATGAGGGTGCTAATCATGGTGTAACTAATGTTGCAGCTTATCAGAAATATGAGCAATGTACTTTCAACCCCCTTGATAAAATGGTGGAACTCTACGAGCGTATGTTACAACAGCAAAAGGAAATGATAGAGAAGCTGGAAAGGTTAATTGAGAGGAAGTAGGGTTTTCCCGTATTGATTTTTTATGAGACTGTATTAGCTTTGGAGATGAAACCAATCATACCATAATGCGATCAGTAGGTGTGAAATGGGATTTTCCCTGTACCGCATATTTGTGTTGTTATTTAGATTTGATTGGAAAATGATGATTAAGGATGTTCAGCATATTTATACTCCACTAGATCTTATTTTGTAGAATTTGAAAATAATAAAATAAAGCTAGAGGATATGCTAAAACAAAAATAGGAATGAAATATAGATACCAATTAATAATATTAGGTACACCAACGCCGGTAGCTCAAGAGTTACTGGACCTATTAAACAGTAAACTAGAGAATCTTGGCTTGCCTATCGACATAGTTAAAACTATTGATGACAAAAATTTTGATACAGATTATCAGGGCAATCAACCTGCATTTGTATATTATTTTGGTGACCCTTATGGAAACTTCAAACATATAGATGTTACCCAAAAACTATTAAAAGATGGTACTATGATTTTACCAATCTTTTTTACAGAAGACTCATTTTCTAAGGAGATTCCTGAAATTTTGGAAAATCAAAATGGCATTCTTTATAAAGAAAAAGAAAAGGAACGGATTGTAAATATCACATTAGAAGCGTTTGAATTATTAAGAAATACGAGAAAGGTATTTATTAGTTATAAAAGAAGTGAATCGACATCTATTGCTATTCAATTATATGAGGCCTTAGAGCAACATAATTTTGATGTTTTTTTAGATACTCATTCAATTGGTAAAGCTGAGCCTTTTCAGGACGAGCTATGGCACAGAATGACAGATTGTGACGTAATTGTACTTTTGAATACTAAGGGTTTTTTAGCCAGCCACTGGTGTAGGGAAGAGTTTGCTGAAGCCGCAGCCAAACAAATTGGTATTGTACAATTAGTTTGGCCAGACAACGATGTAAAAGTAGACAGAACCTCTCATTTAAGTTACCCTAAACAATTATCGGCAAATAATTTTGTAAATGAGGTTTATAATGATAAAGACAAATCAAAACTTCTTGATAATTTTGTTGAAGAAATAATAGAACAAGTAGAATCTGTAAGGGCCAGGAATTTAGCAGCAAGACAGGATAATTTAATAACAGATTTTAAAAGTATTGCACAAAAATTGGGTAAACAGGTAGTAGTGCAACCCGAAAAGTTTCTTACTGAAGATGCACCTGATGGGACAAGACGAATCTATATTCCTACCATCGGAATTCCACAATCTACAAGCTGTCAATCTGCTGAAATAAGAAAGGAACTTCTAGGGTATAAAGATGTATCCATTCGTTTGATATATGACGATCTACGCATTAGAGATAAGTGGTTAAAACACCTAGAGTGGTTAAATGACAACTTTAAAAAGGATATTAAAACATTGAAGAAACAGGACTTTGAAACATGGCTAAGTCAGAACTAAGAAATATTTTTTTATCAGCAAGCATCCCGCTTCCTGATAGAGATCCAAAGTATATTGAAACTGCAGATATTATTGCTATTCGTGATGCTGTTATCGCGTTAACTACCGTAGTACTGCCTAAACATAGCATTATTTGGGGAGGGCACCCTTCAATAACTCCATTAATTTATTATGTGATGGATAAATTGAACATGAATATGAAGCATGTTAAATTATATCAAACATTATTCTTTAAAGAGATATTTCCGGAAGAAAATAATCAATTCGAGGATATTGTGTATACGGAAAATACAGGTGACAAAGATTCAAGTATTCAAATAATGCGAGAAAGAATGTTTGGAGAAAATAAATTTGAAGCCGGAATATTTATTGGAGGAATGGAGGGAATAGAAGTAGAATATAATATGTTTAAGGGAAAACACCCGGATGCATTGCTTCTTCCCATTGCGAGTACTGGTGCAGCGACAAAAATAGTTTACAATAACTTTTTACCTGAAAAACTCAAAAATGAACGCTTTATAAAAGATTATGGGTATATGAGTTTATTCCAAGAGTTATTAATGGATAAAATTAAATAATGTTTATGGCAAAGAGACAAATATTTTATAGTTTTCATTATGAAAATGATGTATTCCGGGTACAACAAATAAGAAATATTGGATCATTGGAGGAGAATAAGCCTGTGTCTCATAATGCATGGGAAGAAATAAAAAGAGGTGGTGATAATGCAGTTAAGCGTTGGATCGATGAAAATCTCAGATATAAAAGTTGTTTAGTTGTATTAATAGGGTCTAAAACTGCCAGCAGGAAATGGGTAAGGTATGAAATTGAGAAAGCCTGGAATGATGGGAAAGCAGTACTAGGCATTTATATTCACAACATAAATTGTATGGTAAATGGTACTTGTTCACAAGGAGCAAACCCTTTTGACTATACTTATTCTCAATATGGAACAAGACTTTCCGGTCTAGTAGAGACCTATAATCCAAGTATATTCAATGCTTACGGGGAGATTTCAAATAACTTGGAAAGCTGGATCGAAAAAGCTATTAATAGGAGAGCGTAACCTAAACTGTATCACTTGATATTTCGAAGTCAAAACTATTTTCTCGCTTTATCCCGTGAAATAGTTGGGGTTACACTCTCTAAAAACCCAATTGACACAGTTCACATTACACTACCCATTATTTAGATACCAAAGTAACTTTATTGGTTTGAACTGAATAATGAGCATCACTTTGGTCGAAATCGAAGGGATCACCTACAATCAGGTTGAGCTTATCAGAAAACTCTCTCTCTAACCAAGCTACAAGTGATCTTGCACTTTCAAAAGGACATTTCCGATGCCCCATCCTATTTTGATAACCAAGACGATTCAAGATGCTAACTGGTATTTTAGGCGCAGCACTTCCGAAATAATAGAAATGCTTGGATAGTAATACATTTTTTGATTTAGTATCTCTATCCCTGTTATACTCGTTTATACTGCCGTCAGCCAAGCTATGATGTGAATGGGCTTGATTCCATAATTTAGTTTCGCTATTGTAATAATATATATTATCTCCGAGTAGCATTTTTTTACTGCCATTTCTTACTGGCTTTTTATCTTTGAATTCTGGATTTTCCCAATATTCATTAAAAGTTATTTTTTGAGTGACTTGCATAGCAAAAATGCATTGGCCGGTTGCCTTTAACCTACTTCCACCCAAACCAAATATCCAATCACCAACTTGAGCTGTATTTCTTATATTCGGCTTGCAAGTGGCAAGGCTACAAATTCCGTGAAAAGGGTTGGGGGCAAAGCCAAAATCGCGGTCCACCACATATATATATACGTTTGGCATAGCTAGCAATTAACTGAGGCCTGCGAATTTGGAGGAAAGCGATTTCCGCCATCCGGGTTTTGAAAATCATTTTCGCCATCGATAGCATTCATTATGCTATTTGTATTCCAACTCACGATAGCCGATGCATACTTTTCTAAACTGGGAGGGACATCGGCTTCTGTACCTCCCCTAACATAAACACCCACTATACGTTTACCTTGCTCGTTAGCTTTATCGATTTCCCAATTTACCCATGGTCTTGTATGTGTGTCTTTGCCAATAAGCACAACAACAGTACCTGCCCAGGAAATTTTCATTCGTAAAATACGTTCTATAGCCTTATCACTTACTCGCTTTTCATCCATTCTTCTTTGGTTTTCAGGCTTCATTCTTACAGAACTATTTCTAATATCATACCCTTTAGAAGTAAGTAGATCTGTTAGCTTTGTAACCTCTGCATCATCTTGGTGATGATGACTTATAAAAAGATGTCTTCTTCTGTTATTTGTTGACATGGGATAGCAATTTTCTGATTAATATTCCACTTAGGCGGGAAAAATAGAGATATAGGTCCCTTACTAGCAGTAAATTTTTGTTTGATTCGTTTACGTCCACTAACTCCGATTTCAGGGTTGGTCACCCTCAAATATTTATCTGCCTCGCAAAACAAATTCTGGCAATCAATAAGCTGCAAAGGCCTTCCCCATAGTGTTGGTCGTTCAATACCTAACCTATCGCACTCCTTTTCTTGATCATCTACCATAATACGGATGATATCTTCGAAGGAATAATCACCCAATGACTTAAAACATTTTGCAATGCCGTTCTTAGCTCCTGGACCCGCAACTACGAAGTCCATCTCTGAAAAATTGCAAAGTGTGCTATAATTTAAATCAATTGTATATTGAAAGGCCAAAAAGCTACCTATCGAAGGGTAATTAAGCAGCAATTCATAAACCTCTTTAAGACTGTTACTCTCGTTAATTTTATAATACAATTTATCTTGCATCATTTTGGATACTAAAGCCAAATGATTGCTATGCTTAAACTTATACCCAAAGGCACTCCCGGCTGATGGCATTATATAGGCAGCCGAATAAATTGTATGTTTCTTGGTTAATTCTTGAGTTAATATATTATCATATTGCTCAAAAGAAAAATTATCAAATGAAATATTTCCAAACTTATTTAATAGACACTCGTATGTTTCAATTTTATTAAATAGTTTGAAAAGAATTGTTCTAAAAAACACTTCCTTTAGGTTTAAGGTATCGCCCTGATATTGAAGACCTATAAGATATTGGCTTACTCTATCTGAAGCACGAAAAACATTTGTAAATCGATGGTTTGCTATGACCGGATCATTTGTCCAAGGACCTCTATTATCATTAAGTCGTTTTGTAAATACGTCAAAACGCTTGGCTGCAAATTGCCAATAAGTATCATAAACATGAGATCGTTCAGGTTTAGCTAATTTTATATAATGGGTATATGCCATTTCGCATGAAATAGTTAATCTCTTAATTCTACTTTTCCACGTATTCTAATTTTCTTTCTTTTGGCGACACTAGTACTCTACCTCCTTTATTTTCTACAACTTGATGAAACACTTTATAAGATTCAAGAATTGTTTTTTCCCATTGAAATGAGCTCACATTTGCTACTTCTAAATCTATAACAAGTTGTTTAATCATGTTAAGTATTTCAGTGTCAATTCTTTGCCCACTTTTAAGCATTCCATTTCTCTGCGCATAATTATAAATAATTAGTGTAACAGCTTCTTCAGCTACTTGAGGTCTCCCTCTATCCTCAGCATCAAGTGTAAATGCATCACTTCTGCGTTTTAACTTCATAAGATGTCTAATTACCGGAGACCAACCTAAAAATGCGATGTGACCAAGATGAAATACATCATGATATCTGTAGTTGTTTGGTTCACGAGAATTATCCGTTAGTGGATCCCCTAACTCAATTTTTTCTCCATTCTCTTTTTCCCATACCATTTTGACTTCTAATAAGTCATTGTCTCCTACCTCTTCAGTAAAGTTGATTATAAAGGAGTCAGGAAATTTTTCAAGATAGTTGGCATCCAATCTCTCAATTTTATTCAGATCCTTCTCTTCAAATCTATCCTGAGTTTTCCGAAGGTTATTTATTACAATATCTTCTAAATTCAGATTATTATGAGAAGCAATTGATGCAATATACCACAAGACGTCTCCCAATTCTTCTTTTAAACGTTCTTTAAAACTTCCAAATCCATCGCCGTCACGAATTTGCTTCTTTAATATAGTTAACACAGATCCCGCTTCTCCTGCTAAACCTAAGTAACCCAAGAAAAAATTTTCTTGATCTTTTGAATTATATAATTGAAGTGTCCTCGAAGCTTGATTTTGATATTCCGCTAAAGTCATAAGCTGTATTTAGGTTATATAATGTTTAAAGAGTATAATCCTTTGTTATTCTAATGGTTAGAAAATTGAACTCTACGAGAGAATACTTCGCTTAAATTGGTTTTTTGATGAATTGTAATAATTTTAGGTTATTAATATGCTTTTATATAAAAATAGCTATCATTCAAGGATTTTTCTTCCTATACTAATATTATTAAGATTCTGGTGGCAAACCATTGGTTTTAATAATTCAAAAGCCTATTTGTCATCTATATTTAAAATTAAACCTGTGTTGCTCTTAGGTACTATCTTAATTACAAGTACACTAAGCCTGTTGATGACCAAAACATAACAAGATTTTTCTAGATACAGATTAGGCTTTATGATCTAGAGCTCATAAAATATTTATAATGCAATTATATAAAAATATGATTAAAAAATTGTGATATTGTAAGAGAAGTTTATTGTTTGGCATGGGATCCGCACGGATGTATAGTTTGGTGGAACGCTTTAGCAGAACTTTCCGACAAGATGTATTTGACAGTTATATGTTTGAAAATCCCGCTCTCCAACGTCTTAGACGTAAGGAGAGTGAATTTCTGTCTCTGACAGAACTAGGCTATAGCCCTCATCACACTAACAACTCAAGTTGCACTTGCATAAATTATACTATATTATTAGAGCAAATAGTTTGATTCAAATTTCAAACAAACGGTTTGCTTTTTGTATGAAACTATAAAACATCAATGCGAAAAAAGCTGATCACCATGTCTTGTCTGCAATCCGGGTTCTAATTTAGGCGAATTTGCCGTAATTAAAAGTCAATGAGCTTTCAATTAAAATTTAAATACGTCAGTTATCTTTTTACCGCAATGAAAGATAACCAAAAACGGTTTAGTATTATACCTCAAAATCAGATATCGGCAAATTAAGGCTTAACTTTGCGCTATGGCATAACACCGGACTATCCCGGCTACGAACAGCAACCAGATGGATAATTTCGAAGAATATTTACGGCAGGGCGAGCCGGACAAAGCTGAAAAGGCAAAAATCTGGAAAACGGCGATTGGCTTGCAGCAGGTTGACGGATTAACGCCGTCAGACTATTTGATAGCCACTGCCAGGCAAAATATTGAGGGCGATATTACCATTGAAGAAGTAAAGCACCGGATTGATAGTTATTATGAGCAGCATCCTTTAAAAAATACCCCTGACACCCAGGAAGACAGAACCGAGGAAGCAGATAAGGTTTCGGCACGCGTGGCAGAAATGTTAAATGAACAGACATTTACGTTTTCGCCGGTAGAATACCTCACGATCCATCGGAGGTTATTTCAAGGTATTTACAGCCATGCCGGCAAAATCCGCGATTACAACATCACCAAAAAAGAATGGGTGCTGAATGGTGAAACGGTTTTATACGCTACCGCCGGGAGTTTGAAAGAAACCCTGGAATACGATTTTGAACAGGAAAAAAAATTCAACTATAAAGGATTAAGCCCAAGCGAAACCATAGAGCATATAGCGCTTTTTATCAGCTATCTGTGGCAGATTCACCTTTTTGGAGAAGGAAATACCAGAACAACGGCCATTTTTCTGATCAAGTACCTGCGCAAACTGGGCTTTAAGGAGGTAAATAACGATTTGTTTGCCGAGTATTCATGGTATTTTCGCAATGCGCTTGTGCGGGCTAATTATGAAGATTTATCTAAAGGTATTCATAAGACAGACAAATACCTTGTCCGCTTTCTTTCGAACTTGCTCCTTAAAGAAAGTTATTCGCTAAGAAACAGGGAAATGCATGTTCATCACATGGATACTGTAAAAGCGCAGAGTGACACTGTAAAATCAAAAAATGACACTGTAAATGACACTGTATTTTCTTTGATAAAGCAGAACCGGAATATAACAGCTGCTGAGATCAGCGAACAATTAAATATGAGCTTAAGCACTGCCAAACGGCGTATCCGGGGCTTGAAAGATAAGGGGATCATTGAGCGGATAGGAAGCGACAAAACAGGCTATTGGAAAATAAAAGAATAATGAAGTCAAGGGCCTGTCTGTCATCGAAAATTTTGAACTTCCACAAGAGCCGGCCATTGGGTAAAACTTCCCGGAAAACTATTAGCAAAAGCCAAGACAGATAAGGCCTTCATTACAATTTAACTCCGGCCTCCAATTCTTTCCGTTTACACATATTATCGTAAAAAGCTATCCAAATATTCCAATATGACCCCTGTTTGATTCATCAGGCTCACATGGCTTTGATTAGGAACAATGGCCAGGCGTGATTTCGGCATGGGCTGCAGATCGGCAGAAACACTACCGCCCAGCAGTTGGTAGGTTTTTGCCAGTTCCAATTTATCCGTACCGTCATTATCGCCTGATATAATGAGTACGGGTGCGGTGATTTTGGCGATATTGTCGTCGCCCAGGTTAAAGGGTTCTCCGGCCAGGGCAAGCATCTGCTCCACGAAGCGGGTCCATTTGGTCTTATCGGGCGCTACGGCATCGTAGGCGGCTTGCAGGAGTGAATTTGCAAAATGCTCCGGCTTCATGTTTTTAAATATGCCGGTTACTTCGGGCACCCAGCCCTCGCTTTTATGGACAGAAGAAATGATGACCAGGTTTCGCAAGCGTTCCGGGTTTTGTATGGCAAACTGGTAGGCAATCTGACCGCCAAAGCTATAGCCCACTACATCCGCACGGTCAATCTTCAGGTGGTCCATTACTTTCTCTACATCACTGGCTAGGATTTCCCGCGATAGTTTTCTGTCAGAGTAGGGGGTATGCCCGTGCCCCTGCAATTCGAGAGCAATCACCTTTCTTGTTTTGGCCAGTTCAGGGATTAGCTGACCCCAATTCATCTCAATGGTGTAGTAAGAGCCGTGCAGCAAAACGATAGGCGCACCGTCGCCGTATACTTCGTAATAAACCCGGATGCCATTAGCGGGAGCATAACCACTGCTGACAGGTTGGATTTGTTGGGCATGGGAGGAAGAGGCTGCACTCATAACAATGGCGATTAACAGTATTGATTTTAAACGGGTAAAGGGGCTGAATAAATTTTTCATACTTAAGTTTTGTCAGAAGGTTATTGACCATACAAAGGTGGAGTTTATTTCAGGATCTCACAGCGTGTAAAAGCGACAATATGGAGGGGCGATAGCGACAAAATCATTGGAGAACTTATCTGTAGATAATTAATTTATTGTTTTACAGGGTTTTAGTAGGCGGGGCAGGGCGAGAGTAATATATTTACTGTAATCCATAAATCGAATACACATCACTTTCACTCAACGGAAACATGATAAAGAATAAGAAAATAACGGTCCGGCAAATAGACATTGGACTTTATGAGGAGAATCAGCAGGATTATATTTCCCTGACGGATATTGCAAGGTATAAGAATCCCAATGAGCCTAAAGATGTAGTCAAAAACTGGATGCGGTCTCGAACAACCATTGAATTTTTAGGTCTTTGGGAGCAACTGAACAACCCCGGTTTTAAAGGGGTCGAAATCGACCCCTTTTTATTTGAAGCCGGAAGTAACTCTTTTACGCTCTCTCCCTCCAGGTGGGTTGAAGCAACCCATGCCAAAGGTATAGTTTCGAAGTCGGGTAAAAACGGTGGAACTTTTGCCCATAAAGATATTGCCTTCGAATTTGCCTCGTGGGTTTCTGCAGCGTTTAAACTGTATCTCATCAAAGAATTCCAACGCCTGAAAGAAGAGGAAGGCAACCGCCATCAGTCAGCATGGAACTTACACCGCACCCTGGCCAAAATTAATTACCAGATCCATGCTGACGCCATCAAAGAAAATCTGATCCCGAAGGAAGTGACAAAAGATCAGGCCGGGCGGGTATATGCCAGCGAAGCCGACCTGCTGAATGTGGCCTTGTTTGGAATGACGGCTAAAACTTGGCGGGATAATCATACGGATAATCGGGGGAACCTTAGGGATAATGCTACTTTAGAGCAATTGGTGGTTATGAGTAATTTGGAGAGCATTAATGCTTTATTGATACAACAAGGCTTATCACAAACTGACCGGCTGGTCCAGCTGAATAAAGTAGCTATTACTCAAATGAAGTCATTAATTGAAAGTAAGGCGGTGAAGAAGCTGAAGTAGACAGTATTCTCATTATTAACTTTACACTGTTTAAACCCATCGATTTCGAGAGGTTTAGAACTAATGCTGAAAATAAATAAGCAATGAAAATAAGAGATATCCAAGCGAATGACGCCGCTGCTGTTGCTAACCTGCTGAAACAGTTGGGCTATGAAGGCGCAGAGAATTTTCTGCATGAGAAAATTCATTCGCTTATGGCGGATCCAGACGAGTATTGCCTGGTAGTCGAGGAAACTAACGGGCAGGTGATCGGGTTTATTTCGATTCACATTATCCCGCAGATCGCATTAAAGGGAGATTTTGCCCGCATCAGCTACTTTTCTATCGATGAACATTTCCGGAGCCGGGGTGTGGGTAAGCTTCTGGAAGAACATTGTGAAAGAATTGCCATGGAACGGAACTGCGACAGGATAGAGCTGCATTGCCATAGCCGGCGGGTAGAGGCGCACCGGTTTTATTACCGGCAGGGATATGTGGAGTCACCGAAATATTTTGTGAAGAAGTTATCCTGAAGTGGAAAGTATCTGACTGGAAATGGAGGTCGGTCATTATACTATACTAACCGGTATAGGGTCAATGCCAATATCAGCACTGAAATAAGGGTATAGATGGTTTTTGTATATTTTGCCAGCCAGTTGGGCAGGTAGATATCAAAATTGTCTTTTGTGGAAGAGGTATGCCGCCGGGCTAATAGCGTAAGCGGACACGTCCATCTGAAAAAGGAAAGGATTAGTCCTTCCAGCAAAACCAGCCCCCAACACGCCCAATACAGCGTGTTCATCCTGTCGGTAATCACCGCATAAAGCATGTAAAAAATGACGATATTATAAAACACCCAAATGAGTGTATGAATGACTTTGATGCTGGTGAGTTGGGATGATGAGGACAAAATCTTGCTATTAAGAGGAACAAACTTACTAAAGAATCTCAAGTAAGCAGGAATATGAAATGGCTCAATTTTTTAGTGCTCTACCCGGTTGCCCGCCCCCTCAAAACATCCCCCAACGCCACCCTCCTGATACTTGACTCCATCCACGCCGTAAAATCAAACGATTTCAGCAGTTGATTCTCGAAAATATCCCCGCGAAGTTCTTCCAGGACTGGCTGGTGTTTCTTCCAGAGTTTTTCACGCTCCCGGGGCAGGCGGATTCGTTTTTCCTTTCCTAAGAAGGATAGCATGAGGTGTTCCACCCGATAGGCTTTTTCTATTTTGGAGATCTCCCGTTTGATGGAGCGGCTTTCAAAGTGGACGATGTCGGTATTGTCCAGTTCGTAATGGATAATCAAATTCACCAGACGGATGGTGCGGTAGGAGGGGAGGATGTAGATATTATTTCCCCGCACGATCTCGCTGAGCAGTGTTTTCTGCGCCATTTTAAAATTCCGGAAACCGATATGGATCAGCGAGAGGTAGAGCGATATTTCGGCCCGCATCACCAGGCTGAGGTTCTCCTTCCGGGCCAATACGGTGTCTTTGTACTTTTCGGTCAGCGCTTTCGAGCCCTCAAAGTCGCCGCGGTCCAGCAGCGGAAAGAGCTCGTACAGGAAGGTGAGGGCATTGATCTGGTTCTGAAGGCCCTCGGTGTTGACCTTGATATTTCTGAGCTGGGCGATGAAGTAGGGCATCTCGTCATAGATCTTCATGCTTCTCAGGTTATCGAGGATGCCTTCGAGTACGGAAACGTAATAAAAAGGCTGACTCGACCAGAATAGCGGGTGGCTCTCAAACAGGCGGTTGAGCTCCCGGAAGGAATGGAGCGCCGATTTGTAGTCACCCGTGCCGATCAGGTAGTTGGACTGAAACAACAGGTGGTTTTTCCGGATTTCAAAACTGTCTTTGTGGGAAGAGTTGATGCTCATTTCGCTGATCACGAGGTCATTCAGCATCTCTTTCTGCTTTTTCGACCGGATATTTCCCTTGTAAATGATCCGGTGGCGGAGCAGCTCGTAGAGCGACGAGTGCTCGTTAATCTTCCGGATATCTTTCAACACTTCATTGATCTGAAAGTGCTTGTTGAACAGGTCGCGCTCAGAGAGGTCGGGCAAGTTAAGAAAGAGCAGGTATTCCAGTTCCAGCCGGGACGCGAACAGCAGGGCAATGGGGTTCTCATGATGCCGGGCTTTTTTCTTGACCTGTTCCAGTAGGCTGATGGCCTCCTCAAAGAGCGACTTCTCAAACAAGATCCGCGACTTCAGGATCTGGTTAAAGAGGGAGTAGTGGCTGTCCTGGCTTTCCCGTAGGGCCAGCAGGCTGTCGAGCAAAGTTTTGTACAGGTAGGTGACCGTGGAGCTGAAACTGCCGCCTCTTTTCTTCTCAAACGCTGCTTTTATCTCCTCTTCTGAGGCCGTACCCGATGCCTCTATAATATCGTAGAGCAGGGTATAGTCAGCGGCCTTTCTCCCTGTTCTGAACTTCTTCTTTTCAGCAGCCGAAAGGGAATGGATAAGGAGTATAAGGGCGTCGGTTTGTAGCATAAGGCAGGAGGCAAAGTGCCGGAATAATTCTACCGGGTATTTTTTAGGACAGTTTCTTTCTACGAAAATAGTTTAAAAATATTGAATATATAAATATTTTTAAATATAATATTTTGATAATAAATACTATATATTATTTTTTATATATTTATAATTATTTAAAATAAGTATTTTTTGTATTTTTAGTAAACTCAGGCTGTGTAAGTTTACTGAAAATTTTAATAGTTAATATCAAAATATTACAAAAGTGATCCTGGAAAATAAGAAGAAAATAGTGGTAGTAGGAAGTTCGAATACAGATATGGTGATCAAGGCCGACAGGCTGCCCGTGCCCGGAGAAACGGTGATCGGAAGCCAGTTTATGATGAATCCTGGTGGAAAAGGAGCCAACCAGGCCGTGGCCATCGCCCGGATGGGCGGCGAGGTTACGTTCGTCACCAAAACAGGTAATGATCTTTTCGGACGCCAGTCGATGGAGCTTTACAATTCCGAAAATATCAATACCGACTACGTTTTCTCCGATCCCGATCACCCGTCCGGCGTAGCCCTGATTTCGGTAGACGCCTACGGCGAGAACTGTATCCTGGTAGCACCTGGGGCAAACGGAGCGTTGACCGTACAGGATATTGAAACGGCAAGGCCGGAGCTGGAGAGCGCAGGTATCCTGCTGATGCAGTTGGAGATTCCGATAGAAACCGTGGAATATGCGGCGGAGATCGCGGCAGAGAAAGGGGTGAAAGTGGCGCTGAACCCGGCTCCTGCACAGACGCTGTCCAACGAGCTGCTGAACAGGCTCTACATCATCACCCCCAATAAGAATGAGGCGGAGATACTTTCCGGGGTGAAAGTGACCGACTGGGAATCGGCCCGGCGGGCAGCAGACCGTATCAGTGAGAAAGGCGTGGAGATCGTGGTGATCACTTTAGGCGGACTGGGAGCGTTGATCAAGGAAGGCAATCATTATCACCGGATAGAGGCGGAAAAAGTGGACGCCGTAGATACTACCGCTGCCGGAGATACTTTCTGCGGAACCCTCTGCGTGGGGCTTTCGGAGGGGAAGAGCGTGGTGGAGGCCGTACGCCTGGCCTGTAAAGCGGCGGCCATTACCGTCACCCGCATGGGTGCCCAGGCTTCACTTCCTCACCGGCATGAAATACTTTAACCTTAATCAGGATACCTATGAAAAAGCTATTCACCTTTATTTTCCTGGCGGCGCTTCCCTGGTCGGCCTGCACCAGGCAGGAATCTTCTGAAGACCCTTCCCTGAACATCATCTTTGAAACGGATATGGGCAATGACGTGGATGATGCCCTGGCCCTCGACATGATCTATAAATACCTCGATGCCGGGAAGATCAACCTGCTGGCCGTTTCTTCCAATAAGGAAAGCCGGTATTCTACGGAATACATTGACCTGATGAACCGGTGGTACGGCTATCCCGACATCCCTATCGCCAAAGTGGTGGACGGGATAGACAGCGAGAACGACGCCCGTAAATATGCGGAGTTTGTGTGCTTGCAAAAAGACAGTACAGGTCAACCGCTTTTCTCCCGGCCGGCCTTTGACCATGAGAAGGTGCCCGAGGCGGTTAGCCTGTACCGGAAGCTGCTGGCCGAACGGCCGGACCACTCCGTTACCATCGTATCGGTGGGCTTTTCCACCAATATCTTTCGTTTGCTGCAGTCGGTTGCCGACGAGCATTCCCATTTGTCGGGCAGGGAGCTGATCGCCAGGAAAGTAAAGCTGCTGTCGATCATGGCCGGGAGCTTCGGCGAGAAAAGACTGGCCGAGTACAATGTGGTGAAAGACATACCCGCAGCGCAGATCATTGCCGACGACTGGCCTACCCCGGTGGTCTTTACGCCGTTTGAGGCCGGGATAGCCGTGAAATACCCGGCCGTCAGCATTGAAAATGATTTCAGATGGGCAGAACACCACCCGGTGGTAGAAGCCTATAAGCATTACCTCGACATGCCCTACGACCGGCCCACCTGGGACCTGATCGCCCTGCTGTACGTGGTGGAGAACTCACCGGAGTATTTTACGGAAAGCGCTCCCGGAAAAGTGACCGTGGACGACAAGGGATTTACGTCGTTTTCTGCCGAAGCAGAAGGGAATCATAAATACCTGACGCTCGACAGCTTGCAGGCAGAGAAAACCCGGCAACGGTTTGTAGAGCTGATCACCGCGCAACCCAAAAACAGGAAATAACCTTAAATACTTACAGATATGTTTATCGTAGATAACTATACATTGGCCGTCATTTTCTGTGTCATCACTATGATCTGCTGGGGATCGTGGGGAAATACCCAGAAGCTGGCGGGAAAGTCATGGCGGTTTGAGCTTTTCTACTGGGACTACGTCACAGGCATCCTCCTGTTCTCGCTCATCTCCGCCTTTACGCTGGGAAGCTTCGGTGAGGCCGGCCGCAGCTTCATCCCGGATCTGCAGCAGGCGGAATGGGAGAATATACGGAGTGCTTTTATCGGCGGAGTGGTGTTCAATGCCGCCAATATCCTGTTGTCGGCCGCTATCTCCATAGCCGGGTTATCGGTGGCTTTCCCGGTAGGGATAGGGCTGGCCCTGGTGCTGGGGGTGATCGTGAATTATATGGGCTCCTCCAAAGGAGACCCCGTTCTTCTTTTTGCAGGCGTGGCCCTGGTAACGGTGGCCATTGTCTTTAATGCTATTGCGTACGGCAAGCAGGCCAAGCAGGCGCAGAAGGTGTCATCGAAAGGACTTATCCTGTCGCTGGTGGCCGGGCTGCTGATGTCGTTTTTCTACCGTTTTGTAGCGGCCTCCATGGACCTGGAAGATTTTGTGAACCCGGCGGCGGGTAAGATGACTCCCTATACCGCCATGTTCATCTTTGCCGTAGGCATCTTCGTCAGCAACTTCCTGTTCAACACCCTGGTGATGCGTAAGCCCTTCGAGGGAACGCCCGTGAGCTATGGGGAATACTTCAGGGGGAGCTTCGGGATCCATGCGGTGGGTATCCTGGGCGGGCTGATCTGGGGGCTGGGCAATGCCTTCAACCTGATCGCTGCCGGAAAGGCCGGTGCAGCGGTGTCTTATGGCCTCGGGCAGGGGGCCACGTTGGTGTCGGCGCTTTGGGGTGTGTTTATTTGGAAAGAGTTCCGGAATGCACCCAAAGATGCGAATAAGTACCTGTATCTTATGTTTATCCTGTTCCTGGCAGGCCTCGCCCTGATCATTAAAGCAGGATCCAATTAACCGGAATTAACCTTAAATAATATATAGTATGAATCGGACTTTGTTTTTCTTAAAAGGAAAAGCATGGCAGAGACTGTTTTGTTCTTTGTTGTGTGTTTTGAGCTGCAGCATCCTGTCTTACGGTCAGCAGAAAGTAGACGGCAGGGTGACCGACGAAGCCGGCGAGCCGGTGATCGGAGCCAGTGTCAAAGAGCGGGGGACCACCAATGCGGTAGCGACCGATACAGACGGGAAGTTCTCCCTCTCCGTAAAAGCCGGAGCGGTCATAGAAGTTTCATTTGTGGGCTACTTAACGGAAATGGTGCCGGTAGAAAACCGCACGGAGCTTTCCATTACGCTCAGGCTCGACAGCCAGTCGCTGGAAGAGCTGGTGGTGATCGGGTACGGTATAGTGAAGAAAAAAGACCTGACTGGTGCAGTATCTGTGATCAATACCGATGCTTTGAGAGACCGGAACTCCCAGGATATTGTGGGGGCATTGCAGGGGCTTGCATCGGGTGTGCGGGTGACCTCAAGCGGCTTGCCCGGACAGCAGGCCATTGTCAGGATCCGCGGACTGGGCAGCCTTACCAATAATAATCCCCTGTTTATTGTCGACGGTATGATCGGGGGAGAAGCTCACCTGAACCCGGCCGACGTGGAATCCATCCAGGTGCTGAAAGATGCGTCTGCGGCGGCCATATACGGATCAAGAGCAGCAAACGGTGTGATCATCATCACTACCAAACAGGGCGCTGAAGGCCCTATGAAAATTCAACTGGATGCCAATGTCACTACCACCAACCTCCCCCGGTATGACCTGATGGATGCCACCACATGGAAGAGATACAACGACATGGCCTATGATGAGGCTATAAGAGCAGGCGTGGCCGGTGTGGTAAGAAGGCAGAACCACTTTGACGGGAATACCGACTGGCAGGAAGAAATGCTGGGTACGGGAGTGCTTCAGAACTATAACCTGTCTTTTTCAGGAGGTTCAAGATCAGGCAGGTATTTTGTAGCCTTTAACCGGATGGTGGACGAAGGTGCGCTATATTCCACTGGGTATGACCGTTACGGTTTCCGGGTAAATACGAGTGGTCAAAAGGGTATATTTTCATTCGGAGAAAATATAGTGTATACCAAAACGACGAGGCAGAACCTGAACGGAAATCCCTGGGCGAACTTCATCGGGATATCGCCCACCATACCGGTGAAAGACCCCAATAACCCCGGTGGGTACGGTTACGGTAACCCGGACAGGGCCAATAATTACGGCCTGAACATGGTAGCCATGCAGGATCTCAGGCCCCAAGATAATCCTGAAAATATCCTGAAAGCCAATGTGTACGGGCAGATCTCCATCTTTAAAGATCTTCATGCGAAGCTGAACCTGGCCTATACCTGGTATTCGGGGATCACCAATACGCTGAGAAAGTCAGGCAACTGGACCATGGGACAGGGGAACGACGCCTCCAGCCTGGGCTTTGAAAACTACCGGAGTGACGATATCCTGGTAGAACAGACCTTTAATTACAAGAAGCTGATCGGGAAGCACGATATAGATGCCGTGGCGGGTGCTACGTATAACAGCTTCCTGGGTAAATCCAACTGGATCACCAAGCTGAACCCGCTGATGGTAGGCGATGAATACATTACCTCCCTGGATGCCGCTACTGGTATCACCACGGCCGGTGGCAGCTACCAGGAGGCCAGGATCATGTCTTATCTGGGCAGGGTGAATTATGCGTATGACGATAAGTACCTGCTGCAGATGACGCTGCGCCGCGACGGTACCTCCCGGCTGCCGGAAACCACCCGTTGGGGTAACTTTGCTTCCTTTTCAGCGGCATGGCGTATCAGCAATGAGGCCTTCTTCAAGGTGCCTTTCATTGATGACCTGAAGCTGAGAGCCAGCCACGGTACCCTGGGTAACAGCAGCATCGGCTACTGGGATTACCAGGCGGTGATCAATACGGCACCCCGCGCCGTTTTCGGTTCTCCGGAACACGTGATATTGGGCATGACGCAGTCGCGCCTGACCAACACCGACCTGGTCTGGGAGAGGAAGACCACCACCAATATCGGCTTTGATGCCGCGGTACTGAGAAACAGGCTGACCTTCACGGCAGAGTACTTTAAATCTACGAGTAAAGACCTGCTCGTGTATCTGCCGATCCTCATGTCATCGGGCAATGAAGGCGGGAACCCGGCGGTGAATGCAGGCAGCCTGACCAATAACGGGGTAGAAGTGGAGCTGGGCTGGAAAGATAACCTGACGAAAGACTTCTCCTATTCGGCATCGGTGAACCTGTCGCGGATAAGGAACAAAATACTGGACTTGGGGTATGGCAGAACGGAATACTACGAGTCACTCTCCAAAGCCGAGATCGGGCAGCCGCTAGGAGCCTTCTATCTCTATAAAATGCTGGGAATATTCCAATCGGCCGAGGAAGTGCTGAATCACAGAAATTCGGAGGGCAAGGTGATCCAGCCGAATGCATTGCCGGGCGATATTAAATACGATGACTACAACGGTGACGGTATCATTTCGTCGGAAGACCGGCAACTGGTAGGGAATCCCTGGCCGAAATTTGAGCTGGGACTGAACCTGGGAGCGGCCTACAAATCCTTTGATTTGAGTATAAACGGGTACGGCCGCTTTGGGCACGATGTGTGGAACGGTTCTGCTGCGGCCGCCGCCGACTTTGCCAACAACCAGAATAACTTTAACGGTATTGTACCCTGGACGGCCGAAAACCCGGTGAATGATCGCCCGAGGATCGTTTTCGGCGATACGCGTAACAGCCGGGGCGACCAGGACCGCTGGTTGGAAAAGGGTTCTTTCTTCCGTCTTAGCCAGATAGCACTGGGATATACGGTTCCTTCGGCCTGGTCCGGCGCCATTGGCCTGGAAAGGGCGCGTGCGGGAGTGACCCTTCAGAACATGGTCACCTTTACGAAATATTCCGGGCTGGATCCGGAGTTCAGAGATGGCGGGATATTTACCATTGGAGCCGACAATATGTCGTTTCCCAATCCCCGCTCCATCATGTTTTCTTTATCCTTAACCTTTTAATCGTCATGAAGAAATATAGTATTATTTGTTTTACCTGCCTGCTCTCCTTTGCGGTGACTTCATGTGATGACAGCGGGCTGGACCTGATCAATGAGAACACCATCTCTACCGGTAATTTCTGGAAAACCGAGCAGGATGCAGAACGCGGAGTAGTGGCCGTTTACGGTATGTTCTACCGCCAGGGCACCTGGACCCGCAACATCTACACCCAGATGCAGGGAATGGCCGACGACGGCGTGAGCCTGGCCGGGTGGACGGAGCTGAACGAATACGCCAAATTCATTTTTACCAACTATAACTTCGGCGAAGTGAACACCAAAATGTGGCGGGAACACTACGTGGCCATCTTCCGGGCCAACCAGGTGCTGGATAAGATCAATGATATCCCGTTTGCCAACGAGCAGTATAAGCAGGACCTGATCGGCCAGGTGAAATTTCTGCGTTCCTTCTATTATTTCTATATCACTACACTGTGGGATAATATACCGTTTGTTTTGAAGACCTCTTCGGCAGCGGATATGCCGGAGCAGAAGTCGCCCCAGGAAGTTTTTGCACAGTTGGAGATCGACCTCCAGTATGCCATAGAAAAGCTTCCGGCTACCCGGCCGGCTTCTGAAGTAGGTAGACCGACCAAAGGAGCGGCTTACGGATTACTGGCCAAAGTATACATGCAGAACCATAAATACAGTGATGCCATTCGGTGTTTTGAATGGCTGGTAGACGGTGAAGGCAGGAACCATTATGACCTGGTAGCCAATTATGGGGACAACTTCAGCAATAAAACGGAGAACAACAGGGAGTCGCTCTATGAGATCCAGTTTTCGCTGATCAACCGGGTGGGGTTCGACCAGACCGACAACTACCTCGATCCGAATGCCCAGCTCGGAACCCAGATAGAAATGAACCAGGCGCCGGTAGGGATAGGATGGAATAATGTGGAAGCCAGAAGATGGCTGGTGGATTACTACAAGCGGGAAAAAACCGTGGACGGGAAGAACGATATCCGGCTGTTTTATAGTGTATGGTATAATGATGCAGGCAAGGATTTTCCCGAAAGGTCTGATACCCTTGTATATGGAAACAGGTGGAGAAACGACTGGGGAAACCGGGTATTCATCAAGAAATACAGCACCGATGCCAGTCCGCTTTACTACTGGAACGATAACAATTTCAGGTCACTCCGGTACGCAGACATGCTGCTGCTGTATGCAGAAGCCCTGAATGAAGTGAACGGCCCTACGGCCAAGGCGGTGGAATGTGTGAACAGGGTGAGGCAAAGGGTGAATCTACCCACCCTTCAGAACAGCACATTCTATAACGCCGCTACTATCACAGGGAGCAAAGAAGCCTTCCGGGAGCACCTGAAGATAGAGCGGGGACTTGAGCTGAGCCTGGAATGTGTGCGGTGGATCGATCTGAAAAGGTGGGGGCTGGATAACCAGGCCACTATTGACCAGTTGAAAACCCGGGATGCGGACTTTAACAACTTCATTGTGGGGAAATCCCAGCGAATGCCGATTCCTCAGAGTGAGGTGGATAATAACCCTAATTTGACCCAGAATCCTAATTATTGATTGGGGTTGGAAGGAGGCTGAAAGGTTCTTTATTTTTCAGCCTCCCTCACCCATTAAAAAATTATAGATTATGAAAAAACTGGTATTATGGACTTTGATTCTTCCGGGAGCAGGGCTTTCCATGAGCTATGCCCAAAAAGAGATCACGCCCGAAGTGAACTACGAATTCAGCGGCGGCGCCGGGCACTACAATTATGCCCCCAGCGTTATCCAAGACGAATACGGTATCCGTTATGCCTTTGTTTGCCAGAACCTGGAGCCTTTTAAGATAGTAGATTATGTGTATCTCTATAAAGGCATCCCTACCAAAGACGGCTATCGCTGGCAGCCAGGAACACGGATCCTGGATCCTTCCGATCTCGGCTGGGACATCAATCATATCTGTGATCCCGATGTACGGAAATTCAGAACTACCTATCATGGTGAAACCTACGAGTACATTATGACCTACCTGGGTACCGATCAATGGGATAATTTTCATAACCAGATAGGCCTGGCAGTCTCCAAAAATATCGAGGGGCCATACATTAAATTTGATAAAAATCCCATTATCGGTTCATCGAGCCGCACCACCTGGGGAGTAGGGCAAAGCACGTCCATTGTGCTGAACGACTCCACCCTGCGGATATTCTATTCCAATTCAAACGGTGGTTTTACCTACCGGGATGCCGTCATGAATAACCTGGACAACATCCGGATGGGGCCGGAAAAATACATTAAGAACATGCCGGGAAACAACTACCCGGCGTTTTCTGCTAAGAATGTATACATGGTGTCGGAAAGAAGGGTGGACATGGATAAACTGATCCCTACCTGGGTAGGAAACGTGGCGCAATTGTCCTATATTCCCCTGGGGCAGGACCTGAGTACCGACGGGAATCAGTGGATAAAAATGGGCGCGGTCACCCCACGTGAATCCGGGTTTCCCCGGAACCATAATCCCGGCATTCTGACCGATGAAAAAGGGTATATGCTTAATGATGACGAGCTGATCATGTATTTTACCCCCGCTGTGACCGGCGCCAACTGGCTCTGGTCTTACGACATGTATTCAGCCCGGTTTGATCTGAAAAAATACTTTACGAATGCTAAATAAGTTAGTGTTATGTCAAGCATATTATGTCTGCAAATACAGATTATTTTTCACATACTCTTCGTTAAAAAAATGAACCGTAACGCTGCTATGCTTAATTTTTTTGCCTCGATTACGCAAAAAAATAATTGTGTCTTTACAAGACACAATATGCTTGACCTGACACTAGTCTGGAAAATAGGAATAATGGTATGGGGACTTTCCCTGCCGCTTTGTGCACAAAAAACAGGGAAGTCCATCGTGGTCATCACCGACTGCTACCATCCTTACCAGGACCCGGGCGATAACCTGGACCTCATCCAGGCCTTTGCCCTGAAAGATGTTCGTACGTTAGGCATCATTCTGGACATCACCGACTCCTTTCGGAAAGATACGGCGGATCATCCTACGCTCTGGAAGGATCCCCGCGGTCCTCGGGAGGCCGGCTTGATCCCGGTGATGCAACTGCAGTATATCTTTAACCGGGAGATTCCGTTTGCGGTGGGCCCGATGCGGCTGATGCAGAATGAAACCGACCGGATGGAAGACCTACCGGGTTTCCAGGATACCGGTGTTACCTTGCTGCTGGACATCCTTTCCCGGTCGGATGAACCGGTGGAGGTGCTGTCATTCGGCAGCGCCCGAGTGCTGGCCGTGGCCTTTAACCGGAATCCGGAACTGCTACGGAAGAAGATCTCCCGGATCCATCTCAGCGCCGGAACAGCCAGCAAAGGGCACGTGCTGGGAACAGATGCCGGGGCTAATAGCATCCCCGGCGGAGAATGGAATGTGGCGCTGGATGTCTTTGCCTTTACCCGCCTGCTGAAATCGGGGCTGAACATTGCCTTGTACCCCTGCGCCGGGAAAGACGGCGGTTTTGTGAAAGACGTCAATAATACATACTATACCCTGCACGATATGAGCTTTCTCAGCCAGATGCATCCGCAGTTACAGGCCTACGTGAACTATGCATTTGAGCCGGAGTTGAAATATGATTTCCTGCGCGACATGGACCGCGGACTTGTGTATTCGCGGGGAAAGAAACCGCAATTTGAACGGTTTCATGTTTGGGAGTCTTCGATATGGCTGATTGTCAGAGGCCTGGAAATAGTAAAGGAGGGCTCTGACGGGTATCGGTTGGAGTCCAAAGACCGGCTGAAAACTACAGATAAAATAGTGGAGAACCGGCTGCGACCCTGTGTATTTACCGAAATACGGGATGACGGACGTTTCCAGTTTGAATACACGGAAAGCTCACCGGTATCCATCTTTTACCGTTCCGATCCGGAAGAAAACGAACGGGCATTGAATTATCTGGTGCCGCAGATCTTTGAGTCTTTTAAACCCTGAATCTGAAAAGGTAATAATTATGAGAAGAGAGGATAAATGGTTAATTTACATACCCTTCGACAAGCTCAGGGTGACAACGGCAACTTACCCGGAACTATGTACTCGGAACACAGAACTAATTATATACACATGAAAAAGCTAGTCATCCTGTTTGCCGTCATTTTACTGGCCTGCGACGAAAAGAAGCCCGGCGTGGAAATACCCGAACCGGGAGAGCAGGGCAGGTATGAACTGGTGAATATGGAGCGGGTCTTCGGCTTTTACGGGCAGAGCCGGTACTCCTATGGTCCGAGCGTGGTTAGGGAATCTGACGGTACCATACATCTGTTTTTTTGCGGAAACCCCGAACAGCTCATTATGGTGGATAACATCTATCACGTGCGGATCAACCCTGACGGCAGCCAGACTGAACCCAAAAGTGTTATCCAGCCCGGTGGTTCCGGCAGTTGGGATGACCATCACATCTGTGACCCCTCGGTCATTGAGGGGCGGTTCCGGATGAACGGCCGGGAATATCGCTATGCCATGTTCTACCTGACCAACCAACACGGAGTATATTACAACGAGGTAGGAGTGGCCTTCAGCAATGACCTCGAAGCCGACCGATGGGAAAAGTACCCGCAGCAACTGGTCAGGAAAACCTGGGACTATGACGGAGACGAACTACTCCCGGGAGGTGGCAGATCCTGGGGCACAGGCCAGCCTTCCGCCGTATCGTTCGATAAAAACGGGAAAGTGCTCCTGACCTACACCGTGGGAGATATCAGCGGTACCCGCATAGAATGGGTGGAGCTTGACCTCTCGGATATGGATAATTACATACCCCGGCCTTCTGCCCGGATGGCAGACGCCGGACTGGTGAACATAGGCTATACCGGCAGGGATTATACCTGCAATTCCGATTTCGCCATCGATCAGGAAAATGATGTGATCGTCATGGTGAGGCCGGTGCAGCCGCATCCTGCCACATATCCCGCCTATATCAATGAGAGCCTGGAAGTAAATTACATGCCGTTGAGGGGCTTCCTGAACCGGACAGGTGAATGGGAGTCTATGATCCGGATAGCCCCTTACATGACCGGCTTTCCCCGGAACCATAATGCCGGGCTGGAACGGAACAGCTACGGGGAAATAGCCGACTGGAAGAAGCCGGTGGTGTATTACACCGTCAGCAAAGCGGCCCCCGATGCATCTCCCGGCGGAACTACCCATGCGGAATGGACTTATCATATTTACAGGGGAGAGGTGGTGGAGGAGTAGCCGACAGAAGTTGCGGGGACTTCCAATAGATCCTGCAGGAGCCCGGGTGTATATTCCTATAGAACTTATATATAGACAGTTAATTTTCACTTCAAAAATTTGATCCGTTATGCCAATAAACAGAATCGTTATTACCGGAATCCTCTTTTTTGCTGCCCTGGCCGGCAGCTTCGGACAATCTTTCAATCTTTCTAATGAGAAGCTGGTGGAAAGAGTATCGTATATGCCCCAGAAAGCAAAAGTGGTCATTGATACGGATACCTATAATGAGGTGGATGATCAGTTTGCTTTGGTTTATGCTATTCTGTCACAAAGCAAAATGGACATAGAAGCCATCTACGCCGCCCCTTTCATTAATAAAAGGGCCACCAGTGTAGCCGATGGTATGGAAAAGAGCTATGCGGAGATTATGAATGTGCTGGAAAAAGTAGGTATGAAAGATAAATTCCCCGTGTACAAAGGCTCCACCCATTTTTTGAAAGACAAAACTACGCCCGTAGTAAGTGATGCAGCAAAAGACCTGGTAGACAGAGCCATGAAAGCTACGGAACCGCTGTTTGTGCTTACGCTCGGAGCGCCCACCAATGTGGCCTCGGCGTTGATCATGAAACCGGAGATAAAAGACAAGATCATCGTGGTCTGGTTGGGCGGGAAAGGCCTTGACTGGAGAACTGCGCGGGAGTTCAATCTTCTCCAGGATGTGGCCTCATCGCAAACCCTGTTTGACTCAGGTGTGCCTTTGATTCAGATTCCCACCGAGCCGGTCACTTCGCATTTAAGTACTACGGTTCATGAACTTAAAGCGCATATTGGTGGTGCAAACAAAATTTCAGATTACCTGGTCTCCATTGTGGAGGGATATAGTAATGACCATTTCGGGTGGTCTAAGGTGATCTGGGATATAGCCGTGATCGCTTACATAGTAAACCCCGACTGGATGCAATATGAGCTACGACCCGCCCCTATACTTACCAACGAGCTTACTTATAGCTCAGACGGCACCCGCCACCTGTATAAGGTAGTAACTTTTATTGACCGAAATAAGGTTTTCAAAGATATGTTCCGCAAGTTTAAAGACTTTAAAGATTAAAAAAAGCAGGGGCGTGGTATAAACGGAAATCCGGATCCGCATACCATGCCCTTCGTCTTTCTAAATACTCTTTAGTTTTTTATTATCGGAATAGCGTAAAACAGGCTCAGCTGTACCAGGCTGTTTTTGAAGTCGGGGTTGATATTATGGGAATCGAAATTTCCCACTTTTGAAATCCCGGCCATGTACCGGGCTCCGATGCCCAAGCCTCCTGCCGACTGGAATCCCAGGCCGGCACCCAATGAAAGATCAAGGTTTTTGGCAAATTTGTCGATGGTCTGATCCTTAATGTCTTCACTGATCTTGAAAGAGGCCTGAGGGCCTGCCTCCAGGTAGAAGCCGCCTGAAGTGCGTAGTTTAAACATCACGGGAATCGCCAGATAGGAAACTTTGTAATTTTCCTTATTTCCCTGGTTATCTATTTTAGCCCCCTGGGAAGATAAGAGAACCTCCGGTTGAATAAAAAATGTGTTGCCGAGTCCGAAGCTCATCAGTCCGCCCACATGGTAAGAAAACAGGGCGTCCGACTTGATATTTCCACCCGTATAGTTAGACATGTTTACGCCCAGCTTGGGGCCGATGTGAAAAGATTGTGCACTGGTACCCAGTGTTAAAGCCATAAGGAAGATAAATGCGGTTGTCTTTTTCATAAAACGAAGTGTTTAATTGTTGAGTTAAACCAGAATGTTCAATAAAAGCTGTCCGGATTGTGCTGTATTGAATTCTTTCTTTTACGGGTAAAAGTATTTCTAATATTTATAAAATACAATAGGCTTATCATATTTTAACTTTTTGTGATTGAAAATTAACCTTAATTTTCAATCTCTCATAAATATAGTTGGATAAGAGAAAGGATTTTACAGGACTATGAACAGCTTTGCGCCGCTCGAGTCCCTCATTTCAGCTTCTTCACCACTTTACTTTCAATCAATGATTTCATTTGTGTAATGGCTACTTTGTTAAGCTGGATAAGTCGTTCGCTTTGGGGTAACCTTTGTTGTATCAGTAGCGCATTAATACTTTCCATATTACTCAATACCACCAGTTGTTCTAAAGTGGCATAATCCCGGATATTTCCATTTTTGTCCGTATTCCTGTCTCTCTACATTTTAGCAGTAGTACCAAATAATGCCACATTCAATAAATCGGCTTCATTGGCATACACCAACCCGGCCTGCTCTTTTGTAACTTCTTTCGGAATTAAATTTTCTTTGATGGCATCGGTATGGATCTGGTAATTTACTTTGGCGAGAGTGCGTTGCAGATCCCATTTTGATTGATTGCGGCTGCTTTCATCATCCTTCAAGCGTTGGAATTCTTTTACGAGATATATCTGAAATTCGGGGCTCAACTGACGTCCTCCCCGCCTCAATTCAAATTCCGGTATTCATTAGGCGTATATCCTACACGGTTCTTGAACAGCCGGCTAAAGTGCTGAGGGTATTTAAAGCCCAATTCAAATGCGATTTCATTGATGGTTTTACCGGACTCAAAAATCCTGTTTTTGGCCACCTCTATGATCTTATTCTGAATATACTCCTGTGCCGGTTTTCCGGTTTCTTTTTTGATCAGATCGCCGAAATAATTAGCGGAAAGATGCAGTTTCTCAGCACAATAGGCCACCGACGGTAAACCGATATTATCCGGCTTATCCGACTGAAAATAACTATTCAGCAATTCTTCAAATTTTTCCAGGATACCTTTATTGATATTTTCCCGGGTTATAAACTGGCGGTCATAAAAACGGGTACAATAATTTAAGAACAATTCAATGTTGGAAACGATCAATTGTCTGCTGTGCTTATCAATAGCGTGATGTAATTCATATTCTATTTTAGCAAAACAATCCAGTATGATTTTCCGCTCCTGCTCCGACAGGTGCAACGCCTCATTTACGGCGTAGGAGAAGAAGTGATAGTCATCCATCTGCCTGCCCAGCGAAGTGCCCGCTATCAGATCAGGATGAAAAACCAGTGCAACCCCCTGGGGCTGGTAATATTCTTCCTTATGCTCACCGATCACCTGTCCTGGTGCTACAAAGATCAAAGACCCTTCTTCATAATCGTAATTGTTCAGTCCGTAGCGGAGATCGCCGCAGTGAATCTGTTTTAAAAAAACAACATAAAACTCATACCGGAGACGTCTGAGCCTACGGGGATCGGCTTTGCTCAGATCAACCACACTTACCAAGGGATGTAAAGTCTCCTGGTTATTGAATACGTTGTATTCTTTTATACTGTTGAAGGTTATAATCTCGTCCATTGCTCCATGCTTTAAAAGATATCTGACAAATTTATATATTTTATAACAGTCGTAATCATTGATCAATGCCAATCAGTAATATTGGTAGCAAAAATCGATCACCTTTTTCAGGGTTTTTGAATATTTGGCGGATGCATATTCTGTCCATTTTTCATTATCTTTGACATAATCGACTACTAAAAGGTAACTAATTACCTTCTGATAACTGGTTGCAAATAGAAATCAGGTATAAATAATTTTTAACCCTAAATAAAAGAAAGATGCCAGTAAAAGGACAGATCATTACGAACCCCGTCACCGGAGACTCCTATGAATTTCTTGAAACGGCCGAAGATACGGGGGGAGTATCGGTGACCATGAGAGCTACCCTTAAAAGTATAGGTAAGGTAGTGCCTAACCATTTTCACGTCTTCCAGGATGAAACTTTCGAAGTAATTTCAGGTCAGCTGACCTTCCTGAAAGACGGGAAGATAACTACACTTTCAGCGGGGGATAAAATCACTCTCCCTAAAAATGTTCCTCATAATCACTATAATAGCTCCGATGCGGAGGTGGTTTATATCCATTCCGTAAAGCCGGCCTTAGATTTCGACTATTTGATTGAAAACCTGATCGGACTTATTGCGGATGGAAAAGGTAAAAATGGCAAACTCGGGCTGGTCCAGGAGCTGGTCTCCGTTAAATACCTGGAGAGTAAGTCTTATCTTGCAGAAATTCCCCTTGGGTTGCAAAAAATTTTGGCGAATATTATCGCTCCGGCAGCACGAATTTTCGGGTACCGGGCGATTTATAAAAAATACTCGGGAATAGAGAAGTAACTAACTACACATCCGATCAGTAATATTGGTAGAAAAAGCAGTAATCTGTATCCGGGTATCCTCATTTTTGTACATCAAATTTGTAAGATCAAATAGGGTCAATTCTATGGAGACCCATGGAACAAGACATTAAGCAAAATTGAAATTACAATGGAAAATCGCAGAAGTTTCGTAAAAGCCGGGGCTATGTTAGGAACTGCATTATTTGCTTCACCCGTATTGGGGTCAGGTGCTACAGAACGCGGCAATACACCGGGCAAAGACAAAAGTTATACGTTAAAGACGAAAACCCGCCGGCTGGGTTCGGGAAACCACAGCATTGAGGTATCATCGCTCGGATTAGGATGCATGGGCATGAGCTACCACAGGAGCTTTATCCCGGACAGGCAGCTCATGATCACCCTGCTTCGAAAAGCACCCGATCTGGGAATGAACTTCTTTGATACGGCCGAGGCATACGGACCTTTGACCAATGAAGAGCTGGTGGGAGAGGCCCTGGCACCTATCCGGAAAGAGGTGATTATTGCCACAAAATTCGGGTTTAAACAAGGAAAACCGTCTTTGGGTCTTGACAGCCGTCCCGAAAGAATAAAGAAAGTGGTAGAACATTCCTTAAAAAGCCTGAAAACAGATTATATTGATTTATTATACCAGCACCGGGTAGACCCGAATGTGCCGATGGAGGACGTGGCCGGAACTGTGAAAGACCTGATACAGGCCGGAAAGGTGAAACACTTCGGACTGAGCGAGGCGGGTGTGGAGAACATCCGTAAAGCCCACGCAGTACAACCGGTGACCGCCCTGCAAAGCGAATATTCTCTGGTGACCCGCCAGCCGGAAAGCGATGTTATTAAAGTCTGTGAAGAGCTGGGTATAGGGTTTGTGCCCTATAGCCCCATCAGCCGTGGCCTGATCACAGGGTATATTAATGAGCGCACAAAATATAATGCGGCCAATGACAACCGGGGCTCGCTTCCCCGGTACCAGCCGGAGGCGATCATCGCCAACTGGCCTTTGATCGATATCCTGAAAGAATTTGGTGATCACAGGGGCCTGACGGTGGCGCAGGTAGCCCTGGCCTGGTTACTGGCCTATAAACCTTTCATCGTTCCCATTCCCGGAACCACAAAGCTGGCCCATTTACAGGAGAATATGGGGTCGGCCGATTACGAATTCACAGCTGATGAACTCAGTAAACTAACCGCGGATCTCAATAAAGTGAAGATCGTGGGTGAGCGGTACACCGGTCAGTCAGCGGAGCAGACGAAAAAATAGACTGGAAAGGCAGCAGGCAATGTGCTGGTAATATGAAAGATCTGTGCTTATCTGTGTAATCTGTGAGCGAAATAAACGCATACGGTTCTTCTCACAGATTACACAGATAAGCACAGATCTTTTGGGGAAGGATCGGATCCCGCATCAGGGCTTAGTGATTCCTGCAATTTGGCAACACCTCATTTTCCGTTCCCTGTGCATCTCACCGGTGCGGAGGCTCCGGCAAATCAAAATAATCGCCCCTCGTTCTTTCGAGGCTGTGGGAGATCCGCCTGAAATTGTCTTGCGTCGCTTTCAGGTTAATGTATTTGTCAACGATGCTTCTGTGCTTGTAAATGATGAAGGTATTTTCCGCTTCCGGGTTGATTTTATTGAGATTGGCTTCGGTGGCCGTGTCGGAAAAGGAAGGAACAAAGGTTAAGGCCGTATTTTTGATATTGAGCGCCTTGCCCAGGTGTTCCAGCTGATTTTCGCGTTCTTTCCGGTTATACGACTTTCCGTTGCCGTAAACAAAATAGACTTTCAGATACTTTTCCCGTTTTACGCTTTCCTGTTCCAGGAATAAGAGCCACCTTTTGATCTCCTCCCAATCGGGATGATTTCCTACAAAATAGATGATCCCGTGGAAACGACCGTATTTGCAAACGGGGCAGGTCCGTGTTCCCTTGTCCGGACCGTAGGCGTGGAAAGGGATAAACGAAGGCTGGTCTTCTCCGATGCTCAGGCCTGACAATGGTTCATTTTTTTCGGGATAGTCCGGAATATTAAGGCCCAGGACAATGTCGTGCTCGGCAATTTGCAGGCTGTCTTTGAGGAGCACCCGTACCACACCGCTTCCGCCGCGGTTCTCCTGCGGATACTTTTTAAAATGCGGGATCAGGAATTTATCATCGTCAAAGTTGATCTCATCCGTATAATATTCATTGGCAATTTGGGGCTCTTTTACCGAGAGGTGAATGTGCGCCGGCATAGCTTCACCCGGATAGGGCGCCGGACGAATGGTCCGGATCGTGTATTGCCCGCTACCATCGGTCTTTACCCAGCCACGGATATGACCATGGCGCTTTGCCCGTTCATCCATTCCTTTTTTAGGCGTATAATAACCATTATTGTCGGTTTGCCAGTAATAGAGGATGACACCTGGCGCCGGCGTTTTTCCGTCTAAGCGGTAGACCGTGCCCGTAACGATCAGCTTCTGACCTTTTTCATACCAGCCCGGCCCCGTATCTGTGGAGCTGATTTTCTCCGGCATGCCGATATACATTATTTCACAACCGTCGCAGCCCCCGCCTACTACTTTTTCAGAAGTTTCTTTAGGGGAAGAGTTTGGGCGTTTCTGTCCGTGGCATCCGGTGGTCAGGGAGACCGCCAGCAGTGCCAGAAATAGTTTTTTCATTTGCTTTTTTGTTGCAAATCTATTTTAGCAAATGCCTGGTTTTCAAACGGAATAGCGTAAGGTGAGGTTAACCTGGTGTATGACGATGAAACTTTGCTCTGAAGTTTACCGTATAATTCCGGCTCAGCCGAAGAACCGTACCTTCACACAGTTCCAGGTCATAGTCGCCGTTTAATCGTGAGCGACAGGAGATCACCTTTTCCACGTTCACTATGCAGGATTTGTGAATACGGACAAAGCGATCCGGTGGAAGCTGCTTTTCCAGGGATCTTAGCGTTTCCGTGAGCAGGTATTTTTTTACCGGATGGTAAACGTTGATATAGGGAGAGTTCGCCGAAAGGTACAGGATATCGGTGACCTGTATAAGGCTCTTTGTGTTATGATTGTCAGGAACAAGCAGGGAACTGACCGGGTTGGGATTACATGCAGGTTCTTCCTGTGATACACGTACCGGAATATCTTTATGAAGGAATATTTCACGGTGCTGCGTTCCGGCTTTCCCTTTTAAAAATGGTGCTGTCTCCCGGAGCAGAATGATGATCGGCACCGACAAACCGTATACGATGAAAGTTTTAATAAAGTAGGCGGTCAGTCCGTAATCAAAGGTCTGCCGGTAAGGGAAAGTATACGAATAAAAGCATTTGGATATGAACCATACTACGACAGGATAGCAAAGCAGATGGATAACAGTGGCCAAACCGGCATAGAGCAATCCCGGTAAGGGCCTTCGCAAGGTGAGCCGCCATTGAATATTCAGCATAGGCAAAAAAAGCAGCCAGTAGGTGCTGAAAAGGAGCGATTCGGAAAGATAGAATGACGTGCTCCTGACATCTGAAAAAACATAGTCTATCCAGACGGTGGCTAAAACCGATAGCAAAACTGCTTTCATGAGAAACGAGTTACGTTTCTGTCTGCTTTGCCCAAAGACGATAACCTGTTGTAATGTCATATCATGATCTTTATGGAGTGAGCTAATTTACGAAAAAACCGGAAGGAAATGCAGACATTCCCGGCAAATTCCTCCAACAAGAGTATGAAGATTATTAGTTATATAATATATATTGGTTATTTTTAACCCCATAAATTGCTTTGTCTCTCCCGAAGGCAAAGATAAGGGCTAATATGAATAAGGATATATTTCAGGAAGATCACGCTTTATGGAAAGCCTTTAAGGCGGGAAGTGAGCCTGCTTTCGAGCAGATATACCGGAGAGAGATCCAGGGCCTTATTCATTACGGGAAAAAACTCACTCAGGATACCGTGCTGATCCAGGATACCGTTCAGGACCTTTTCCTTGAGATCTGGAACAGCCGGGCCCGCCTGACCGATACTGATAATATACGCTTCTACCTGCTAAGAGCCCTGCGGAATAAGCTGAGCAGAAGGACGTTCCATCCCGGGATAACAGAGCCCCACGGAGAGGAAATTTCAGAACCTTCCGTTGAGTTTGCTATTTTAGAGAATGAAGCCCGCGATTCACGGTTGCTAAGGTTGGAAAAAGCGCTTCAGAAGCTTACAAAACGTCAGCAGGAGGCCATTAACTTACGCTATTACCACGATCTTTCCAATGAAGAAGTAGCCCGGATCATGGGCGTCAATTACCAGTCGGCCTGTAAGTTCATTTATTCCGGCCTGAAGATCCTGAAAGATTATATTATTTTCCTGGCATGTAATCTGCTTATAAACAGCACTTTGTAAATTAATTGTAAAATTTTGCTAAAAAAATGGATTAAATGGGGGCGATGCTGCCATTTAATAGTAAATACCGGTAGGTTGGAGTTGAAACGGATATTGCTCCTGAATGCCGGGAGATTTAAACGGTTAATAGATAATAGACAATAATGGAGCCCTCGAAATATCATCTGTCTGACTTCATGGAAGACGACTCCTTCAGGAAATGGGCCTTAGAGGTCCCGTCCGCGGAGTTTGATCATTGGGAAAAATATTTTGCCGGATTCCCGGACCTGCAAAAGAATATGCTGGAAGCCCGGCAGCTTATCCTGGATCTGAAGGATGTACAGGCCATACCCGCAGACGAGGAGCTGGAAGAAAAGATATGGCGGTCGATACAACGGAAGAAAACACTTTTCCGGACTTTTTCGACTAAGCGGATAGCGGCCTCAGCAGCAATAGTGATGGGCGCGCTGTTGGGTTATTATGTCTACCTTAAACAACCCTTTGCCCGGACGCCCCCCTGGTTGTTCTCTGGTGAAATTGTGGTTATGAATACTTCGCAGCAGGGCAAAACGGTATTTTTAAATGACGGCACTAAGGTAAGATTATCGCCGGGAAGCAACCTCCACTATGGAGAAAGCTTTAACCAGATTGACCGTACGGTCATCCTGGAGGGTGAAGCTTTTTTTGAGGTGGCTAAAGATCCGGAAAAGCCCTTCCTGGTGATTTCAAACGGCCTGGTCACCCGGGTGCTCGGTACCAGTTTTGTAGTGTCTTCTAATGACCGAGAGGTGACCGTTACGGTAAAAACGGGCAGGGTGGAGGTGCTTTCGCAGGAGAATTATGATCGCCTGAAAGAAACCGAGGCACGATTGTCGACCGCTATGGTGCTTAAAGCGAACCAGAAAGCGGTTTTCTCCAAAAGAGAAGCCAGTCTGACAAGGTCGCTGGTAGAAGAACCTCTTATCGTTAATCCGTCGGCCCGGCCGGCTACGTTAAGCTTTGATAACACGCCTGCTGCTGAGGTCTTTGAGCGTCTGGCCAATGCCTATAGCATTGAGATCATTTATGACAGGGATACGTTCAGTCAATGCCGGCTTACCGTAAGCCTGGAAGACGAGCAGTTGTTCGAAAAGCTGGAGGTGATCTGTAAAACGTTTAATGCAGAATACCGGCTTTCCGATGCCAAAATACTTATTGAAGGAAAAGGATGTAAATTTTAACCGTTTGCCTATGATCAGAACCGTCAATTAAAAAGAAAAAGCCGGAAATGCTGCAACATTACCGGCTCATGGAAGCCCTTGAACGAATCTCTGCAAAGATAACAAGGGCAGAGTATGTCAACCTTATTATTAACAAAACTCAGTCAAAACTATGGAAAAAAATCGACAATTCGTCAAAGTCGCCCTGACTATTATGAAAATTACTTTCCCTCCTTTATTTATCCTCCTGGTGTCATTTGGTTTGACCATGGCCGGTGAAAGCAAAGGACAGGAAATGCTGGAAAAACGACTCAGCATTGAGGCAGCCAATGTTGAACTTAAACAACTGTTGCTCAAAATTGAGAAGCATGCCGATGTGAAGTTCAGTTTTATGTCACACCAGGTCCCTTCCGATGAAAAAATCACGTTTTATGCCGAAAATGAGACTCTGGGGAGCATTCTTAACGAGGTGTTGTTTCCGCTGCATCTGCGTTATGAAATAACCGGAAAATACATTGTTCTGAAAAGAGACGTGAATACAATAGATATCCGGCGGTCAAAGGTGACCTTGCAGCAATATACAGTCAGCGGTAAAGTGACCGATAACCGGGGGGAAGCGCTCGTCGGGACGACCGTCACCCTGAGCCACCTGAAAAAAAGCCTTATGGTGGGGCTTGACGGTTCTTTCAGCTTTCCCGGCGTACCTAATGGCAATCATACCCTGACCTTCACCAGTGTAGGCTTCAAAGAGCTAAAAAGAGAAATTTCGGTTAACGGAAGTGATGTTTCGGTCAATGTGTCCCTGCTGGAGGATAACCTGCAGCTCGACCAGCTCATTGTTACCTCCAGCGGCTCTGCCAAAAAGAAGATCGAGTCAAGTGTGGCCATCACCACCGTGAGTGCGAAGCAGTTGGAGGAGCGTCCGCCGTTGAACAGTACGGATATGCTGAAGGCTATTCCGGGGATGTCAGTGGAAAGCAGCGGGGGCGATGGCCCGGGCAGTGTCCGTGTCCGCGGCCTGCCAGGTGGCGGATATGTATTTATGGGTGTAATGGAAGACGGCCTGCCCGTGCTTCCTACCGGGTACACCACCAACCCTTCGCCGGATCAGCTATATAAAGTAGACTTAAATATACGGAACGTAGAAGCCGTACGGGGTGGACACGCCGCTGTGATCCTGGCCGGAACACCCGGCGCCCTGATCAATTTATTGTCGGCCACAGGTGGAGACAGATTATCCGGAAAGGTAAAATATACGCGGGGCTTATCGCAAAATGCCAACCGTTTTGATGCGGTCATCGGCGGGCCGCTGTCTTCTAAGGTAAAGTATAATATCGGTGGTTTTTTCAGGGCGGATGACGGTATACGCCCGCCTTCCTTCCGGGCCAATGAAGGCGGACAGATCAAAGCTAACCTGACCTATAATATGAATAACGGAAGCTATCTCCGTTTCTACGGCAAGTACCTGAATGATAAAACCACCTGGCTGGTGCCTTCATATTACAGCTATGACGGCTCAGGACAGGGAAAAGCACTACCCGATTTTGACCTCCTGAAAGAAATACTGGTTACCCGTGACACGAAGGTAACCCTGACCAGTCCGGACGGCAAAACATTTAATTATGATTTCGCTGACGGTGTGCACTATAAATCCACAGCCGGGCAGGTGGAGCTTAAAATTAATACCCGGAACGAATGGACCATCCGGAATAACATGCGTTATTCGGTAAGTTCGGGTAACTTTACAGGCTCAACCGTCACCGCGGCCACAGCCTATAATCCTGCGGTGAATTATTATTATCCCGACGGACAGCAGGTGGTTAACCCGACGGGTTATTATACAGGGCAATCCTTTACCGGCTCTGAATCAGATGACCGCCAGTTTGTGGATAACCTCGATTTTCACAAACAATTCGGCAAGCACGGTATTTCTTTCGGATTAGGCCTCCACCTTTATGATGTGAATGCCTTCGGTCTGGGCGCTACTTTCAATACGGAAATAAAGGATAATCCCCGTACTTTGCGTATCGGTAACAATTCCGGTAACGGGTACAGTGGGGTGAACATTAATAACTACCGCAACGGGATGACCACCATCCTGTCGGCTATGGTATCGGATGAGGTTAATTTTGGAAACCTGACGATCGATCTGGGTGCACGTGTTGACAACTTCCGGGTGAAAGGCGACCGGCTGATCAACTCTGCTCCGTTTACCAATGTGACGTCCTACGATGAGACCCGTTTACACAGCACGGGCTCCCTGGGCCTTAACTATAAGATCAATGCCAGTCATGCTTTGTTTGCCCGGGCCACCAAAACCTACAGTGCCCTAAATGTGGGTAATTATTCCGCATTTAACTATAACTCGGATAGTGACCGGAGGAGAGATATCGTTATGGCCGAGGTAGGTTATAAGATCAATACGCAGAAAGTAGGCCTGTTCGGTTCGCTGGTTTATGCCAGTCTGAATAATATTGCAGCTACCATGGGGGTTCCCAACCAGACCGGCGGCATCATCAATATCGGGACTTTTGCCTCCAGCAGGAACCTCAGCGCCGAACTGGAAGCCATTTATGCGGCTACCAACAACCTGAACTTCCGCCTGACCACCACCGTTCAGAGCAGCACGTTCACCGATTATGAAGTTACCGCCCCGGAAAACGCCCGCGCAGACCTGGCCGGAAAACCGTTTATATGGACAGGCAACTCGGCCGAGCGTATCCCCAATTATATGGCCGAGCTGCAGGCTACCTACAAATATGGTATCTTTGACCTTTTCGTAGGCTACCGCCAGATCGGTAAGCGCTGGACTACCCCGAGTAACGTGTATCGTCTGAAAGGATATAACGAGGTATCGGCCGGGCTGGATGTGCGTCTTCTTAAAAACCTGGGACTACGTGTCTGGGGCGATAACCTGACCAACAGCCGCGGTTTGACCGAAGGAAATATCCGCGGAGACCAGTTCCTGGCGATCGGTAATTTTGAAAACGGATCGCTGCAGATCGGCCGGATCATTCTTCCCAGAAGCTTCTGGAGTTCGCTTACCTTTTCATTCTGATAAAATCTGAGGATAGTTAAAAAAGTGCGGGATATCTGCGCGCTGCAGGCTACGCGGGGCCTGCCGGAGCCAGGCTCCCGCACTTTTAAAGAATCCCGGTTTTCCCGAATCCTGATTTTCTAAAACCTATTTGACTATGAGAGCTATTTTGTTACTTCTTTTCCTGGCTATACAGACAGCTTACACACAGGAGCGCCCCAGGCTTGTAGTGGGGGTGATCGTAGACCAGATGAGGGCCGATTACTTCTACCGTTACTATGATCAGTACTCGGAAGGCGGATTCAGGCGCCTGCTCCGGGAAGGGTTTAATTGCCGGAACCATCATTATCATTACGCGCTTACGGTAACAGCGGCCGGGCACGCGTCGGTATATACAGGCTCCTCACCATCGATACATGGAATTATAGGAAACGACTGGTTTGATACCCACCGCAACCGGCGGGTATATTGCGTCGGCGACAGCACCGTAGCGACGGTGGGGAGTTCGAACCCCACGGTAGGGAAGATGTCACCGCGGAACCTCACCGTAAGTACTATCACCGACCAACTGCGGATCAGTACCCAATTCCGGTCCAAAGTGATCGGAATCGCGCTCAAAGACCGGGGTGCCATACTGCCTGCCGGTCACGCAGCCAATGCGGCTTACTGGTTTGACAGTAAGACGGGGAACTGGGTGAGCAGCACTTACTATCAACAGGAGCTGCCCTCATGGGTAGAAGCCTATAATGACAGGAAGCGGCCGTCAGAATTGTTGCTGCAAAAATGGGAAACTTTGCTGCCCCTTGATCAATATACGGCCAGCACGGCAGATGATCAGCCTTACGAACTGAAGTTCACCCATGAGAAAAAATCGGCCTTCCCTTACGACCTGGCAGGCACTCCGGGAGATGCTTTCAGCCAACTGGCCTATGCACCGCACGGCAACACGCTGACCAAAGAAATGGCCCTGGAAGCGTTGACGCATGAAAACCTGGGGAAAGGGAGCGCTACTGATTTCCTGGCCGTCAGCTTCTCCTCTCCAGACTATGCTGGTCACGGTTTCGGGCCTAATTCGGTAGAAGTGCAGGACATTTACCTGCGCCTGGATAAAGATATTGAAGAAATGCTGAACCGGCTCGATGAAAGCGTAGGGAAAGGGAATTACGTTTTCTTTATTTCGGCCGACCACGGCGTTATGGATACCCCCGAATTCTGGAGCGGGAATAAGCTGCCCGCCGGGAGGATCGATTACAGGGAGATGAACACGCAGTTGAAAGCCATGCTGAAAGAGCGTTTCGGTGATGAGAACCTGCTCAAAGCCACCGAAAACTTCCAGCTTTATCTCGACGAAGACCGGATAGAAAGTAAAAAGATCAACGGGGCCGAGCTGTTTAAAGCCATACGGAAAGTGCTGCTGTCGTTTGACGGCGTTAAGGAAATCATCGACCTGAAAGCGCTGGATAAAGTGCCCTTAAACGCCTATCTGGTTGACCTCTATAGGAATGTGTATCATTCCAAAAGGTCGGGAGACGTGCAGATCGTACCGGAACCGGGATGGATCGCCGGGCCGATCGCCGCCAATCATGGTTCGCCTTATGCTTACGACACGCACATACCGCTTCTGTTTTTTGGGTGGAAGATCCGGCCCGGCGAGACTTTCAGAAGAACCAGCGTAGCTGATACGGCGCCTACCCTGTCTGCGTTGTTGAGTATCCTGGAGCCAGGCGGTAATGTGGGTCTGGTGATTGAAGAATTGTTCAGGTAATGTACATGATGTTAAGTTTGGCCGCGGGAAGATGGTTTAGTGGAGTATGATTTTTGCAGAGGCTTCCTGTCGGCCATTCTTTATTTTAACGGTATACAATCCCGGTCCGATCTTGTCGGTAAAAATAATTACCTCCCGGTTAAAGTGAAAAGTTTTAACTTCTCTTCCCTGTGCATCTGCCATTACTCCGGAGCTTTCGCCTTCAAACGGCACTTCTATGGTAAAATAATTAAGTGCCGGGTTAGGGTATACCTTTATCCGGATATTTTCCGGGTAGGGCTCACCGGCGAGTATCCGGTCTACAACTACCGTGGTGAAGGCTTCTGAATAGCAGTTATCGGCGTCGGTGACAACTACTCTGTACATTCCTGAATGAAGCAATGAGGCGTCAGCAATGAAGGGGCTTTGCTCCCGGGTATAAAAGTTTCCCGGGCCTTCCCAATGAAAATACTGGCCTGAATCCACAGACAGGCGGATCGTATCTCCTTCCAGGTAAGGGCCTGTATTGCTTGCCACAGGTTTCAGAGGCAGTGGTTTGTTCAGATTGACCGTGCCGTTTAAAGGGATCGTACATGTGCCGATAATGTATGATGCTATCGTATAATCACCACCGGCCATTTCCCGCATGATCACCCTTCCGTTTGAAATGGTGCTCCGCAAGGTATCCCTGATTCCGTCTTTACTATAGCAGATAGCGACCGGCCGCCCTTCCCCGTGATTAAAGAAAATAGAAATATCACCTTCAGTGCAGGCTGTGGGGTGGTTGGCTTCGATATTAGTGACGCTGTATCCCGCACAATTCTCGACAATTTCTGCCGCAATGTCAACACTATGACCGGCGTAACTCTCCAGGCAGGCCAGGGTGGGGCTGCTGTTTCCTATCCGGATCCGCATTCGGGTATCTGAAATTTGTGAAAGATACGCCGGAATGGTAAACACACCGCTCTGACCCTCCGGAAAAGGCAGGTCTGACATGTAAACTCTTTCACTATCCTCAAACCTGCCGTTTCCGTCGAGGTCTATCCAAATGGTGGCATGAAGATAAGGGGGGTAGGCAGACTTTTTGAAATTCAGTGAAAAAGTATAAGCTGTGCCTGCCACCAGTTTTAACGGATTTGCGGCGTGGTAGGTATTCCCGGTAGAAGAGCAGGAGGTATTCAGGGTGAAGTTAAGATCGGGAATGGTGAACCTCTCCATTCCATACTGCGCTGCGCAGTCAAACGGATACTGGTAACTTACCTCACAATATTCGTCTTTCGGTGTGGTGAACTCTCCGGTAATGTAGTCGGAACAGGGCCTGCTCACCCGCCATTCTATACGGGCATTGGGTATCACGTTCAATTGAATACCCGGTTTTGTTGTCCAATACCCATTCCAGAATTCACTGCCTTTTTCCCGGTATTCCACCAGGAGTTCGGTCTGGTCGGGATTGTCCCAGGAAAGATCTGCTTTACTGGCCGTTATGTTTTCTACCCCTACATGATCAGGAAGTTTTGATGCTTCTCTGCAGGTTATGAGGTCTACATAATAATCCTGAACTTCTCCTAAAAATATTCTTCCGCAAGGGTCTTCCGGTGGATTGGATGCCGAAAGCACGATTCTCATTCTTACCTTCGATACCGGCATTACGTTGCTGTTTATGTAAAAATTACCCTTCAGCACATTCTGGAAAGATTCCGGGCTTGAAAATATCTTTTCATTCTCTTCAAAGATTTTATTGTTATTAAAATCTATCCAAAGGGCAGCGGTCAGATAGTTCTGCTCCTGGCTTATCCGGATTTCAAAACTGTGGGTCTTTCCTATGGCCAGGCTTTGCCGGCGGTCAAAGTGAAAGGTGTAGCCCTTATCTGCGCAAAAGGCGGGATTATTCATTAAGTTGTGATTCAGGAGAACCGCGTCTGCATGTGCGTAGCCGTAACAGTTGGTATACAGAATTTCAGAGTTACAATATCCGGCTTCTTCCGAAGTGATGAAAGCAGATTCTGCAAAGTCGGCACAGGAGGTCTTAACCCGCCATTGATAGCGGGTGGCGGGCTTCAGTCCGGTTAGTTTGATCTGCGGATTATTAGCCTCTGCGTTTAACCATTCTGATGCGCTCGCTTCTTTATATTCTACTTCAAAGAGATTCTGGTACTTTTGAGGCGTTTTCCATGAAAGGTAGGCCTGAGTGGCTGAGACTTCCTCTACTTTAAGGTTTTCCACCTCAGACTTTCCCCCAAAGCATAATACGGCATAGTTTCGTATAAGATTTCCGGGGAGTTCCCCAAACCCGTGGGCAAGGTTAATATGCCCGCAGTAGCTCATAATGGTGCCACCATTTTGAGGCGGGAGTCCGGTAGGAGGGCAGTTCCCTTCAGGCGGCACACAATTATCGATGGGCCCGGCGGGCCAGAAACAGCTTTGTGTGTGGGGAGATCCGAAGTTATGGCCGAGTTCATGCGCAAGGATCTGTACATCGCGGCTGAATAGCGGCACAGGTAAAATATCATCAATAAGGCTCCCGGTCACCCCGGTTTTTCCGAAAGCAGAGGGGAAGCACAATACATTAATGTGTGCCCTCCCTCCGATACCGCTTTTTGTAAGTAAATGAGCGAGGTCACCGTCGAAATCTGTTTTCTCCATTCGGCTGGCAAATTGTGACAGCATATCCATACTGTTTGACCTACCCGATTCATAGGGGTCGGGCTGGTCCCATACTTTAAGCCGGGATATTTTGATTTCGATACCTTCATTTTCAAAAAGAGTGGCTACCTGCACAAAAAGCCGGTTAACATATTCAGCGGTAGCGTCGATACTGCCAAAAGCACTGAAAAGGGTGTGGTCGGCCTCGAAGTAGATTTCCACCGCCCGGCAGTTGACAAAGTCGTCGGTGCGTACAGCTTTTACCTGCTCTGCCGAAATCTGAATGATTTCGTCTTTTACATCGCATAGTATAGCTGATTCTATTTCCGAAGCAGGAACCAGGGCATATAAGTCCTGCATCCGCAGGAGCTCATAATTTCCGGTCTCATCAGAAATGAAACCGCCTACATCAGTGGCGTTAAAATTCAGTGAAACCAGTGAGTTTTTATTGCCGCGGATTATACCCCGGTAGTAAACACCGGCGGGAGAAGGCACCTTGCGTCCTGCTGCGTCTTCCACTCTGAAACGTGCAGCGTGAATATCATCGGCTATAAGGTCTATAATCAGATCAGAGCCGTCATTCCTGAGAAGCGAAAGACTCAGGAATTGTGGCTTATCACGGTTTATTGCATTGAAAGCTGAAGTGTTGATCACCAGTTTTGGAAGGGTATCCCCGGCAGTCATCCGGGCTTTGGTTTGATCCTGATGAAACAGTGTAAGGGTCTGTATACGTGACTTTTCTGCTATCTTGCTGACTTTTGTAACAATGGTTTTCTGAGACCAGCCCGGAAAAAATATAGTCAGGAGCAGGAGGGTTAGTAATCTTTTTTTCATTTGTTGAAATTCGCTAATAGGGCAAACTATAAATATTATTAATCACCGCATAAATCACAATGCCCACACTGTTTTTGGAGCCGGTTTTTTCCAGGATCCTTTGGCGGTGACTTTCCACTGTTCTCGGGCTGAGATTCAGCTTTTCCGCAATTTCCTGGTTGGTGCACTGTTGGCAGATGAGTTTGATGACCTCCCTTTCCCGTTCGGAAATGTCGTCTTCGAAGCTGAAAAGGGTTTTCTTCCGGGGCGGATTGTTCATGTAAGACAGCAGCATCTCCTGATCTGTAAGACTGAAAAAGACCCCTTTGGTGTGTACATTCCGGATGGCTTCGATGAAGGTGTTACGGTCGGAATTTTTAGCAAGGAAAGCCGAGATTCCCAGCTTGATCATATAGCCGAATATACTGCTTTTGTAGTGGGAGGAAAGAATCATTAATTTTAGCTGTGGAAAATCCTTACGGAGGATCTCGACCAGTTCAAAGCCGTTCATGGGCTGCATCTGGACGTCGATCAGGGCAATATGCGGAAATTCATCCGGGCTTAAGCGACCGAGGTTTTCCAGGAAATCGTAACCGTCACAGGAAGTAAAGGACACATGGATACTTTCTTCCGCCGATAAGAGCAGCCGGATCCCTTCCGTGATCAGTTGTTCATCGTCAATGATGGCTATTCGTATACTTTGGCTCATGACCTATCGGGATTTTAATGATTAAGCGGCTTCCCTGCCCTAAGACATTCTTCCATTTATAAAGCGCGTTCATGGATTTTATCCGGGCTTCAATATTTTTCAGGCCCATCCCTCTCCGGGTGGTGGCATAATCAAAGCTGTGACCGTTATCGGAAAGGATCATGAACATCTCTTCCGGGTTATCTTTGATCCATATGCTTATTTCGCTGGCATCGGAATGTTTGACCACATTGGTAGTAAACTCCTGGATGATCCGGTACAATTGTACTTCTTTAGAAACATTTTTTCGCGTGTAATCGTTTGCGAGATGCAGAGAAACGATGATTTTATTGGAAAGCAGGGATACCAGCTCCTCAATGTAGAGAATCAGACCCAGGTTTTCGAGGTTGACCGGGTATAAGGAATGTGAGATGTTTCTGACCGTGCCGATCAGATCGGACATGTAGCCGGAAACATCGGAGGCATCTTTACCCGCTGTACCGGAATTGTTCAATAATAGGGAAAGAATATTCAGGCGGTTGCCCATGTCGTCATGCAGGGCCACTGCTATTCTTTTTCTTTCCTCTTCCTGGGCTTCCACCACCGAATGAAGGAGCTTCTGCTGATATTCCATTTCCGTAATTTTCAGCTGGTATTGCTGCTGCATGATGTTTTTCCGGTACTTCATATAAAACAGCAATATAGCCGAGCAGAATAAGAAAGAGGTGCCCATACCGGCAATAATATACCATAAATTATCGGTCATTTTCCCCGGTTTTAAGCGAATAAAATGCAAAGGTGAATAAAATGTACATCAGCATGTTCAAAGTGCCGTGGGTTACCCATAGAAGAGTAGCTATATTTTTCGGCATTTTTAACAGTTCACCCGATAGCCCGAAGAGAACAGAGCTGCTGCTGTAATATAATAATAGCCCGGCCAATGTTAAAAACTGAAACCTCGACAGGTTGGAAACCGTAGATCCGAGGTCTTTCAGAAGATAATAAATGCAGAAGACTGAAATAATAAAGCTATCAAGGAAACGGGGTATCAGGTTGAATGCAAACAGGCGATCTTTTATGAATGCATACCAAAGCGATAATAGGAGAAAGCCAACAATCAATCCGTTAAAAAGTAACCTGTGCCGGCGATCTTCACTAAAGCTTTTAAGGTAAATACACAGTATGGTAAATTCCAATATTGTGTACAGGTGCAGGTAGGGCATGTTGTTCCCCACCGTGACCAATGATATGATGGTAAAAAGGACGGATATACACAGGTAGATGGTCAATATACCGGCATGCTTATTCCAATACCTCTTTCTGAGAAAGCCCGCAACTAAGGGGAAGAGCCCTATGCTGGGCAGGATAATCCCCAGGTATATTTTACTCATTATACAAAGAACTATTAAGATTTGGAGGAATAAAGCTCACTTTCCGGGTCACATTCGGTAGGACAGGGTAATGAGAAATCATAGATCACGGATTCGGTGATTCCCAATGTCTTGTTTTCCATTTGTAAAAGATCCTTACCGTGCGGAGCTACGCCTCCCGGGGGGAGCGGGTCGATTTCTTTGCCTCCAATTACAGGTACCAAAATAATATGGATGTCTCCAAGCCGGGTCGCGTCTTCCGTGTCTTTTACCAGGTATACCCGTATGGAATTGATTTTTTCGGAATGATCCGTATTAAAGCTTTTGGCGGTTTTCAGAATTTGCTCCAAATCTTCGAGAGGAACCCGGAATCCCCGGAATACATCTTTTCCGTCAGGGTCGATTTTCTTCAGATTTTCTTCAGAATCATTGTAGATTTCTGCATAAAATGACCGCCAGTTAGAGGTAAGCTGAATAGCTTTCTGGACAGGAACGGTAGGTATTTTATTCATTTTATATTGCTTTTTGGTACAAGGTTTAATATTATCCTACAAAACTGGAAAATTTTTGTTATTAAATAAAGCTATAATTTGTTTCACTCCTTTTTTTCCTTGTATCCGTATAAATACGGATAGAGAAAATTAGGTATTTCTACTCTAAAATGCGGGGCGAATATACCTTTACTTTGCACTGCAGACGCTTTAAAAGAATATAATCATGGTTTGTATTCAGGATTTCAATCAGGGGAATTATCTTAAAGATGAGGTTGGGACCTGGCGGAATGCGATTCACAACGGTTGCTTTTCTGCTGTTCCTGTATCTTTTGCCGGTGCCTATTTGCATCATGCTGATATTCATTTTTTTTTCAGGATGATGGAGGGCCGGGAAGGGATTGCAGGACAGCAGGGAGCGCCGTCCGGAGTGGGACCCGGCCTGAAGGGCTTCAACACCCTTCTTCAGCAGTACGGTCTCGAATGGGATGGGGCTGAATATGATCCCCTGGTATTTCTGCGTACTTTCCACCGTGAGGCCTTTGTACTGTGTGGGTTTTATCTGCTGGAAAAAAATATTGGCCATGCCATAGCCTTTTTTACGGATCCGCATCCCACATCCGGCTCCCTTTATATATTTGACCCTAACCATGGTCTGTTCCGGGGCGATTCAGGGTACTCTTTTGATGATCAGCTGGAATATTACCTGCTGAGCAAGTACCCTGACATCGACCCCCGGCGGATATCTTTCCGGAATGTACGGCGGGCATCTTCAGGGCTTTATTAAAATAAAGGTCCCTGCGATGATCAAAAGGGCACCCAGTGCGGTGCGTAAGGTCAGTGTTTCGTTCAGGAAAATAACGGCTAACCCAATGGTCAGTGCCACGCTCAGTTTATCTACTGCCGCCACCTGCGATGCATTCCCCACCTGTAAGGCCTTGAAGTAAAACAACCACGATAGGCCGGTGGCTATTCCGGAGATCACCAGGAAGATGATGGCGTTTTTATGAATAGAGTAAATTCCTTTTTGCTCGCCTTTTAAAAGTATAATACTCCATACCAGTATCATTATGACCAGGGTTCTTATTCCGGTGGCAAGATTTGAGTTGATGTTTGCCACACCCAGCTTGGCAAATATGGCAGTAAGGGAAGCGAACAGAGCGGATAATATAGCGTAAAACCACCACATGGATTTCAAATGTTATAATTACAACGAACTTTTATACGAGGAGATGTGGAATTATCATTTTCAGCTTTTTAATTCGTGCAAAGTTAAGAAAATATGAAGAGAAACCTGACGGCCGGAGTTCTTAAGACCGGATTATTTGCCGGAGTCCTTGATATATTTTTTGCGTTTGCCAATGCATGGTGGAGCTCTGGCGTCACCCCCGACAGGGTGCTAAGGTTTATTGCCAGCGGGCTTATCGGCACGAGGGCATTCGCCGGAGGTTTGGCTACAGCTTTGTTAGGGTTGGCGCTGCATTTCGCGATTTCTTTTTTCTGGACCGCCGCTTTCTTTCTCCTTTATCCGAAATTATCAGGCATTATCCGGCGGAAAAGCCTTCAGGCTATTTTGTACGGGATGATGATCTGGGGCATTATGAATTGGATCGTGCTGCCGGTCAGCAGGGTGCCGGATTCGGATTTCAGTTGGAGTGCAGCACTGAAAGGCATGGCGATTTTGATCATCGCGCTGGGCTTTCCGCTGGCTCATTTTTCCGGCAAATATTGGGAAGATAGCCGTGGACAAAAGTGAACCTGTGCAGTAGCCGGTTTTGTATATGTCCTTATTTCTTAATTACCCTCCCGGTATCCGTAATGAGAATATTGCGGTATTCCGGAAACTGTTTCAGCAGCTTTTTCCCTTCCTTTTCGCCCATGACCATAACGGAGGTGCTCAGGGCGTTGGCAAACTCCGCAGTGGGGCCTGTAACAGTTACACTGGTAAGCCCCGTGGAAGGGTAGCCTGTTTTGGGGTTAATGATATGGGAATAGCGCTTTCCGTTGATCTCGGCATACTTTTCATAACTGCCGGAAGTGGCCACGGAAGCCTCTTTTAGTTTCAGTATCTTCAGGAGCCTGCGAGGTTTGAAAGGATTATAAATACCTATTTTCCACGTTTTACCGTGGGGTGGAGTCCCCCAGGTCGACAGGTCGCCCGAAGCGTTAACGATGCCGGCCTGCACGCCCAGCGACTGCAACAGCTCACGACCTCTGTCGGCAGCATAGCCTTTTCCTATGGAGCCGAAACCGATCTTCATGCCGGTCAAAGCCAGGTAAATGGTAGAAGCGGCGCTATCCAGAACGATATGCCGGTAACCCACCCGTTCTATCGATCTTCGGATCGCTTCTTCATCAGGCATTTCGGTCATGCTTCCGTCAAACCGCCATATCCTGTCCATGGCGGCGATGCTGATGTCAAATGCCCCCTGTGAAAGCTCAGAATACCGGAGGGCACGTCGGGTAAGCTCAAATACTTCACGGTCTACTTTTACCGGCTTTACCCCGGCATTCCTGTTGACTTCCGAGATCTGTGTTTGCGGCCGCCATTCGGAGATGAGATTTTCAATACGGTCTATTTCAGCAATAACCTGCTGAAAGTGCTTCTGCGCAAGAGCGGAATCTTTTTCTACCAGTGTCAATTCAAAAACAGAGCCCATCAGCACGGTTTGTTTTTTAAATACCTGTTGGGAGAGGCTAATGGCCGGGTTCAGAGAGAGAAAAGACAGGATAAGGAAAATGCGCATAATGTAGGTTATTGGACAGTAAAATACGAAAGGAAAGTTCCGCTCAAAGTTTATGCATATCCAATCTTCGCATTTTACCTGCACCTGCAAAGTTAATACGTACACCAATAATACTTCCGATACCCGTCATTTATTCTTTTTTGTACACTAACTGATGATCGATTTTAAAAGGCGGGTTACTTTTCTTCTTCTCAATAACAATCCGTGAGAAGCAGGCCCCGCTCTTTGTAATAGTTTACAGACCGGCCGTTTTTCTCCCGGAAAAGCACGTTCAGTACCTTTTCCACATCTTTCTGCATGGCCAGTGAGCCGCAGATCATGATGACCCCTTCATTCTTCAAAAGATCCGTAAAAAGCACAGCATCGCGACGAATCAGGTCCATGACGTATTGCGGGTTTTCTTCCCGTGAAAAGGCAACCTGAAAGTCGGATAAGCGGCCTGAGGCTTTTTCTTCATCGGCAAACTGCCGGTATTGTTGAGAAAGGGCGTTGTTATACCGGAAGCCGGCGTAAAGATGCAGCGGTATTTGCTTTTTGTTTTCGGTGATCATGCCCAGGAACGGGGCTATGCCTGTACCATTGGCGATCATGGCCACAGCGGGGGCCTTGACCGGGAAGTGAAAACTTTTATTGATGACCACACGGGCCGGAACGCTACTGTTTTCTTCCAGACCATATAAAAACTCCGAACCCAGGCCACCGGGGTGCAGCTTGACCATTAATTGAATATTTCCGTCTTTTTTCCCGATGGAGTATAGTCGTTCGCGGCCGTCATTGGCCGGGTAAACGGCCAGCAGATCACCCGACCGGAAAGCCTGCCGGGCCTCCGGTTTCAGTACGATCCTGAAAGTCGCATTGTCTTCTGTTACCTGTGTTTTTTCTATGACTTTAAATTTCTTCAGCCCGGTAATCCGGGTCGTATAAAGTGCCGGGTTGGTAGCCAATTCACAGCGTGTTTTATGGCTCCACGCGCTGATCCAGGCAATGAATTCTTCTACCGAGCGATCATTCACCGTATGCAGGTCGAGATAACGGTTCGCCCACGGTAATTTTTCAAGCTCCCGGTCTATTTGCCTCGCATAAGCGCAGAAATCGGGATAGGCTTTGGAGCCGAAGCCGATCACGGAGTAGTTTACAGTTTGCCGCGGCGGAAATTTTGCCACCAGGTTCTCAAAATTAACGGCATTGGCCGGGGCTGTTCCAAGGCCATAGGTAGAACTGAAGATCAGGAAATGCCGGGCCTCCGGGAAGTGAGTGAAGCGGTTCATCTCTGTTAAGAACGATTTATGGCCTTGTGTCAGCAATTGCTCATGGATCTGGTTAGCGAAAGCAAGGGTGCTGCCGTTCTCGGTTCCTGCCAGCACCACGTATTCGGCAGTGGAGGCTGTAAACCGGTTTTTGATCCTGGTTCCTTTTCTCCGGAGCGTAATGTCGAACCCGGTGTACATGAAAAACAGGATATTCAGCGAAGCAAAACCCAGGATGACTGCCCAGACGGCGCTGGTCCGGCCCGTATGCAGGTCAAGGCTCAGCTTTTCCAGGATCAGACTGTAAGGATAGAGGGTACCTTCCATGACCTCGCCCGTGATCTGGTTGACGGTGAGCTCCCGGTCTTTCAGTTTCAATATGTAAAACTCCTCCGGGTCGTCAGGCATGAATGGAAATTCGATCTTTTCCACATCAGCAAGGAGGCTTTTCCTGAAAACGGGAAAGTCAGCCAGGTTTTTCCCGGGAGCATCTTCCTTTAGTTCATGACTGACGGTCCGGTTTTCTCCGTCTGCCAAACCGATCCTGATCATGAAAAGGTAAGTGCCCGTAAGCGCCAGGATCAGTACCGGGATCAGGAAGATCCGTCCGCTCACTACGTGAAAATACTGGGAAAAGAAGTCCTTATTGATTTTGGCAAAGAAGTTTCTTAACCCCTGCTGGCGTTTGGCAATGAGGATGACGCCGGTAATGGTGATCAGAAAGAGCAGGAATGAAACCAGGCCGATAATGATCCTTCCGGTTTCTTTCAGGAACAGCGACCGGTGCAGGGCGATGTTCCACTGGATAAAATCGCTCTGCGGTTTTACTTTGCCTAAAATTTTCCCGTCTCTCGGATCGATATAAGCTTTGACCGGGTTGCCTTCCCGGTCAGTGGCTTCAATGGAAACAAACCGGTTGTGGTCTACCGTGAGCTCCGTTATTTCGGGATAAACCTCCCACAGCACCGGAAGGGTCTGCGAGAGGTTTATGGTATCAAAATCACTTACCTTATAGTTTTGTGTTTTTTCATTGACGGCGCCTACGGCCAGAATGACCCCGGTAACCGAAAGGATCAATAAAAATATGGAGGAAACCAGGGCGAGAGCCAGGTGGGCATACCTCCAGACGGATAAGGTCATTGAACTTTACTTAATTTCACAAAACGGATGTACCCGCTACCTTCGGCGCGCTCTGCCAAAGCCTCAGGCGTTACGGCGATCTCCACATCCTTTATATGGTATTTTTGCTCTTCCACGGCCGACTCAAACCGCAGCTTATAGCCTTTGTTCAATTTGGAGTCGTCGATTTCGATGGTCCGCATGGCGCGGTCTCCACCGTTGACAGAGGCCCCTGTAACGGCACTCAACTTGCTTTTTGCTTTGGTTTCAAACTTATCCCACTCTTTCAGGGTGTTATACCACTTTTTGTCCGGACCCAGCACCGAAAGGGTTTTTTCATATCCCCCCTGCGGGTTGATCAGTGAAATGACTACGTAGGCGGCTTCGCCCTTGTAGCCGATCATCTGGATCATGCATTTGTATTTGCTGGTCTGAGCAGTGGCAGTCAGTGAAAATAAAGCCATGAACAGGGTAAAAAACAGTATTTTCTTCATCGTCTTACTTTAGGAAATCCAGGGATACGCTGTTGGTTTTCAGGAAATCGTTTTCCTGGGCCAGGTCATAAGCCGTCTCATCAAACTCAGTTTTCAGCTCTCTCTTAGCTCCCAGAGAGATCAGGTTTTTCAGTATCTTATCGTCTTTGGCAATGAGGGCGGCCTTGTGCAGAGGGGTTACGCCGTCTTTGTCCTGTCCGTTAATGTCTGCACCCAGTTCGGCCGCTTTTTGGATCAGGTTCAGGTTCTCACGGGCCACCGCAAGATGAAACAGCGTACTTCCGTCTTTTTGCGGGGCGGATATATTCAGTCCGGCGCTTTTCAGGATTTCCAGTTTTTTATCAAAGTCGTCATTTGGTCGGCCCTGCTGTCCCTGCGGAGGTTGAGGACCGCCGCCGCGGTACGATTCGAACCAATAATATACCAGGTTGTTGCCGTCGGTATCCGTCACTTTGCTGTCGGCTCCGTTTTTCAGAAGTAACGAAACCACTTCCGGTGAACTGAAGGCAATAGCCCGGGTCAATGCCGATTGCCCCTTTTCATTTACCGCATTGATATTTTTAACTTTGGATAGCAGCAGTTCAATATACTTTGCATCACGGCCCTGAGACGCCAGGATCAGGGGTGTATTGCCCTCGTTATCCGCTTTGTTGGGATCTACTCCTTTTTCGAGGAAATAGTTGAGCACGTCGGCGTTGGGCCGGCGAACTACCTGGTGTAGTATATTGGCGCCGTCCTTATTGACCGTTTTCGGATCCAGCTTTAAGGTTTCCACAAAATATTTATAGGTATCAATGCCCGGTGTTACCGTTCTCGATCCCAGAGAAGCAAAAAACAGGGCGTCACCGGTAGGTTGTATTCCTTTGCTGATCAGCTTTTCGATCAGTTCGCGATTAGCCGAGCGGGCGGCATAGTCGGTGGCGGTACGGCCGTATTCGTCCTTATCCGACAAAGACAGTCCTTTGGAGATGAAATAGTCGGTTAAAGTAAGATCAGGATCGGAAGCAATGGCCAGCATCAGCAGCGTAGCTCCGTTCTCATAGCGCTGCCTGGGGTCTACACCCGCCTTGAAAAGGGCATCGTATACAGCGGTATTCTTGTTGCCGCCGGCCGCTGCGTAGGCCGTGATGGGTGTTCCGTAGCTGTCCGGATAATGTACATCTGCTCCTTTCCCGATCAGGTAATTCACCAGCTCCAGGTTACCGCCCGATGCCGCCCAGTGCAGGTAGGAACGGCTGTGGTGGGTTTTCTTGGTAACGCCGTTGCCCTCCTGTTCGATCAGGTAGCGAAGAATGTCAAGTGGAGCCTGGCCAAAAATGGCTGTCGTGACGGGGTCCCATGAACCTGCATTTTGTTGAGATGGGCTATTCCCTTTTGCTATTTCTGCCTTAACCGCCGCAAGATCCGGCTTAGCCTTCCAGAAATCGGTACTCATCAGGGTATTCGCCTGCTGGGCGTTGGCACAAAATGCAGACAATGCAAACACGGCGAGAATAATTCTTTTCATATTGTCTATTGTTGAATTTTATTTGAACTAATTCTAAATTAAGAACAAAACTAAACAACAGGCGCTTTACTGAAAAGTTTTATTGAGGTAAATCACGGCTTAGTGCAATAAAAACCGGTAATCGGAATATGAATTTGATGCGAAATTAGAAGAAATAACCCGGTTACGGCTAAGAGGCCTCCACCGGGATTTTTATGAATTGATTTGTTATTACCACCAACCAGGAAAGAGCCGCTCTTATTTCACGACCCGGGCCACCACAAAGCTCCGGATAAAAACAAACAGCGCAAAAGCATTACTTAATATACAGGCCAGGAAAATATACTTTTTGGCATCCCAGTCTTCTACTTTTAAAAACCGGTTCACTACCATGACCAGCAAAACCAGTGTAAGTACTACGACGATGTGGGATACTATCTTCGGGGCTTTATCCCAGAATAAGCCCAGTAAGATCAACAATAAGCCAAATGCGGCGGGTATCAGGGCGGTGAGAGATGGGCTTCCGCTATCGCCTGATATGCCGAAGTAGCCGTAAACACCTGCAATGATCAGTATAAATGCGTTCAGAAAATTAGTAGTTACCGGTTTCATAGGTAGTAAATTTTATGTTTTGATACTATTTGAAGACAAATATAATTTTATTTGGTCTTAATTAAAATAAAGGTTTATTGTTTTTTGCTATCAGGTCGGAAGATTGAATTTTATTCTCTCTTTACCTTCACATCCTTAAACATGAACAAATTATTGCTGACCCTCAGGGGTTTTCCGCTGGCTGTGGTTACGTTTCTGAGAATGACCTCCCGGGTTTTGACATACGGGAACTTCTCCTGATAGGAATCGTCCTTCATATCCGGATTGAAGTCCGTAAAAATGGCGGGGCCCCGATAACCTTCCGGATGCCGGGCGTCGTCGATCTTCAGGTTTTCAATAGTGATACGCTCCGGCATATAACACGTGTAGCCGAAATCATGAAGGCCGGTATAATTCCCGTTGATCAGGGATGCACTGACCGGTTTGCCGTCAGCGGGTTTGAAAACACAATTCCGGATGACGAGTTCGCCCTGCCAGGTACTGCCGTAATCGGAGCGGAGGTTGATAAAGCTCCGGGCAAGGACGGTGCTGTTTTCAACGGTAAAAACCCCGCTGCCGATGGCATTGATGCCCATGTGCCCCAGCGTCGAATTTCGGATGGTGGCATTGGCGACTCCCTGGTGGGCATCAAAGCGGGAGAAAGAACAGCCGTCATACAAAAGGTTTTTACTGAAGTTGGAGCCTAAGATCCCCCAGTAAAGGACATCATTGATGTCATTGGTCTGGCTGCAGTTCAGAAACGACACGTTCAGCGCACGGTTGACTAAAAGATCATAGCTGCCCATGGATACGGGCTTCCCGGCCGCGCCGATAGTGCTGTAGGTCTTATGCCCGGTCAATACCGTGTTTCTAACGGTCACGTACGTACACTCCCCGATATTAAGGAAGCCGCCATAAGGAGCCCCGTGATCTCCCTCACCGGTGATGCGGTGTTCGAGTCCGTCAACAACCACGTTGGAGCGCCGGATCGCGATATTGCGACTATAATAGGTATATTTTGATTCTGCCTGATTGGCAATGGTAGTAAAAAGACCGCCGGTAATTTGCAGCGGGGTTTCGTCGATCGGTAATGCTTTGATGTCTGTGATCTGGTCGAAGTCCCAAATGATGGGGGCGTTCATATCCACATTCCCGTTTTTGTCTACCACGAAAATGTCGGTCTGGGGCGATCCGTTGTTTTGGTTTAAGCCAAACCGGATGTACTGTTTCACATTTGCATTTACAACGGTGATAAGGCAGGGGCCCGCCAGGGTCAGATCGAGTTTTTCCTGGTTTCTCCGGAGCGAAGTGATTCCTTCCGGTTTAAAAGAACGCAGTGAGGAACCGACAATAAAAACAGAGGCATTCATATTTTCGACTTTGGTATCGTCGATGATAAAGGCGGCTTTCCCAAAATCGGTATCGGTACCGATGATGGCGGTCCGGGCCTTCCCGCTGATATAGTAGGTAGCCCCTGTGTCGGTTTTTACCGGAAGGCTGTGCATATTGGCAAATGCATGGGTGGCAGCAATGGCGTCGATATCATCGGTTTTTCCATCTCCTCTGGCCCCGAAGTCGCTGTAACGAACCCGCCCGCCCGCTTTAAACTTAGCTGCATCTTCCGGTGATACATTGACTCGGAGTTCCCCTTTTTCATTGGTGCCTGTTTGTGTTTTCCCCTTTTGATAGGTGATCACTATATGCTGCTCCTGGGCGTATCCTGCCACCCGAAAAGCGGCGATGCAAAATAATAGTAGGTAGTATTTCACTTTTTTGTATTATGATCCGTGGAGAGACCCAAAGATAGAATGAAATCCGGTAATAAAAAAGGCGCAAACCTCTCGATTGACACCTTTTCGCAGGCCCGGATAAAAAGTGATTAGTTATTTATGGCCCGGGAAGATGTTTAAAAAGTAGGTAAAATGCAAGGCGTTGAGGATGAGGCTGAAGGAGCATACTAAAGGTATGTGACTGAGGCCGAATTCCGAAACAACGCAGCAGTTTGCCTACTTTTTAGACATCTGGCAAAAGGGCTACAGCACACCACAGGTAGGGGGCCTGCCCATGAAAGTCTCCGGCATTACGCGGGCGGTCATAATAATATTGCTTATCATTTTTCTTTCCCGTACCTATACAAACTTCGGTTACATTATTCCGTTCGTCAATATATTGTACCAAAGCCGTCCATGCTTTTTGTATGGCAGGAGCATATTCTCCGGCATCCAGCCACCCGTGTTTTACCCCCGCTATGAATCCATAGGTAAACATGGCAGATCCGGAAGTTTCCGGCCAGAAATCAGGCTCATCGATCAGCTGGTTCCACATACCATTCGGTCTTTGGTAATCTTTGAGGCTTTTCATCATGGTCAGGTAGCCATCCATAATGCGGGGGCGGTCTTTATGGTTTTCAGGCAAATAACTAAGCAGATCAGCCATACCCACGGCCATCCAGCCGTCTCCCCGGGCCCAGTAGTACGGTACATCCGGGGCATGATAGAATAAGCCGTTAGGCCGTTGCAGTTCATCCAGGTAGAGTACCATTTCTTTGGCCGCCCTGTCGATATACCCGGAGTCACCGGTGACTTTATAGGCTTCTGTCTGCACCACGGTGATCATATACATGTCGTCGATCCACAGCCGCGTCTGCCACGAATACCCCTTTTCCGCCCAGGCTTTTTCCTCCGGTTTAGCGTCTTTGGGTACTTCCCACTGTGTATCGGCATAAGCCAGACCCAGCTCCCGGTACCGCTCGTCGCGGGTTACCTGGTATAATTTGAGGGCAAGGCTTCCGAACATATTATAATCCACATGATTCATGGGAGGTAAGAGAGGTTTTTCCCTTGAAAAAAGGGGCTCAAATTTGTTTTGCAGTAGTTTGATGAGTTTCTGATCGCCGGTTTTAACGGCGAAATCCAGCGCGCCGTTCCAGGTGCATACCTCTGCATAATGGATGTACCTGTCATACAGGTCATGTCTTTTGTCTACTAAATGATAAGCCAGGCGTTTCCCTACTTCTGTTGGCGTATAGCCTTCCGGAAAGCCGGTCAGCAGGCCGGATTGGGCGTACACCAGCTGGAAGGGGAGGGTCAGTAAGATTAGAAGCATGTTTCTGTTCATGGTTCCGGTATTTTTGTTTGAATAAAAAAAATATTTTTTTGAGGACATCCGGCATGTATTTGTCTCTCACAAATAAAACACAATATTTTTTTATTTTTTATGGAAAAAGTACCAGATATTGACTGTTCTACCTTATAAATTAAATTATTGATGCAAGAGTATTCTTATTTTTCCGAAGTTAATGAATGGGAAGCTTTCAGGGAGGGAGACAGAATTGCATTTGAAAGGTTACTGAAATTTCATTACCCGACACTGCTGGATTACGGGATAAGGTTAACCCGTGATCAGGATTTTGCCCAGGACGGCCTACAGGATTTTTTTATTAATCTTTGGAAAAACCGGAAAAATCTCGACACCCCCAAGTCCGTTAAGGCCTATCTTATCTCCTCTTACAGAAGACATTTATTCCGGGAAAAAAGCCGTAACTCCTGGTACAGGAATACCACAAAACTGGAGTCAGAGCATGATATTGAAGTACAGTTTAATATAGAAACCTACCTCATTAATAATGAAATAGAGCATGAAACCTTGTTAAAATTACAACGCTACCTCTATACACTGACCAAACGCCAGCGGGAGGCTTTATATCTGAGATTTGACCAGGAACTGGAGTATGAAGAAATATCAAGCATTATGAATATAAACCAGCATTCGGTGGTCAATCTGGTTTATGGAGCTTTGAGAATTCTTAGAAAAAACTGGGTAATGGCATTTCTTATCACACTCATTTAATATAAACCAAAATGAACAGTTTTGATAATTATCAATTGGAAGATTTTATTCAGGACCTCTCTTTCAGGCGTTGGGTGCAGGGCAAACTATCGGCACAAAACAAAATCTGGGAAAACTGGATCTTAAGAAACCCCGGCAAGAGCAGCCTGGTGGAAGAAGCCAGATCATTGGTGCTGGCATCTCAAATAGAAGAGATAGCCGTTTCGGAATTAGCTGTCCGGCAGGGTATCGAAAAAATTCTGAAAAGTACGGGGCAAAAGCATTCCTATAGGAAAGCTTATTTATGGACGGGTATAGCAGCCTCTGTTATCCTTGTTTTATCCCTGTACGGGTTAGTGAAACCACAGGCCGGTAATCCTCTGTCTGAAGGGGATAAAGACATAGTTAAAACAGAAAACAACGGGGCCGCCCCGCTTAATTTGCAACTAAGCGATGGCTCCACGGTGATCCTGAAAAAGGGAAGCAGGCTGCAGGTCAGCAATGATTTCAACAAGTCTTCAAGGACAGTCTATCTGTCTGGGGAAGCTTTTTTTGAGGTAGAGAAAAATCCTCAGCGCCCTTTCATTGTTCATGCCGGGGGAATTGTAACCAAGGTACTGGGCACCAGCTTTAATGTAAGAGCCTATGAAGGAGAAAGTAAGACATTGGTGGCAGTTCATACGGGCAGAGTGACCGTTTACCAGGACCAGGCCGAAGACCGTTTAACGAAAACCTATCCCGAACAGATCGTGTTGACGCCCAATCAACAGGTGGTTTTTGAGAAAACCCAGGAAAAGCTCGTAAAAACACTCATAAAAGCACCCGTTATTCTTGTTGAAAAGGTCCAAAGTATTTACGAAGAAGTGGCTATTACCAGGGTTTTTGCCGACCTGGAAGATGCTTATGGTGTAAAAATAGTGTATGATGTGGATGTTCTGGCGAAGTGCAATTTAACGGCAAGCTTTGAAAAAGAAACACTCTATGAAAAGATAGAAATTATCTGCGAGACCATACACGCCAGATATGAAATTGCTGACGGACAAATTGTGGTTTATGCCAAAGGCTGTGAATAAAAATACCTTAAATGAAAGAGTTTAACCTAACCTCCTGTTTGTATGGAAAAAAAATAGAGCTTACGAAAAGAAAAAGCCGGTAGTGTTGACCCCACTACCGACCTTAGTTTCAATTGCTGTTCTGAGCAGCAACTGTAAATGTTTTTGCCTGAATTTATCTAAACCGTAACAAAAACAATCAAATGTAATGAAAAAAAGATTACCCAAAAATGAAGTATTGCTCAAAATCATGAGAATATCATTGACACAGTTGTTTTTTGCCGTACTGTTCATCAGTATCTCATACGCCAAAAATACGCATGCCCAGGAATTGCTGAAAAAGCGGATCAGTGTTCAACTGGAGGATCAATCCATAAAGGCGATCTTATCTAAACTGGAGAATGAAGCCAACCTGAAATTTATCTATAGTCCTGCCGCTATTGATGCAGGTCGCAAATCATCGGTTGCCGTAGCAGATAAGTCATTGAAAGAGATCCTGGATATGTTTTTATCTCCTCTCCATATCAAATACCGCCTTTCCGGAAACAGGATTATTCTAAGTTCGGCAGCCGCATTAAAAACCGGGGGAGGTAACAAAGAATTGCCTGACAAACAAGATATTATTGCAGAACAGCCGGCCGCTATACAAGTGGAAGGGACCGTAAAAGATTCGGAAAGCGGAGAGCCGCTTCCGGGAGTTAGTGTGATTCTCAAAGGGTCTTCAACAGGAAGAATTACAGATGCAGGAGGCCGGTTCTCGATAGCCGTTCCCGACGAACAGAGCATTTTGATGTTTAGTTATCTCGGGTATCAGACTCAGGAGATCATTGTAGGAAAAAGAACCCGTCTTGATGTACAATTAATTACAGACTCCAAAATATTGAATGAGATAGTGCTTGTAGGTTACGGACAAGTCAAAAAGACAGATTTAACAGGTTCAGTAGCGACTATTTCAGTAAACGAAATCAAAAAAGTAGCCGTTAGTTCACTGGATCAGGCACTGCAGGGAAGAGCGTCGGGAGTACAGGTTACCCAAAACTCAGGTTCACCGGGAAGTACTACCACCATCAGGATCAGGGGCGGGAACTCCATTCAGGGAGACAATGAACCCCTCTATGTGATCGACGGCATTCCGTTTAAAAATGACGGGGCGGGCAGTGGTTCCAGCTTTAATGTTTTAAGCACACTGAACCCCAGTGACATTGAATCCATGACTGTGCTGAAAGATGCCTCTTCCACGGCTATTTATGGCTCAAGAGGAGCTAACGGTGTGGTCATTATAACCACAAAGCGGGGAAAAGCCGGAAAGTCAAATATTAATTTTGAGAGTTACTACGGGATACAACAGGTACGGAAATTTTATGAAGTATTGAATGCAAGACAATATGCACAGTTTGTTAACGATGCCAATACCAATGAAGATCGTGCGCCGGTTTATACTGAAGCGCAGATAAATGCTTTTGGTGACGGTACCGACTGGCAAAGAGAAATCTACAGAACAGCCCCTATTTCAAATTACCAGTTAACCATGAGCGGGGGAGACGAGAACACGCAGTATGTATTATCGGGGGGGTATTTCAAACAGGACGGAATCGTGACCAATTCTGATTTTGACCGGTATTCCCTCCGCTTAAATTTAGACAGAAAACTATCCGGCAGACTAAAAGTCGGAAACAGCCTGACCGTGAACCGGACCGTTACCAATCAGTCGCGTACCGACGGTAACCTGGGTAGTGCCGGCCTGGTCACTATGGCTGCATTGCAGTTTCCACCCATCCTTCCCATCAGAAATCCGGACGGAAATTACCTGATCACACACCCGGAGCTGAATTTCACCGCTGATAATCCTGTGGCATTGGCCTATGACAGTAAAAACAGGATAACGGCATTCAGAACATTTGGTAATGTGTTTGCCGAATATGAAATCATTGAAGGACTGAATTTTAAAATTTTGTTAGGCGCAGATGCCGTAATTCAGAAGCAGGACTCCTACCTGCCCCGAAGTGTTTCGAGTGGTCTGGCGCAGGGTGGTTCAGCTAATCTTTTTAACAGTCAGTCTCTTACCTGGCTCAATGAGAACCTTTTAACCTACAGTAAAAATCTGGGTACGGCCCATAGCCTGAATTTCCTGCTCGGGTTTACGCAGCAGGCCAGTCGTTATGAGGGTAACTCTGCGAGTGCCCGGAATTTTGTTAATGATAATTTAGGCTCCTCCAATTTAGGGGCTGCATCGGTTCCGTTAACTCCGTCATCCGGTATAGGAACCTGGGGGTTGCTTTCTTACCTGGCCCGCGTCAACTACAGTCTGAAAGACAAGTACCTGTTTACTGCGTCATTCCGTTCAGACGGATCTTCGCGTTTTGGCTCCAATAAGCGTTACGGATATTTTCCTTCCGCAGCAGTAGCCTGGAGAATTGCAGAGGAAGATTTCATGAAGGGACTGTCTTCTGTCAGCGACCTGAAACTGAGAGCTACTTTTGGTATGACCGGGAACCAGGACGGTATCGGGAATTACCCGGCTTATTCTCTTTTATCTACCCAGAACTATGTGTTCGGCAATGCGGTTTCTACCGGTATCGGGCCTTCGCAAATCTCAAATCCTGATTTATCATGGGAGACCACCGCTCAGGCTGATCTCGGGCTTGACGGTGGTTTTTTCAATAACCGGATCACTTTTACGGCGGATGTTTACCTTAAGCAAACCCGCGATTTATTGCTGAATGTTACTATTCCCGGTACTTCAGGATACAGTAGCGCCATTAAAAATCTCGGAAAAGTAGAAAACAAGGGTTTTGAATTCAGCATTACGTCACACAATATTGACCGGGCATTCAAATGGACCACCGATCTGAATTTTGCCACCAACCGTAACACGGTTTTAGATATCGGCGGCGCTCCCCAGATCTTTACCGGGCAGGTGGCCAATATCGCCCAAAACGTTAATTCCGGGATTATCCGGGTGGGTGAGCCCTTAGGCCTGTTTTACGGTTATGTAACCGATGGCCTGTACCAGTCTACGGAAGAGCTGGCTGCATTAACAGATGCCCAGGCCCGTAAGCCGGGAGACCGGAAATATCTTGACCTGAACGGCGACAACAGGATCGACGATAACGACAGAACCATCATCGGCCGTACCAACCCGAAATTTATCGGGGGTTTGAACAACACCCTTTCGTATAAGGGGGTGGAACTTACCGTTTTCTTACAGGGAGTTTACGGAAACGACATCCTGAACGCCAACCGGTTTGAACTGGAATACCTGAGCGGTACCAACAATCAGAATATTGAAATGCTGAATCGCTGGACCCCCGAAAACAGGGAAACGGATGTTCCGAGAGCCTCTACTACCCGGCCCGCTAACCGGATTTCCACCCGCCAGATCGAAGACGGATCCTACCTGCGCCTGAAAAACATTCAGTTGGCCTATAATTTTTCGCCGAACATCCTGAAAAAACTCCATGTTCAATCGCTGAGGCTTTATACTTCGGCGCAAAACTATTTAACATGGACAAAGTATTCGGGCTATGACCCTGAAGTAAATCGTTTTGGCCAGGACAGCCGTAGCCAGGGCTTTGATTATGCCAGTTATCCGGCAGCAAAAACCATTATGTTTGGCCTGAATGCCGCTTTCTGAACTCAGTTTTAAACAACATCTAAACAAGATTTCAAAATGAAAAAATACGTTATCATTTTACTGTGTGGTTTACTCTCGTGCGATGTTTTAGATCAGATTCCCGAATCTAATTTTACACCTGAGAACTTTTACAAAAACGGCGATGATGCCAAAGCGGCGGTCTCATCGGCCTATGACCTGTTGAATACGGCTGAAATGTATAATCAGATCATGTGGATCCTGCAGGACCAGGCTAC
>CAZLXI010000013.1:0-109297 GCA_964563435.1 uncultured Lacihabitans sp.
AGGAGTATGCCGAGCTCGAATGGCCGATCGATATTGCCATTGCCGTGATCTGGGTAGTGTTTGCCATCAACTTCTTCGGTATGATACTGAAAAGAAGGGAAAGGCACATGTATGTGGCCATCTGGTTCTACATAGCCACCATCATCACCGTGGCCTTATTGCATATCGTTAATTCGCTCGCCCTGCCGGTTTCATGGACCAAAAGCTACTCGATGTTTGCCGGGGTGCAGGACGCCCTCGTTCAGTGGTGGTACGGGCACAATGCCGTGGCCTTCTTTTTAACCACTCCTTACCTGGGCCTTATGTACTACTACCTGCCCAAAGCAGCCAACCGGCCGGTTTTTTCCTATAAGCTTTCTATCATTCACTTCTGGTCACTGATATTCATTTATATCTGGGCCGGCCCGCACCATTTGCTTTATACCTCCCTTCCCGACTGGGCGCAGAGCCTGGGCACCGTGTTCTCGGTCATGCTCATTGCCCCTTCCTGGGGCGGGATGCTGAACGGCCTCCTCACCCTGAGAGGCGCCTGGGATAAAGTAAGAGAAGACCATGTGTTGAAATTCTTCGTAGTAGCGGTGACCGCTTACGGTATGGCTACCTTCGAAGGCCCCATGCTCTCCCTTAAAAATGTGAGCGCCATAGCCCACTATACCGACTGGATCGTAGCACACGTGCACATCGGTGCGCTGGGCTGGAACGGCTTCATGATCTTCGGTATCCTCTATTATCTGGTTCCGAGAATGTGGAAAACCGAAATCTATTCCAAATCGCTGGCCAATCTTCACTTCTGGGTAGGTACGCTGGGCATCATTTTCTATGCGCTTCCGCTGTACTGGGCCAGCCTTACCCAAAGCCTGATGTGGAAAGAGTTTACGGCCGACGGCTTCCTGGCCTATCCTAACTTCCTGGAAACGGTCACCAAGATCGTACCGCAGTATGTGATGCGGGCCGTGGGCGGCACCATGTACCTGGTGGGAGTGTTTATCATGATCTATAATCTGATCAAAACGGCGGCAAAAGGCTCGTTCGTCGACACTGAATACTCGGAAGCTCCCGCGTTGCAGAAAAACGTGAACATCGTAGGGGGCGGCTGGCATACCGTACTGGAACGTAAGCCGGTTATCTTCACCGGGCTGGCGGTAATCGCCGTGGCTATCGGTGGTCTGGTGGAATTTGTACCCACTGCTTTGATCAAGTCCAATGTACCGACCATCGCCTCCGTAAAACCTTATACCCCGCTGGAGCTGACGGGCAGAGACATCTATATCCGGGAGGGCTGCGTAGGCTGTCACTCCCAGATGATCCGTCCGTTCCGCGACGAGACCGAACGTTACGGCGAATACTCCAAAGCCGGGGAGTTCGTGTATGACCGGCCTTTCCTCTGGGGCTCCAAACGTACCGGTCCGGATCTGCACCGGCTGGGCGGCAAGTATCCCGATAGCTGGCATTTCAATCATATGCTGGATCCTACGTCGATGTCACCCGGCTCCATTATGCCTTCTTATCCCTGGCTGATCGACGATGATACGGATTACAGCGACCTGCCGAAGAAGATCAAAGTAATGCGAAAGCTGGGCGTGCCGTATGAAGAGGGCTTTGAAAATAAAGCCGTAGCGGAAGCGAAAAAGCAGGCGGAACAGATCCGGAAAAACCTGGATAAAGACAAGATCAGAACGTCTAAAGACAAGGAGATCATAGCGCTCATTGCCTACTTACAGAGATTGGGTACAGACATTAAACAAAAGTAAGCTCATGTTTAAACATTATTTCGAACAAATGGAGGGGGTAAGCATTTATCCCGTTTTCTCCCTGCTCGTCTTCTTCATTTTCTTTGTGGGCCTGGGATTCTATGTCTTTTTTCTCGATAAGAAGAAAAGAGAGCACCTGGAAAACCTGCCTTTGGAAGATTAAATCATTAAAGAACTATGGAAACCAAAATAAATTCTATTGAAGATCTTCTGCTGGTGATCCTGGTGATCCTGATGATCGGGATCTCGCTGGTGCTGATCTTTGTGATCATACAGGCCAATAATGCCACCAAACGGCTGATCGCCCATAAAACGGGACAGGAATACGAAACGTTCGATTTCAGGAAATGGTGGACGAAAATCAGCGGTACTACCGTCAGTGTAAAAGATGAAGAGGCTATCCTGCTTCACCATGACTATGACGGGATCAGGGAGCTGGATAACCATTTGCCCCCCTGGTGGGTGAATATGTTCTACCTGACCATCGTGTTCAGCGTGGTGTATATGCTGGTGTATCACGTATGGGATAAAGCGCCGCTGTCTGCGGAAGAGTATGAGCTGTCTATGGAAAAAGCCCGGAAAGAAGTAGAAGCGTTCCAGCAGAAGCAGGGGAACAGTATTGATGAAAAATCGGTACAGCTTATCCTGGATGACGCCGGCGCATTGACAAACGGAAAGGCTATCTATGATGCCAACTGCATGGCTTGCCACGGTATGGCCGGTGAAGGTACGGTAGGCCCTAACCTGACAGACGAATACTGGCTGCACGGGGGCTCTGTTCACGATGTTTTCAAAACCATTAAATACGGTGTGCCGGAAAAAGGCATGATCTCGTGGCAGTCGACCATCAAGCCCAAAGACATGCAGGACGTGACCAATTATATTCTTTCGCTTCAGGGCACAAAACCGGCCAATGCCAAGAGCCCCGAAGGCGAAAAATATGTAGCAGAAGCTGCTGCAGTATCTGAAGCTGCGGCCGTGCAGTGAGATAAATTAATATACTTATGGCAGGCAATTTGGATTTTATCGACGAGGCCTATAGGGATGCTATCGGCACCGTCGATAAAGACGGTAAAAGGATCTGGGCATTTCCTAAAAAACCAGGCGGGAGCTATCACAATAAAAGAGTAATAGCTACGGTTATTTTCCTCCTGATCTTTTTTTCTGTGCCTTTTATCAAAATAGGGGGTGCTCCTCTTCTTCAAATTAATCTCTTTGAAAGAAGATTTTACATTTTCGGGCAACTCTTCCTGCCCCAGGATTCCCTGGTTTTCAGCATTGGCCTGATTACTTTTTTTGTTTTTATTACCCTCTTTACCGTAGTGTACGGGCGGGTATGGTGCGGCTGGGCATGTCCGCAAACCGTATTCATGGAAATGGTCTTCCGGAAGATCGAATACTGGATCGAGGGCGACAGGAAGCAGCAGCAAAAGCTGGCGCAGGCCTCCTGGAATAAAGAAAAGATCCTGAAGCGTTCCCTGAAATACTTCATCTTTATGCTTATTTCGGTCATCATTGCCCACACGGCCATGGCTTACCTGACAGGCGTGGAGGAAGTAAAAAAGCTGGTAACGCATTCTCCCGCAGAAAACCTTTCCGGTTTTATCGGGCTGGTGGCCTTTACCGGAATATTCTTCTTTGTATTTACCCGTCTCCGTGAACAGGTATGCATCGCCATCTGTCCATACGGCAGGCTCCAGGGTGTGCTGGTAGGCCGGAATACCATGAACGTCATTTACGACTGGGTAAGAGGAGAACCTCGAGGACGTATGAAAAAAGGCGAAATCGATACCGGTAAGGGCGACTGCATCGACTGTACGCTATGCGTTCAGGTTTGCCCTACCAACATCGACATCCGGAACGGCATTCAGCTGGAGTGTGTTAACTGTACAGCTTGTATCGATGCCTGCAACGACGTGATGGAGAAGATCCACAAACCGAAAGGGCTCATTAAATTCGGCTCGGTAGAAAGTGTTGAAACCAAAACCCCCTTCCGGATCTCTGCCCGGGCTATCGGCTATTCGGTGGTTCTTCTCCTGCTGATAGCGGTAGAGATCTTTATCCTCGCCGGCCGGAGCCAGGTGGAAGCCACGATATTACGTGTACCGGGCCAACTCTACCAGGAAATGCCCGATAACCGGTTAAGTAACCTCTATAACGCACAGATTCTTAATAAATCAAAGGATTCCATAACGGTAGCCTTTGAAGTGGAAGGTTCCGCCGGGAAAATAAAGCTGGTTGGAAATAAGCAATCTGTCACTGTAGCCTCAGGCCAAAAGGCAGAGGTGGTTTTCTTTATTGAGCTGGATAAGTCAACGATCACAAAGCGTAAAACCGAACTGAAAGTGAACATCCGGGACGGCGACAAAGTGGTGGAAACCGTGAAAACCACATTTTTAGGATATACCAATTAAAATGAATGAATATGAACTTCGGACATAAAATAGCAATCGTTTACACCCTTTTTGTGGTGTTCATTGTTTCCCTGGTTACTTTTTGTGTAAAGCAGAAAGACATTTTCCTGGTCAGCAGCGATTATTACAAAAAGGAGATCGCCTACCAGGACGAGATCGATAAATACGCCAATGCTCGCAGGCTCACCCGGCCGGTGAAGATCGTTGTAACCGGGGAGTTCCTGACCTTTGAGTTCCCTGAAGAATTGCAGGGGGCATCGGGGGAGATCCATTTTTACCGTCCGTCAGATGCTAATCTCGACTTTAAAGTGCCGGTTCGTATAGACCCTGACCATACCCAGAAGGTGGCGGTGAGCCGCCTGGTCAAAGGCCAGTGGGTAGTGAAAATGGAATGGGCAAAAGACGGCAAAAACTACCTGAAAGAGGAGAAAATTATCTTATAAGTGCTCTATTCAGCCTTTATACTGGGGTTTTTAGGAAGCCTGCACTGCTTCAGCATGTGCGGGCCCCTTTCCCTGTTGCTTCCTGCCGGTAAAAACCGTTACCTTTTCGGAAGGCTGATCTACAATACCGGGCGCATCACTACCTATGCCCTCCTCGGCCTGCTGACGGGTATCCTGGGCCAGCAGGCCGGGTTCATGATTCCGCAAAAGATCCTGTTCATAGTACTTGGAGCCGTCCTGTTGACCTGGATCCTGCTACCCAAAAAGTGGGAAAAGCGTATCAGCGTAATGCCTCCTGTTTTACGGCTGGCCTCCTTTGCCCGGCGATCTATGTCAAAGTTGACCCAACGGCACGGGCTGCCGGTACAATACGGCTTCGGGCTGATCAACGGGCTGATCCCCTGCGGACTCGTTTATGCCGCGCTCAGCGGGTCATTTCTCACTGCCGGAATTACGGAAGGGGTACTTTTTATGATCTTCTTCGGGCTGGGCACCCTGCCCATGATGATGAGCTTCGGCGTAATAGGAAAATTGCTCCCGGCATTTTTGCAGGTGAGGCCTAAGCTCATCTATACGGTCTCCTACTTCGTGATGGCCGTCTTTTTCTTATATAAGGGATTTCAGCTCCCGGTCAGTCATTACGCCAACAGCCGGGAGATCACCATTTGCCGCACTCCCTGAAGATGCTCAAAAAGTAACGGTTCGCCGCTGCGACAAACTGCTGCGTTGTTTTCGGAATTCGGCCTCAGTAGAGACGCAAGATTTTGCGTCTCTACCTAGTGCTATGCTCCTTCACCCTCATCCTCAACGCCTTGCATTTTGCGCGCTTTTTGAGCATCTTCGGTAATTCCAGGCAATTATAGACTCAGTTCCGCATGTTCTTTAATTTATCCAACTCCAGGAGGGAGATCTTGCCGGAAGAGATCTCGATCAGCTTTTCGTCTTTGAAATCAGATAAGGTCCGGATAGCGGTTTCCAGCGATGTTCCGGCTTTCGATGCCAGGTCTTCCCGGCTCACCTTCAACGACTCTTCCGGATTTTTGAAGAACAGCAGTAGGGCCTCCGATACCCGTTTTCGTACCGAATTATAAGCCAGCTTGATCAGCTCCGTTTCTATGGTCTGTATATTTTTGGAGATCAGCTGGATAAACTTCAGTGAAACGGAAGGGTTCCGCAGGATCAGGTCGGAAAAGATCTTTCTCGGGATCACCACCACCTTACAATCTTCCAGGGCCGAAAGCGTTTCGCTGAAATTACTTTCCCGGATCAGGTCGGTGTAGCCTATAAAATCCCCCTCGCTGTAGAGGTTGATGATGAGCTCTTTCCCGTTTTCATTGGTCTTAAACGATTTTGCTTTGCCCGACTGCAGGTAATACAGGTACAGGGGGTAGTCGCCTTCCCGGTAAATTTCGGTTTTCTTCTTATAATCCCGTATTTCCCGATTCTCGATCAGGCTCTTAAGGGCCTTCTCTCCTTCCGCATCTGACACCAGCTGATCCAGCCCGTTCATATCTTTGGAATACTCCTTCCGAACCAGCTCCTTTTTCTTCAGGCGGCTGCGAATGGCATTGATCAGCTCCACGTCTTCAAAAGGCTTGGTGATGTAATCGTCTGCGCCCATCTCCATACCCTTCCTGAAATCCATACGTTCGGCTTTGGCCGTAAGAAAAATAAAGGGGATATCGGCGGTTTTCGACTCTTTGGAAAGAAAATACAAAACCGTATAGCCGTCCATTACGGGCATCATGATATCGCATACGATCAGGTCCGGAATTTCCACTCGGGCAATGTCGAGGCCCTCCTTGCCGTTAGCCGCCGTTAAAACTTCAAACCCGTCGAGCTCCAGTATCTCACAGATATTTTCGCGGATCTCCTGGTTATCTTCTATCAGTAATATTTTCATAGTTTCAAAAAATTAACTTTGGGGAATGGAAACGGTAAACTCGCTTCCTGCATTTTCCGTACTTTCAAAGGTGACGGCGCCCTGTAATAAGGATACATAATGACTTACTATACTCAGACCCAGGCCTGTTCCCTGTATCTCACCGGCATTGCTCATCCGGTAAAACCGCTCAAAAACCCGCTTGTGTTCCGCGGCCGGTATTCCGATCCCCTCATCCTTTACCTTCAGCACCAGCAGATCATTTTCAATGGATGATGCCAGGCGGATCGTTTTGCCGTTCCCGGAAAATTTGATCGCATTCGAAAGGAGATTGATAAGAATATTGGTGATCAGCCTGGGGTCTGATTTAAACATGATCGGCCCGGAATGCGTCCGCACGATAACCTGGTTCTTTTTCATCAGGGGAAGCATCTGATTATAGATCTCCTCCATTAAAATATCCACCTCGAAGGTCTCTGCCGCAATGATCACCTTCCCTTCTTCCAGACGGTTCAGCGACAGGAAGTCGTTCAGGATCTCCGTCAGGTTCCGGACCGCCGTTTTGATCCGGTGGATATGACGGTCGCGCTTCTCGATCTCATTCAGGTTTCCGTATTTCTCTACCAGCGACAACGACGACATGATGGTGGCCAGCGGGGTACGAAACTCATGAGAAGCGATAGACACGAACCGGCTCTTCATAGAGCCCAGCTCCTGCTCCCGCCTCAAAGCCTCATCCAGATCATTCTTGATCGTCTCCAGGCTCTGAATGGTATTCCGCAAATCAAGTGTTCTTTCTTCCACTTTTTTTTCCAGTTCGTCTTTATAAGCAATTAGTCGCATTTCGGCCTCCTTCCTGACACTGATATCGATCACAAAAGCGATAACAAAATTTCCGCTGCTGTTCGAAAAAGGACTGAGACTGATCTCTACCGGGAACTCCGAACCGTCTTTGCGAAGCCCGTAAAGATCCCTGCCCAGCCCCATCGACCGGGCCTGTGCCTCCCCGTGAAAACGTCCTCTGTGCCCCGGGTGCGCTGCCCGGTACCGCACCGGGATCAGCTCCTCGATCTTCCGTCCGGCCAGCGTATTCTCCGGGTAACCGAAAATTTTTTCGGCGCTGGGGTTGGCCCTTATGATCTCTCCCCGTTCATCTACAATGAAAACCCCTTCTGTAGTGTACTTGAAGATCCCCTCTGAGGGGTCTGAATAATCCTTTTGACTCATCGCCACCTGTTTGATCATGAAGCCAATAAACTCCACAAAGTTATTTCAATTCCTAAAGTTATAAAATGATGCTTATCATTCCCGTCTGACGGATTTCATTCTGAAGAATCATGTTCCTTACAAATTATCCTATTTTATTTAAATATCTGACTATCAAATAAATAAATAAAAATAAAATGCTGCCGGGCTACGGTCTTTGAAAAATCATTGCTTATCTAGGCGCAAAAACGCACAGAAACATGACCAACGTCATGTTTTTACCGGTACCCGCATCATTTTATTGTCCTTTAAAAAAGATGAGATTTGCGGTATAAATTTAACGGGAACAGCATTAAATTCACATAACTTTCACTTTTTTAGCAAAATCCTGTATGAATAGCGTAGCGGAAGAGAAAGTTTTGGTAAAATGTTACCACTGTGACAGCGTCTGCGATGAGGAAATAATCACCCTCGATGAAAAGCCTTTTTGCTGCGTGGGTTGCAAAACCGTGTATGAGATCCTGCAGGAGAACGGCTTGTGTACTTACTATGATCTGAATGAGAATGCGGGGGTAAGTCTGAAAGCCGTGAATTTCGCAGGAAAATATGAATTTCTCTCCGACCCGCGCATTGAAAAGCAGATCCTGGACTTTAAGAGTGAAACCCTCGCCAGGGTTACATTCTTTATCCCTTCCGTTCATTGCAGCTCCTGCGTATGGCTGCTCGAAAACTTTAACAAAGTAAAAGCCGGGGTGCTTAATGCGCGCCTGAACTTTATTAAAAAGCAGTTTTTTGTATCGTATGATCCTTCCCGGGTCACCCTGAAAGAATTGGTAGAGCTGCTGGCCACCCTGGGTTATGCGCCCCTGTTCAACCTGGAAAGTGCCGCTAAGCCGGAGAAGTCCAATAGAGAACAGCACCGTTTGCTATTGCGTATAGGAGTGACCGGCTTTTGCTTCGGAAACATCATGCTGCTCAGCTTCCCGGAATACTTTCAGCTGGATCTTCAGAATAACACAGATGCCGCTTACCAGAAGTTCTTCCTCTACCTGAATTTTCTCCTGGCGCTTCCCGTCTTTTTCTTTGGTGCCTCCGATTACCTCAAAGGCGCCTGGATTTCCCTGAAGGAGAACCGGAAAGGAACCACCCGGGTGTTAAGTGTGGATATCCCCATTGCAATGGGAATTTCGGCGCTGTTTATCCGCAGCACTTATGAAACCCTGGTCAACCATAGCTCGGGTTACTGGGATAGCCTGGCCGGACTGGTGCTGTTCCTTCTGGTCGGAAAATGGCTTCAGCAGGTTACCTATAATTACCTGTCTTTCGAGCATGATTACAAATCGTATTTCCCGCTGGCGGTGCGGGTAAAAGAACAGGGTTTTAAGAATGTCGCGGAGCTGGAGCCTGGTGAATTCATTGAGATCCACCACCAGGAACTCATCCCGGCCGACTCCCGTTTGCTTTCGGAGCAGGCCCTGATCGATTATAGTTTTGTAACGGGCGAATCCGCCCCGGTAGAAGCTAAACGGGGGGATCACGTTTTTGCAGGGGGCCGGCAGCTGGGAGCAAAGATCGAACTGCAGGTGGAAAAGCAGGCCTCCAAAAGCTACCTTACGGAGCTTTGGAACAATGAAGCTTTCCGCAAAGACAAAGTATCCCGCACTTCTGATTTCGCCAATTTCTTCAGCCGGTATTTTACCTATGGAGCCATCGGCATTGCTGCCGTCACCGGATTATACTGGCACTTTCATAACCCGGCCCTGGTATGGATCACCGTGACCGCCGTACTGATGGTGGCCTGCCCCTGTGCGCTTACCCTGGCCATGCCTTTTGCCATGAATGCCGCCATGACGGTGCTGGGCAAAAACCGGTTCTTTGTTAAAAACCAGAACGTGATCCAATTGTTAACGGAAGTAAACACCATCGCTTTTGACAAAACCGGAACACTGACGGAAGGGAAGTCCGGAAATGTTAAATTCACTAACGGTGAGCTATCGGAGGAAGAAAAAGGCTGGATAAGGGTCGTAGCCGCTCAATCCATGCACCCCCTTAGCAAGCTGATCACTGAACATCTGGACAAACACAGTTCTGCCGCCCCGCTTGCCCGTTTTAAAGAAACAGCGGGCGGAGACCAGGATTTCGCCTTCAGGGCTCCGGTGACGTATTTTAAAGAAATAAAAGGGGAAGGTATAGAGGCGGTAGTGGATGACCGTCGCATCCGCTTAGGCAATGCCGTTTTCCTGGGCGTACCGGATGTCCCGAAAGAATCCGGCCAGGTGCTGGTAGAGATCAACGGCGTATATAAAGGCCGTTTCTCCGTAAAATCAAAATTCCGAAACGGATGGGAAACGGTTTTAAAGAAACTTTCCTTTAACTATATCCTTGCGCTTATTTCAGGCGACAACAGTCGTGATCAGGAGCTCGTAGCCCCTTATTTTAAGGAAGGTAACATGCATTTCGGCCTGAAACCGCAGGACAAGCTTGATTTTATTAAAAAAAACCAGGCAGCCGGCAAAAAAGTGCTGATGATCGGCGACGGCCTCAACGATGCCGGCGCCCTGCGGCAGGCCCACGTAGGCGTGGCCCTGAGCGAGGATGTAAACGCTTTTTCTCCGGCCTGTGATGTGATCCTCGACGCCCGCGAATTTAACCGGATCGATGAATTCGTCGGATTCAGCCGGATAGCCATGAATGTGGTAGTGGCCGCTTTTGCGCTGTCGGTGTTCTATAACATCGTAGGTATAGGTCTGGCGGTCAGCGGTCACCTGTCGCCTATGTACGCTGCTGTCTTTATGCCGCTCAGCTCCATGTCGGTGGTGCTGTTTGCTGTAGGTTGTACCTGGCTTTTCGCAAAACTTAAAAACCTGATTTAAAATGGGAGTGATCGTCTTTTTAGTAATACTCGCACTAACCATAGCCGGCGGGTTCCTGATCGCCTTCTTCTGGGCTACCAGAGACGGGCAGTTTGATGACACCTACACCCCTTCGGTACGTATCCTCTTTGATGACGAAAAAGAGGAGACATCGCCTGCAGATGAATCTACATAAAATCTGTGTGTGTTTGTAGGCCTATGTTTAGCCACAGATGCACAGATAACAGGTTTGATGAACAAATTTTTACCGGATCATGCACTTTCCCTCTCTTTAAAATCTGTGCATCTGTGGCTGATTAGCGACTCTTTGCCAACTATAAATTTACAAAATACCTACTATTGATAAAATCAATAGTCATTTCCTTCGTGTTTAATTGCATCATATAATAAGGCTTGGTAAATTTGTATAAATTTTCATTATTCCAATATACACACAGCATATTGTAGCTGTTTTTAAATTTTTTATTGTACTATTTTAATATTAAACATCATGTTAGGATTAGGAAAAAAATTCCCCGCATTTAAAAAACAAGCCGTGGTTTCCATTGAAAAAGGCAAAGAATTTTATGAGATCACATCGCAAGACCACATCGAAGCGGGTAAATGGATGGTGATGTTCTGGTGGCCGAAAGACTTCACTTTCGTTTGTCCTACCGAGATCGCTGCCTTTAACGCAAAGTTTGAAAACTTTGCTGATCGCGACACCATCCTGCTGGGCGCTTCCACTGACTCCGAGTTTGTTCACCTGGCCTGGAGAAACAACCACGACGACCTCAGAGGCCTTCAGTTTCCAATGATCGCCGATACTTCCAAATCGCTGGCAGAAGAGCTGGGTATCCTGGAAGAAAACGAGAAAATCGCTTACCGTGTGACCTATATCGTAGACCCTCAGGGAGAGATCCGTTGGGTTGCAGCCAATGACCTTTCAGTGGGCAGAAATGTAGACGAGGTTCTGCGGGTGCTTGACGCGCTTCAAACCGATGAGCTTTGTCCTTGTAACTGGAAAAAAGGCGAAGAAACGCTTACCGTTTAATTATCAGGCAGTCTGAAAACCAGGCAAGGTGTCCGGTTCTCGACTTCACTCGAATTGACAAGTGGTGATGACTCCTGTCAGTTCGAGCGAAGTCGAGAACCGGGCTCATCAAAAACTATCCGGTACACTTTTCAGACAGCCTCCATTTATATTCAAAAAGTATGTTTACAACAGCCAGCAATACCAAAAAAAGCCTCTTCGAAAGCGTAAACCTTCCGGAAGAGCTGGAAAGCAGCCTGATCGACCGCCTCAATGAGGCCGACAGCCGTTTCCTGAAAGACCTGAAGATCAATGTGGGTAATGTGCTGAAAAGCCAGAACCTGAGCGAAAAAGAAGCCGCTCTCTTGGCCCTTTCCGTGGCCATCAACGAAAAAAACACTACCCTGCGCGAAGCTCTGGTAGAAGTAGCGCTGAAATGCGGCGCCACAGAAGCCGAGATCCTGGAAGTAGCGGCCTGCGTTTCGGTAATGAACGCCAACAATGTGTTCTACCGCTTTAAACACTTTATGCACCAAAACGAAAACTACCAGAACATGCCCGCCGGTATCCGGATGTCGGTCATGATGAACCCGGTACTGGGCAAGGAGTTTTTCGAGCTTTTAAGCCTGGGCGTATCTGCCCTGAACGGCTGCGAGCAGTGCGTTACCAGCCACGAAGCTTCGGTGAAGTCACACGGTGGTTCGGAAGCCCGGATCTTCGACACCATCCGCCTGGTCTCCGTGATCAGGAGTTTGATCGTGATCTTGTGACCGTAAGAGGTAAGGAATAGAAAACCAGCCGATCGGCTGGTTTTTTTGTTTATATTCCCGATTCCTGTTATTTAGAAAGCCAAAGAATACATTCGTCAGACAGTGTCAGGCAAATTGCTATGTTATGAGCCGTTATGCTGAATTATCAACAGCTTCTAACAGCTGAGAAAGAAATTTTTACGGGGAGCAAAGCGCCAAAGAAGATTTGGGCAACGGCCTGTTGCCCAAATTCCATACTAAGGTATCTGTGTTTCTTACTTTCCGATATTCTATTCCTTCCATTTCGTTCTTTTGAGATTTTAACAGGTAGATCAATCATCCCAATCTCATTAACACCAAATAACTTTTTCAGGCGTTTTCATCGTGAGCTAAGCTCCCCTTTTCCAGATAATTAAAAAAAATATCATTTTGCAGTTTTAAAACTGCAAAATGATATTATATTTGCAGAATAGAAACAACAAAAATGCAGTCACTATTACACTTTCAGGATACACTATTACAGGGGGTAAATAACAATTTCCGAAGGTATCTGCATGAAAAAATCAACTGGAACCAACGGATGATAGGTATAAAAGGGCCGCGGGGAGCCGGCAAAACCACTTTATTGCTACAACATCTCAAATATGGATTGGAACACCCCGATAAGAGTTTGTATGTTACCGCAGATCACCCCTGGTTCTACAACAACAGCCTGCTGGATACCGCAATGGACTGGTATCATCAAGGAGGTGAAACGCTCTTGATCGATGAAGTTCATAAATACCCCAATTGGTCAAGAGAACTCAAAAATATCTATGACGGGATACCCCGGTTAAAGGTGGTCTTTTCCGCGTCGTCTGCATTGGATATCTACCGGGGCCAGGCTGATCTTAGTCGACGGGTCATCAGTTACTCCCTCCCGGGCCTGTCTCTGCGGGAGTACCTCATTTTTACCGGGGCGGCCGTTTTTCCATCTGTCTCATTAGAAGAAATCCGTACCCGCCACCGGGAAATCAGCCGGGAAATTACTGACCTTATCCGTCCCTTACCCCTCTTTACCAAATATATACAAAGTGGCTATCTGCCCATTTTTACGGAAGGAGAAAACGAATACCTGCCCAAGCTGGAGCAGGTCATCAATGCCGTGGTAGATACAGATCTTGCTTATATCGCTTCCTATAATGCGGGAACAGCCGTTAAAGTAAAAAAACTGTTGGGGGCTATTGCAGAATCCGCTCCTTTCAAACCGAATATTTCCGCACTTGCAAACAAATTAGACATATCCAGGGATAGTGTATTGGAATATATCTATCAGCTACGGGATGCCAGATTACTCAATGTACTATCAGTAGAAGGCAAGGGCGTTTCAAGGCTGCAGAAGCCCGACAAGATTTTTCTGGAAAACACCAACCTGTCTTACGCTATCCATCCAACACCTGATAAAGGTAATTTGAGGGAAACATTTCTTTTGGGGCAATTACTGAATGCAGGATTTAACGTATTCGAACCCGGCAGCGGAGATTTCCTGGTCAACGGTATTACCATCGAAGTAGGGGGAAAAAACAAATCAGCAAAACAAGTCCGGGATGCCGAATCCTATCTGGTAGCCGCTGACGATATCGAAACGGGATTCCGCACAAAAATTCCTCTGTGGCTGTTCGGGTTTCTGTATTGAGTTCTATTGATTATTCCAGCTGGATTAGTGCCGGGCTTCACCTCAGGAAAAACCCGGCACTAAAGTCTACCTCACCTCCGTGGCATTCACCTCGTTCTCCCTGCATCCGAACATCCCCGCGGCAATTCTTTTGGCCGAAAAAACGTCATTCGCCGATACGATGGTTTCTGTTTTACGCCCTCCTGACGGCCAAGCAGATACTTTGTACTTCTTCATGATTTTTGAATTTTTTATATTCAAAAATAGGACACGTATTACCCATCGAAAAACTTTGTAACGTTACATTCCCCTGACTATAAATCATTTTACATTAAAAAATTATCTGTAATTTCGGCGATAGGACCTTGAACTCTAAATACTCCATTGTGTTGTCGAATCAAGTGATAAAACCTGGGCTGGGAATCACCTAATTTTTGCGTCAATTTGTTATTTAACCTATTTCTATATGTGGAGAATTTATTGTTCTTCTGATGTGGTAAAGCAATCTCCTTCATTCTTTTCCTGGCCACGTCTTCAGCATTCTTCCCAACCACTAAATATATCCTAACCAACTCATCCTCAAAACCTCCCAGATCATTCAACCTTATACCATTCAAATGCTTTAAAAAGAATATCATAAGCGTACAGGACATAGGATCTTTTAAAATCAACTTACCCCCTATCTTTATTCTTCCCTCCCGAGTAATCTCCAATTTCTTTGCCTTCAAATTTCTTCTGAAGCCCTGTGCCCACATCAGTTCCGCTCTCACCTTTTCAAAAATATGCAATACCTGAGAGATTATATCTTCACTTACTTCCTGACGTTCAATTTCTTTTAAACAACCCGGACAAATATCCGCTGTGCGTAGTTTCAGCAGTACATCCTTTTTATTCTCACACATATCATTCATACACCCTACCGAATCCTCATGAATATGTGCACCGGTCAAATGCATCAACCTTTGCAGCACATTGGCCGCCACTTCATACGCAATAGGGTATGCCGTATTCCCGATACCGAAATAATCCCAGTCGTCCGTATGCACGAAAGCGTTCAAATCCTCATCAAAATAACTGAAAAAATTATGTTCATTACGTATGGAGGTCAACAGTACCACAAAGTCTTCTGGCGGTACTTGGCTCTGCGTTCGATAGTTATTGCACAGCTTCCAGATATTTTCAAAAGAAAATAGGGGAGGGAGATCTGCTTCCTCTATTTCCTCCCAATCACCTTCCTGAAACTGGAGACCAATGCCGGTGTCCTGCAATAATTGAAGCACTTCTGTGCGGGCTTCGTTGGAATAGTCTGGCGTTTTTATGAGGTGTACTTTCATTGTTTATAGGGTTTAAGAAAAATATGCTTTTGCTACTGAACCAACAAAAACCAATCTATATTAATTAGATCTCGTGTAACCCCCCGTTAAGAGCTTTTTGATAGACATCTTTCCAAAAACTGACCACATACTGCCCTTGGCCAAAAGCGTCTGGGTACCCTTGCATATAACCAATAAGATTATCTAATTCCGCTTCTAAAGGTGCTGGGATTCTATAATAGCCCGCTCTAAAATTTACCCACCTTAGAAAAAAATCACTGCCTATAGTACCTGAAGCAACGGTTTTAGGCAAATTAATAATCTTAACCTTCTTATTCCCCAATTTTATCCACCAAATTATTCTATCATTCTGCTGAGTTATACAATTTTCTATTCCTTCGATTGTTATTGGATGATACACCCCATTCCCTGTATAATCATCTCCTGAAATAGAAACATCATTCAATTGCACTCCTGATTCTTCAATAACCCATCTAATTCCTTTTACAGTATCGATATCATTATTTATTAAAGAAGAAATAGAACCACTTGTTGTCAATATTACATCTGTAGTTATATTATCTTCAAATACTTTGAAAATTGAATTATTCAGGATAATGTTGTGATAAGATGCGGGTGTTGCTTGAGCAATATTGTCTCTCTGAATATAGTAAAAAACGTCGGAGACTGCCACATCAAATTCTTGCAACCTCTCTCGTATTGTATTTGTCTGAAAATCATTATTCTGTACATTTAACAAATAACGCCAAGTTACTCTCCTATGGCCATTATAAAAATCTATTTCATGTTGCACCAAGTTATTAATACCATTATTTACGGCAGGAATATCAATACCTTCCAAATTATTAAAGTATGAAGTGCCGGGAAATGTCCCTAAAAGTAAAAATTTCCTGCTTAAATCAAAATCTTGTTCATATTTGTCAATATATGGGTGTTTTTCTATTGGTCCGACTGCATTTGCATCTACAAAGTTTTGTAAGTACGAATTGTAATGATTGACAATGTTTTGCTGTACCATACCCCACTGTCTTATTGCTTTATCTAATAAGTATGGAGTTGAAATTACGCTGTTATCAACTAATTGATTATGAATATGTTCTTCTTCTCTTTGCATAATTAAAAATTGTTTATCGTTACATTTTGATTAATAAGCCAATTATTATCCAGGTGACCAAAATTAGGTTGCTGGTTATGAAGCCAATGGGCAAGTAAATTGTTCATATTACGATGCACCGGAGCGCCGGCACCAGAAGGAGTAAAAATGTTAGTGAAGTATCTATCCGTAAGAATAGGATTGTTTGCCAACTGGTTCCATTGCGCCGCCCATACTCCAGTCGGCCTTCTTGTCAAATATATATATTTAATAGTAGGTTTAGAAACCAAAAAATTAACAATATTCATGGTGTTCCAATTTACCAGATTTTGGACATCAAGCTGAGCCAGCCCCCCAATATTGTTATTCTGTCCGTCTTGAATTAGATTATACTCATTACCGTCAAGTAAAATATTATCATTTTGCAATAATTCGTAATTAAGATTTTCTTCATGCAAAACTTCGGACACCAAGTCGGCAAAAGTTAACTTCAACTTCATGCACAGCTCAAAAATATCTTCTAAAGTTGGATTCAATACAGCATGAGGAGCACCATGTGATGGCATCCTTCTTTGACCTATTTCTACTCCATTATGAATGAATAAATTCTTGAATGCCGGCCAAAATAAATTCCGTCCATAGAAGAAATCAGCATGATTTGCATTAGGAGTATCAGGATTAAAAGTTCCTAAAATCAGCACTTCAGGCTCATAAGGTGTTACATCTAAAATTGCATTATTGGTTGCAAAGCCATTTCCCCAATGGGTATTCTTAAACTTATGAGGTATTGCCATAATGTTTACGTTTTTATTTAAATTATCAATTATTCACCATTTCCACCTCTCCCACCTCCAACTTCCAATACCTCCGGTTAAGGTCATATATCCTGTCACCAAGATAATCACTTTTCTCCATAATCACATTAAACCGCTGAAAGTCAATCCGTATAAAATGCCGGGAGCGATCCGGATCCGGCATCCAGGGGGTACAGTCTTTTGACAATATTCCTTCACAGACCAGCAGAAAACTGGATACGGTTTCCACCACCTGCTTTACTTCCAGCTTATCCGGATCCGTTTTTTCCCAGCCGCCTTCTACTGTGGTGCTGTATACATTTCCCGAAGCCAATGACCATTTAAAATGCATTTCCTCATCCACATAGGTCTGGAGAAACCGGCATTCTAACGTAAATTCTTCCTCCTTGTCTTGCAGTGTTTCCCTATCACAGATAAGTACCTTTTTTAGGGGAGCATCCCAATATATCTGGTTGAGTATTGCCTCATATTTCATCATCAGCTTGTTAAGTCAAATTTATTATCCCAATATTCGCTGTTCACTTCACTAAGAAGCGCCCCTATTTCATATCCTTTCAGGTTAATGACCAGAAAAAACTCATCAATGGCATCGTCAAGACCGAAACTCAGGGTGCCGGCCAGGTAATAATCAAAATTGTTGCCGGCAAACATGTCCCATATCGAAAAGCTACCGTCTTCCAAATGCATATAGTTGCTAAAAACATTTCCCGAGGCAACAGAAAATGAGATCTGCCCACAATAGGGAGCTTCAAAAATATTTTTAACCATCAATATTTCCCCTTCCCAATCCCGGATGGTTTCGGGTTCCATCTTCATTTTTGGATACTGTTTTACAAAATACTGGTCGGAAATATTATAATTTTTGCCCCAATACTGGCCGTAAATCAGAAAAGAATCTGTCATATTTTTATCCTGGAGTGAAGTGATTTAAAATTTAAGTATACGAAATTAATTAAGGTTAGAATTTGCCATCTCCAGGAGGTGCTCGTAAAGCATTACCATAGCCAATGTATCCAGTTCACAATACTGCCTGAGCCCCTTCATAATCTCCTCTCTTTCCCTTTCCGGCATGTCTGTATATTGCAGCATAGCATAGGCCGTAAGTGCCGCACTTCCTTCTTTGATATCTTCCATTTCTGAAATGTTTTCCTCTTTTTCAAGAGGTGTCATCTCTTCGAATAATTTGGGGAGCTGATGATAGGGATCATCGAGGTTCCTGTTCAGCCAAATGTGGTTTTCAGAAAAATTACGACTCGAAACACGGATCTCTCCAAGAGGTTGGGTGTACTTTTTTTTCAGGAAATCACTACTCTTTAATATGGACGGCAAAACAGCCTTCAGCGAGTTGGACCCCTTGGTATGCGGATTATAATAGCATTTCTTGACTACGGCACATAAATCAATCATGCACCTTTCGCCCTGCCATTCAATAACTTTTCCACTCATTTTACGGGTTATCTCTTTAATAAAATCAATCAGTTCGTTCCTATGCGGTTCATTTGAGCTGCTTAAAAAGGGGACCATGTTTACCAGTATCTTATTTTCATGGTCAGAATACCTGAAAACAGACCCCCTGTCTTTTTCCAGGGCCTTTTTCAAGGCTCTTACAAACGCTAAGTTGGGGTTTACACCGGGGGTGGCTTCCATAAACTCCGTAGCATGCTCTATAGTGCCATCTGCATGATAAATATGGTGCGAAAACTGAAAAGCCACATCCTGGTACGGCCGGTCACCCGCTAAAAAGGGCAGGGCTGCAGCACTGGTCTCAAAATCAATAAAGTGTAAGGGGAAGATCCATTTTTGCATCTCAGAGCGAAGTTCAACTGTTTTTATTGCGGGAGTAAAATCCCCGTTTACCGCCTTTTCCACCTGAAGCCACTGTCTATGCGCCGTGTCAGACATCCTGCCCTTTCCCATAACGTCTTCCTGCACTAGTTCTTCCATAAAAAACCGGTTTCCCGAAACCAATTCGTCTCTCCTCTTAGTTTTGAATTGCGCAATCTCAAAAATATTCGGCTTATGAAAATCTTCTTCCTTCCAGTTCTTCATGGTTGAAAAACAATGCTTAAATCCCGATTTAAAGCCATTCTTTTCCTCCTCAGCGGTAGCTTTAAATTCACAGGTTCTGCATGTGGTGTACCGGATATCCCATTCCGGAAAGCGGCCTTCTGCAACTACGTTTCTCAATAAAGTAACGGCCTCAGAAAAAGATTTATCCCCTAGTGCGGAAGGATGTTCATCCCTGATAATATTCTCAATGATATCATCGACGGGTACTTTTCGCAATACGGAGTCTCCCACACCATCAGCCGGATCTATTCGCACATCCGGTTCTCTCCTGTTGTCTCCTTTAAATCTGAACATCTGATTCAGACCGTTTACCGTGGCCGCTTTTGTCTTGTCTGCCATGCACAGGTAGGCCTCAATCTGTAGCGCAGGCTGACACCGGGAAACTACGTATTTTTGAAAAGCTATATCGAAAAGATAAGGTTTCCATCGGGTATCAATCCCCCCATCCTTACCCAGAAAGCTCTCCCCTTTATAAGATTTAGCCTTAACTTCGATAAGTTGAATTTTATTTCCCTGCTTAGTCAGGATATCCACATGCACAAATAGGCCTTCATAAAGAAAAGCGGCCTCGAAAAGCACAACATTATCCTCTTGTAAACGCAATCGGGTTTCTTCCGCTAACTCCTCGTACGATTTTCCCTTACGATCCATTAAAATGCCGTTCGGGTAATCATACCGGGCCAGTGCTTCCACCTGAAACCCGCCTTGGGCCAAAGCCTGTAAAAAGGTGTTGGATTTTTGGGTATTTACATACTCCTTCTTATCCGTAAAATACAGTTTGTTGGGGCATTCCAGCCCCAACTTAAATTTCGATTTTGATAAAACCCTGTTCATTCGCATTAGTGGTTTAAGTGAAGATAATCCATAACTTTCCGAACATCAACTTTCCTGCGCGGAAACATGGTATTCCAGACCATAAGCGCCCCTTCGGTCAGAAGACACACCAAACCCCATACTATCCATAAAAACATAAATCCGAACCAGATAAACCAAAGCATATTCAATAAGGTTTAAGTGAAATTTTTACTATAAAATACCCTCCGGGAGATAAATGCGAAGCTCTTTAAGCTTAAAATCCAATAGCTCGCTTTTCCGGTTGCTCATTTCTCAGCGTTAACGTGTTAAAGGCGTTAGCCAACGTACGTTTCCCATTTACCATTTTATTATTGGTGAGCTGCGCCCACTTCTTCTCCTCCAGCTCTTTAAACTCGTATTCGGCTATCAGCCGGCCTTCACGCAGCAACGCAGCATCTACCTGTGTAAGATCGGTGTTAAAGGTGCAAATCACCTGCAGATTCAGGATATCCGACAGGATACCATCTGTGATCTGTAACAGGGAAGAAACCACACTGCCCGAGCGGCCCAGATTACGATCTTCTATGTAGTTTTCGCAATCTTCCAAAACCAATACGGAATTGGGCCGGCGGAGCAACATGGGCATAAAAGAAGGGCTGGTAAGCTGGGCGATCATCTGCACCGGCAGGAAAATGAAATGCTTGTCTACCTGAGTAGTCAGATGTTTGATCAGGTGGGTTTTGCCGGTTCCGGCCAGGCCGTGGAGCAGCACCACTCCTTTCCCTGTTTTGTTTAGCTTTTCGATCACATGTTCGTAAACAGGCTTAAAATCATCATTGTACATGGTTTCCAGACAAATTTCCGGGGAATCTAACTCATGAGCCTGAAATTCTGTTTGTCCTCTCTTGTCTATAATCACGATCTCAATGATACTTTTGTCATTGACTTCATGGAGACGGTTTTGGTTAAAAAACTCTTTCAGTTCTGCAACTCTTTCATTGTTATAAAAAACCGTCAGCACGAGGCAGCTCTCTGTCAAAAACCCCTCACGCATCTTAACCTCTGAAACCCGGAAATAACAGTCCAGCTTCTTACTATACCACCAGGGTAAAAAAGTGAAAAACTCCTCTTCCCTAAGCCATAAGAGTTCAGAATTTCTGATCGGCTCGAAGTTATCCTGTACCACAGAAAACGGAAGAAACACGCTTTCTCTACGGCTCAGATTAAGGATTTCATACCCTCTGGACTCCAGCTCATCGGTAAACGAGAGCATGCCAACGGCAATAGGGTTACCACGTTGGTCGATAAGGCATTTCTGTTTTTGTCTTTTGTTGATCAACATTTTAAAAAAGGATTAAGGCCGGCCGAAACCGGCAGGATGATTAAAGCGCACGTAGTGTTTTACTCAGTTTTTTCTTCAGATCTTCATTCCAGGACCGAAGCGTCACCTGGTATTTCTTTAAACCCTCCAACGTGGAGATAACGATTTCTCCAGGCACATAAAATCCCCCCTTTCCGTAACTGTAAATACCCCGGGGAACGAAGCAGTTATTATGCTTCCTTAGCCAGAAAGCCGTTTCCGGGCATTGGAAATAAACCGCTTCAGATAACAGGGAGAATTTAAACGGGGCAGAATTATCCAGCCCGGCCACTTCCACCATAAATCTTTCTTCATTTTCGTTTACCGTCTCTTTTTCCGAAACGATTGCCTTACATTCCCTGGCATAATTCAAATTTTTGAATAGGAGATTTGTTCTAAATTTCATTTAGATTTGTTTTTAGATTTTAAAATGCAAAAAGCGGACAGGTAGCCTGCAAAAACAGGCCCGGAGTAGCACACAATAAAAAAAGAATGCCCGGAAAATCAGGGCAGGTTAGAAGGCGATAAAAATTAAGGCGGAACTGGTGTTTAGAATAAAACTTCCAATCATATACAATTTGTTTTTGGGAAAATATACATTTTGCTACCCCCGAAAGTCAAGTTTTGTAAGGTTACAAAACCGGGTAGTCTCTCTCAGAAATTCTTTAACCGGCCTTTAATGAACCGGAAGCAAAAAAACTGAACTCCGGGCTTTTTTTATCCCACTTCATCTTTTCTAATCTTCGAAAATTCATAATTTGCTATGCACAAAATAAAACTTCCCAAAAAGTGGAACTTTTATACTAAATCTACGTTATGAAAATATATAGCAAAGGCACACTAAGAAAATTTTGGGAGAAACACCCGGATGCACGAGCTTCCCTGGAAACCTGGTATGAGGTTATTGAGAAAATGAGCTTTAAATACCCCGGTGAAATAACCAAGTTTTTCAAAGACGCAGATAGCTTAAAGAATAATCGTATTGTCTTTGATATTACAAATAATAAATACAGGCTCATTGTAAAATTTGAGTATCAGTTCCAGTCTGCCTTCATTAGGTTTGTAGGTACTCATAGCGAATATGACAGGATACGAGACATTCATAACATTTAAAGTTAAAAGAGTATGAAAACACGGAATATAGATTTGGATAACATCAGGATCAAGCCCATCACCAATGAGCAGGATTTTGAAGAAGCCGGCAAAATCATTGACGCACTAATAGATGCAGACATGATTGAAGACCCCGCCGTCAGACAGAGAGCATTGGAAATTCTTAATGCTGTCACTATTCTGGCAGTTGAGTACGAGAAAAAGCACTACCCCATTCCCGCCCCCTCCCCGGTAGAAGCCATTAAAGAGCGTATGGCCATGCTGAACCTTTCTCAAAAAGAGGTTGCCAAATATTTTGGTGGTGAAAACAGGATTTCAGAAGTTCTTAACGGCAAAAGGAACCTTAGCCTCAAAATGATCAGGGCGCTGCATAAAAACCTGGGAATTCCTGCGGATGTTTTAATTGCATAATAAGCACGAGTGAGCGTGAGAAAGTGGAGCTAATAAAGAAAGTCCTGAATAGGATGAAGTGATCAAATCTCTTCGAAGTTTAAGCCAACAGGTATTCACACCTTCACCGACCCCTTCTCCAGATCAAAAAGATCCGTAAGAAAATCGATCAGCTCCTCGGCTTCGCCCCGTTTACAGGCGGCTTTCAGTTGAAGCACCGGCATCTTGATGATCTTCTGCATCATACCGGAGGTGATCTTCTCCACTTTTTTGGCTTCTTCCTCGGTCAGGCCTTTCAGGTGACGGGCCATTTCTTCCTGGCGTATCTGCTCCAGGGCATTTTTCAGTTTGTGGATGGTGGGAGAAACCTGAAGCTCCTGTGACCAGGTATCGATATCACTGACCAGTTCGGCGATGATCCCTTTCACGGCCGGCACAGCGGCCAGCCTTTTGTCTATAGACTCACCGGTGATCTGCTGAATTTCGTCGAGCCCATAAAAAACCACTCCGGGCAGTTCAGCCACGTCCGGGCTGATGCTGTGCGGGATAGACAAATCGAAGCAGTAAGTAATGGAATTTCTTTTGCTCAGCACATTCTTCGTGAGAATAGGCTGCACCAGCCGGAGTGAAGAAATAATAATGTCGAACTCGCCTATCCTGCCGATCAGCTCAAAGTACGACATCGCCTCATAGCTGTACGTGCCGGCAAGCGTTTCCGCCTTCTCTAAGGTCCGGTTACAGAGCGTAACGTTGCGGATCTCTTTTTCGTAAAGCGTTTTTGCCACATCTTCGCCCATTTCTCCGAGGCCCAGAACCAGAATCTTTGGTTGACTCATGGCGGGCAGAATGGTTTGCATCAGGTCTATGGTAGCGTAGGAAGTAGAAGCCGCTCCGTCGTGGAATTCCGTCTCCTGAACCACCCGTTTATTGGCATAAAATATACTATGAAGCACCCGGTGCAGGAAGGTTCCGGCCATATCCATATCGGCCGCCCACTGATAAGCCTGCTTCACCTGGTTAATGATCTGCTGGTCGCCCACTACCTGTGAATGCAGCCCCAAAGAAACTTCAAAGAGATAGGTCAGGGCCTCCTCTTCGGTGGTCAGGCAGTCAAAATATTCGTAAAATTCCGTTGATTCAATGGCCTTGACCGAAGCCAGCAGCCTGATCAGCTGACCGCTTAATTCCTTTGCGGCCCTGTAGTGAATTTCGGTTCGGTTACAGGTGGAAATAATAAGCGCTTCCCGAATGCCGAAAACATCTTTCAGCTTAACATACAGGTCTTTGATCTCACCCTCCGACAGCGTAAGCTTCTCCCTTATCTCAAAGGGTGCCTTCTTGTAAGACAAAGAAATTGACTGTAACTTTTCTGACATTCCTTAAATTACTTCCGAAAATCGAGTACAAATTTAACCCTTTATTTAGTACAAAAATGAGGTGAAAATAAATTTAGAAGAATTCTAAATTCGGAAACACTGTCACCAATCATTGTTTGAACTCATTGATTTTCAAATATATGACGAAGGTCATGTTTTTGGGGGAATTTAAGACTCGCGTAGGAATATAAAGCGCGGGAAATAGGGGAATTAGGATTCTTTCAAGTTAAAAAAATTGTCGGACAGAATGCCGATGACGCGGATTTAGCAGATTTACACCGATTTTTAAGAGAAAATAATCCCGTATTAAGTCTGCATTGATCTGCTAAATCCGCGTCATCTGTGTTCCATTTATCCTTCGTTGCCGCCGGCCCTTCGCTTCAGGTCGTCATTCGCGCTGCTCCTGCGCAGGCTCCTGACATTCTGGTTACCGAAGCTGTACGTAAAGGTTAAGGCCACCCGGCGGGCATTAAAACGATTATTCAGCGACAGGTCCATATTCGAATAGTTGATCCTCGCGGCAAAGAAAGAGGTAAGGAAAACATCGCTGACACTTAATTTCAGCCGGGCTCTTTTCTCCAGGAACGACTTCTGGATCCCTCCATTCACTGCATACTGGGGCCGGGTCATTTCGATGATCCCGAAAAGCCCCGGCGAATTATACCACATGCTCAGCTCGCCCGCCCAGTTTTTCTTCAGAGTAAAGGTGTTACCGGTATAGAAATTATAGGCCACCCGGCCGGCACTCAGCGCAGCTCCGCTTACATCATTGTCCTTATAATGGTTATAGTAAAGGCTGAAGTTATTCTGCATGCTCCACCATTTGGCCGGATTTACGGGTACCGAAAGGTTCATGGAATAATTATTCATCCCCCGGAGGTTCCTGTTAGTCTGGAAAGTGGAACGGGTCTCATCGTTTTGCTCCAGCACCTGGAAGATCATATCACGGGTATCGGAATACGCCAGCGACAACGAATACGTGCTCTTCAGCGTGTAGGTCAACTCGTATGAATCCGTAAACTGCGGCTGCAGGAACGGGTTCCCTATTTCATACGTATAAGGGTCCAGGAAAAACAGGAAGGGGTTCAACTGCTGGTAGTTCGGCCGGTCGATCCGCTTGCTGTACGAGTACCGGATGCTGTTCCGGTCGTTGATGGTCTGGTTTACAAACAGGGTAGGAAACAGGTTGAGATAGTTTCTTTTGTTTCTCTCATCAGAGGTAATGGAATGACCGTCTGAAAACGTATGCTCCAGCCTTAATCCGCCCTGAACAGCCCATTTTTTCCACTGATAGCCGCTGTTGATATAGAGCGCATTCACCATCTCCGTATATGTAAAATGGTTGGTCTTCCCGATATCATTGACCCATATCCCGCCTTCGAAATTCTCAAAAGTGAAGTCATTGTCGGTAGTAACATAGCTGCTCTTGGCCCCGAACTCATACTTCATCTTGTTCTTTGCCGGGATCACAAAATCCAGCTTCGCCGAATAAATATCGATATTTGTGGGCTGGTCCATCCGCTGCTGCGTGGTACTGTCGGGCGTATTTGCGATACTGTAAAACGTATTCAGGAAATTCTGGGCCGCACCGCTTCTGAAACCGCTGTAATCCGCATCAAAAGATAATTCTTTCCCTTCGTTATTAAATTTATGCCGCAGGTTCATGTTCGCAGAAAAGTTCTGGTTGTCCATCGTTCTGTCGGAGCCCGGCAGCAGGTAGCTCTCCACTATTTCACCGCCCGCTATTTCTTTTATATTGGTTCTGCCATCACTTTTCATCGATCCGTTCCACAGGTTATAGTCCCCCTGGATACCCACCGTGGTCTTGTCATTCAGGAAATAATCGGCGCCGGCTCTCACCGAATAAAACATCCCGCCCCCGGCACGTTGGGAGTACTGGTCAAATTCGGAAACCCGGTTCTCGAACGTCGTGGTTCTCAGGATGGTGTTGTCGCTGTAAAAACGGTTTCTTCCCACATTCGCATTGCCGAAAAGGTTCCATTTTTTATTTCTGTGGTTCAGGGAGAGGTTACTGCTGCCCCGGTAGAGATCCGAAGTCGAGTTGGGCAGGAGCCCGGTTCCTCCCGATAAGCTCAGCGTACCGTTTGTGCCGTGTGACTTATTCTTTTTCAGGCGGATATTAATAATGCCCGAATTTCCGGCCGCATCGTATTTGGAAGACGGGTTGGTGATCACCTCTATCGACTGGATCTGGTCGGAAGGCATATTGTTAAGGTACTGGGAAAGCGCTTCCGAAGACATATAATTGATCTTCCCGTCGATCATTACCACCACACCCGACTTGTTGCGTATCCGGATCTGGTCGTTCTGACGGTCCACGATCACCCCGGGAACTTTTTCAAGAACCTCCAGCGCCGTGCTGCCACTGCCGCTTATGCTGTTTTCCACATTCACGACCATCTTATCGATCTGCTGCTCAATAAAGGGTTTCTTGGCCGTCACCTGCACGGCCTGCAGAACATTCGCCGACTCTTTCAGTACGATCGAACTGAAGGCTACGTTCATATTCTGAGCATTGATCACAAAGGCAGGAGTAAAGAAATCTGCGTAACCCACAGCCGACACCTTGAGGTAATACTTATTATCCTCCACGTCTTCAATCATAAATTTCCCTTCCAAATCTGCCGCCCCCGCCTTGTAAAGGGAGCTGTCGGCCGACCGATAGAGAAAAACATTGGCAAATGAAAGGGCCTCGCCTTTCTCATCACTGACAGCACCTGTCACATTCCGGGAGTCTTTACCAAAGGCCGTCAACGCGCACAGGAGGGCCATGGTGAGTAATAGAGTTTTCATTGTTTTAAATAGTAATAGCTTTTTCAATGTCAAAATTAGGGTATTGTGTAATACAAGGTAGTTTATATTACACAAACGGCTGTGCGAACAGGTTAAGCGGTCACTCCACAAAGAAGATGCCGGAAATGCAGGGCAGGTTGCATCCGGTCAGGGAAATTTTCTGTAAAGCCGGTAAGGAATATTTGAAGGTATCTAAAAATGTTAGTGCCTACGGCTCGGGAAGATGTTTAAGAAATACATAAAATGCAAGGCGTTGAGGATGAGGACGAAGGAGCGTAGCACAAGCCCCGAACCTAATTCCACGGGGTAGAGACGCAAAATTTTGCGTCTCTACTGAGACCGAATTCCGAAACAACGCAGCAGTTTGTGTATTTCTTAAACATCTTCACTTTTTGTAAGGGCTGAACGGAGCTTTCAGCATGGGAACAATGTGCTCATTCTCTTTCGGATCCATACAGGTATCTACGCCATAAACCAGCTTATCTCTTTCCAGGTAACGGAAGGTACCGAAAAGCCTGTCCCAAACCGAAAATATATTGCCGTAATTCGAATCGGTATACGGCACTACGTAGTGGTGGTGGGTATGATGCATGTCAGGGGTAACGATCAGCCAGCTCAGGGCCTTGTCCAGTTTTACGGGCATGCGGATATTGGCATGATTGAACTGGGAGAGCGCCACGGAAAGCGACTGGTACATAAATACCAGCCACATGGGCGCACCGGCGAGCACCACGGCAATGACCGTAAAGATCAGCCGGAATAAGCTTTCTCCCGGATGGTGCCGGTTAGCCGAAGTGGTATCCAAATGCCGGTCACTGTGATGAACCAGGTGAAACATCCACATCCACTTTACCTGGTGTTGCAACCAGTGAATGAACCATGCACTGATCAGGTCCAGGAGCAGCAATCCAACCAGGGCATAAAGCCACAAAGGCATTTCGGGCAGCCAGGCCAGGATTCCGAAGTGGTTGGCCACGGCCCAGTCGCTCGATTTCACCAGCATAAACGCCAGTGGAAAGTTCACAATGACCGTGGTGAGGGTAAAGAATATATTTAACCCGGCATGTCTGACTTTTTGATACCGGTGTTGGAACAGCGGCACAATGTATTCTATCATCCAGAAAAGCCCGATCCCGCCCACCAGGATAATGGAACGGTGCAGCGTAGGAATTGAAGCAAAATAATCTTTCAGCGCTTCCATATTATAATTCAATATATCCTCCAAAAATAAAAACTATTCCCGGGAAAAGACAATTTCCGGCCTTACAATTTTTATTTAATTATTCCGTACTTTTATACCTTGTATCATAAAACCTGTTTCTCATGTCCTTCAAAAACCTCTTGTCGCTTGTTTTTCTGCCGCTTTTTCTGGCGATCACCGCCTGCTCACATGCCCAAACTTCCGGCATCCTGACCGGAGCCGATCAGACAGACAAATACCTTCCCCTGCTGGAAGGAAAAAGAATAGGTGTACTGGCCAACCCCACCACCATCATCGGTAGCAGGCACCTGGTCGACAGTCTTTTGTCGCGGGGAGTGAACATCATCAAGGCTTTCGGCCCGGAGCACGGCTTCCGCGGTAATGCCAGCGCAGGCATCAAAGTAGGAGATGAGACCGACGAAGCTACAGGCATAAAGATCGTTTCTCTGTATGGCAAAAAAAGAAAGCCCGCCCCCGAAGACCTGGCCGATCTCGACCTGATGATCTTTGACGTGCAGGATGTGGGATGCCGCTTTTATACCTATATCAATGTGCTTCGCGATGTAATGGAGGCCTGTGCCGAAAACCACAAACCATTGCTTATTCTCGACCGGCCCAACCCTAACGGTTACCTGGTAGACGGACCCATCCTTGACATGCGCCTCAAATCAGGCATAGGGCAGTTTCCTATTCCCATGACCCACGGAATGACCATAGGCGAGTTTGCCCAAATGATCAACGGAGAGGGGTGGCTCCCCGGCGGACTGAAAGCCGATATCACGGTCATCCCCGTGGCCAATTACAATCATGACATGGAGTATGTGCTTCCGGTGAAGCCCTCTCCCAACCTGAATACGCAGCAGAGCATATTGCTCTACCCCGCCACCTGTCTTTTTGAGGGAACTATTCTTAGCGAGGGGCGAGGCACGATGATGCCCTTTGCGGTAACAGGAGCGCCGCTTTTGAAAGGAAAATACGATTTCAGCTTTACGCCCAAAAGTATAAAAGGTATGGCCGAAACCCCCTTACATCAGGACCAGGTATGCTACGGCATGGATTTCAGAACAGTAGATGTAAGCGAGTTCAGAAAAACCAGGAGAATACCCATAGAGTGGATGATAGAGTTGTATAATGCCTATCCTGTAAAGGAAAAGTTTTTTGATCAAAGCCAGAGTAAACAGATCGGCAATATCAACTACCTGGCCGGGGTCTATGAATTCCGGAAGCAGATCGAGTCCGGAGCCTCCGCAGAAGAGATCCGCGCCTCCTGGGAGCCGGGCCTCAGCCAATATAAAGAAATGCGTAAGAAGTATTTGATTTACGAATAAGAAACTTTTCGACCCGGTCAACCGTTATATTTTAGCAATAAAGCTTTTTGAAAAAAATGGTTACCGTATCAGATATCGCAAGAGATAAAATCGTAGAGCTACGCAGTAAAGAAGGGAAAAACGACGCGCACGGCATACGCGTGGCCGTAGAAGGCGGAGGATGCTCCGGCCTGATGTATAACCTGGCTTTTGATGCCGAACAGCAGCCCAGCGATCACGTTTTTGAGGACAAAGGGGTGAAAGTATTCGTCGATAAAAAAAGCCTGCTTTACCTGCTGGGAACAGAACTGGACTTCAGTGACGGGCTGAACGGCAAGGGATTCCACTTTAAGAATCCTAACGCTACCCGCACCTGCGGCTGCGGCGAAAGCTTCTCGGTTTAATTACTTCCTCAGAATAACAAATTCTACCCGCCGGTTTCGGGCCTGGCCCTCCGTGGTTTCATTGGAAGCCACCGGCTTGCTCTCCCCGAAACCGGTACTTTTTACCCGGTCGGGAGAAACTCCCTTCGAAAGGAAATAATTTTTTACGGCGTCGGCCCGCTGCTGCGAAAGCCGCATGTTGGCGGCATCCGAGCCCACGTTGTCAGTATGGCCCTGTACCTCAATGGCCATATTCGGGTTTTTGTTCAGCAGGCCTATCATCCGGTCCAGCTCCAGGAAAGACTCCTTCTCCAGCGTAGCCTGGGCAAACTCAAAGAAGACATTATACAGGGTAACGGCAGTACCGGCCCGGATAGGCGCCGCTTCCAGGTTCTGCCCCGTGATCTCTTTATATTCTCCCGGTGCGGTCAGATCTATGCTTCTCGAAACACCCAGCGAATTTTCCAGCTCCGGCCGGATCGCATAACGCTTTCCGTAAGGCAGCACTATTTTGTACTCGCCCGTCTGGGGGTCTGAAGTGGCTACCCCCATCTCCTCTCCGTCTTCCATGTCTTCATAGATGATCCGGGCCCCTATGGGTTTACCGGTGGAAATGTCCGTAACCTTCCCGCTGATGATTGCCACCCGCACCGGCAAAACAGGCTCCACCTTCTCCTGAGACTCATCGGTCACTACGGTGGCCTGCAGCGTGGCTTCGTCCGGAGCTTTTGCAGGGCCGATATCCTCCAGCTTTACCCGGAAAATATCGTACAACCCCAAAGAATTATGCTTACTGGTAAAATAGGCATACTCGCCGGAAGCCTCCATCGTATAATACATCTCATCCTTTTCTGAATTCACGTTCGGTCCCAGGTTCACCGGCTTGGTCCAGGCAAACCACCCTTTTCCTCTCCTTTTCGACATCCATATATCATAGCCGCCCGCGCCGCCTTTGCGGTTAGAGGCAAAATACAGGGTCGAATTATCGGGCGACAGGTAGGGGCTTCGCTCTGAAAAGTCCGTATTGATATCTTTCCCGATGCTCTTCGGCTCAGTCCAGTTTCCCTGGCGGTCCATTAGAGTAATATAGATATCATCCTCCTCGCCGTTCTTCTTCTCACTGAAGGCCAGCAGAATCACCTTCCCGTTATTACTCATGCAGGCCGAAAGGAATTTCCCCCGAACCATCCGGTTCAGGCCCGGAATATTCACTGCTTCCGGCGACTGCCATATATTTCCTTTTTTCCGGATCAGGGAAATCCCCGTCTTATCGGGATTCAGCACGCCTTTCTGGTATTCTCCCCGGATCAGCGCCGTGCTTCCGTCGGCCGACAGGTCAAAAAGATCGTTGTAACGATCCCGGTTCAGTTGACGCGGCATCTTTTTGGCCATTCCCCAACGGCCATCGGCCGACTTTTCCGCGTACCAGATATCATTGGAATTATCTTTTCCTTTGGTATTGGAAGGGTGCCCCGCCCGTACAAAATACAGGATCTTACCATCTGTGCTCATCAACGGATGCAACTCATTATATTCGGAATTGATCGCCGAACCCAGGGGCTCCGCTTTCTGGGCGAAAACCGTGAGCGGAATAAGAAGGAATAAAATGAATTTCATTTGTATAAAATAGTTCTGAGTTCCGAGTAGTGAGTAGTGAGTGTCTGGTATATAATTCCGGCTTTCATTCATCAATAGTTGGCGAAATACCTTCAACTGACCCTATTCATACTATCGAAACGGTAACCGCTTCAAAAAATTATACCTCAACACGACTTCACGGTATCAATAAAGCATTTTACCTTCTCAGAATCCGTATCCGGGTAAACCCCATGCCCCAGGTTGGCGATATAACGGTCTTTCCCGAAGGTCATCACCATGTCCCGGGTTTGCTTTTCGATATCCGCAAAAGAGCTGTACAGAACGCAGGGATCCATATTCCCCTGCAGCGTCTTTTCGGAGATCAGCTCTCTCGACTCACGGATATCCATGTTCCAGTCCAGTCCCACCACATCGCAGGAAAGCAGGCCCAGTTCCTTCCGGGCAAAAAAAGCACCTTTCGCAAATAAGGTCAGCGGAACATCCGGGAAAGCGTCCGCGATCTTTGACAGATAAGGGATAGAAAATTCGGAATACTGAGCCGGAGAAAGAACGCCCGCCCAGGAATCAAAGATCTGAACCAGGTCAGCGCCGTGGCTCACCTTGAGCTTCAGGTAAGTAATGGTCACCTCGGTGATCTTCGCCAGCAGGGCATGCGCAAATTCAGGCTCACTGTAGAGCATCCGTTTGGCTTTTGAAAACGTTTTGGACCCCTGCCCTTCGATCATATAGCAGAACAGGGTGAACGGCGCTCCGGCAAAACCGATCAGCGGCACCCGGCCGTTCAGGGCCTTCTTTACAATATCCAGCGATTCAAAAACATAGGAAAGCCGGTCCTCGATATCTGCCGTGTTAAGTTGCTCAATATCTTCCGGGCTTTTGATCGTTCTCGGGAAAAACGGCCCCTTCGCCTCCACCATCTCATAAGGCAGGCCCATTGCTTCCGGCACCACCAGGATATCCGAAAAGATAATGGCTGCATCTACTCCCAGGATATCCACCGGCTGCAAAGTGACCTCCGCCGCCAGCTCCGGAGTGGTTGCCAGCTTAATGAAACTTCCGGCTTTCGCCCTCACTGCACGATATTCAGGCAAAATTCTGCCCGCCTGACGCATGACCCATACCGGTACACGCTCTGTCTTTTCTCCTTTCGCTGCCCGGATGAGCAGGTCGTTTTTTATATTCATCCCGCAAAAATACAAAAAGTTTAGTTGCTTAAAAAACGCGCAAACTGCCGCGTTGTTTCGGAATTCGGTCTCGGTCACATACTTATTAGTATGCTCCCTCGTCCTCATCCTCAACGCCTTGCATTTTGCGTATTTTATAAGCCCCCCTGGGCCATAAGCAACTAACTCTATTTAAACACTTTCCTTTTGTTATGCTTTGTGAATTTTTACAGAAAGTATATAACTATTTCAGCAAATCTGTAAATTTATTACTCTATCATTTTGATAGGATAAATAGATTAGCCAATTTTGAACCGTGAAAGAACAGGATCGTTCCTCATCATTAAACCTTTTTAATTGAAAATTACGGGAAGAGATTCTCAATGATATTATTGCAATTTTATTCGATGGACTAAAACTTTAATTGGTAGAAAGACGTCACGGCTGCGATTCGTGGCGTTTTTTTTATAATTTTAAACCAAATTTTAAAACGATGGAAAAAATATATCTGAGCGATTCCGGGCCCAAAGTCTCTAAGGCACTGTATTCTTTATGGCGTTGGGAGGAAATGGCTGATTTTGATGAAGCGGAGGCGAGGCGCATTTTTTCCATGTGCCTGGCGCTGGGAATCAACACGTTTGAGTTCTCGGCAGCCGGTAAGAATGACCGTATCCATAAAGTATTCTTTGATACCATTGCCGAAAATGATTTCGACCGTAAGGACCTGGTCATTCTGGCCCGCCTCGGAAAAGAAGTGACACCCGACGGTATCGAGATCATTGATCAGTCGAGAAACGCCATGATCGGACAGCTGGACACCTTCCTGAAAAAATCAGGAAAAGAATATCTCGACATCCTCCTGCTCGACGGGCTGGATTATATCACCGAGATCGAATTAATTGCCGCCACACTTGATTATCTGGTACACTCCGGCAGGGTTAAACATATCGGAGTGGCGAATCTTAGTTCTTCGCAGTACCGCCTGCTTAAGTCGGTGCTTGACCTGCCGATTGTAACCAATCACCTTGAGTTTAATCTGCTGAATCCCGAAGCCATATTTGACGGGCGTCTTGATGAGATCAAAGAATCTTTCGCCAAACCCCTGGTTTGGGCTCCGCTGGCCGGAGGTGATATCCTGGAAGGCACTTCCCTGGACCGTGTGGTGCTGCGCGAGGCTCTTGCTGAAATAGCAGGCGAGCTGAACACCAATGTCGAGCAGATCGCCGTGGCCTGGCTGCTTAACCTGGGTATGCTGCCCATCATAGGCTCTCCTACCGAAGCCAGAATCCGGAATGTGGCTGCGGCCACTAATGTGACCCTCTCCCATCAGCAGTGGTACCGTTTATTCAGTTTAGTGAGCAAGCTACGAAAATGACCTCGAGACTTCCCGGCGTAGGAATCAGCATATTTACCCGTATGACTGCATTGGCAAACTCCGTCAATGCCCTGAACCTGTCTCAGGGTTTTCCGGGCTTTGAGCCTGATCCCCTGCTGGCTGAACGCCTGGCCTGGCATGCTTCGCATGGTAAAAACCAGTATTCACCCGCCGCAGGGGTGCCCGAGCTGAGAAATCAGCTGGCTCTAAAATACGGCTATGATGCCGACACAGAGATCACCGTCACCTCAGGGGCATCGGAGGCTTTGTTTTCGGCGATTGCTGCAGTGATCTCTCCTGGCGACGAAGTGATCATCATAGAACCGGCGTATGACCTTTATGTGCCCGCTGTACAGCTGCAGGGCGGGATCCCGGTTTTCGTCAAGATGAAATACCCCGATTTTACGATCGACTGGCAGGAGGTTCAGGACAGGATCACCCCTCAGACCCGTCTCATCCTGCTGAACAGCCCGCATAACCCTACCGGCAAGGTACTGACCGGATCCGACATTTCTGCGCTGGAGCACATCATCTTGCAACATCCCCGGCTCTTCCTGGTGAGTGATGAAGTGTATGAGCATATCCTGTTTGACGGCCGCAAGCATATTTCACTGAGTGAGAGCCCGGTGCTGCGGGAGCGTACATTTATCTGCAACTCTTTCGCCAAAACCTATCATATCACCGGCTGGAAGACCGGCTACTGCCTGGCTCCCGAGAACCTGACAAAAGAGCTTCGCAAAATACACCAGTACATCACGTTTTGTACATTCACCCCGGCGCAGTATGCCCTCGCCGACTACCTCGAAAGCACTACAGCCCATGAAAGTCTTTCCGCATTCTATCAGTACAAAAAGGACCTCTTTCTGAGTTCGCTGGACACGGAGGTATTCCGCCCCCTGCCTTCCGAAGGAACCTTCTTTCAAAACTTTTCGTATGCGCATCTTTCGCAGCGGCCCGACGTGGAGGTCAGCATCCTTTTAACGGAAAAAACCGGAGTGGCTTCCATTCCTGTTTCGGTGTTCTATTCCGACGCAACCGACCACCATATCCTCCGGTTTTGCTTTGCCAAAGATGACGAAACACTTCTCATGGCCACCCAAAGATTGAACCTGGCTGCCCGGTTTTTATAAGAACGTGTTATTTTTGCGCAAAAATTAAATTAGCTTATGACAAATCCCGTATTGATACTGGGCGCCGGCAGGCTGGGCAGGCTGGCTCTCGACATATTCTCCGGCAATGATGTGCTGGTTTACGGTTTCCTCGATGAGAACAAAGATCTCCATAATACGGAGATCTCGGAAGTGCTGGTGCTGGGTGATATCCAGGATGAAAACTACCTGGGGATCATCGGTAATAAAACAGAGGTATTCGTGGCGGTTGAGCACAAGGTCGCCAAAGAAAAAACCGTTAAGCAGATACTCGAACAAAAGAAAACCATGCCGGTAAATGCCGTGCATATCAAAGCTGTGGTCTCCGAAGACGCCGATCTGGGCCACGGGATACTGATCGCCGGCGGAGCCGTGATCAACCCCGGCGCTAAGATCGGTAATCACTCCGTTATTCTCTCCGGAGCCGTGGTAGATACCGCAACTGTGATCGGAGAATACGCTGAGATCGGAGCCGGGGCGGTGATCAATTCAGACGTTGAGATCGGCAAAGGTGCCTTCATAGGTAGCGGAGCGGTGATCGTCTCAGGCGTTAAAATAGGCAGGAATGCACGCATAGGTGCAGGTTCTGTAGTGATTGAAGATGTGAAAGACGGCAAGACCGTTTTCGGCAACCCGGCGGTAGCGATTGAGAAATAGAGACAGTCCCCTGATAATTTTAACCGTTTGAGCACAAAGAGCTTAGTAAAAGTTAAAAACTAAAAGTTAATAGTTAAAAGTTAAGGTACATTTAGTATATGAATAGGAGAATGTTCCGCAACTTTTCACTTTTAGTTTTTAACTTTTAACTGAACTATATGACAGATAGGGTTCGATAAAAAGCCTAAGCTCAATCCGTCACCACCACCGGCCTAATGCTCCCGTCCGCATTAAACTCCATCCGGTCGATGGCAATTTCGCGGTGAAATCCGGCCGGGCTGCCCATCTTGATGCCGTTTGGTTTGCTGAACCGGTGATACACGATATACCATTCGTCTTTCCCGGGTACCTGAAGAACCGAATTGTGCCCCGTGCCGTAGATCCCTTTCGAAGGATCTTTCGCCAGGATAAGATTGTCTTTAGGGATATTCAGGGGGCCGGTAGGTGATTGGGAAGTGGCGTACCGCACCCGGTAATTTTCACTCCTTGTATCGTCTTCCGACCACAGGAAATAGTACAACCCGTTGCGATAGAACACATAAATTCCTTCGCGGAAAGTGGCATCCGGGGTCATTACTTTCAGGGTATTTTTTCGGATTGAGACCATGTCGTCATTCAGTTCCGCCACCGCCAGGTAGCTGTTGCCCCAATACAAATAGCTCTTCCCGGTTTTCGGATCGGTAAACACATCGGGATCGATTTCCTGGCCGCCCTTTATCCCCTCCGGCCGAAAGTCGATCAGGGCCTTCCCTGAATCGGTAAAAGGACCGGTGGGCTCATCGGCTACCGCCACGCCGATATTCTGGGCAGCCGAAAAATAATAATAATATTTATATCCCTCTTTCACCTTTTTCTCAATGATGCTGGGGGCCCAGGCGTTTCGGTCCGCCCAGCTTACATCCTTTTTCAGGTCCAGGATAACGCCTTCATCTTTCCAGTCTTTCAGGTTATCCGAAGAAAAGGTCTTGAAATAATACCCCGACCAGGAATCAAACCCGTCACTGGTGGGATAGAGGTAATACTTCCCGTTTTTTTCGGAATACAGGATGTCGGGATCGGCATAGTAGCCCTCCAACACCGGGTTATTCCTTTGCGGGATAGTGATGCCTTCCGGAAGCCCCCATTGATCGGTTAAGCGCTTCAGCTCACGAGCGGTGATCGGGATAATGGAGCCGTGCCGCGGATGGAAGTCCATCGTGATCTCCTGGTCGATGACTTTGAATACATCCAGGTCCCTGCTTTCGGTGAACTGGTATTTCCCTTTCATATACACATCATACATCAGGATGTAAGTATCTGAATTGATCAGCTTAAACGTGCTGGACCCTTCCACCGCATCGCGGGTCTGTTGCTTATATCCGGGCTGCTCGATCCATTTGCCGGAAGCCAGCGAGTCGGTAATGGCCAGCCGGAGACCATTTCCATGGCCTTCGGTTTTATAAAACATATAATACAGCCCGTTCTTGTTGATAATGTCTCCGTCAATGCACGACTTCCCGTTTTTGGGGTTAAAAAGTACCCGGGGCTCGCCTTCCAGGTCGGTGAACTCCGGATTTGCGTAGGCATAGTAAATAATATCAGGCCCGTCGCCATGCTTCATCGACCAGTAGATCATATACCTGCCTGCGGCCGCATCATAAATGGTCTGGGGCGCCCAAACCCGTTTCAGATCGTCTTGTCCGGCATATTTTTTCTGAATATGGATCACGGAAGAGCTCCAGTTGACCAGGTCGGTGGATTTCAGCAACACCATCGCCCGGTTGGAGTCCCACCCTTTGGAGGAGGTCATGTCGGTCACTACCATGTAAAATGTCTTGCCGTCTTCCGCCCGAAGAAGGTGCGGATCGCGAACCCCGCCCGTGGAGCTGATCTTTTTGGAATCGATCACCGGGGTATTGTTATTCAATGTTTTGTAGTGATAACCGTCGGTGCTCACGGCATAGCAGATGGCCTCATCTTCTACCTTATTTCCTTTGAAATAGGTAAAGAGATAGGCGCTAAAGTCTTTTTCTACCGGACCCGCCTTATACTCCTGAGAATAAGCGCCGGTCATAACGCACCCGGCCAGTAAAGTTAGAATAAGGTTCTTCATAAAATTTTAATTTTTATAACCGATAATGAATAGGCAGGCAATTGATATTTCAGGTCTTTAGATACCTGCAGAGTACTTTCCTGCGGCTTTGCCGCTTTGTCGTCCAGCTCTCCCTTCAGTACGGTCATCCGGGCCTCACCTGCCGTAACATTCCATTCCGACAAGTCGATAGCTGAAGTAACCGGCACCGGCAGCAGGTTAACCAGCTTAATGATGAGGTGCTCCCCGTCTTCCACCATCGACACCGCCACTTTCCGCAGATCGTGGTTTCCCTGAATGAACGCCGGAATATACGTGCTTCCGGGGTTTTCTCCGAAAAGTTTTTGTACATAATAGCCTACCGTGGGTTTAACTTCCGAATTATTAAAATAAATCAGGTCCGGCGACCATTGGGTATGGCCCTCTTTGGCCAGCAGCGGAGCGTAGGAGGTCATGGTCACCACATCCGCATTCCGCTCCACATTGATCAGGTGAAGGGCTTCACTTAATGCCGTCTCCATATTGTTATGCCGGCCGGGTATATGCGCCACGTATTCGCCCAGGTATACCTTTGATCCGGAGCGGTCATACATATCGTAAAAATCCTGGTTATTCAGAAACCATCCCGGGGTCTGGTAATAATGTTCGTCTACGACAGGGATTTCCACCTTATCCGCCAGCTTCCAGCCTTCCACGTAGTCTGTGCCTTCATTAAACGGCCCCACGGTACCGATCACCGTTATTTCCGGATACTTTTCCTTCACGGCATTATAGATCAGCAGGAAGCGCTCTTCAAAGATGTCGGTGATCAGGTCTTCGTTTCCAACGCCCAGGTACCTGAGCCCGAAAGGCTCGGGATGCCCGGCCGCTGCCCGCTTGCTTCCCCACTCCGAGCGGATATCACCGTTGGCATATTCGATCAGGTTCAGCACCGATTGCACATATTCATCCATGTGTTCCATAGCGATACCGCTCTGCTGCCCACCCAGGGCGCATCCGTGATGGGCGGAGTTCTGGCAGGGCACACCTGCCGCCACGATCGGCACCGGGGCCGCTCCGATGTCCTCACAAAACTGAAAATATTCGAAATAACCTAAGCCGGTGGTTTGGTGATAGCCCCACAGGTTGCGCATGGGCTTGCGCGCCTCCAACGGGCCGACGGTATTTTCCCAACGGTAGATATTTCCTATTCCGTCGCCATGGGCTACACAGCCGCCGGGGAAACGCACAAATCGGGGCTTCAGGTCGGCGATGCTTTGGGCGAGATCCGCCCGCAAGCCGTTCTTTCGGCCCTTAAAGGTCTTTTGCGGGAAAAGCGAGATCATGTCCAGCTCCACCGTTCCGGTTTGCAGCGGGATCACCTCCAGACGAGCCCCGTTCACGGTTTTAGTGGAGGTGATCACCGCCGTATACTTCTGCCAGTCGCGCGAGATCCTGCGGGTCACTGCTTCGCCGTACACTTCTCCTGAATTCTCAAAAGCAGCCCCGGGATTAGACCCGTCGGAAGTCACTTCCACACCGTACACCTCTCCTGAAGCACCGATCAAACGGACCTTCAGCCCGCCCCGCTTTGCTTCGGAACTGCGGGCAAACACAGAAAAATCATACTTTTCCCCTTCGGTCAGAGAAATTCCGTCAAAGCCCTGGTTGATCAGCCCGGTTCCCTGTTTTTTGATCCGAAGCCGGGCATAGTTCCGGTTATTCGGATGGATAGGTTTCACCGAATCAACACCAAAAGACAGGTCACTGTTTCCTACAGACCACGCCTTATAGCTGTTCCAGGATTTATCGTTCCCTTCCTTATCGCTCAGGTTATATTCAAAGTCGCGGTTCTGAACCAGCTCGGCATATAAACCGCCGTCTGCCGCATAGTTGATATCTTCGAAAAAGACACCGATGAGCATATCGCTGATAGGCTTTTTATTTTGCTTATCTGTTCCGATAGATATTGAGACCGGCTCCTTAAAAAGATCCTTACTCATGGCCAGGCGCTCACTGTTGCCGACCCGTTTGGCTTCCGCAATCTTACGGGCAGTCAGGAGGCCTTCCAGCAGGCTCCGGGGAACCAAATGGACCGTTCCCGCCCGCTCCGTTCCGGAAACGCGGACGGTTTCCCGGGTGGATACAAAGTCTTGGGCCTTTTCCGGCGAAGCGTACTGTTTGAGATCGGGGGTAAAAGCCTCAAAAAGCTCCCCTGAACCGGAGGCCCAGGTCACCTTCATGCCGGAGCCGGCCGCGCCTTGACCGGCCGCACCGGAGTCAGACGCACCTGAGCCGGCCACACCTGAGCCGGCCGCACCCGATGCAGCCGGACGCACCTCCGGCCGAAGCACATTATCGCCCGTCACCAGGAGGGGATACGATTGCCGCCCCCAATAGACCAGGTCGTCGGAAGAGGCATGCCCCAGCGCACCGTCGGTTTCGTTCAGGCCCCATACGCAATGCCATTTGCCCTGCTGATCCTGAAAAAGAAACGGCGCATACATTTTTTTCTGTGAGCCCCATCTTCCGTAATCACATTTCAGAAAACTGTGTTCCGGACCGATCGCACTCCAGGTCTTCCGGTCGATGCTCCACGCAAAATGCAGTCCGTTATGATAACTGTTTTTTTCGGTGCCGTAGGCAAAAATATACACCGAGTCGGGTTTAACTGCAAAACAGGCCGGCAGGTAGCCCATTATTGCCAGTAGGAGGCCAATAAGCTGTCGGTTCATGAGGTAAGGTTGAATATTTAAAACTATCTTGTGTCAAACATACACAATATAAGTTTTAAATGCAAGCTACTCCCTCACATACTCATAATTAAACCCGTCATACACATCCTCCGCCAGGTGCAGCTCATTATTCCTCACCTCATACATCATAGGGTTTCCCTCACCAAAAACGATGAAATTCACTTCCTTATTCAACAGCAACGATTCTCCGGTCGAAAGGGTGTAGGTCCCGCTAACCAGCAGCGAATCATTAAGTGTGGTGGAATACGTTTTGTCGGCATTGAGCTTCAGGAGGGTTATTTCTCCGGCTTTAGGGGTCTCATTCACGCCTGCGATGCCACCCGTCTTCCTGACCCATTTCCAGGTTCCGGTAAGCTCATCGCTCTTCCCCACCTCACTTTTCTCACAGGCTATTAAACCTGCGATCATTAAAAACATTAATAGCTTTTTCATTTATCTGCTCTTTTAATTTTACACTATCGGCTGCTCATGTCGCCCTGAATGACGTCCTGCAATATATAGACCTGCTTTTGAATCAAAAGGTTGTAAGCTACTCCGCACTTTTATACCTTTGTCAGACCATGATAAAAGACTTTTCGCCCGTTGATTTTCTGAAGGAACTCATTGAAATTCCTTCCCTAAGCCGCGAAGAAGACGGCACCCGGCAGCGCTTTGCCACGCTTTTTGCCGGATACGGTATTCCTTTTGACGTGCTGGAAAACAACATCTGGTGTAAAAATCTTCATTACTCCGACAAAAAGCCGGTCATCCTGCTGAACTCGCATCACGACACCGTGAAGCCCAACGTTTCTTATATCCGCGATCCATTTAAGGCGGTGATCGAAGACGGCCGGCTGTACGGCCTCGGTAGCAATGATGCCGGCGGCCCGCTGGTAGCCCTCCTGGCCACTTTTCTCCATTTTTACGACCGGGCCGACCTCCCCTACAACCTCATCTTCGCCGCCACGGCAGAAGAAGAGGTCTCCGGCAGGAACGGCATCGAGCTCCTGCTGAAGCAGCTTCCGGAGATTGACCTGGCCATAGTAGGCGAACCCACCCTCATGGAGATGGCCGTGGCCGAAAAAGGCCTGATGGTGTTGGATTGTACTACCTATGGAGTGGCCGGCCATGCCGCCCGCGAGGAGGGCGTCAATGCTATCTATCACGCCCTGCCCGACATCGAGTGGTTCCGCACCTTTGAATTCCCTAAAATATCCGAAACTTTGGGAAAAGTAAAAATGAGCATCACCGTCATACAGTCCGGAACCCAGCATAACGTAGTGCCCGACACCTGTCAGTTTGTAGTGGATGTACGGGCCACCGATGCCTATACCCTCAACGAAACCCTGGAGATCATCCGGGAAAACGTAAGGTCGGAAGTAGTGCCGCGCTCGGTTCGGCTGAATCCCTCCGGTATCCCTTTGGATCACCCTGTTGTTCAAAGAGGCATTTCTCTGGGAATGAAGCCCTATGGCTCGCCCACCCTTTCCGACCAGGCGCTGATCCCTTATACCAGCATCAAAATCGGTCCGGGAGATTCGGCCCGCTCGCATACGGCCGATGAATTTATTTATGTTCATGAAATCACGGAGGGAGTGGAAAAATATATCGCTTTGCTGGAGGGCCTGCGGTTGTAGAGACGCAAAATCTTGCGTCTCTACGTTCCCCACATCCAATGGTACCGGCCAAAATCCCACCGATCCTACCCGCTATTGAACAAGATTCCCTATTTTTGCGAAAATTTTAAAAACTCTATGAAAAACATTGACGTTTGCCTCACACCGGATCTGCTGCATCACCATAACATCAACAACACCATTGTGGTGGTTACAGACATTTTCAGGGCTACGTCATGCATGGTCACCGGTTTCGCATACGGGGTGAAAAGCATTATACCGGTAGCTTCTGTGGAGGAATGCGGCGAATACCAGAAACGGGGTTACGTCGCCGCAGCGGAGCGGAATGCGGAAAAGGTGGAAGGCTTTGACCTGGATAATTCCCCGTTCAGCTTCATGGACGAACGGCTCTTAGGGGAGAAAATCGCCATGACCACCACCAACGGCACGCTGTCGATCACCAAAAGCAAGAAGAATGCGGTAAAAGTGATCGTTGGCGCCTTCCTGAACCTTCAGGCCGTGGTAGACTACCTGAAAAACCAACCCTACGATGTACTGGTGCTTTGCGCCGGCTGGAAGGGCCGTCCTAACCTGGAAGACACTCTTTTTGCCGGTGCGGTGGTCGATGCCCTCAAAGAAGAATATTTTGTAGCGGAAGATGCCGCTATCCTGGCCATGCGGGCCTACGAAGCTTCTAAAGACAATATGCTGCTTTATCTCTCCAACTCGTCGCACATCCGGCGTTTACAACGTTTGGGCATTAACAAAGACATCAAATATTGCCTGCAAAAAGACCTGTACGACGTGGTGCCCGTATTACGCGGAAATGAGCTGGTGCTGGCCTGATGACCCGGACACCCTATTCCTCCGGCCTTATATTATTCTTATCAATGATCGCCGTATAGCGGCTTACCCTTGAAACAAAAAATAAACCGACGGCCTTTTCGGTCGATTCCGGGTTCCGGTTAAATATATTGGAATGAATATTGGCCGGCGGTGTGGAAAAGATCCCCCCGTTATTGGTCTCTGACTGCACCTGGTAGAGAAAATAATAGGCGTCGAGCGGTATGGAATGCAGTTCCACGGTTACCTTATCCTGGTCCACAAAAAGCCCCGAATTGATCCCCATCCGAACGGGCTGAAGAAAGAGCATACCGTCAGAGCCGCTTCCCGGTGAAAGCCCCCCGTCGTACGATAAAGTATATTCGTTGGAGCGGGCCCGGAGAACGTCGTTCTTGTAAGACCGTATCAGATAAGTATCTCCTTCCCCTTCAAAATCAGTAGCAAAAAACTGGGCCAGGAATCCCGATTGCGGACTGTTCTCCGGTTTGATAGGCAGCGTAAGAGACTGATACTTGAGCGAGTCAATGGTGGGCACGCGCTTCAGCTGGGAGATAGCATAGTATTCTTCGTCCCGGTATTTGATATACAGGCCTGTCATTTCATTTAGCCGCAAAAAATTCCTGTTTCGCGGAGTATAGGTATAAACCCCGTCGTTATCGAAGTCGTTAAAACGAAACAGCGTACTGTCCTGCCGGATCACATACACTTCAGCCCCCAATGCCGGTAAGGGGGCTCCCTGATCAAAATAGGGCTGCGAAAGGGTCAGGGTCACCTGCTGCTCACGCACCTCATCGGTCAGCCAGGCATCTACCACCAATTGTTGCTTCCCTTCCTTCACTTCAATGCTGATCACATCTTCACAGCTGAAGAAAAGAAATGCGGCCGGTATTATGAGTAGTCTTTTCATTGGTATAAAGAAGTTCCGGGTTCCAAGTAGTAGAGACGCAAAATCTTGCGTCTGTACCGAGTAGTGAGTTCCGGGTTGATCATATTAACTGCAGGTTAAAACTTAAAATTGTACGTAACGGAAGGCAGGACAGACGCAAACACCGAGTACCTCACGGCTTCGGTTTTCGACGGGTCATCGGGGTTCTGCCTTACATACACCGAAAACGGGTTCCGCCGGTTATACACGTTATAAACCGAGAACACCCACTCGCTTTCACCCCTGCCGAAAAGGGCACGCTTATTCTTTTTGGTAGCCGACAGGTCGAGCCTGTGACTCGCCGGTATCCGGTAGGTGTTCCTTTCATCGCTGTAGTTATGCGGCACGGCTATACCCTGCCAGACATACTTGGTGGTCGGGAAGCTGGCGGGCGTGCCCGTCATAAACGAGAAAGTAGCCCCGATGTTCCATTTCCGGGAAATATCATAAATAGACACCACCGACAGGTTGTGCAGCTTATCGATCCGGCTTAGAAACCATTCGTTATTGTTCAGCCCGTTGACCTTTCGTTCGGTCCGGGAAAGGGTATAGCTGATCCAACCGTTCAGGCTCCCCTTATTCTTCTTCACAAAAAACTCGGCGCCGTAGGCCCTGCCCTTCCCGTACATCAGATCCCCTTCCACAAAAGGATTAAGCAAAAGATCGGCATTCCGGATGTAATCGATCTGGTTTTGCAGTGTTTTGTAATACACTTCTACCGAGCTTTCATACATATTGTCGCGGAAATTCTTAAAAACGCCCACCGCTATCTGGTCGGAAAGCTGGGGTTTGATATTATTGGTGCTGGGTGTCCATACATCCAATGGCGACGATGCCGTGGTATTCGACAGCAAATGAATGTACTGGGCCAGGCGGTTATAGCCTATTTTAAGGGATGTGCTCCGGTTTAAGTTGATATTAACGGCAAATCTGGGCTCAAAGTAGCCATAGCGCCGGATGCTTTGATTCCCCGAATAAGCCACCGTATCCATCAGCGGCTTACGTTCACCCGGCGGGGCCGATTCGTCAAAGACATACGCCAGCCGGGCGCCGAAATAATCGTAAAAAGAATATCTCAATCCGTAATTAAATGTCAAGTTTTGGGTGATTTTTTGCTCGTTTCCTATATAAACGGCCGACTCCAGCGCCTTTTTAGTGTCCAGGCCGATATTCTGCGCTTCCCCTCCGGATACCACCAGCGCTTTGCCCGGGTTAAAATTATAGAGTATGCTCTGTCCGCCGAAAGTTATGGTATTCCGGGTGTTCAGATACCAGGTAAAATCCGGCTTGATGCTATAGTTCAAAATAGTGGAATTCCAGCGAAAAACATCCTCATTGTTCTCTTTTTTAAGGTCGGAATCGAGGGAATAGGCATAATTGGAATAGAAAAGGGTGGTATTCAGAAACAGCTTGTTATTGAATACATGATTCCAGCGGAAGGTGGTGGTGGCATTGCCCCAGTCAAACCCGAAGTCCGCGCCGAAAAGATCCCTTCCGAAATAGCCCGATAGGTAAACGGTATTCTTGTCGTTGATCTTATAATTCCCTTTGGCTGTAAAATCATAGAAATAAAACTTCACTCCCTTAAGATCATCTTTAAGAAAAGGTTTGGCCAGGATATCGATATAAGACCTTCGAAGGGCCACCACAAAGGAGCCCTTTTCCTTTACAATCGGTCCTTCCAGCGTAAAGCGGGAAAATATCGTTCCTATGCCTCCGGAAAATTCCGTCTTCTTGCGGTTTCCTTCTTTCATCCGTACATCCAGGATAGAAGAGACCCGGCCGCCGTAAACCGAGGGGATACCGCCTTTGACCAGCTTCACATCTTTCACCACATCCGGGTTAAAAATCGAGAAAAAGCCCATCAGGTGGGAGGAGTTGTAGACCGGGGCTTCATCAAGCAGCACCAGGTTCTGGTCTATCGCCCCGCCCCGTACATTAAAACCGGAAGAGCCTTCTCCCACGGAGCTCACCCCTGGCAGAAATTGTATGCTACGGATTACATCTACCTCGCCCAACAGGGCCGGCATCTTCTTAATGGTCCTCATTTCCACCTTATTGACCGACATCTCCACACTTTTTACATTGTGGTCTTCCCTTTCGGCCGTGACGACCACCTCATCCAGCACATTCCCTTCTTCTTTGAGCTCCAGGTTCAGCGTAGTATTTGCATTTAACCCGATCTCCTTCTCCATTTTATGATAGCCTACATAGGTGATCACCAGTGTATGCGTGCCTTTGGGCAGAGTGATAGAGTAAAACCCGTACACATTCGTGCTTACGCCCACTTTCTGCTCGCGTGCATTGATATTCACCCCGATCAGTGCTTCACCGTCCGAAGCATCTTTAACGGTACCGCTGAGTGTGAAGGTATCCTGGGAAAAGGAAGAATGAAAAAAAAGCAAGCCAACAAAGCACGTAAGAAGATATCGCATAAAGCGTCGATTAGCATTAAAGAAAGATAACGACACGGAAAGGGAAATAGTTTACTTAAAGGGGGGGAGATGAAAACGTTATTATTTTTTGTAACTTCGCGGATTAATCAAAATCCTGGTGGCATTGAACGATATTGAACTGACCGGGCACGAGCAGATTGAGGTGTTCGGTGCACGCGAGCACAACCTGAAAAACATAGATGTAGCTATTCCCCGTAACAAGCTGGTGGTGATCACCGGTATCAGCGGCAGCGGAAAGTCTTCGCTGGCATTTGACACGATTTATGCGGAGGGACAGCGGCGGTACATGGAGAGCTTTTCTTCGTATGCCCGCAGCTTTATAGGCGATATGGAAAGGCCCGACGTGGACAAGATCAACGGCCTCTCGCCCGTGATCAGCATCGAGCAGAAAACTACTTCCAAAAACCCCCGGTCTACCGTAGGCACCACCACGGAGATTTATGACTTCCTGCGTTTGCTCTATGCCCGTGCCGGCGAGGCGGTAAGCTACATCACAGGCAAGCCCATGGTGAAGCAGACCCAGGACCAGATCATTGAGCAGATCCTGAACCATTACGAAGACAAAAAGCTGAATATCCTGGCGCCGATGGTTAAGGGGCGAAAAGGCCACTATCGCGAACTTTTCGTCCAGATATCCAAGATGGGCTATACGAAGGTAAGGGTAGATGGTGAAGTTCAGGACATCGTCCCCAAGATGCAGACAGACCGGTACAAGATCCACGATATCGAAGTAGTGGTAGACCGCATCGTACCCAAAAAAGAAGACCGTTACCGCATCAGCCAGTCGGTAGGAACCGCCTTAAAGCTGGGCGGTGGCTCACTCCTTCTCCTGGACGAGAATGAACAGGTACAATATTTCTCCCAGAATCTCATGGATCCGGAATCGGGCATCAGCTATGAAGACCCCTCCCCGAATTCCTTCTCCTTCAACACCCCTTACGGCGCCTGCCCCGTGTGTAAAGGTATGGGGCAGATCGAGGAGATCACGGAGGAATCCATTATTCCTGATCCGTCACTGTCTATCCTCCGCGGTGGAATAGCTCCCCTGGGCGAGTATCGTGACCTTTGGATCTTCAAACAGATAGAAGCCCTGCTCAAGGCCCATAAGTCTTCCCTTAGCATCCCGATAGAAAAGATCCCCCGGGAAGTGCTGGAGATCATCCTTTACGGAAGCGAAGAGCCGGTGGCGGTAGCTTCCAGGAAATATCCCGGTACCGACTGGAACACGAAATTTGAAGGGATCATTACTTTCCTGAAAAACCAGCAGGAGTCGGAAAGCGACAAGATCCAGGACTGGATCAAAGACTTTCTGATCATTAAGGAGTGCCCCGAATGCCACGGACAAAGGCTGAAAAGGGAGTCACTTCACTTTCTCATTGCCGGGAAGAACATTGCGGAGCTTTCTGAAATGGACATTTCGGAACTGACCACCTGGTTTGAAAGTGTGGAAGACCGTATGAGCGGGAAGCAGCGCCTCATTGCGGCGGAGATCCTCAAAGAAATCCGCAAAAGGCTGGGCTTTCTCTACGGCATCGGGCTGAACTACCTCACCCTGAACCGGCCCTTAAAGACCCTTTCCGGCGGAGAGGCCCAGCGTATCCGCCTCGCCACCCAGATCGGCACCCAGCTGGTGGGCGTGCTGTATATTATGGATGAGCCCTCTATCGGGCTGCATCAGCGGGATAACGTCAAGCTCATCAAGGCCCTCAAGGACCTGCGCGATCTCGGAAACACCGTACTGATCGTGGAGCATGACAAAGACATGATGCTGGAATCGGACTATATCATTGACATCGGGCCGGGTGCGGGGCGCCACGGGGGCCGGGTGGTAAGCCAGGGTTCTCCCGGGGCGTTCATTGCCAATGGCGGGGTAACGGCCGATTACCTGAGTGAGCGGGTGAACATTGAAGTTCCGGAAAAACGCCGGACCGGGTCGGGAAAATTTATCGCCATCAAAGGCGCGAAAGGACATAACCTGAAAAACGTCACCCTGAAAATTCCGCTGGGGACCATTACCTGTGTCACAGGAGTAAGCGGCAGCGGCAAGAGCTCGCTTATTCATGAAACGCTCTTTCCGATCCTGAACCGGCATTTCTTCCGGGCAAAGCGGGAGCCTCTGACCTATAAAGATGTGGAGGGGCTGGACCATATCGACAAGGTGATCGAGGTAGACCAGTCGCCTATCGGGCGCACCCCCCGCAGTAACCCGGCCACCTATACCGGGATGTTCTCCGATATAAGGACCCTCTTTGCCGAGCTGCCCGAATCGAAGATCCGGGGCTATAAGCCCGGCCGCTTCTCCTTTAATGTGAAAGGCGGGCGTTGTGAAACCTGTGAAGGTGCCGGGATGAAAAAAATAGAGATGGAGTTCCTTCCGGATGTGCATGTTCCCTGCGAAACCTGTAAAGGGAAACGCTTCAACCGGGAGACACTGGAGATCCGCTTCAAAGGGAAGTCGATTTCGGATGTGCTCGACATGACCGTGGCGGAAGCCATTCCTTTCTTTGAAAATCAGCCGAAGATCAACCGGAAGGTACAAATCCTGAACGATGTTGGCCTGGGGTACATTACACTGGGGCAGCATGCCACCACGCTTTCCGGTGGTGAAGCGCAGCGGGTAAAACTCTCGGAGGAGTTATCCAAAAAAGATACGGGGAAAACCCTTTATATCCTGGATGAACCTACTACCGGGCTGCATTTCCAGGATATCCGGAAGCTTTTGGACGTGCTTCAGAAGCTGACGGATAAGGGGAATACCATACTGATCATTGAGCATAACCTGGATGTGATCAAAATTGCCGACCATATTGTGGACATGGGGCCGGAAGGCGGAAGCGGCGGCGGTAAAATCATCGCTGAAGGAACCCCGGAAAAGGTGGCGGCGGTGAAAGGGAGCTACACGGGGCAGTTCCTGAAAAAAGAATTACGGTTGTCGTAGTGCGGCGCCCCTACGGGTCGTCTTTTTGAACCACATAGTCATACAGTCATATTAGATAGATCATATAAGGGGATTAATGCCCTCATATGGAGTGAACTCTGGCGTGACTAATGTGTAACCTGTCCCTATCTTAATATTCATTCTTAAATGTCTATGTGACTATGTGGTTCAAAAAAAATATATCCATAAAATTCTTATTTGCCTTTACCATTTCCCTTACAGGTTACGGGCAATCGATCAGTGGGTTTGAGATCGTGAAGGCCGATTCGGTTTTTGTAATCGACTCTACCCATTGGCGTTCATTTCCGGCCAATCTTCGCTTCGGAGGGATCTCGGGGCTGGAAATGACAGGTGTGGGTGAGCTTTTCCTGGTCTCCGACCGGCAGACCCCCAGCCCCGATCCGGAGAACCAGGATTCGTGGCTTTACCGTATGGACACCCTGGGGAATATCGATAACACCTTCCGTTTTTTCGGGGTTAGAAATGCAGAAGCACTGCGCCTTGACGGCCAACGGATCTGGTATTCGTTTGAAAACGATGAAACCACGGGCATCGGTTATATTGATTCTGCCGGCACCCCGGTAACGGCGGCGGAATACAGCATGATCACCAGTCCGTTTACCACGCTGAACCGCGGCATTGAAAGCCTGGCCCTGGCAGAAGACCTTTGGTATGGCTTTGAAGCCGGGCCCGACTCCACGGTATTGGTCCGGTGGCCGGGCAGGGAAAAAGCAAAGGCGGAGACCTACACGTATCCCCTGGATAAAAGCAGCTGCTTAAGCCCGCAGCAACCGGCCGGCTCATCGCTCGGGAACGGCATCTCGGAAATCCTGGCTATTCCCGATAAAAAAGATAAGCTGCTGGTACTGGAACGCTGCTTTAACGGCCGGTATAGTTATATTAAACTGTTTGAGCTGAAGGTATCCGGACGATCACCTGAGAAAAGGGAGGTCTTCAGTTGGGACCCCGACACCCGGTTTAACGGTCTCCCTCTGAAACCGGACAATATGGAGGGGATGACCTGGGGCCAACCAATAAACGGCAAACGAACCCTCTACCTGATCTCTGATGACAACCACAATCCCCGTTACCAACGGACGGTCCTGCTGAAGCTTATGGAGAAGTGAGTTTGCCCAAAACCGTGAAAGTGTGAAGAGGCCTGTTGAGCTTCTGTGCTTCGGCGGGAACGCCTGCACGATCCGGTCCTGTCAAGCTGAACATGACCGGTCGCCCCGCCAAAGCATAGATTTTTGAGAGACTCACCCGCGAAACCCTTGCCCGAATAAAATTTAGAAGCTATCTAAACAAAGTTCGAAATTTCGCATTATTGCTTGATTGGGAATCGTTTACAGAATAAAAATTCGCCAATAAGTCCCAAAGTTTATTAGAATCTTACCATCTTATTTGCTAATGTTATGCATGCATACTATTTTTGATTATCAAAGTTCAGCACATGGAATTAAAAACTATGGCCGAGATGGCCATGAACGGTGAGCAGCCGGAAATCCTTTTCTGGGTGGGTTGTGCCGGCTCATTTGACGACCGGTACAAGAAGGTAACCCGTGCTTTTGTAAAGATACTGAATCATCTGAACATCCGTTTTGCTGTTCTCGGAACGGAAGAGTCCTGTACGGGTGATCCCGCCCGAAGAGCGGGAAATGAATTCACCTTCCAGATGCTGGCCCAGCAGAACATCCAGGTACTGAATGCTTATGAAATAAAGAAGATAGTAACCGCCTGCCCGCACTGCTTCAACACCCTCAAAAACGAGTATCCCGAACTGGGCGGGACCTATGAGGTCATCCACCATTCCGAATACCTTCAGCAACTCATCAACTCCGGCCGGCTGAAAGTTACGGGGGGAGCGTTTAAAGGGCAGAAGATCACTTACCACGACTCCTGCTACCTTGGCCGCGCCAATGAAATTTACGAAGCGCCCCGTGAGGTTATCCAGGCGCTCGACGCCGAACTGGTGGAAATGAAACGCTGCCGTACCAAAGGGCTGTGCTGCGGGGCGGGCGGTGCTCAAATGTTTAAAGAGCCTGAAAAAGGGAATAAGGACATTAACGTGGAGCGCACCGAAGACGCGCTCGAAACCCGGGCCGAAACCATCGCCGTAGCCTGTCCGTTTTGTATGACTATGCTTTCAGACGGAGTTAAGTTCAAGGAGAAGGAGCATGAGATCCGGGTGTTTGACCTGGCAGAGCTGCTGGCCGCTGATCTGTAATCCGGAATAAAGTAATTTGGAAGAAGTTCTTCCGAATGTTAGTTTTACGGACTAATATCAGTGCAGCCTTGAAAAAACTATTCCTTTACCTTCTGTTGCTACCGGCCTGCTGCCCCCTGTTTGCGCAGCAAGCCTCCTTTAAAGGCGATGAGCTGTATGCCACCGTCAATTCGCTCAAAGATTTTGACTTTGGCTTCGCCTATAAGCACGGGTTCAACAACGACTGGTACCTGAGATTTGACGTGCTAAACGCCTCTTTCTCCAATAAAAAACTGGAAAACATCAGCATGACCGACCCGAACGGCGAGTTGCTTAATGTTAACCAACAGCGCAATTCCAATTATGATCTGGGCGTAGGTATCGAGAGGAGGAAAGAGTACAATTCCCGCATGGAGTTTCTGTACGGGCTCTCCCTTTTGGGCGGTCGCACGCATCAGTCTACCGAAGCCACTACCCCGGACGACAAGGTGCTGACCAACATTACACAAAGCAGCTGGTCGTATGGTGCAGGGGTCAACCTGGGAGTATTGGTAAAAGTAGCCGACCATCTTTTGGTGGCCGGAGAGCTGCTCCCCAAATACCTGGTCAATAAAGACAAAACGGAATATAAGGCCTCCGCCGCCCTTTCAAGCCAGGTACAGAAAGTTTCCGGCAGCTCCTTCAATTTTTCCCTGGCCGACATCCGGCTTTCACTGGTGTACCGGTTTCGGCGTTAAAACACCCTGTTAACTAAAGAATACGTTAATTACTTGTTAACGCGGCCCCGTTCTATGGAATTTGAGCCTTTGTGTCCTAGTTTCATAGCTGTTTCCTTATCTGTATCCTATGCCCAAAAAACTGTTACCTCTTTTTCTGTTGTTCCTTTCGGCCGGCGGTGTTACCGCACAGTTCAGTAAAATTTACTACCCTGATATCAACAGAGCGGAGATGGCCATTACCCAGGGGCTCTATTCTGAGGCATCGGCTGCCTACCGCGAGGCATTCTCCAACGTTAAACATCCGTTAGCGCTGGACCTCTACAATGCCACGGTATGCAGGATATTGTCGAATGACTTTGAAGGGGCCAAACCCTATCTTCTGAAACTGGCGACAAAGGGTATTCCCGTCGAAACCCTTGAAAAGGAAGATGTATTTCAAAAAGTATACTCTCGGTGGGAAACATTTAAACCGGTGTACCGCCAGATCCAGTCGACCTTTGAAAAGGCCCTGCCTGACAGTGTGAAAACCTGGGCCGCGCAATGGAACGATACTTATACAGAAACCCCGAAAAAAATACTGCAGGTGCGAGGAGCCTCTAAAGGAACAACCTTCTTCCAGCTTAATCCGCTCGAGGACGTCAGCGCCCGCATGAAGCTGGAAAAACACCTGAGTGCTACAGACGGCTACGGGGAGGAAGAAGACGGGCTGCTTCCGGGTGATTACCTCCTGACCCCGCTCAACGCCATGCTCTTTTCCCGGTATCTGGGGCCTGTTTTACTGCATCAGAAAGATTCTGTGCTGTTGAAAAGTGTGGAGAAATTGCTGAATTATACTCCACAGATCAATGGAGTAAGCTACCTGCTCCAAGGCATAGAAGCGGGAAGATGGCACCGGACCCTGCATAACAGGCTTCTAAACCGGGGACAGTACTTCTCCATTGCCCGGGTCAGAACAGAAGAAGATTGCGGAGATGAATTTTCGGGTTACTACATTAGAGGACAAGCTTCTGCAGGCCCCCATCCCTTTGCCGAAGAAACAGAACTCATTTTCTCCAAGCTCAGGTTTCATTTCAGCAGGGAGACCCACGATTTTAAGTTAGGGACTGAGAACACATCTGTTAACCTGAAAGACTTCCCCTCCTGTAAAACCGCAAGGGAAGAAATGCAGCACTGGACGAAGCTCTCCCGTTAAAAAAAGTTAAACGCATACAGCGTTTTATGCGCATGCGTTAACTTTGGGTGACTATCCGTTTCAAAAGCTTGAAGAAAAACAGCCCGCTTATTCTTTTCATGATCTTTGCCATGGGGGCGCTCATGGCACTGCAGGGCTATTGGATAAAAAACGCCGTTCAGGTGCAAAACGAGCAGTTTGACCGGAACGTCAAAACAGCCCTGATGGAAACCGTCCGGAAAATTGAGCAGGAAGAGGTCATGTATGTGGCGCATCAGCGCCTGGCCCGCAGGGAACAGAACAAGCTCATTACCCTGTCGGAGGAAACCCAAAGAACCGCCCTGCTTCGAAAAAAAATACTGGAGCACGACATCGTGCTGAACAACCTCTATAACGAGACCTTCTTCCGGGAATTCAGCCGGAAAATTGACAACCTGGGTGAAAAAATCCCGGAAAACAGGATCAAAGCCACAGAATACATCAACGAGAAGCTTCGGCAGGAAAACGAAAACCTGAAAAATTTTATTAAAAGCAATGAGCCTCTTGAGGCCCGCTACAACGAGGTCAGAGAGATGAACCGCTGGCTCGACTCCACGGGTCTCAGTGAAAGGTCCCTGATTTTCCCGGGTGAATTCTATACCGGTACCATCAACATGGACCTCATTAAAGGTATACTCCATGATCTCATGCTGGGGGAAAGAAGCATCCCCGATCGTATGGGGCACCTGATGCTGGACACCCTGCTGCGGGATGAGCTGCAAAATATGGGCATCCGTCTTCCTTTTCAGTATGCCGTGGAAGATAAAGGGCGAATGGTCTTAACTTCTGTTAATGACCCTTTACTTTCCGAAAGTTATAAGATCCGCCTGTTTCCGGGCGACGCTTTCCGTAACCACCAGTTTCTTTATGTGACCTTCCCGGAAAGAGAGAACTTTATTTACAAAAACCTTATCGGGCTCTTTGCGGTCTCCACGATATTGGTGATGTTGGTGGGCGGGATCTTTTACTACTCGGCCAACAGCCTCATTTCGGAAAGGCGACTGGCCAAGGTAAAAAATGATTTCATCAATAACATGACCCATGAGCTGAAAACGCCGGTTTCCAGCATTTCGCTGGCCCTGGAAGTGATCCGTGACAAGGACGTGGTCAAAACGGAAGAAAAAACCAACCGCTACCTGGGGATTATCGGGGAGGAAAATCAGCGACTGGCCTCGCAGATCGACAAAGTGCTGCAAATGGCCCGCCTCGAACAGCGGCAGATTGCACTGAACTGTGAGGAGCTGGATATGCACGACCTTTTGCAGGGCGTGGCCGCCAACATGGAAGTGCAGCTGACACAGGACAGGGTTCACTTTTCGCTGGTTCCGAATGCCGGAGAGGCCCGGGTAAAAGGCGACCGCGTACACCTGACCAATATTTTCTATAATCTTCTCGACAATGCTTTAAAATATTCCGGAGAATCCGTACATTTAAAAATACAAACGTCCAATCCCGGAGATCAACGCATACGGGTCGATATTACGGATAACGGCATGGGCATTCCGCCTTCGGAGACCGGACGTGTTTTTGAGAAGTTTTACCGGGTATCTACCGGGAATATCCATGATGTAAAAGGGTTCGGGCTGGGCTTAAGCTATGTAAAAAGCATGGTTGAAATGCATCAGGGATCGGTTCATCTGAAGTCCACCCCGGGAGAAGGATCCGTCTTTTCCATTTACCTGCCACTGAATAACGTATGACACCTCTTTTGTTAGCTGAAGATGATCCTAACCTGGGAGCACTCCTGAAAGAATACCTGGAGGCTAAAGGTTTTGGTGTGACCCTGGCGGTCAACGGTGAGGAGGCATTGAACCTCTTTCTTGAGGGGACCTTTTCCCTCTGTATCCTGGATGTGATGATGCCTAAAAAAGACGGCTTCTCCCTGGCCGGGGAGATCCGCTTAAAGGACCCGGCTGTCCCCATTATTTTCCTTACGGCCAAATCCCTGAAAGAAGATACGCTGAGGGGTTTTGAACTGGGGGCAGACGACTATCTCACCAAGCCATTTGTAATGGAGGAGCTGCTGTTTCGGATCAAAGCCATTCTTAAAAGGGCCACGTCGGGAGAGGTTCAACCCGAATCAGGCGTTTTCTCCGTAGGTAAATTTACCTTAGACACCGATACCCGGACGCTGTCATTTGAAGGCGGGACCGTGCATCTGACCACCAAGGAGACCGCTCTTTTAAAACTGTTCTGCCAGAATGCCAACCGTACCGTCAGCCGGAGCTATGCCCTTAAGCTGATCTGGGGTGACGACTCCTACTTCAATGCACGAAGCATGGATGTCTATATCACCAAGCTGCGGAAACACCTGAGGGCTGACCCGTCTGTCCGGATACTCAACCTTCACGGCGAAGGGTTTAAGCTGGTCAGCTAAACTTTAATAAGGTGCTTCTTGTAATATTCGAAACCTTCCGGCTATTTTGCATAGAAAATGAGAGAAAATGCCTGAAGTTGACCTGCTTAAAATTATTAACGTTCTGGGGACATTCTCTTTTGCCATCTCCGGCGCGACCATGGCCATGAATAAGAAGCTGGACGCCTTTGGCGTACTCGTCATTGCCTTCGTGACCTCTATCGGCGGCGGCACCCTTCGTGATATCCTGATCGGCAACCTGCCGGTGGGCTGGCTGTCGAGTGAGTCGATCCTCCTGCTGATCTTCTGCACGGCTGTAATTACCATTTTTTTTCATAAATATATCCGGAAGCTCCCCACTACCCTGTTCCTGTTTGACGCCATGGGAATCGGGCTGTTTACCATTGCCGGTGTGGAAATTGCAGAGGCCAAAGGCTTCAATATCCCCCTTTGTATCACGCTGGGCACCATCACTGCCTGTTTCGGAGGGGTGATCCGTGATGTACTGCTGAATCATGTACCCCTGATCTTCAGGAAAGAGCTGTATGCCACGGCCTGCATTCTGGGGGCCGGGGTTTATTTCGGTATCAAGGCGATCGGTCTTCACTCGGAGTTTACCACCTTTATCTGCATCGGGATCATAGTGATTCTCCGAATCCTGGCCGTGAAATACAACATCCATCTTCCCGCCTTCTACAGCCCTTCTGCCGAAAAAGACGATGAGTGATTTACTTGGCAAACCTGATTATTCCGCTTAATTTTGCGAAAATTTACAAATTTTGTACAAAGCCCTCATTTTCCCGATCCTGTCGAAATTTGACCCGGAAAAGATCCATTATTTTACGATGGCCTGTCTCCGTTTCATTTACCGTTTTCCAGGTGGGAAAGTCCTGTTGAAGGCCCTTTTTCATGTAGAAGATCCGAGGCTGGTTACCTCGTTTGCCGGACTGACCTTTAAAAATCCTGTAGGACTGGCCGCCGGTTTCGATAAAAACGGGCAATGGATAGACGAGCTGGCCGCCCTGGGCTTCGGTTTTGTAGAAGTGGGAACCGTTACCCCAAAAGCCCAGGAAGGAAACCCCAGACCCCGCCTGTTCCGCTTAAAAAAGGATTCGGCCCTGATCAACCGAATGGGTTTCAATAACAAAGGGATACAGCAACTGGCCGAAAACCTCCGAAAACGAAAGTCGGCCATTGTTGTAGGTGGAAACCTCGGTAAGAATAAGGTTACCGACAATGCCCTTGCCCTGAACGACTATCTCATCACGTTTCGTGCTCTGCGCGACCTGGTGGATTATTTCGTAGTGAACGTTTCCTCACCCAACACACCGGGCCTGCGTGACCTCCAGGAAAAGGGTCCGCTTCTGGAGATACTGATGGCTCTGCAAAAAGAAAACCAAACGGTAAAAAAGCCTGTTTTCCTGAAGATCGCGCCGGACCTAACCGATTCCCAGCTGGACGACATCGTGGAAATTGTGACCCTGTCCGGAATTACCGGCATCATCGCCACTAACACCACCCTGTCGAGGGAAAACCTGGCCACACCCGGGGCAGAAGTTGAACGCACAGGCGCCGGAGGGCTTTCGGGCAGGCCACTTCGGGAACGATCCACCGAAGTTATCCGTTACATCCGGATTAAAAGCAGCATACCGGTAATCGGTGTGGGTGGTATTCATTCGGATCAGGATGCCCGGGAAAAGCTGAATGCGGGGGCAGGACTGGTGCAGCTCTATTCCGGCTTTATTTACGAGGGCCCCGGTCTGATCAAAAAAATCAATAAAAGTTTATTGTCATGAGTAATGTAGTCCCCTACAAAGAGAGCTCCGGCTCCAAAAAAGAGCAGGTTGCCGAAATGTTTGACAATGTATCCGGTAAATATGACCTGCTGAATCATGTTTTAAGTGGCGGGGTGGATATTTACTGGCGGAAGAAGGCGCTTTCCATGCTCAAAAATAACCGGAATGATCTCGTTCTGGACATTGCCACCGGCACCGGTGACCTGGCCATCGAGGCCAGCCGGATCCTTAAGCCCGGAAAGATCATCGGCGTAGACATTTCCAGGGGTATGCTGGAGGCTGGCCGCGCCAAAATAAAGAAGCTGGGTCTTGAAGACAAGATAGAAATGCAGCTGGGTGATTCAGAAAAATTGCTCTTTGATGACAATACTTTTGATACGGTCATCGTTTCGTTCGGTGTGAGGAATTTCGAAAACCTGCTGAAAGGACTTTCAGACATGAACAGGGTATTAAAACCCGGCGGAACATGCATGGTGGTGGAGTTCTCCAAGCCAACAAATTACTTTTTTAAACAAGCCTATTGGTTCTACTCTACAAAAATTTTACCCTTGATCGGCAAGCTGGTTTCTAAAGATAGTTCTGCTTATACGTATTTACCCGAATCCGTTAAGGCATTCCCTGACGGTGAGGATTTTTTAAAGGTTTACAGAGATGCAGGATTTAAGGAAACCAGGGCCATTCCGCTTACATTTGGTATATGTTCAGTTTATATAGGAAAGAAATAACGTGCTTTCTTTTTACCCTTGCGGCCTTTGGCTCTGAGGCTCAGGTGAAGACCAGGCACCAGCCCAATTACGATGCAAAACCATTGCGTTTCGGCTATTACATTGGTTTTGGCACCACGCATTATGACGTCAAATTCCGGCCTTCTTTCCTTTCTGCTGCCAACACGCAGGACCCGAACGCAACCACTTTTTCGGTCACTTCGCCCAACACCACGGCCATACGTGCCGGAGCCATGATCAACTATTACATCGATGATTACTTTGATGTGCGTTTTTCGCCCTTAAACATTACTGTACAAAAAAGAAACATCACCTATGTGTCCGGGAAGCCCGGAGCCCTTCAGACGCACGAAGAAACCCAGGTAGACAAAGCCTGGCTGGAAATCCCGTTCCATGTCAAATACAAATCCGAGCGGCGCCATAATACCCGTATGTACATTTTTGGCGGAACCCGGTGGGCCTTTGAGACCAATACCATCGGCCGGCGAGGAGCCAGCCGGTCAGTTATCAATGCTTCACTCCGTACCAACGATCTTATGCTGGAATACGGTGCGGGTCTTGAGATTTTCAGGTCTTATTTTAAGGTTACGCCCGAGCTGCATTTCTCCCACGGACTTTTTGACATGACCCGGAAAAACAACAACCTGCATTTTCTGGAGCACGTAAAGAGCCTCAAAACCCATACGGTCAGCCTCCTGATATTATTTCAATAAGGCGGCTGAAAAGTACACAAACTGCTGCGTTGTTTTCGGAATTCGGCCTCAGTCACATACTCTTAGTATGCTCCTTCGACCTCATCCTTAACGCCTTGCATTTTGTGTACTTTCCAGCCTCCTTCGTTATTTCCAGCGTAATGGGCTTTTTTAGACTTGGCGAAGGGTTTCAATGAGGGTTTTGGCTTCCCGGACCAGGTCGGTATCCGCTTCGTAAGTGGCAAACTCATCGACCGACTTGTCGCCCCCCATATTTATTCGTTCATTCCGGAAGGTCATGGCACTGGGAAGCGTCTTTTTTGCCGAGAAGTGAAACGCATCCACACCGGCCTCCGCGATCTTCCGGATATTTCCGGGATTTACCCCGCTTCCCGCCATAATATTGATCCTTCCGGCGGCTATTTTTCTGAACCGGGCCAGGTTTTCGATCCCTTCCCATGCATTCTGGTAAAGCCCGGAAGTAAGGATATTTTCGATGCCCAGATCCGCCAGAATGTTTATGGCCTTTTCCGGGTCGCTGCACATGTCGAACGCCCGGTGAAACGTAACCGGGAAGTCGCCGATCGCGTCTAACTGCTCCCGGATGGTTTCCAGGTCGAGGGAGCCGTCAGGAAGCAAAGCTCCGATCACGAAGCCGCCCGGCCGCAAGGCTTTAAGCACTTTTATGTCTTCGAGCATGGCCGCTTTCTCGGTTTCGTTAAAATGAAAATCACCGCCACGCGGACGGATCATCAGGTACACCGGGATACTTACCCGCTCCAAAACTATTTTTACCGTACCGTAGCCGGGGGTTATTCCCCCTTCCGGCATCCCTGCACAAAGTTCAATACGATCTGCTCCCCCGGCTTCGGCATGCTGACAGGAGAGTACGCTGTAACAACAAATCTCCAGTTTCGCGGAACTATTTTGTTTCATCATATTTTATGTAATTATCTGAAAGAAAGCACCCTGCTTAAAATGTATGAATTAACTTTTTCAAGAAAGCAATTTTTTTTCGTTAATGCGTTTTTAGATTAAAGTTTTTTTTACTTTTGCAGCCGATTTCAAAATGAATTGTTTAACTTAAACTCAATGGGAATATGTATTGGACGTTAGAACTTGTTTCCTACTTAGAAGACGCCCCATGGCCAGCAACTAAAGATGAACTAATTGATTTCTCGATCAGGTCAGGGGCTCCTAATGAAGTCATAGAAAATTTATCCGAATTAGAAGATGACGGGCAACCGTACGAAAATATAGAAGAGATCTGGCCGGATTATCCTACCAAAGAAGATTTCTTCTTTAATGAGGATGAATATTAAGCTGACAAGATTGCACCCCGAAAGAGGTGCATTTTTGTTACACACCTGTTAAAAACATGAAGAAGTTAAGAAATTTAAGGCTTTTTCAGATTTGTCAAAACTTAACTCCTTCATGTTAAATATTAATATGAAAAAATTTGAATCGGAAGAGCTCCGCGAAGACGGAAAGAAGAAGTTTAGCATAAAAAAAGCGAAAACCAAGATCAAGGATTTTTACGACTCGGAGGAAGAATACCTCGAAATGCTGGCGGAACTCCAGGATGACCTTGACGACCTCCAAACCAAGCTCTACGCCAATTCAAAGTATGGTGTACTGGTGATCTTCCAGGCCATGGACGCCGCCGGAAAAGACGGCACCATGAAGGCGGTCTTTAAAAACGTAAATCCACTGGGCATGAAGTTCTATTCGTTCAAAAGGCCTACCAATAAAGAGTTGAACCACGATTACCTCTGGCGCTGCTTCAAGCAATTGCCGGAGCGGGGCTCCCTCCAGGTATTCAACCGCTCTTATTACGAAGAAGTGCTGGTGGTGAAAGTTCACCCGGAGATTCTGCACACCCAGCAGCGGATTCCCGATGAGCTGATCACGGAAGCTGTGTGGAATGATCGCTACGAAGACATCAGAAATTTTGAAAAATACCTTAGCCGTAACGGCACAAAAGTGATCAAGTTCTTCCTGAATGTATCCAAAGAGGAGCAGTCGGAAAGGCTGATCGAACGGATAGAGGATATCTCCAAAAACTGGAAATTTGAGGAGGGTGATATCAAAGAGCGGGGCTTCTGGGATGACTACATGAATGCCTACGAAGACATGATCAATGAGACCGCTACAAAGCGAAACCCCTGGTATGTTATTCCGGCAGACGACAAAAAGAACATGCGTCTTATGGTGGCGAAGATCATGGTGGAAAACCTGAAAGGCCTTAACCTGGAATATCCTTCCTCATCGGAAGAAAGACGGGCCCAGCTGGAAGGAATGATCGGGACCATCCACGAACAAAATAAAAAATAGACTTTTTAAAAATATTTTCTCTCTTTTTCTTAGCTTTGAACAAACAGTTTCGAGATGATAACTCACAAAAGTTTAGAGTTAAGAGACTTAAAACGACTGGTCAGGGGAGGAGAAAGCAGCCAACTGGAATTTAAGCTGAAAACCACCCATCCTGAAAAGATCATGCGGGAGGTAGTGGCCTTTGCCAATACCTCGGGGGGAACGCTTCTCATTGGCGTGGCAGACAATGGCGACCTTCCCGGACTGAAGTTCCCCGACGAAGACACTTTTGTAATGGAAAAGGGCTTTGCCCGTTATATATCCCCCCGTGTTTACTACACCAAAGAAGAAGTGATGCTGGAAAACGGCCGCCCCGTGCTGGCCTATCATATCAAAAAAAGCGTCGATACCCTGGTCTATTTCAATCCTACCGGTAAAGAAGAAGACCGAAAGGTCTACGTCAGAAATGCCGACCGCTCCATCCAGGCCAGCCGCGAAGTACGGGAAATTCTGAAAGAGCAGCTGAAGGAAAAGAATTACAGGTTTCAGTATGGGCAGAAGGAGGATATACTCATCAAGTACCTGGATCAAAACCAGACCATCACCTTAAGCGAATTCGCCAGAGTAGCGGGAATCTCCCTTAAGCAGGCCTCGAAAACACTGATTTTACTGGTGCTGGCCCGTGTTTTAAGGGTCTTCGCCAATGAGATGGAGGATAAGTATTTGCTGGCGTGAAGTCATTTTCTTCCATTACTGCTCTCCCTAACTGTCTCACGCCAAAGGAACCTCCACAATAACCGTAGTACCCCTGTTGGGGTTGGAATCGAAATTCACTCTTCCCTGTAAAAAGTCAACTCTTGAAATGATATTCTTCAATCCAATACCCTTAAAACTAGCCATTTGTGATGTATCAAAACCTTTTCCATCGTCCTCAATTATCATGATTAATTCGTATGCATGACGAACCAACTGAATCTGTACACTGACGGCTTCCGAGTGTTTTATAACGTTGCCAATCAATTCCTGAAGAACCCTGTACAACACCGTTTCGGTTAACTGCGGCAGACGCCCATCAAGGTTTGCTACATCGAGAGATACTTTTACTTTCCCGGTGAGGCTCAGCCTGTTCACAAACTCCCGTACTGCGGACACGAGGCCATGCATTAAGAGGGCATTGGGCATCAAATCATGAGAAACCGCACGGATTTCGTTTGCTGCGTCGTCTATCATGGTGTTTGCGTTTTTAAATAAAGATTCCTGTTCGATAGAGTTGAATTGGGTTTGGTTCATGGCGGTTTCGAGTTGAATTTTGGCTAATGAGAGCATAGGGCCTACCCCATCGTGTAATTCTTTTGCCAGTCTTATGCGTTCGGTTTCTTCGGCCTCCACGATAGCTGAGGTTTTCTCGGTTTGGAGCTTGAGCTTTTCGGCGGCAAACTGAGCTTTTTGTTTGGCCTGGCGGTGGATGTAAAATAACAAAATTACCAACAAAGTAATCAATGCTGCTCCAATTACCCCTAAAATCCAATTCCTCTGATTTGCTATTTGAAGTTTTTGCGCCAAAATCACTTTTTCCTTTTTCTCGGTCTGATACTTGATTTCTGCATCAGCAACTGAATTCATAACTGCTTTTGACCTTGTGCTGCCTTTAATGCTTTCTACCTCAAATTCGGCAGAAAAAGCTTTCGGGAAATCATGGATTGCGAAATAATAATTAGAAAAATCGTTGGTAACTGCAGCTAAGGCATCTTTATCATTTGTCTCCTTTGCAATTTTTAAGCCTTCATCAAAATATCTTTTTGCATCATCGAATCTTTTCTCGGTTAATACAACTTTGCCAAGATTGAAACAAATATATTGGGTGAATAGCTTATAGTTTACTTTTTGAGCTATTTCATATGCTTCCAGCAAAAGAACCTTCGCCTCTCTAAACCTTAAGTTTTTAATTAATCCATTGGCTGTGGTGTTCAATGCTCCCGAAAGCTGTGACGAGTCTTTGAGCTGCCTATAAGACAAAATCAAATCCTTTTGTAGTTTATATGCCTTGGGGTGATCCTTAAAATGGTCGATATAAACCTTTGCCAGCATCCATCTGTTTAGATTTAAAATGTACTCAAAGTTGTTCTTTCTGCACACCTCCATACTCGCTTCATAATTTTTTACCGCTCCTTCAAAATCATTCAGGTTTTGCCTGACTTCACCAAGCCTCAGGTTTATTCTTGCTATTTGATTCTGGTTTTTAGTTTCTTCGGCTAATCTCAAAGCCTTTATGCCATGCTGATAAGCTTTGTCGTATTGGGCTGAATATGAATAATTAAATAAATATTGCAGTTGGTATTCTGCCAGATAACAAATACAATCCGACTGATTGCCTGCATATTTTATGGTTGAATCCAGGATCTCAATAGCATTTGAATAATTGCCCAATACATTATGAACTTTTGACAGGTTCAGGTAAAGGTTGGGATAGTGGGCTGCCCATTTAATCTCTCTTCCTATCTGAATTGCCTCTAAAGCAAACTCCTCTGCTTTTTTGTTGTTTACTCCCCGATATAGTTCCGAAATCTTTAGCCTGTTCCTGACTTTATTTGAATCCAACGGCATTTTTTCCCCCACATTGATCAGACTATCCACCGTTGCCCGGGATTGTGCCCAACAGCACAATCCGGCAAAAAAGAAAAATAGTAAAATAACCAGTTTAATTTTCATATCAATACATCCGGGTTGTCTCCACAATATTTTACAAGCATTGCAGTATTTTTCAGGTTTAACTTTGATAGCACATTTTTCCGGTGGGTGCTGACAGTCGACGGACTAAGAAACAACTTTTCAGCGATTAACTCATTCGTCAATCCCTCAATAATTAATTTGATTATTTCTTTTTCACGTCTGGTAAGGTCGGGTACATAGGTATGATTTGGCTTGCGGCCGGCCACACCCAATGCCAAAATATTGGAAATCTCCGGGCTGAGATATATTTGTCCGCTCATTACGGTATCTATGGCTTTCTGTAGTTCGGCCATTCCGAGGTTTTTCACCACATAGCCATCCATACCGCTTCTGAGAACTTTTTTGATGGTGTTATAATCATTTAACATGGTAACGGCTATGATCCTGATGTTTGGGAAATCCCGCTTGATGATCCCGGTGGCTTCTATGCCGCCCAATTGGGGCATCTCCAAATCCATCAGTATCAGGTCTATGCTCTGTTCATTACAGATATCCAAAACCTCTCTGCCGTTTTTAGCCAATCTGATAAGTTGAATCTCCCCAATCCTCGAAACCAGCATATTAAGCCCTTCAAGAAACAACTGGTGGTCGTCAGCAATGAGGAGATTCATATCAATTATCGTTTATACATACTATTTTCGGTCAGCCTTTTGGGCCATTTTGTTTTGATGAAAAAACACCTGCCCATTTCAAAAATAATATAGTTTGTATAAAAAAGCTACCAACAGATTAATCTTTAAGTCCTAAATATGCTTTAACCGCATTATAATCTTTGAGATCCACCCCCTTCAATCTACCTCCCGAGAGGGCCGGGATAATAATGACCCGGTACCATAAATCCTCTCCCGTTATTTCCGTAAAGAATTTTTTAGGGTCGATATTTTTGGCAAAGGTGGCATAAAGGTCGATACTGCTTTTATTATTCTGCCTGGATGCCCCGTAAGAAAACCACACATGGTTATCGTCAAAAACAAAGTCATAAGGTAAGGCATTTATGATAGACTTGTCTTCATACCAGGAGTCGTAAACCAGGATTATTCCACCATTCAGGTCTGCCTGGGTCACGTTATCAATAGAACCGTTTAAAAGAGCCATGCTTGAGGTTAAAATCTCTGGATCATATCCTTGTATCCAAAATTTATTTTTGTCGGTATTGATCCACTCTGTCGCATAAAAAGTAATTTTCCCGGGAGGGCCGGTCTGACCGATGGGGCCTTGTGCCCCCGTAGCGCCTTGCGGTCCGGCCTCTCCCTGAGGGCCTTCACAAGAGCTAAAAACAAATACAAAAAGAATGATAAATAAGGCAGGAATTGTTTTCATAATAATCTGTTTTTTGTGCAAAATTCGAAACCAGGTGATTTTCATGCATCAACCAAAAACAGTATATTAAAAAATACCCCAAAAGGTGTAGTTTTGAAAATTGAGTGGATAAATTCTGTCACCCCCTTGTACCCCGCAGAGGTTTAACACGAATAAAAAAAGCCTCCGGTTTCCCGGAAGCCTTTATAGAAAACAGTCGATAACTTTTTTACAAATGGATCACCTCGCCATAAGCCGCGGCAGTGGCCTCCATAATGGCCTCTGACATGGTAGGATGCGGGTGTACCGATTTCAGCACTTCCATGCCGGTGGTTTCGAGGTTACGGGCCACTACCGCCTCGGCCACCATCTCCGTAACGTTGGTGCCAATCATGTGGCAGCCCAGCCATTCGCCGTATTTGGCGTCAAAGATCACTTTCACAAAACCTTCGGGAGCGCCGGCGGCTTTGGCTTTGCCGGAAGCCGAGAACGGGAATTTACCCACTTTGATCTCGTAGCCTTTCTCTTTGGCGGCCTTTTCCGTTAACCCTACCGAGGCGATCTCCGGCGTGCAATACGTACATCCGGGGATGTTTCCGTAGTTCAGGGGCTGCGGATGATGGCCGGCGATCTTCTCCACACAGATGATCCCTTCGGCAGAAGCTACGTGTGCCAGCGCCTGTCCGGGTACCACATCACCGATGGCATAGTAGCCCGGTACATTGGTCTGGTAATAGTTATCTACCAGAATTTTACCTTTATCTGTAGCAATACCTGTTTCTTCAAGACCTATTCCTTCAATATTGGCCTGAATTCCGGCGGCAGAAAGCACGATATCCGATTCAATGGTGATCTCTCCTTTCGGGGTTTTCACGGTAGAAACGCATCCTTTTCCGGAAATATCTACTTTTTCCACGCTGGAACCGGTATGAATCTCCACTCCCAGCTTTTTATACTGTTTGGCCAGCTCTTTCGAAACATCCTCGTCTTCTACCGGCACAATATTCGGCATAAATTCCACGATGGTCACCTTGGTGCCCATGCTGGCATATACATATGCGAACTCTACTCCTATGGCCCCGGAGCCTATGACCACCATTGACTTGGGTTGCTTCTCCAGGATCATGGCTTTGCGGTAGTCGATGACCTTCTCGCCGTCGATCGGCACATTAGGGAGCTGACGGGCCCGGGCACCGGTGGCAATAATAATGTGCTTGCCTTCCACGATACTGGCTTTGCCGTCTTTATCCTTCACCTCTACTTTCTTCCCCGGTTTTACGGTTCCGAAGCCGTTGATCACATCGATCTTATTCTTTTTCATCAGAAATTGTACCCCCTTGCTCATCCCATCGGCCACCCCCCTCGAACGGGCGATCACGGCGTTGAAATCAGCATCTGCTTTACCTACTTTAATACCGTAATCTTCTGCATGCTTAATATATTGAAATACCTGGGCTGATTTTAATAATGCTTTGGTAGGGATACATCCCCAATTAAGGCAAACTCCTCCTAAATTCTCTTTCTCCACTACTGCGACCTTTAACCCCAACTGTGACGCCCGGATAGCCGTTACATATCCGCCGGGACCGCTACCTAAAATCACCACATCATATTGTGCCATACATTTCTGACTTTTAAGTTTTAAAAAATGATGACAAATTTAAACAATATAATTTAAACCGGAGCTTAACTCGGTTCGATTAAAACAAGTGTACCGTAAAATAAATTAACGACAAAACTTTTGGGCAGGAAATGTATTGTAATCATTTTTGCAAATAACGAACGCAAATCAATTATTACAATTAAATTTTATTATATGAAAAACATATTTATTCTGTTTTTGCTATTCACATTCTCCTGTCAACAATCTGAAAATGGCCCAATTACTCCAAAAGAATTAGACATAGAAGGTGCTAAGAAAATTTACGAAAAATTTCTTGAATCAGCACGTATTCCAAACAATAACAAGGAGACTATTCTTTGGGAAATGGCCGTAAAGCGTAATTTTAAGAACAGGACGAGCGTAATTTTTGCTCCCATATTAGAGAGTCGTGAAAACATCTCCTTTCGTAAATATAGTAACCAGGAACTTAGTGAAAAGACTTTCAGAAATTTGTTTACCCCCACTTATCTTACTATTTATATTGATAAGGAAGGGAAAGAACACTTGGAAAGACTTGTCTTGAGATCTACGGAAGAATACCTGAAAAAGGACAAGAGTCCTTCTTTTTCAGGTATTATGTGGTACGAAGACATGGGAGGCGAGTTTTTAAGGGGATTAGTTTACAATGATGGTAAAGTTATTAAATCTCTCAATCCGCCTGATGAGAATCGTAGGGCTAAAATTACGGATTGCATAAATTATACAATAACAATAACTTATTACACTATTACATACTCGGGAGGGCAATGGAATACTCCTCGCGAAACCGATTCAGACACGTTTACAGTGACAGAATGTTATGGGTCTTCCGGTGGTTACGATGATTCCTATCCGTATGAAGTAGACGGTGGTGGCAGTTCAGGGGATATCGGAATTGACCCTAATTATTTGAGTGATTTTTGGGCGTGGGTATTGGGTTTAAATCCTGCTGAGTCAGAATGGCTTTCCAATAACATGGATAAAGCTTTGAAAGTATGGCAAAACGCTAGAAAAGCGAGTACTACTTCATGGACAATTTACGGATGTACCAGTGTAGCCGATCAGGATGGCAGCAATCAAAATGCCTTTAAGCATGCCTTATGGATTGCGTTAAATGCCTGCTCTTTTGATGGGGCCGTAGCTCTGACCATAGCCATGAACCACGAATACGGCCAAAACCCTTCCGATTTAAATTATGAGATGGACAGTTTTAATAATTCGCTGGGTCTAACCCTGTATATGAATAATTGTTATACCTCTTCCGGTAGCTGCACCTGTACTTCTTCCGATATTATAAATTTAGTGCAAACGGCAATTAATACTGGGGGAGGAAGAAGGTATGTGGTCGATGGCAACATACACGAAGTGCTTTTTAATACCTCCAATCAAAGAATATGCAATGACTAAATCAGCAGTTTTCATCTTATTAAGCGCGTGCCTTAGCGGCTGCTTTCCCCGTCCGGACATTACAAAAGAATATATCATAGATGCAAGCAAGCCCTATACTGTAATATATACGTTTAAAAGAAACAAAAGCCAGTTAAGGATGAAGGTCCATGGTAACATTAAAGGAACGTGCCGTATCCGATGGGGATTTGGTGGACAGGACGGCGGTTATTCCCAGATTTCCGATTGTAATTTTATTCTCAGCGATGCTGAGTCTGTCCCCAAATACACTGATTCTGTGAGCTTCACCTACAGCCCTTCCGGACCCTCAACAAAAGGGAGAACCCAATTCCTGATCTATTATCCTGAAAACGTACAAAGCGGTGATAGCATACGGATTGAGGTGCGGGAATTTGGTTTTTCATGGTTCTAAATGGGTGAATTTAGCACAAGCAGCAATTAACAATGGACGGACAAAGGTATATTTAGTCGATGTATTTAAAAATGTATTTTTTAACACCTCAAATCACCAGATGTGCAATGATTAAAATACCTGTTTTTATAGCTTTGAGCTTGTGTCTTACGGGCTGCTTCCGGTCAGACATCACAAAAGAATACCTCATTACTGACGCAAGTAAGTCCTATACTGCCATATATAAAATTATAAGAAATAGCAGCAAACTTGAAATTAAAGTTTATGGTAAAATTAAAGGGCAGTGCCGTATCCTAACCGGAAGTGCTGGAAATGATGGCGGCTATCAGCTTATTTCCGATTGCAATTACATTCTCGATGACAGGTATAGCTCCAAGTACACCGATTCTGTAAGATTCGTATTTGGCAAAGATGGAACAACAAAAGGGCATACTCAATTTGTGATTTATTACCCCGAAGGCGTAGAAAGTGGAGATACCGTCCGGATTCAGATTCGGGAGTTTGGTTATAACTGGCTTTAAGATGTCAAATTTCAGGTCTGCGGGAAACTAATTCCCTTATATTTTGTTGTATAAACAGAGCCCTGATGAAAGAATCGGGGCTCTAACATATATTCTGTTTCACTTGACACGTAAAGAATATTTTATATCTTTGCATGAAAGTTACGAGTAAATGAGAAGAAACGATATTAAAAAATCTGGTCAAACTTAGGAAGCGGTTTCTGATAATGAAATACATTTTCAGGAACGGTTTTAAACCGTTCTTTTTTTTTCTACCCCCGGTAAAGCGGTGGGTAATTTTTTTTAATACCTAAACAATTAAAATTTTATAATCATGTCCTACCAATATTATACACAAGAGGGTTATGATAATTTAAAGAATAAACTTAACGACCTTAAAACCAAAGGGAGAAGGGAAGTTTCAATAGCATTGGCAGAAGCAAAAGACAAAGGCGATCTGTCTGAAAATGCAGAATATGATGCTGCAAAAGACGCTCAGGGACTACTTGAAAGCGAAATCGCGAAACTGGAAGAACTGTTTTCCAAAGCCAGGATACTGGACGAAACTACGATCGACACTTCCAAGGTGTCGCTCATGACCACAGTGAAGATCAAAAACCTGAAAAATAAGGCCACCATGAAATATACCCTGGTAGCAGAGGAAGAAGCCGACCTTAAACAGGGGAAAATCTCTATTAATTCACCTTTTGCCAAGGGATTGTTGGGGAAGGCTGTAGGAGAAAAAGCGGATATCCAGGCGCCGGGGGGCGTCGTGGAGGTGGAAGTGCTGGAGATTTCTTTATAAACCATATAAGGCATATAAGTTCATATTAGAAAAGGAAAACTTATATGCCTTATATGGTTAAATTTAAATACCCCGCCGGTTATCGTTCGAATCCGTATCGATCAGCTTATTATACGGATCCACACCTACTTCTACAGGTTTTTCATTGACGATTACCGAGATCCTATTCGTGATCTTATTGATCTTATAGCGCTTCAGGTAGATCTCGTTATCGTATTCATAATTGCCTTTTTTCTTCTTTTCGCCAAATACCCCTACTTCTATATAATCGGCCAGCGGTAAAGATTTAAGCTCTTTTTTGCCGGTTCCGTCGTTGAGGGTTTTTCCGTCATCGTCTGCATAGGCGCGTTTCCCTTTCTTATCGGTGCGGTATTTGGCCACTTTGAACTCGATATCCACCTGGTACTTCCCGTTTGGCAGCTCTTTTGAGCTCACCTTGTCTATTTTATTGTTATACAGGGTGATGGTTTCGAACATGTCTTTGATCAGGTATTGCAGGCTGTCGGGCGTAGCTCTCCGGATATGATCCACAAACTCCAGGGAAGTGGTATAAGGCGGTTCCTGGAAGGCTACTTCCTCAATATACCCCTTCAGAATATCGTTAAAATACTTTTCTCCCAGGTAGTCGCTCATGGCATAGAGGACCAGCGAGCCTTTGTTGTAATGAATATACTGCTGGTTTTCGTTATACATCAACGGGTTCTCGCTTTTCCATTCGGCGGCCCTGCCCAGCAGGTATTTGTCGAGCGCATCTTTCAGGAACTTACGCATCTGGAATTTGCCGTAGCGTTTTTCCAATACCCGCAAAGAGCTGTACTCAGCCAGCGACTCCGACATGAGCGTAGCCCCTTTCACATTGGCCCCGATCACCTGGTGAGCCCACCACTGGTGCGCCAGCTCATGAGCGGTGATGGAATAGGGGTAATCTACGGCGTCAGGCTTATCCTCATCGACCTGGGCAATAAACCCTACCGCTTCCGAATAGGGAACCGTATTGGGGAAAGACTGGGCAAAGCTGCCGGCTGTACGTGGAAACTCCACGATCCGCACCTGCCGGTGCTGATACGGGCTGAAATTCTCCGTAAAATAGTCGAGCGAATGCTTCAGCGAAGTGATCATCCTGTCAAGATTATACTCATGGCCTTTGTGGTAGTAAATTTCCAGGTTCACCCCCTTATACGCCTCCTTTCTGACGTCGTACCGCGCCGAATTGAAGGCATAAAAATTCAGGATCGGTTTATCCATTTTATAGTGGAAATACTTTCTTCCGTTTTCCACCCATTCTTTCTGCAGGTAGCCCGGGGCTATGGCGATCTGATCTTCGGTCGTACTGACCGTTGCCTCGAAGCTGATCCAGTCGGCATTATTCGAAATATAGGTATTCTGCCGGGCCCTCATATCGGTAGGTTCCGCCATTCTTTCCCGGTCTTTCAGGCCGTATTTCTTACGGATATCGTTGTCCTGGATCTCTGAAGATTCCTGGTATCCGAAAGCCGGGAAAAGTGCAAAATTATTGATGAAGGTACCGTTTTCAAGCACGGGGGATTCATCGGCCAGCCAGGTATTCCGCTCATTTTCCACGATGATCTTTGCCTGCAGAGAATCGCCGGGCTGCAACGGGCGCTCCAGGCGGTAGATGCTGAACCGTAAAGACGAATCATTAAATATCTGCTTATGCGGGATATCAAAATGGATGCTCCGCAGGTTCTTTCCATAATCCACGATCAGTGAATCTATAGCTTTGCCAGCCTTGTTGACCAGGGTAAAATACGCAGTGGCGTTATAGTTTCTTTCCTTAGGAAAAATATGCATCTCCACGCTCACATCCGTGATCCTCGGCTGCGGCGTGTCTGCATACATCTTGTACTTTTTCTCGTAGTTGATACTTCGCTGCTCCTGTTCCTGACCGGTATAAAACGGTTTGGCGACGGCTATCCGGTAGTACAGCGCATAACCCAATGCTACAAAGACCCCCAGGCTCAGTAGCATGGGAACGGCCACCGGCCACCGGAAACGGGAGACGGCGGTCCTAATCCGGTCTTTCACTCCGGAGAAAGCTCCTCTCCGCCATAAAAGCAGGGTAAGGCCATAAAGCACTCCGCCAAACAGCAACCAGTAGAATTTCCAGATCAGGTACCCACGGAAGCTGCCGAAGCCGTTCATATCGGAATAAGCTATGCCCGGCGCCGAATTAAAATGAAAAACGGGCAGTTCCACCCCTATTTTACGGAGCCCCATCGGGATCATCATCACCACAATGAGTGCAATGAAGCCCAGCATGTAGTTTCGGAACAGCGACTGAACAAAAAGGGCAAGGATAGTAAGAATAACAAAATTGAGCATCCGGAAGCCCAGCAGCTCTTTCACATAGATCCCCGGCTCAAAATTATAATACCCGTAATACGCCTGCACCAGCATCCCGGAGACGATCGCCGTCAGCATCAGCACCACGCACATCCCGATCAGGGCCAGGAATTTAGAGAATAGCATCACCCAGTTGGGAATGGGCGTGGAGTCGACCAGGAGATCCATGCGGTGGGTAGCTGCCTGCTGGATCAGTATGCCTGCAAAAAGGAAGACGAGGATCTGGCCGAAAAACACGAACTGCCCGCTGATGCTGCCCAGCACCTTCCACGTCACCGGGTAGGTCCTTGTTCCTAAAAGGTCTTCACCAAGGGTATACCCGGTAATGATCACAAACAGGAACAACACCGCCACAATGGAAATAAACACCCAGTTTTTCACAATGGAGCGGAACTCGGTTCCGGAAAGGCTAAAGGTGGTTTTAATATTTTGTACAAATGAAAAATCATAGGTCACTGCCGGCAGGCTGATCCGGAACACGCTCTGGAAGTTATCTTTCACTACCCGCTCTGAGGCTTTTTTGCGCAGCAGGCTCAGCGGCGACTGCGAGAACGAGAAGGTAAGGTAAGCGATCACCAAAGCCAGTATCCCTGTTCCGACCCAGATGATGCGGTTCAGTATAATGGCCCTGTCGAGGGGGATATCGTTCACGTTTTGTTCTTCTATAGACCAGTACTTGCTCACATAGCTCAGGGCCTGCTCTCCGTAAGGCTCAATCAGTGCCGCAATGAACTTATCGTCCATATTCTCGGTGAGATTGCCGATAATGATCTGAAGGATCAGCAGGATGAGGATGAATATAAACCCGATGTAAACGTTACGCGTGAGCGTAACCAGGAGAAAGATGATCGCCCCGATAAAGAAAATATTCGGAATAACGAAGATCACATAGCTCTGTATAAAAGCCCACAGGCGGAACGGCCCCATCAGGTCCTGATTGGCAAAAGGCAGCGCCGATGCAATGATAAAAGACAGACCGATACCCAGGGAGATGATGATAGTGATGAGCATCCCGCTCAGAAACTTGCCAGCCAGGTAATCCAGCTTACTGAAAGGGTAGGAATACAGCACACTGTGCACATTATACTTATAATCGCGGTAGACCGTAGCCCCGATCACCGTAGGAATGATGAAGTTCAGTAATTGCGAAAAGCCATTGATCAGGCTGTTAACCGCCAAAGGTGAATTATACCAGGTATTTGAGGTGGTGGTCACCGTAAAGGCATCGAAATAGCCAAGTGCCGACGCCATCACCAGGAACCCGATCAGGAAGAACAGCGCGAAATAGATATAGAAGGAGGGCTGAGAGAACCATCGCTTCGTTTCAAAAGAAAATATAGTTCCCAGCATTACTTACTATCGTTTTTCAGTGCTACAAAATATACATCTTCCAGGTTAGGCGTGGCCGGCACAAAGGTCTCGTTGGGCTGTTCGTCACTGTAGACCCGTATATTCAGGGTATTGTCGGGGTTATAATTGGAAGACAACACCTTAAAATTCTTCATGAATTCATCTGCATCTTCCCGTTCAATGATCCGCATCCATATCTTCCCCTTCAGGGCCGCCTCTCCCTCGGCCGGTGTTCCGCGGAAAAGGATCTTCCCGCCGTTCAGGATACCGATCTCATGGCAAAGCTCCCGGACGTCATCGACGATGTGCGTGGAAAAAATAACCGTATGATTGGCCCCTATTTCCCGCAGCACATTCAGGAAGCGGAGCCGCTCGGCCGGGTCGAGACCGGCGGTGGGCTCATCCACGATGATCAGCTTCGGGTTATTGAGAAGCAGCTGGGCGATGCCGAAGCGCTGCTTCATTCCGCCCGAATACCCGCTGACACTTTTCTTTCTCACGTCCCAGAGATTGGTGATCTCCAGTACTTCACGGATCAGCTTTTGGCGATCGGCCTTCTGGCTGACCCCTTTCAACCGCGCAAAATAGTCGAGCAGGTCTTCGGCCGAAAAATTGGGGTATACCCCGAATTCCTGGGGCAAATAGCCCAGCACTTTGCGTAAGCTGAGCTGATCTTTCAATACAGGGATGTCGCCAAAGGATATTTCTCCCGAATCGGGCTTCTGCAGAGTGGCAACGGTCCGCATGAGGGTGGATTTCCCGGCCCCGTTAGGCCCGAGGAGGCCGAACATGCCGGCTCCGATCTCAAGCGATACATCATCGAGGGCTTTCACCCCGTTTTTATAGGTTTTACTCAGGTTTTGGATAGACAGGCGCATAAACAGGGAGTATATAGTTTACATAATGTATTCCAAAAATAGGAATTCTGATCCGTTATTCTGCACAAAAACCGATATTCTCCTTCAAACGAAATTCAGAAACCGGCTAAATCCCCTAAATTTGCATTTTTTAAACAACGTTCGCGATGCGATATACCGTAACGGCCGCTTTAATTTATGCCAATGGCCCCATTCATATAGGCCACCTGGCCGGATGTTATATTCCGGCAGACATTTTTGTACGTTATCTCCGGTCAAAAGGTGAAGATGTGGCTTTTATCAGCGGTACGGATGAACACGGCGTGCCCATCACCATCAAAGCTAAAAAAGAGGGCATCACTCCCCAGGAGGTGGTAGACAAATATTACAAGATCATCAAACGGTCTTTCGAGGATTTCGGGATCTCCTTCGACATCTATTCCCGGACCACCCGCCCCATCCATCATGAGACATCTCAGGAGTTTTTCCGTACGATGTACGACAAGGGGTATTTTGATGAAATAGCCACGGAGCAATATTTTGACGAAGCTGCTAACCAGTTCCTGGCCGACCGCTACATTGTAGGCGAATGCCCCGTTTGTCATAACGACGGCGCTTACGGTGATCAGTGCGAAAAGTGCGGATCTTCTCTTTCACCGACCGAGCTGATCAACCCGCGGTCTACCATTTCAGGCTCCAAGCCGGTGATGAAGGAAACCAAAAACTGGTACCTGCCGCTGGATAAAATGCAGCCGAAAATTGAAAAATATGTGTATTCGCATCCTGAATGGAAAACCAATGTGTCGGGCCAGTGCCAGTCGTGGCTGAAGCAGGGACTCCAACCCCGGGCCATGACCCGTGACCTCGACTGGGGCGTAAAAGTGCCGGTGGAAGGGGCCGAAGGCAAAGTGCTCTACGTGTGGTTTGATGCGCCCATCGGCTATATTTCCATGACCAGGGAATGGGCAGAGCAAAACGGTAAAAACTGGGAAGATTACTGGAAAAACCGTGATACGAAGCTCATCAATTTTATCGGTAAGGATAATATCGTTTTCCACTGCATCATTTTCCCGGCCATGTGTATGGCGGAAGGCAGCTATATTTTGGCCGACAATATTCCGGCCAACGAGTTCATGAACCTGGAAAACGACAAGATCTCCACTTCCCGCAACTGGGCGGTGTGGCTGCATGAATACCTCGAGGAGTTCCCCGGCAAGCAGGACGTGCTAAGGTACGTGCTGACCGCCAATGCGCCGGAAACCAAAGACAATGATTTTACCTGGAAGGATTTCCAGACCAAGAATAACTCAGAGCTGGTGGGCATTTACGGAAACTTTGTGAACCGGACCGTGGTACTTACCCAAAAATATTTTGAAGGGAAAGTGCCGGAAAGAGGACCATTGGAAGCCATAGATGCCGATGCGTTGAAGACCCTGGCAGAGCTTCCCGGACAAATCGCCGACTCGCTTCAACAGTACAAATTCAGGGAAGCGCTGGCCGGGATGATGGAAGTGGCCCGCCTCGGAAATAAGTACCTGGCAGATACCGAACCCTGGAAAGCCTGGAAGGAAAAGCCGGAAAGGGTGGCGACCATCCTGAACATTGCCACTCAGATCACGGCCACGTTAGCCATAGTTTCGGAGCCTTTTCTCCCGTTTACGGCGAAAAAGCTCTTTGGCCAGTTAAGCAGCGCAAGCTGGATGACCGCCCGTGAATCGCCCGTATGGGCCGATGCGGGGAAGGAAGACCTGGTTCCGGCAGGTACGGAAGTGCTGCAAAGCGAACTGTTGTTTGAAAAGATCGAAGATGCCGCCATAGAGGCGCAGGTACAAAAACTATTAAATTCCAAAAAATTGAACGAACTTGAAGGAAAGACCGTGGCGGCATTAAAGCCGGTGATCCAATTTGATGATTTTGCCCGGATGGATATCCGCATAGGCACTATCCTGGAGGCCGAGCCGGTGAAAAAAAGCAAAAAACTGTTGAAGTTCCTGATCGATGACGGCCTGGAAAAGCGCACCATCCTGAGCGGTATCGCCGAACATTTTTCGGCCGAAGAGATGGTAGGAAAACAGGTCACCTTTATTGCTAACCTGGCGCCCCGGGCGATGATGGGCGTGGAATCCCAGGGAATGATCCTGATGGCCGAAGATAAAGACGGCAGCCTTTCGCTGATCCAGCCGCATAAGAAGGTGTGGAGTGGAGCCACGGTGAATTAATATTATGTAACCGTGTCGTACGACACGGCCGTAGAGACGCAAGATTTTGCGTCTCTGCAAACAATACCATCAACCGAATAAAAATGCAAATAAAAGACAACACCTTCTTCGTCTCGGGCGGAGCCTCCGGCCTCGGCGAGGCCACGGTGAGAATGATCGTTGAAAACGGCGGCAACGCCGTCATTTCTGACATTAATACCGACGCGGGAACGACTTTGGAAAAATCGCTGGGAAAATCTGCCTTCTTTGTAAAGACCGACATCACTAATGCAGAAGAAGTGAAGACAGCGCTCGATCTCGGAACAGTAAAATTCGGAGCGATCCATGGCCTGGTCAATTGCGCCGGCCTGGGCCCTGCGATGCGGATCCTGGGCAAAAACGGGGTGCATGACCTGGACTTCTTCCAAAAAGTAATCCAGATAAATCTCATCGGCACTTTCAATACTTTACGTTTAGCGGCCGACAGAATGCAACATAACACCCCCGGTGATGAGGGAGAAAGAGGGGTGATCATCAACACCGCTTCAGTAGCTGCTTTTGAAGGTCAGATCGGCCAGGCAGCCTATTCCGCCTCCAAAGGGGGAATTGTGGCCATGACCCTTCCGATCGCCAGGGAGCTGGCCCGGACGGGCATCCGGGTGATGGCCATCGCGCCCGGTATTTTCGAAACCCCGCTTTTAGCCGCCTATACCCGGGAAGTCAGGGATTCTCTCGGTGCACAGGTGCCGTTTCCGCCCCGACTCGGAAAACCCGCAGAATACGCCCGGCTGGTGAAGCACATACTGGAAAACCCTATGCTGAACGGTGAGGTGATCCGTCTCGATGGCGCCATACGCATGGCCGCAAAGTAGTTTTTCAGATTTCATTAAGAATAATTGGAATCTATTAGCGTTAAAGTTTTATCTTTAAAGCCTAAGCGTTGGTCATTCATGAAGAAAAATTACATCCTTTTCTTTCTCCTGCTCCTCAGCCCTGTACTTGCCCTGGCCACCCATATCAGAGCAGGTGAAATAACGGCGACGAGAATCTCCGACACACAATTAACCTACCGGATAACGCTGGTCACCTATACGGATGAAATTGGCGGCCGGGCCGCCAACGATCAGCAGACGACCGTAGACTTCAATTTCGGATTTTCTACCACCCGCGTGGAAAAGCTTACCGTACACCGGAAAGAGCGGGTAATGATCAACCAGGCCACTGCGCGGAACGTTTATGATACCACCTACACCTTCCCCGCTGCCGGGTTTTACACCATCGGCGTGAGTATTGTGAACCGGAATGATAATACCATTAACCTTCCTGCGCCGGGCGGTTCGCAAAGCATCAGCTTTTATGTTCAGACCTCTATTCTGATCAATGCCAATGTAGGTTATAACAGCACCCCCCTGCTTCTCAATATCCCCATAGACTCTGCTGCCGTAGGCCAAAGGTTCATTCATAACCCCGGCGCATTTGATATTGACGGCGATTCGCTTTCGTATAAGCTGACCATCCCCCGCAAAGACCAGGTAGCCCCCGGTACAGGTGCGGCTACGGGCTTCGGGGTCTTTATCCAGGAATACCTTGAGCCGAATACAGTGGGGCCGAGCCCTGTGCTGAACCAGGCTGGCACAGGCCCGGCTACCTTCAGCATTAACCCCAGAACGGGTGACCTGATCTGGGATGTTCCCCGCCAGGCCGGGCAATACAATGTGGCTTTTGTCATCGAAGAATGGCGAAAAGGTTTTGATGGCGGATACGTGAAGATCGGGGAGATCGTGCGCGACATGCAGATCATTGTGGTGGAAACCGAGAATGTAGCCCCTGTGCTGACCCTGCCGGCAGATATCTGTATCGAAGCAGGGGAAAAAGTGGAGTTTGAGGTGATCGGGCAGGATGCCAACATCACCCAGCAGCTCAAACTGACCAGCTCCGGTGGTGTGTATAATATCGACCCTGCCGGAAAGCCTTTTCCGTATATTGCTCCTGAGCCTGCGAAATTTTCCAGTACTCCTGCCGTAGGGAGAGTAACGGGCCGGTTTGAATGGCAGACCAATTGCCAGCATGCCCGTGAGCAGGCTTATAACGTGGTCTTTAAAGTAGAAGACAGCCCGGGAAGGTTCAATACTTCACTGGTTGATCTTAAATCGCTGAATATCCGAGTGCTGCCGCCAAGACCCAAAGCCCTGGTGGCAGAGACGGTCGAAAACGGAAATCTTCTTTCCTGGGCCCCGCTTACGGCGTGCAAGGAGAATGGTAAAATTCTTGTATACCGGAAAAGCGGCTGCAGTGGCCTGAATCCCGGTGCCTGTACTTCCGGTATGCCGACCGGCTGGGGCTACCAGCTGATCGGAGAGGTGACGGCGAAAGACAGCACTTTCCTGGATCCCACAGCTGCGGAGGGTGAGATATACAGCTACCGCCTGGTGACCGAAATAGCAGAAAACAGCTTTATCTCTATCCGGAGTGCCCCTTCTGTGGAGTTCTGTATCGGATCGGATGTTAAGCCGGGTACCAGCGTGATTACCCGTGTTTCGGTGACCGAAACCTCACGCACTACCGGAAAAATAGAAGTAAAATGGTCTTTGCCGGTGAATGTGGACCTTAATACCCTTCCCGCTGAACGGGTTTATAAGCTTTACCGCGCTGAAGGGATCGGAGGAGAAGACTTTTCACTGATCCTTACGCGGAGCACCGGCTTTACTGACACTACCGATACTTATTTCCTGGATCAGAACCTGAATACGGAACAAACCGTATACCGATATAAGGTAGAGATTTATACCGAAAGCACGAAGCTCAGGGGCACCTCACATCCGGCTTCTTCAGTATTCCTGTCGTCCAGAACGGCCAGCAGATCCGTACCGCTGACCTGGGAAGCCAATACGCCGTGGAGTAACGAAAACCAGACCCATTACATCTACCGCCAGGATGCCAATGATCAGTTTAACCTGGTCCGTAAGCTCGACGTCACCGATGTCAATTCTTTTACCTATACGGATACGGGTGCGGATACGGAGACGGCAGACGGAGATATCAGCACCGAACTCATGAATGGTGAGACCTATTGCTACCGGGTTCTGACCCACGGCGAATACGAAGCGCTTACCCAACTGGGGATCCTTCCTAACTTTTCCCAGGTAAAATGTGCCACGCCCCTCGATCAGTCGCCTCCGTGCACTCCTGAACTCAACCTGTCGGGAAGCATTACCTGCGAACAGCTTCAAAGCAGTGATTTCTGTGATGAAAGCGCCTTCATCAACACCATCACCTGGAGCAACCCGGCCGGTGAAGACGGGTCTCCCTGCCGGAACGATATCATCAGCTATAACATTTATTTTGCCCGCTATGAGCTGACCGAACCTACACTGCTTGCTACCGTTCAGACATCGGGGTTAAACCGGTTTACACACCGGAAGAACAGGACAGAAGGCTTTGCGGGTTGTTATTACGTTCAGGCCGTTAATTCCCTGGGCCTGGAGAGCGGCCTCAGTAACAGGATATGCTTTGACAATTGCGATAAGCTGTCGTTCCCGAACGTGTTCTCGCCGAACGGCGACGGGAAAAACGATACCTTCACACCTATGAATTGCCCGGCATTTATCAAAGACGCCAAAACAGAGATTTACGCGGCACACGGGCAACGCGTAAGAACTATCACTTCAGCCGGCATCGAATGGGACGGAAAAGATGACAATGGCAGAGATCTGGCTTCCGGAACATATTATTATTTGATCACCGTTAATTTCGAGCGGTTGGATCCGGCCGGTGTTACCAGGGAATATAAGGGGTATGTTACGCTGATCCGGTGATTTTTGGGTGTTGCATGCAACACCCAAAAATCACTCTACCTAACCCCGTGCATCAATTTTTTGATGACCGGACGGGAGATCACCGCCAACACCGCCGCGCCGAACGCGATCGACGCCAGCATCCAGAAGAAATAGCTGATGCCCTTTTCGTCGGCCACCCGGTCGATACTTTCCCCGAATTTAGCTGCTGACTTCATTCCGATGGCCACGGCCAGGTACCAGATACCGAACATCACAGCGATCATACGGGCCGGCACCAGCTTGCTCACATAAGACAGGCCGACCGGCGAAATACAAAGCTCGCCCATGGTAAAGAAAAAGTACACCAGTATCAGCCAGATCATGCTTACCGAAGCCGTTTTTGCGCCTACCTCTATAGAGCCGGACCCGAAAGCGATAACCCCGCAACCGATGGCCAAAAGCAGCATTCCCAAGCCGTATTTATAGTTGGCCGGTGGGCTGAACCTGCTGTCCCAAAGCCTTGTAAAAAGCGGTGCCAGGCTAATCACAAACAGGGAGTTCAGGGTGCTGAACCACGAGGCCGGTACCTCAAGCGCTTCCTGGGCAAACTGGTTCTTAAGCATCCAGATGGCAATTCCCCATACGATAACAAAGCTGAGGCCCAGGATCACATTCGCCATCGGATAGTCTTTGAAGGTCTGCCCGAACAGCTTGAACAACACCCAGGTGATAATGCCCAGCGGGATCAGGGTAAGGGAAGCATTGGCCAGCTTAAAGATAAGCCCGGCATTACCTTCCAGTATGCGGCTGGTGTAATCTCTTGCAAAAATGGTAAGGGTACCGGGCGCCTGCTCAAAAATAGCCCAGAAGAACGCCGCCAGAAAGGCAAAAAAAGTAACGGCAATCATACGGTCGCGGGTCACCCGGGAATAACGGGGGATCCGGATGATCAGTAAAACCAGGAAAAGAACAAGAGCCAGCAGAATAGTGAAGTTATTCCCGGAAAGTCCGATCAGGTTAAAATTGAAGATGTCCACGGCGCCCTTCGATATGATCTTGACCGGCTCAAAAATGATCCAAAGCAGCCCGAGAACTACCATGACACCGATCAGCACCAGCTGTACGGTAGTAAACGGATTACGCTTGTCTTCATCAGCGATCGTCCTGGAAGTGTCCTGCGTTTGAGTGGCCTTTTTAGGTTTAAGACCGATGTTACCAAAAATATTTTGCGAAAGCCAGAATTGTACCAGGCCGAAGAACATGAAAATACCCGCCAGGCCGAATCCCAGGCTCCAGCCCACCTGCTCACCCAGGTATCCGCAGAGCAGAATTCCAAAGAAAGAGCCGGAGTTTACGCCCATGTAGAAGATGGTGTAGGCGCCGTCTTTCTTTTCGGGGTGGTCTTTGTAGATCTCCGACAGTATAGAGGTCATATTCGGCTTAAAGAATCCGTTACCGAAAACCAGTAAAATAAGCCCCAGGTAGGTGAATAGCGGTGTTTCGGCCGCCATGGAGGCATGACCGAGGGTCATAAGAGAGGCGCCTACCACCACCGCCAGCCGGTAGCCAATGATATTATCGGCAAAATATCCGCCGAGCATGGTAGACAGGTAGACCAGGCCCACGTACGAACCGAAAAGCGCCATGGCCTGTTCCCGGCTCCAGTCCCAGCCCCCGTCACCTATCGTAGAGGTCAGGAACAGCACCAGCAGGGCCCGCATTCCGTAAAAGGAAAAGCGTTCCCACATTTCAGTAAAAAACAAGACAAATAAACCGGAGGGGTGACCCAAAACTTTGGATTTAAAAAAATCAGGGTTGGTTTCAGCGGACTGACTCATAAGGAACTATCGGGTTATCGGGATGAACTATTGAACAAAACTATGAAAAAATGTTGATAATCCGGCCATACTGAAAACAAGGTGGGGTGTCTCCGCCATTTGTCAGGTACAAATTCAGGAGACACCCCAGCTGTTAGTGCAATTTCTTACTCCGTTTCGGCCAGTTCGATCATGATGGAAAGCTCATCGACCAGTTTGTCGGCGCTACCGCTGAAGCCAATGGAGGTGAAACGGATATTGCCGTTCTTATCCACAATAAACTTGGTAGGAATGCCGGAAACCCCGTAAGAGCCGATCACTTTATCGTCGAGATCAAATAATACATCGAAAGGATAAGCTCCTTTTTTAATAAATTCGGCCACATCTTTCTTCACGTCTTTTGCACTCTCCCAGGCATTAATGAATACGAATTTCACGTTAGGATCATCCTTGTATTTCTCCTGGGCTTTTTGCATCCCGGGGAAAGAGGCGATGCAGGGTCCGCACCAGGTAGCCCAGAAGTCAACGATCACGGTTTTCCCTTTCAACTCCTCCAGTTTTACTTCCGAACCATCGAGGTTCAGCAGGGAGAACACGGGCGCCGGCTTATTCTCCAGCTTTTTGGTCAAGTCTTCCCGCATCTTCCGTTTGGCTTCCTGTTCCAGTGCGGTGATATAATCTCCAAAACCCTCCTCTGAGCTCTTTTCTTTTACATACACCCTCTTCAGGATGTCTTTGATCTCTGCAGTCGATTTCCCTTCTACCACGAACTTCTCCAACTGAGTCTTGTATTCCTCGGCTGATAATACCTTCTCGGCCAGCTGGGCATATATGGCGTTGTAACCCGCATTCCCACCTTCTGCCACCATGATGGCCGCATCTTTCGCAAATTTATAGCCTTCTTCGTACTTCCCGGATTTTAAAAGCACGGCACCATAAGTATCTGCATACATTCCATACGTGCTTTTCTTCGGTTTTATTTTCTTTTCCGATTGTTTGGCTGCTACGGCCTTCTCCCATTCGGCTTTTGCATAACCGGTCGCAAATTCTGCCAACTCCTGCGCTTTTTCCAGATCAGTTCCTTCCTCGTACATCTTCCAGGCGGCATTGTTATACAGTGAGGCCAACCGTTCTTTATCGTCGAATGCCAGGGTGGTAATGGCGTTCTGCAAGCCTTCCCAGTCCTTCGCTGTAATATACGCATTCAGCAGGTTACTTTTCAGGTTTGGGATAACAGCCTTACTGCTTTTGAAGTTAGGCCGGGTCTCTATATTTTCCATGATCTGCGCATAGATCTCTTTTTTCTTTACCAGATCTTTTTCATTATAGAACTTATTGATCATTTCCTGGGCTACCCATGTACCCTCCGGGAATTTTTCTTTTTTCTCTTCGGTCAGCGCTTTCAGGTTGTCGCTTTGCTTGACTATACTGTATAGCTGTGACAGGTAATTGTAGTCGGCTTCGGTTTTCAGGCCTGCCTGCTTAAAGGCATCTATTTCCGACTGGATCAGTGTACTGCCCTTGCCTGCATCGTCGGCCAGCTTCGCCCTGAACACACTCACTTTTGCACTCCGGTTATCCGGGTGAAACTGAAGCTCACGCTCAAGAGCGGCCAGCGCCCGCTCTTTATCATTGGTAATACCGGAATCTTCACCATAATACTGGTAAAAGTAGGATTTGGCGATATTGGCGTTTTTCCGGGGCTTGTCGTTTTCGTACAGCTCTATCGTGTAGCCGTTGCCCTGGTTATTGTCCAGGGCTCCACCCGCCGTAATACTAAAATAAACCAAGGTAGAAGAGGTATCCGTAGTGATGGTAGCCGTATATTTCCCTGCGGCTCTTTTAGCCTCGAAATCGAGGTCATGAGGCGCAAAACCCCTGAATTCCATTCCCGAGATCTTGACCGGCACCACGGAGGCGGGCTTATAGCTGATGGTGACAGCCTCTCCGGGTTTAGGCTTTTCCGGTGAAAACGTGAACTCTCCCTGTGCAAAGCAGTAGAAAGAAAGCAGGATCAAAAATGCGACGGTCAGAATATTTTTCATCTTGTTTGGAATTTCGTTAGAAAATAAAGTTACAAAACGATTTTAAAAATACAAAATTCAACTACCTTTTTAGGTGTTTGATACGGAAATAAGAATGGGCTTTACTTCAGCCGCCCGGTCCTGTTGTGCCGGTTGAAGTAAAGCCCGTCCTCCCATTTCTAAACTCCCTCAAAAGGTACTTCTTCTGTGCTATTTCTTACTTTTTCTTCAGATAAACATTTCCGCCACTGGTGATACTGACATATACTCCTCCATCGTTGATGGTATAATCATAACGGCCCTGGCTTCTTTTGGCTGCAGCTACAGATGCCAGCGCTAATTTGGGTATTGACCGACTATCCAAATTCGGTGTTATCGCTTCGCCCTCAATCGTATAACTGCCCTGACCTGTACTTCTCACTCTTGTAGGAGATGCGTGGTAGCCTGAAACCACTACTTCATCCCATGTTCCGGCACTTTTTTTATTTTCTACGGCCTTTTTCAGGTCAAAGTCGGTATACACATTTCCTCTCTGTGAACTCATTCTCAGATTGGCTTTGGTATTGGCAGGCAGGATCACTTCCAGGTCTCCGTCTGCATTAATCGAAGTAAGCTTATCCTGAGCCAGCTTTGAAAATTCGATCCGGGTAGCGCCTCCGTACGAGTTGCTGGCAATAATATTGCCCGAGAAACCGGAAACATCCAGGTTACATCCTGAACAGTTCACGTCGAGCTCACCTTCAAAAGATCGTATTTCCAGTGCCCCCTTTTTGCTCCAGAAGACCCCTTCACTTTCTCTGAACCGGGTGGTCAGGCCGTGCGGCACTTTAATAACATAATTTTTAAAGAGCTTGTTGGTATTCGGAATATTGATATTCAGCACCCTGATTTCCTCTTCTTTTTCTTCCCCTTTCTCATTAATGGAAGTAACCACTTTGGTAGTTTCTTCTTCCACCGTAGCCGAAAGACCGGTATTATCCAGCCCTCCTGAGGTCACCATCCGGAGGCCGGTCGCCTTCTCCGGAACTTTTCCTTCGCCGCTCTCCGCCTCAATGATCACACTTTTCCCGCTGTAACCTTCAATCACCAGGGAAGAAGGTCCTGTTATATTCACCAGCCCGCTAAAATTCTTTACTTCATACTGCTTCTTTTCCTGGGCTCCGGAAAAGTGAGCGGCCATTACAGCCAATGATACCAAAATCAGCTTTTTCATAATTTTTTACATGTTTAAAACTTTTATACCAAATTCTGCCCGGTCCCTGATGTTTTCGGATACATCGGGATCGTTTATGATTCCGGTAAAGACGGGCAGGGCCTTCACCTCTCTGAGTTCTATCAGTTTTGTTATTAATGCCATCTGCAGGGAGGGGTCCTGCTGTTCGACCAGCGTCAGCACCAGGTTTTCGCGCATGGCCGGGCTTAATTCAAAGCGTCCTACCGCCTCCAGTGCCGCCAACCGCACGTTTATGCTCGGATCTCTTTCCAGAGTTGCAAAAAGCGCGTCCATTAAAGTCCCGTCGGCGGCATCGAGGTTGTAACTGTAATTGATGGCTTCCAGCCTTGAGGCCGCCGACTCCTGCCTTAACATGGCCAGGATCATCTTATGCTGAACCTCGTTGATCTGGCTTACCTCTTTCTTAATATGGGCCAGTTCTTCCATTACAGCGGGTACAGCAGGCTGCTTCCGGGTTATTTTCCCGGTTTCCGGCTCTGCTTCCTTCACTTTTATGGTATCGCGCAGGGTGATATAGACCGGCTTTTCCACGGTCACCATCTCCGGAGCCGGTTTCCGGCTGCCGAAATAATAGGCTCCCGCCACTGCCAGTACCATGGCTGCATATCGGAAAACTTCCCTGAAGGAAAGACGGAAACGGGGGGCTGTTTTGCTCTTTTGCTCTTCCAGGAAGGCATAGAAGCTATCATCCGCTGCTGCCGAAACTTCCGGTTGTACCGCTTCGGGCAGTTCCTCAAAAAGCTGCTTCAGCTCTTCAAATTCCTGGCGCGCGCCCGGATTTTCAGAAAAGAAGCTCACCAGCTCCTTTTCGGAGATCTTTCCTTCCAGGTAGTCTGCAAAAAACTCTTCTACATTCTTCATTCCATTTGAAAATAAATTTCCCGCAAAATCTTTAGTCCCCGGTGTACCCTCACTTTCACCAGAGATACACTTATCTGCAATATTTCCGCTATTTCATCATATTTCAATTCTTCGTAGCGGCTGAGCAGGATCACCTCCTTATATTCCTGCGGAAGCTTCTCCAGCGCCCGTTTCAGCTGGTATTCCTGCTCCTGATCGTAGGTCTTCTCGTCTTCTATCTCCAGTTGCTCGTCCAGTCCGGAAAACACTTTCCGGTTTTTCTGAATAAAATCCTGAAGCACGTTCCGGGCGATCCTGAAAAGCCAGGGCTTAAAAACATAGCCTTCTGCAAAGCTCTTCCGGTAATGGATGATCCGGTAAAAAACCTGTTGCATCAGGTCTTCCGTGGTATCCCTGTTCACCGAACTCCGGTAGAAATACCCCAGCACGGGCCGTTTGTACCGCTCGTAGAGAACGGCGGCCTTATCTAAATCTCCGCTTGCTACAGCCATCATGGCCTGCTCGTCTGTCATAGGAGTTTCCTCGGGTATTCTGATGAGTAAAACCGGGTGAAGATAAAAAGGTTACAAATCATTTAATTTTTTCTGTTCGATTTAGTTACAGGTGCTTAATCAAACAAAGGCCTCTTTTTCCCAAAGAAAAAGAGGCCCGGCAAAAATAACAGAACAGGTTAAGACAAGCTCAAAACCTCCCCCACACGCCTCATTTCCGCTTCGGTACCGATCGAAAGCCGGAGCCAGGGCGTACCCTCCTCAAAAGTTCTTGCACCGACAATGTTATGCGCCTGCAGATGTTTGGCCAGGCCTTTCGGGTATTTCTCTGAATTAAAGTACACAAAGCTGGTAGCGGAAGGGGCATACGGAAGCCCCAGCTGATCCAGTGTTTCACAGAAGATCTTTCTGCACCGGGCGTTTTCCTGCTTCACATGGCTGATGAATGCCGTATCCTCTAATGCGGCCAGGGCCCCGGCCACACTGACCGCTCCGGGCGCCGCATTGGCCCAGGGCTGCAGGGCCACCAGTCTCTTAATGGTTTTTTCGTGGGCCAGGGCGTAGCCTACACGGCAACCTGCCATCCCGTAGATCTTGGAAAAGGTTTTGGCGATGATAAGGTTAGGGAAATCATTGACCATATCGGCCATGCCCGGGGTATCCTCAAACTCGGTATAGGCCTCATCCATCAGGATCCAGATATGAGGCGGCACGTCTTTAATAAAAGCCCTGAGGTCGTTTTCAGGGATGGGTATCCCTGTAGGATTATTCGGGTTACAGAGATATACCATACGGGTTTGCCCGTCTATGGCCTCTTTCATCCGTTGAAGATCGGTCTCCTTTTTAGCATCTACGGGAATCGACTTCGTAGATAAGCCCATGGTAGCAGCGGCATCCATCCACAGGCGGAAGGTGGGATACGGAGCCACCACGTTTCCGGACTTTTCCGATGCCAAAAGACATATAATCCCCAAAAGGTCGGAAGAACCCGCCCCAATGATGATATTTTGTTCGGTATGCCCGGTAGTAAGCTTAGCCAGCCCTTTGCGGAGCAGCATACTTTGCTCCCACTGGTAACGGTTAGAGGTTTGAATGGCCTCCGCCATGGCCTTCCGCGCTTTGGGAGAGGGGCCGTACGGGTTTTCATTTGAACTTAATTTGATCACCTCTGCAGCGGGGTCAGCAGGGTTCAAAACCTGGGCGGCAAACAGGTCTCTGCTCCATCCGAAAGCAGCTACACCCAGTGTTGTATACTTCAAAAGGCTTCTACGGTCCATATCTATTAAAATTTTTCTTCTACAATCATATCGGCGATCAGCGCTTCCACCCACCTTGAAACGGTCGGTTTACAGAAATGGAACAGCGCAAACAATAAGCTGTACAGCCCGGTTATACAGGCATAGCCTATCCAGTAGCTCTGAGCATAGTAATTGATGATCGCTGCGGCCAGGATGTTCAGGAGGAGAAAAATAATAAATACAAAGATCGCCACCAGTACATTCATGACCACTTTGGCAAGAAGCTTCTCCACTTTAGCCAGAAGTTCAAGCTTCTTTAATTCAAATTTGGATTCTGCCAGCTTCAGCAGGTTATCCTTAAGCTCATCTATTTTCAAAAAGTCGGAAATTGATGTTTTCAAGCTCATAATCCTGATATTTTTACTTTAGTGTAGTTTTAATATTCACTTATATGGCATCCACGTTCACCACCACCTGTACGGATCTGAATTTCTTATCGGTAATCAAATTTACAATTTCTTTTTGAAGATACTGCTTGGTCGCCTGAATATTCATCCTGTCTTTTTCCAGTTTTAGCCAGATCACAAAGAGGTATTTGTTACGCACGCGTTCTACCAGGGCCTTCTCCGGGCCCATGACCCGCTGCGCGCCCAGGAAACTTTTCAGGGTTCCGGTCAGGCGCTCCGCTGCCTGGTGGGCCAGGATCTGATCGGTTTCTTTGACCGTTATCCCGATGATCCTGGAAAAAGGCGGATAATTATAACTTTCCCGCTCACTGAGCTCCGTCTCATAAAAACCGTTATAGTCATTGGCCAGCACATACTGCAAAACGCGATTCAGCGGATTATTCGTCTGAATAAGTACGGTGCCTTTCTCCTCCCGCCGGCCGGCACGGCCGCTCACCTGCGTAATGAGCTGAAAAGCCCTTTCTGCAGCTCGAAAGTCCGGGAAGTGGATCATCTTGTCGGCATTGAACACGCCCACCAGGCTTACCCGGTCAAAATCCAGCCCTTTGGAGACCATCTGGGTTCCTACGAGAATATCCACATCGCCCGATTCAAACTCACCGATGATGTGTTCATACGCATTTTTGGTTCGGGTGGTATCCAGGTCCATCCGTAACGTGCGGGCATCGGGGAAAAATTCATGCAGGTCATCTTCAATACGTTCGGTTCCCACGCCCACCGACCGCACCCTCGGCGAACCACAGGCCGGGCATACTTTGGGCACCGGCTCGGTGTAGCCGCAGTAGTGGCATACCATCGTTTTTTCCTGCAGGTGATGGGTCAGCGTCACCGAGCACTGGTTGCAATGCGGTATCCAGTTGCACTGCCCGCAATTCAGGTAAGGCGCATAGCCCCGGCGATTCTGGAAGATGATGCTTTGCTTTCTGCGTTCCAGGTTTTCGCGTATTCCTTCCAGGAGCACCGAGCTGAATTCCTTTTGCAGGGTTTTATTTTCGCGTTCCGCCCGGAGGTTTACGAGCTGTATGTCGGGTAGCTGCGCATTGCCGAAGCGCTCGGAAAGGGTGACCAGCCCGTATTTACCGTTCTGTGCCTGGTAATACGATTCGATAGACGGCGTGGCCGAGCCCAGCAATACTTTGGAGCGCACTTTCTGTGCCAGCATAATGGCCACGTCGCGGGCGTGATAACGGGGAGCGGGGTCAAACTGCTTGTAGGAAGCCTCGTGCTCCTCATCCACAATGATCAGGCCCAGGTCTGAAAACGGCAGGAAAATAGAAGACCGAACCCCTACCACAAACGGAAATTTCTTTTCCAGCACGCCCCGCCAGACCTCCACCCGTTCATTATCAGAAAACTTGGAATGATACACGCCCATCGTATCGCCGAAAACTCTTTTGAGGCGACGCACGATCTGGGTGGTGAGGGCGATCTCCGGGAGGAGAAACAACACCTGCGTGCCCGAATCCAGGGCTTTTTTAATGATGTCAATGTATACTTCGGTCTTGCCGCTGCCGGTGATACCGTGAAACAGCACTACGTCTTTCTCCGTAAAACCGGCCATGATCTCCTCCGATGCCCGCTGCTGGTCTTCGGAAAGCACTATTTCCGCCGCCGCTCCCGGCTTTTCGTTACCGAACCTTGACACCTGCACTTCAAACTGCTCCAAAATACCCTTATCCAGCAAGCTGCTCAGGGCCGCCTCCGAAATTCCCTGCTCTTTAAAGGCCCTTTTTTCCACGCCTTCGGCATTCCGGTAAGGCAGCTCCTCCACCGGGATATGGCTGAGGTATTTTAAAACGGCTTCCTGCTGCTTTTTCGCTTTTGTGAGGCTTTCGATCAGCAGCAGCACATTTTCATCCGATTCGTATTCTTCCGCCAGCCGGATCTTCTTCACCAGCCTGGGCCTGTACCGCTCACTGACCTCCTCGTAAAGCACTACCGCATGCTTGGCCACCAGGCCCTTGATAAATTTAGCCAGGTCGGTCTCCCCGATCAGCCGGGCCGATTCTTCATACGAAAGGGAGTCTTCGCGGATAAGCACTTCCAGGAATGACTTTTCGAGCTCATTGAGCAGCTCGTGATGGTTAAAGTCGGGATTGTACTGAATTTTCGACTGTGAGCTGATCTTCAGGCCGGAAGGCAGGGCTACGTTCAGCACCTCACCGGCCGTACACATATAATATTCGGCTACCCATTGAAAAAGCCAGAGCTGATCCGGGGTCACCACCGGTTCGGTATCGAGAAGTTCCTGAATATACTTGGCCTGGTAATTGGCAGGAGGTGAATTGTGCAGCTTAACGACCAGGGCGGTCATGACCCGTGACTTGCCGAACTCTACCACCACTCTTGCCCCTGTTTTTACATACGGAGCTACTTCCCGGGATAGCCGATACGTAAAAAACTGAGGAATAGGAACCGGCAGCACTACGTCTATAAAGTAGCGGGTTTCGGGTGTGTCTGCCTGGTTATTCATAAGACAAAGATAATTAAAAGCCTTTAAAATTTGGGTTGGGTATTGTATAGAAAGTGGCGCTGCGGGAAGACGAAGGCTTTGTTTGGGCATATTACTGACCGAACCTGTAAAAACTGCCCTACCTGCTTGCATATTTCCCTCATACCCACTAATTTTACTTACATCTGAGTGCTTTAACCGTAGCGGCGGATCGTTTTTAACTTTTAACTTTCATGAAAAGAGCCTTATTACTGATTTTTGTGGCAGTGCAGTTTTCTGCGGCAGCCCAGCAGCTTAGCGGAGCCGTAGCCACCGATGCCACGGCCGTAAACCGGCCCCGGCATGAGATCAGACCCGCAGATGAAAGCATAGACATAAAGCTCATCAGCCCCTCGGTGTATAGTGTATGGCTGCATACCGAAGGCCGGGAGTTGCTGGAAAAGAAAGCAGAAGAAATACAGCAGCAGACTTATACGCTGAACAAACAGGACAAACCCTGCCCGAATCGGGGAGATATGGACAGTATATGTTCCTACATAAGAAGTAAAAATGAAGACCTTGTTCCTAACAGTGACTACTATTACCGCTACCAGCGTACTGTCTACGAAGCCTCATGCGTGGACTATGAAAATGAAAGTGACGAAGAAATCTCACGTAAAGTACGGGCCATGTGGGAGCTGTACGGTTATAATCAAAAATGCGGCCCTATGGATACTACCTCTACCGGCGACCCTCTAAAGTGGGCTGTTCATTATAAGTTCAACGATTTCGTTGAAGATGCTATTCTCACATGGAATCTTGATGTAAATCGCTTAGATCCAGATGGTACGCTTCTTGATTATGTAGAGATTCAAATCAATAAGTCTCATGGAGAAATTCAAGATCGCCTGAAATATTACCAGCGTCTTCTGATTCAGACGGGAGCCAAACGAAAGAGTGAGCTGTAGGGCGGCTCTTTTTGGCCGGGCATAAGTGAGGCCGGGAGTCCCGTACTTACTAACGAAATTGGCCATACGCACATAGGCGAAGCCGGGAGGCGGGCTAAACGAATGAATTTCTGCCCGGTCCTTACAGCTCTCCTTTCTTCATCCGGTTAACGGCATAATCCACTGCCCGGGCGGCAAAGGCCATATAGGTCAGCGAGGGGTTCTGGGTAGACGTGGACGTCATGCAGGCGCCGTCGGTCACAAAAACATTCTGGCAGTGATGCAGCGCGTGCCATTTGTCGAGCAGTGAGGTTTTGGGGTCATGGCCCATCCGTACACCACCCATTTCGTGGATGTCATTGCCCGGGTTACGTTTCGATTCGTGAGTCTTAATATTCCTGAAGCCGGCTTTCTCAAACATTTCAGTGAACTGCTCCATGTAATCCTGCTCCATCTTCCTGTCGTTCTCGTCATAGTCAATGGAGATCCGGAGCAGCGGGATGCCCCAGGCGTCTTTTGCCGCTGAATCCAGGGCTACAAAATTACTTTCCTTCGGAATGGTCTCCCCCATCATGTGCGAGCCTACCGACCAGTAATCGTTGTATTTCCGCGTATCCAGGCCGTTTTTCAGCTCTTCGCCCCAGCCTTCGCCGGCGTAGTACGGGTTTCTAGATGCATTGAAACCGGCTGCATAGCCCCTGAGGAAATCCGTCTCCTGCTTTTCCACATTACGGAAACGGGGAACGTAAGGTGAATTAGGTCTTCTTCCTTCCGTGCCCTTATCGAGATAGCCTTCGTATTCGCCCGAGATGGTGCGGTTATAATTATGAAATGCCACGTATTTGCCCAGCAGCCCGTTATCATTTCCGAGCCCGTTGGGGAACCGGGAGGAGGTGCTGTTTAGCAGTACCAGGTTAGAGTTCAGGGCTGCGGCATTCAGGAAAATCACTTTGGCAAAGAAGTCGATTTCTTCTTTGGTGTGGGTATCGATGACCTTCACTCCGCTGGCTTTCCCCAGCTTTTCATCATAAATAATAGAATGTACTACCGAATACGGCCGCAGGGTCATGTTCCCGGTTCTTTCGGCAGCCGGCAGCGTGGAAGAGTTGCTGCTGAAATATCCGCCGTAGGGACAGCCCCTTTCGCAGATCGTACGGTGCATACATTTGGAGCGGCTCTGGTCGAGGTAAATCTGGCGGTTATCGGTCAGGTGGGCGCAACGCCCCTGGATAATGTGCCGGTCTTTGTAATGTTTTTTGATCTGCTGCTGGAAATGCGATTCCACGCAGTTCATTTCGTGCGGGGGCAGGAAGTCGCCGTCGGGCAGGCTTTTCAGCCCGTCGAGGTTCCCGGATATCCCGGCAAAGCGCTCCACATAGCTGTACCAGGGGGCGATGTCGGCGTAGCGTATCGGCCAGTCGACCGAGAACCCGTCGCGCGCCGGCCCTTCAAAGTCAAAATCCGACCAGCGCTGGGTCTGGCGGGCCCACAGCAGTGATTTTCCCCCGGTCTGGTAACCCCGGAGCCAGTCGAAAGGTTTTTCCTGGATATAAGGATGCTCATCATCCTTTACAAAGAATTGCTCGGTGCCTTCATAAAAAGCGTAACAGCGGCTGGCGATGGGGTTGGCTTCCTTTACCTCGCGGGGCAGCTGGTTGCGGTGCTCAAACTCCCAGGGCATCATGTTAGTAGTGGGATAATCCGTGATATGCTTCACTTCCCGGCCCCTTTCCAGCACCAGGGTCTTCAGCCCTTTTTCACAAAGCTCTTTGGCGGCCCAGCCGCCACTGATACCCGAACCGATGACGATGGCGTCGAACGTCCGGTCTTTCACCGAATCAATATTTATATTAGGCATTATTTTCCTGATTAAGGTTGACACAGCCCACGTAGCGGCCGGGAATAAATTCAAAGTGCCGGATATTCGTCATCACATATTCAGAGGTGTTATACCCCCGAACGGTGAGGTTTCTCAAAAGCGGGATGAACTTATCTTCCTCCGGAAAAGACTTCAGCACTTCCAGCCTGTCTGCAGGAGTGATGAGCTTAAAGGCTTTGGAAAACATTTTTTTAGAGGCCTTGTCCAACTCCACCAGCCCTTCTCCGAACAGCCCCTGCGTTTCCGGGTCATAGCAATCCGTCAGCATTTTGGCTATAAAAAGGTCTACCCCCAGCGATTTTGCCCCGGGAGTATCCGTCTCAGGGATGATCGCTTCTACTGCCGCCGATAAAATGGCCTGCCTGTTTTCATTGAATAAGGTTGAGTCCCCGATTTTTGATCTGTTCCACCAAACCAGTCCTGCGGGGATGGCCACCGCAGCAGCGGCGCCGAGGCCTATTGCTTGTCGTCTGTTCATACTGCCAAGTTTCAGGCAAATTAAGATGATTTTTGGGAAATAGCGTTATATTATTGGGATAATCTTATTTTTGGGAGATCCTGCTGATCGTTCGCGGGTGGCTTATTCGGGAATAAAATATTGAGATTATAAATTTAAATGGTAATTTTATTATCAAGATTGTATAGGCAAATATGGAAAATCTTATTACTTATCTGGCTGACCAAAGCCAATAGGTTGAAATAAAATCTCTTTTGAAAAAAATGAAGATCCGATACGATGTTGTTGTTTCTCAGGAGTTGCAGGACTGGCAGATAAAAATGATTAACGAAGGGTTGAGTGATATTGAAACCGGAAGAGTGGTTTCTGCTGACGAAATCCACAAAAAGGCAGAGGCTTTGTGCGAAAAGTAGTATGGTCTTCACGTGCCGAAAGAGACGACATTTACATGATTATGTTTGGGGGCAACCGAAAGAATCCTGAAAGTTTAGATATATAGTTGCAATAATTAGTACATTTACCCCCTGCTTCGCAATTCCTCTTTCAACTGCGCGATTTCTTTTTTTAGCAACTCGATATATTCCTGCTGGTTTTGAAGAATATAATCAGGAATAGAGTAAAAGTTACTGGTTCCCGTAAAATTTATACTGCCATTACTGCCATTGTCATTATTAATGGTTACGTGGGCCTCTTCTTCGTAGATTTCTTCCACTTCTTTCCCCAGAATGACGGCTATTTTATCCCATTCGTCTTCTGCTATACGGGTGATACCCTTTTCACGGCGGGAGTACTGTGACTGGTCCATATATAACAGATCTGCCATCTCCTGTTGGGAGATACCCCTCTCTGTACGCGCTGCTATAAGTTTGTTTTTCACCATTCTCCAAAAGTACACATTATGCAATTATGCGGCAAAAAATCGCATAGAAAATGCATAAAATCATTGTCAAACTATTTCTTCCTTTGTAGAAAATTGCCCTCTGTTCAAAAATGGCATTTAAAAAATTAACTATTACAATGGCTGCAAAAACAAAAAAGTAATTATGAAACCCTATTTTATCCAATATTGGGGCCTCGGAAGGAATATGTCTATATGGCCAAATATATTAAAGGTCGTGTTAATTTTCAGCCTTTGTCTTGTGAATATTATTAATGGTTTTACTCAAGGTAAATGTAATTTGACTATTCAATCTGATGAATTCACTGGTGCCAGAGTAATTTCCTCAAAATTATATACAATTATGGATGTGTCCCCACCATTGCTTGACGTACTTAAAATACATGACCAAAACCCATGGAGTTTATCAGTGGGCTTTATTGTAAGGAATGACTCTGTCATGGTTTTGACCAGTCATTTGAGGAAGCTTTCAGCATATTATGTTGGCGAGATAAGTTTTAAATTTGAGGATGGGGAAGTTTATAAATTAACGAATGGAATGCCCGGACATTCTATTTACCGCAACTCTTTTGAGGTCAATTTTACCTATTTTAACATTAGTAAAGAAGATTTAAATATTTTCAGTTCGAAATCACTTACAAAAGCTCGTGTCATATTTGCTAGTAGAAGCATTGTCCCGTATGATAAGGACATAAAACCAAAAATAGCTCAATCGCTCTCACATAGTGCATCTTGCATTATTAAAGAGATTTAAGTCAACGTATTTAAAAAGGGGCTGCATTAGCAAAAGCCACCGGGACTTTAGGTTTCCTGGTTTCGCTCTGCTCTCCCACGTCTTAGACGTAGGGAGGGTGAAATCCTGTCTCTGACAGGACTTAGCATCATTTAATTACATATTATAACCCAACTGATGTGCGGTCAGAGACCGCAATACACCCTCCCTACGTCTAAGACGTGGGAGAGCGGTAGTTATATTATTGTGAGAATCTTGTTTTCTGCATCTTAAATATTAATCACATTAAACCGCAGTTCCAACGGATCAAAGGCCACAAAGAGCTTATCGATAAACTCCGGGTCATTCAGATAAAAGTTCAGGAAGTTATCTTTTCTCTCCTGCTGGTTTCCGCCGGGGAAAAGCTTCTCCTTTAGTCCCATTAGTTGATTAATGGAAGTGTCAAATTTTCGTTCTTCGGCTTTTTTGATACGGGTTTCAAGATTGCTGATACTCTTGAGTATTTTCGTTTTTTCGGCTTCAATGGCCCCTTCCAACGTAGGATCAACTTCTTTAGCTTTCTGCGCTATGGCCGCAAAAACCTCTGAAACGGCACCCTCTTCACTTTTCAGGGTCAGGCTGTTTTCGGAATTTTTCTCTACGAATGTCTTTTTAAGTACTGCATCGTCCAGGTATAGTTCTTCGGCAGTCACGCCCAGTTTCTCCATCCGCTTTTTCAACCCGGCGTTAATTACCAAAGCAAGATTGCGGGGAAGCAAAACCGGGAAAGCCACTCCATAATGCTCAAACATCCCTTTCAGTTGCAGCCAGTAAGCCAGCTCCGACGGCCCGCCCAGGTAGGCCAGGTTAGGCAGGATGGTTTCCTGGTACAGGGGACGCAAAGCCACATTCGGGCTGATCTTCTCCGGGTGCTCCTCTGCCAGCTTCTTCATTTCTTCCGGTGAAAACTGCAGGCCGGTTTCCAGAACGTGGTAATGGCCATCGCGGAATTCGATGCGTTCCCGCAGCCCGGCCTCCTTATAAAACAGGTTGATCTCCCGCGGATGGATCTGCGGCTTATACCCCAGCTGGTCGAGCGCTTCGGCATTTTTGTCCAGCTCTTTCTTCACGGAATGGTTTTGCAACTCATCCAGCACCACGGGCACAAACAGCTTTTTCAGCTCCGCGTCATTGCCGTCCACACAGACCAGGCCGTGCTTTCCGAAAAGCGCATGCATATACTGACGTACCGCCCCGGCAAGGGTGGAGTTTTCCGAATAGGCCTGCAGGAAGATCTCCGGCTTATCTTTCAGTTCCTCAAAGATCTTCAGGATGCCTTCCGGGTTCATCTCGCCTACGGCTCCTCTCTGATCGGTTTCCCAGGTATATTTCTGACCGAAAAGATGAAAGGACGCGATCTCCGCAAAGTCATGATCTTCGGTGGCCATCCAGTATACCGGCACGAAGTTATAATCCGGGAAAGCTTCCTTCAGCTGCCGGGCCAGGTTAATGGTGCTGACGATCTTATAGATCACATACAGCGGCCCTGTAAAGATATTGAGCTGGTGGCCTGTGGTAACGGTAAATGTATTTTCCTGCAGCAGCAGCTCCAGCCCCGACGGATTTTCCATACCGGTATATTGGCGTTTCAGAGCATCCGCCAAAACAGCCCGGTGTGAAAACTTTTTGAGCTTTATCTGCTCTTTAAATCCTTCGATACCGGGAAAACGGGCATAAAGGGGTTTCAGCTCCTCACGACCGTTCACATAATCCAGAAACAGCTTCGGGAAGTTCGCTACCTGCTCAAAAGGCAGCTTTTTAATCTCAGATTGCAATTATTCGACTTTTTCAGATTAAAACAATCCTACGCCGTTTTCAGTTTCAGGTGCCCCTTTATTTGTATCTTTGCTCCCTGAGTGGTTAAAAAGCCTGCCAGGCGATTAAGGCTTCAACAGCTCAGGTCAAACGGGCCGGGCCGCACAGGTTTTTCAGACAGCTATCATCGAAAAATTGAGTATTCGGGAAACATCGGACGGCTCCGTAACTTTCTTCTCGGAAAAATACGGTCAGACCTATCACTCTGTTCATGGCGCCAGGACAGAGTCAGAGCGGGTATTTATCGAGCTGGGCTTTGATCACGCCGCCACCCTATTCAGTCTCCCGAATATCCTGGAAGTGGGTTTCGGCACGGGCCTGAATGCCTGGCTGACCTGGCAAAAGGCCGAACTGTCAGGCCTGCCGGTAAGATACACCGGAATCGAAGCCTACCCGCTTCAACCTGCCGAATACCATCTGCTACCGCCCGCCATCCTGCCTTTACACGAGCTGGTCTGGGGAGAGCTGCACACCATTTCTCCCTGTTTCAGCATTTTAAAGAAGATGATCCGGCTGGAAGATTTTCAGTGTGAATCTCCGTTTAACCTGGTTTATTTTGATGCCTTCTCCCCCGAAGCACAACCGGAGCTCTGGTCAGCGGAAATGTTTATGAAGATAGGGAACATGCTCTGCCGTGGCGGTGTTCTTACTACGTATTGCTCCAAAAGTTCGGTACAAAGAAATTTACGATCTGCCGGCTTTACCGTGGAAAAGCACCCCGGCCCGCCGCATAAAAGAGAGGTCATACGGGCCTTTAAAAGATGACTATCGTGAAAAAAATACACATTATCCTGTTTCTTAACCTGTTTTGTGTCAGTGGCCACGCCCAGTTTCTGGAAGACAAACAAAGTACGGCCCAGGTGCTTAAAGGACTGGATCACCTCTACAACCTGCAGCACGCGCAGGCCGAAGCCGAATTTGCACCCGTGAAGGCGAAATACGCCGATCACCCCGTAAGGTTCCTGCTGAACGCCCTGCAGATCCAGTGGAAGAACATTCCCATTGACCAGCATTCTGCGGCATTGAACACTTATCTGGCCGAACTCAATAAATGCGTGGAAGCCAGTCACCGGTATTATGAAAAGCCCGCCTATACCATGGAATGTACGTTTTTTCTGCTGGCGGGACATGGTTTCCTGGCCCTGGCAGAGAATTATAAAGGAAGCTTTATGAGTGCCACCCAGGAGGCACGTAAGGCCCTGAAGTATTTTAAGGAAGGGAAAAAATACAAAAACACGAATGCCGAGTTCCTCTTTGCAAACGGCCTCTACAATTACTATCGTGAAAGATACCCGGAAACCAAACCTATCGTGAAGCCAATCATGGTATTCTTTGATTCCGGCAACAAAGCGCAGGGACTGGCCGAGTTGGAGAGGTCTTTCCGCAATTCGGTTTTCAGCAAGACCGAAGCCGCCACGTATTTACGGGATATCTATATTAAATACGAGGCCAATTTTGGCAAGGCCCTGTACTTTTCCACCGAGATCTACCGCGACTATCCTGATAATTTCATTTTCAGAATAGCCCAGATCGAGTCTTTACTGCTTAACCTGAAATTTGATGAGGCGGAAAAGCTGAATGAAGGCCTGAAAGCCTCTGCTAACCCGGTAGCCGGCCTGTCGTATCACATGTTTGACGGCTACCTCAGGGAACATAAATATAAAAACCTTCCACAAGCCAAAGCGGCTTACCAGAAAGCGCTCAAAGTAAAATATAATGACCGCTATACCAAAGAATATGTGGCGTTTGCCTATCTTGGCCTGGCGAGAATTGCTGTACAGGAAGGCGACAAAGCAGCGGCCCGGAGTTACTATAAGCAATGTCTGAAATACGCCGAATACCTGTGGCTTATCACTGTGGCGAAGGAAGAGCAGAAGAAAATAGCGTAAATGTGCTCTGTTACGTAGAAAAAATATAACAAACAAAAAGCTATCAGGATTCAGCGATAAACCTACAGACAGATACCGCCGGGTGGTATGCCATTGGGCAGGACACCGCCCGGGAGAACATGAATAAAGCAGATTGCTGAAGGCTTAAACTTTTTATACCCGATGAAAAATTACATTATCCGAAATGCGGCCATTGTAAATGAAGGTACCATCACTCACCAGGACGTGCTGATCCAAAGCGGCCGGATTGAGAGGATTGACCCGGTGGTGGATAAGCTCACTAATCATAAAGAGGTCGATGCAGAGGGGCTATACCTCCTACCGGGCGTAATTGATGACCAGGTACATTTCAGGGAGCCCGGCCTTATCCATAAGGCTTGCATCGACACGGAATCCAAAGCCGCACTGGCCGGAGGCACCACCAGCTTTATGGAAATGCCGAATACGGTTCCCAATGCGCTTACGCAGGAGCTGTTGGAGGAGAAATATGCAATCGCCGAAAAAACGTCCTGGACCAATTACTCCTTTTTCATGGGCGGCTCTAACGATAATTACGAGGAGGCCATGAAAACCGACCTGGCCAAAGTGTGCGGTCTGAAGCTCTTTATGGGAAGCTCCACCGGAAATATGCTGGTAGACAATGAAGATACGCTGAACCGGTTTTTCGGTAATTTTGAAGGGCTGATCGCCACCCACTGCGAAGACGAAGCCACTGTAAAGGCCAACCTGGCGCATTACAAGGCCCTGTACGAAGGCAAAACCCCGCCTTATGATATTCATGCCCTGATCCGGAATGAGGAAGCCTGCTACAAGTCTTCTTCGTTTGCCGTAGATCTGGCGCGGAAAAACGGCACAAGGCTTCATATTCTGCATATTTCCACTGGCGACGAGCTGGAGCTGTTCGATAATTCCCTGCCGCTGAGTGAGAAAAAGATCACTTCGGAAGTATGCGTGCATCACCTCTATTTTGATGCGGAAGATTACCGGCAGTTCGGCAACCAGATCAAATGCAACCCTGCCATTAAGCACGACCACCGGGAAAGGCTGCTGCAGGGGCTACTGGACGATCGCCTGGATATCATTGCTACGGATCACGCACCACACACGTGGGAGGAAAAAAGCAGCGATTACTGGTCGGCGCCTTCCGGCGTTCCGCTGGTGCAACACAGCCTGCAGGTGATGCTGGATTTCTGCCGCGAAGGAAAGATCAGCCTGGAAAAGGTGGTAGAAAAAATGGCGCATGCGCCCGCCGATTGCTTCAAGGTGCGCGAGCGCGGGTATATCCGGGAAGGTTACTGGGCCGACCTGGTGCTGGTCGACCTCGCGAAGCCCTTCACCGTGACCCGTGAGTCACTTCAATACCGCTGCGGCTGGTCGCCGTTTGAAGGGAAGACCTTTGGCTCCACCATTGTGAAAACTTTTGTCTCCGGAGAATTAAAGTACGACAGCGGCCATTTCTTCTTTGATGAGGCAGGGCGGCGTTTGACGTTTAATTTGCGGTAGGAGGGTATCTAAAAAGTCTCGTGTTGATACCACCGCGGTTCTCGGCAGCTTCGCTGCCGAGAACCGCGCACTTTAATCAAACCTTTTCAGCCCTATACTACAAAATTATGTTCCCGTCAAAAACGGCTCTCCCTTTTAAAAAACAAAAGTATTTCATTAGTATGGCCGTGACCCATATTTGTATCCATAACCGAAACCAGCTCCCAGCCTTCCGACCCCATATTATTTATCTCTCCTTCCAGTTTCTCGGATTCTACCTGGTTTTTCCAAAAGCCCTCAGGCTTGGTCTTTAAAATTTTGTACTCGTACTTTTTCATTGCTTTTTATTTTAAAACTACAACGTAAAAGCTTTTTTCGCACTCCAACTTACTTAAACGGCCTCCTGACTTCACAAACGGCTATCTCACTTTATACAACTCGCCGTGCATCGCCTTTAACTCGGCCTCCGGTATTTTAATCACCTTCCGGTCATAGGTCATGAGCCCGTTAGTCTCCACTTCCACGTCGGTAGTTTGGGTATATACCGCAGCGGAAAGTCCCAAACCGATCTGGGTTTTCAGGGATTGGATAAATTCGGCATAGCGCTTTTTCAGATCCTCTTTGTTCTTGAAGCTCTGGTAGCCCCAGTTGTTTTTGTCCTGCCAGGTGTGTCCTTCCAGCGGCAAGCCCAGTCCGCCAAACTCGCCCAGCACCAGCACCTGGGTTTTCCCGAAGTACTGGGGATCCGGCATCTGTGGTTCAGGATAGTGGTGGATATCAAGGATGTCGCCTACCGGGTAAAAATTCCCACCGCTGGCACTGTTCACCAGCCGGGTAGGGTCATATTTTTTTGTCCATTCGGTTATTTCCTTTGTTTTAAACTGCCCCCATGCTTCGTTAAAGGGCACCCATACCACGATGCTCGGGAAATTGTAAAGTACATCCATAATGACTTTCCATTCTTTCCTGTAAATCGTTTCCGAAGCTGTCGTACGGTCTTTTTCCAGCTTTCTGCCGGTGATGTTGCCCAGTCGCATATCCCAGGCATTTCCGCCGAGGTCACCGCTGGGCATATCCTGCCATACCAGGATTCCCTCCCTGTCGCAATGGTAATACCAGCGGGCCGGCTCCACTTTAATATGCTTGCGGATCATGTTAAAGCCCATTTCTCTGGTCTTTACCACATCAAACTTCAGGGCTTCGTCGGTAGGGGCGGTGTAAAGGCCGTCGGGCCACCAACCCTGATCCAGCGGGCCATACTGAAAAAGGAACTGATCGTTCAGCAGCATCCGCTGTATCCCGTCTGCACCGGCTTTCATCGATATCTTACGCATGGCAAAATACGACCGCACCTCATCCAGCACTTTTCCTTTACGGATCAGGGAAAACTTCAGGTCGTACAGGAAGGGGCTGGCCGGTGACCAGAGTTTCGGACTGCCCACAGAAAGCTCTGCTGCGGCGCCTGCAGGCACTTCCTGCTCTGCTACTTTCGTGTTTCCGTCCCAAGCCTCTATTTTTACGATGTCACCGGCCTCTGTTCCGGCCGTTTCGGTCTGTACGGTCAATGTCTTGCGGTCGGTATCCGGGGTATGCCGTGTGCCGGTAATATGGCTTTTCGGCACCCCTTCCAGCCATACGGTCTGCCAGATGCCGGTGACCGGCGTATACCAGATGCCGTGCGGCTTATTGACCTGCTTCCCGTTGGGCTGAGGACCTTCGTCGGTAGGGTCCCAAACCGAAATGATGATCTCCTGCCGGCTTCCTTTTTTCAGGAAAGGCGTAATAGAAAATGAAAACGGATCATAGCCGCCTTCGTGCGTACCTGCACTTTGGCCGTTAATGAAAACTTCCGTTTTCCAGTCTACTGCGCCAAAATGCAGAATCACCTCTTTGTCGCGGATGAGTTTGTCGATGTCGATGACGGTCTTATACCACAGGGTACTGTCTTTCCCTACCCTTCGGCCGACTCCTGAAAGGGCCGACTCTACGGCAAACGGTACCAGGATCTTCCCTTCGTAGGTTTGCGGGTGGGCCTTGAGGGGCGTGATGGCGTATTCCCAGAGTCCGTTAAGGTTCTGCCAGCCCTCCCGCACCAGCTGGGGCCGGGGGTATTCGTTCAGCGGCTTTTCCAGGCTTACTTTCTCCGCCCAGGGCGTGGTCAGCTTTCCGGGCACCACCTGCCAGCTGTTCTGGGCAAAGCAGGTTGTGCTGATCAGTAAAAAGACGGCTACGATTTTATGCTTCATATTAAGGATTGATTTGTCGCGAAAATAAGTTATTTTAACCCTCCCCACAAGTATGATATTCTAAAATACTCTCCTTATCTTGCCTGTAACTTTTGACGATCAAGATCTATGGCCTCCCCAAAATTCCTGAAAATCCTTATTTCCCTATTTCTTCCGCTTTCTCTGCCGGCCCAGCGGGTAAGCGATCTGGGCATCCGGGTCGGGGTGCTTTCCACCGGAAAATACAATGCCATCACGGATGTTCCCGGTGTAAAGGTAGGGCATAAAACGCTTATAGAAGGTGACAGGGTCCGTACCGGTGTCACGGCCATTCTGCCCCATTCCGGGAATATATTTCAGGAAAAAGTGCCCGCAGCCATTTATGTGGCCAATGGCTTCGGCAAGCTGACGGGCATCAGCCAGGTGCAGGAGCTGGGAAATCTTGAAACCCCGGTGGTGCTGACCAATACGATGGCTGTACCGGTAGCCGGAGATGCGCTCATTGACCATACCTTGTCGCAAAAAGGAAACGAGAAGGTAAAGTCGGTCAATTTTGTGGTTGGAGAAACCAATGACGGTTATCTGAATGATATAGCCGGGAGGCATGTCAAAAAACAGGATGTCCTGGACGCCATTGCATCGGCAAAAGACGGTACGGTACCGGAGGGAAATGTGGGTGCCGGTACGGGTACGGTTTGTTTCGGCTGGAAGGGCGGGATAGGTACCGCTTCGCGGGTGCTTCCGGAAAGATCCGGCGGATATACGGTGGGTGTACTGGTGCAGAGCAATTACGGCGGCGTACTTCAGGTGAACGGCGTACCGGTGGGGCAGGAGTTAGGTAAGCACTTCCTGCATGATCAGCTGAATGATCCGGCCGACGGCTCATGCATGATCGTAGTGGCAACCAACGCTCCTCTGACCTCCCGAAACCTGGAACGTCTGGCCAAAAGGGCCATGCTGGGACTCGCCAAGACCGGTGGGATCGCCTCTAACGGCAGCGGCGATTATGTTATTGCATTTTCTACCGCCCCGGAACTGCGCGTAGCGCATTCCGCTGCTTCTTCCAACTATGAAGTGTCGGAATTACGGAACGATGACGTTTCCCCGCTTTTTTTGGCCGTTATTGAAGCCACCGAAGAAGCGCTCTTAAATTCGCTTTTTATGGCAGAGATCATGAAGGGCGCCTCGGGTACGGTAGAAGCTTTGCCGAAGGAGAAGGTGATGGAGATTTACAGGAGGTACAGGAAGTGAGGAAACTTCATCGAAGACCAGCCAGCCATTTGGATGCAACTATATTCAGGTCGCTATTTTCATGGTCGACCAAAATATCTTCATAAAAAGATCAATAAATTTGATGGCAAAAAAAATTTGTTTCCCAAATAAGAAACTTTTAATTTTGTCTGATTCATGCAACTTATATGAAAAATTACAGATTTCGGGTTCAGTTTTTAGAAGACGCTAAGCGATTTTTAGATCGCCTTGACGAAAAAACAAGAGACAAAATACTTTATAATGTCTGGAAGGCCCGTAGCATAAACGACAATGAACTTTTCAAAAAGCTGCAAGGTGAAATTTGGGAGTTCCGTACAAAATACAACAAGGTCTATTACCGGCTTTTTGCATTTTGGGATAAAGCAGACAAAACCGACACCATTGTAATTTCATCTCACGGACTGATTAAGAAAACCGGCAAAATTCATAAAGAGGAAATTGAAAAAGCAGAGAAAATACGGGAAAAATATTTTATTGAAAAATGAAGACTTATAGTTTAGAAGAGCTCACCGATCAATATATCGGTAAAACAGGAACAAAAAAACGGGATGCTTTTGAAAATGAATTGAGGCTTGATCTGTTAGGACAGGCCATTAAGCAGGCCCGTCAGGAGCGTAACCTGACACAGGAGGAGTTAGGAAAACTTGTCGGCGTGAAAAAAGCACAGATCTCGAAAATTGAGAACAGCGCCACCGATGCAAGATTTACCACCCTCCTCAAAGTGTTTGAAGCTCTGGGGGCAAAAGTGAGCTTTAATGTTCAAATGAGATGAATACCCTACGCTGCGTCCTTCCTCAGCTCGTACAATGACGAGTGCTCAAATTTCGAGCGGGCGTAATCTTCGGTCACTTTGAAATTCTTCACGGCCTTATCCGACGGAAGTTCAAACATGGCGTCGGTCAGGATAGACTCACAGATGGAGCGTAATCCACGGGCACCCAGGTTAAACTTAACAGCCTGATCCACTATATAATCCAATGCCGTGTCTTCAAAGGCCAGCTCGATCCCTTCCATCTTAAAGAGCTTCTGGTATTGTCTTACCAGGGCATTCTGCGGTTCGGTCAGAATCCTTTTGAGCGTAACCCTGTCGAGCGGGTTCAGATACGTTAAAAGCGGCAGGCGGCCGATCAACTCGGGGATGAGCCCGAAAGATTTCAGATCCTGCTGGGTCACATAACGCATCAGGCTGTCTTCTTTATTCAAATCGACACCTTTGCCTTCCTGCCGGAAGCCGATAGGCGAAGTATTGATCCGTTTGGCAATATGCCGGGCGATGCCGTCAAACGCCCCGCCACAGATAAAGAGGATATTTTCGGTATTCACCTGAACCAGCTGCTGATCGGGGTGTTTACGGCCTCCCTGTGGCGGAACCCCCACCACAGATCCTTCCAGCAATTTCAAAAGTCCCTGCTGAACCCCTTCACCGCTCACATCCCGGGTAATGGAGGGATTATCGGACTTCCTTGCGATCTTATCGATCTCATCGATATACACGATGCCCCGCTGGGCCTGCTCCACGTTGTAATCCGCCGCCTGAAGCAGGCGGGTAAGGATACTTTCGATGTCTTCGCCCACATAACCGGCCTCCGTTAAAACGGTAGCATCGGCAATGGCAAAAGGTACCTGCAGCATCCGGGCGATGGTGCGGGCCAGGTAGGTCTTCCCGGTTCCGGTCTCACCTACCATGATGATATTTGACTTTTCGATGTTTACATCATCGTCGGTAGCGGGCTGCATCAGCCGCTTATAGTGGTTATAAACGGCTACGGTAAGTACCTTTTTGGCTTCATCCTGCCCGATAATAAATTTATCCAGGTATTTCTTCAGTTCCTGCGGTGGCTTCAGCTCAAATTTGGGACTTGCCTGGCCGTTTTTCTTCGGTTTGGCAATATCTATCCCGTACATTTCCCGCTGGACCATTTCATATCCCTGCTCAATACAATTGTTACAGATATTTCCGCTCTGTCCCGACAGCAGAATCTCTACCTCGTTTTTGCTTCTGCCGCAGAAAGAGCAGCTCTGGTCTTTTGTTTTTGCCATAGTTCCACCTTGGGGGGGTTAGATTTTATCCCGGTAAAGCACTTCGTCGATCAGGCCGTAGGCTTTGGCTTCCTCGGCTTTCATCCAGTAGTCGCGATCGGAATCCCTGTCGATCTCCTCATAGCTCTTACCGGTATGTTGAGCCAGGATCTCGTACAATTCTTTGCGTATTTCAATAATTTGTTTAACGGTAATTTCCATATCTCTAGACTGTCCCTGTGCGCCACCGCTGGGCTGATGGATCATTATCCGGGCGTGGGGAAGCGCCGTACGCTTACCGGCTGCGCCACCGGCCAGAAGTACCGCGCCCATAGAGGCTGCCAGGGAAGTGCAGATGGTCGCTACCTCCGGACGGACGTACTGCATGGTATCGTACATGCCAAGCCCTGCATAAACAGAGCCTCCCGGGCTGTTGATGTACATGAGGATGTCTTTTTTAGCATCGACCGACTCCAGAAACAGCAGTTGGGCCACCACAATGTTGGCGATCTGGTCGTCTACGCCTGTACCCAGGAAAATGATCCTGTCCATGATCAGCCTTGAAAAAACATCAATGGCCGCAAAACGCATCGGACGTTCCTCGATGATGTTGGGGGTCATGTTGGTCACGTTGTGCTTCATGTAATCGTCAAATGTCAGGCCGCTGATGCCCACGTGATGCACTGCATATTTTCTAAATTCTTCTCCAAAGTTCATAGTATGATAATCTTTTATATTTAAAGAAAACAATAAAACGCTATATAAAAGTTCAAAGCGAAAAAACGCGAAAATCGGGCAGGAAACAATCCCTTACCCGATTTTCTAAGCTGTACAGACCCTTAGTTCTTATACGACTCCGTAGCGATCTCGTTGAATTTCTCCACCGATACCGGCCGGTTATCTCTTTGTACTTTTTCTTTCACAAAGCCAAGCACTTTGCGACCGAATGCACGTTCAAAATATTTCCTTGTATTTTCTTTATTGTTGTCCTCCAACTGCTTTTTAGCCATGTTGTCGATAAACTCCTCCATGCCGTCAAAGCCGCCCTGTCCGCCGAAGTAACCCCGGATCTCGCTTTTCACTTCTTCGAGAACGTCGGTATATTCTACCTTCACCTCGTTATCTCTGGCTACCTGTGAGCGGATGAAGTCCAGCTTTATTCCTCTCAGAATAGCAGGAAATTCCCTCTCCAGGTCTTCCGCCGTGGCTTTCCCCTCATTCACCTCCAGCAGGTAGGCTTTCAGGAATTCTTCGGGAAGCTCAATGGTCACCGTCTCCAGGAGAGCTTTCTCCACGTCAAAGTCAAACAGGAAGTCAGACTCCCGGCGGTAATTATCTTTAATAATGGCTTTCACCTGTTCGATGAACTCCTTCTCATCTTTGGCCTTATCTGCGCCCAGCACTTTGTCAAAAAATTCCTGGTTCAGCTCGGAAGGCTCTACGCGGCTGATACGCTCCACTTCAAACTCAAACTCTCCTTCTAACTGACCCGCTTCTTCATCTGATTTGCCGGTAGCAAAACCCAATTCTTTTACGGTTTCAAAAATACTCCGGATATCAAATTTCAGCTTATCGCCGCTTTTCACCCCGATGAACTGTGCTTTCGCGTCTGCCTTCACTTTATCGGTAGGAATGCCCGACTGGAAAAAGAATTCAGTAGCCTCCTGCTGAAGCTTTCCGAAGATCAGGTCGCCTTCTGCCGAAACTCCCGGCTCCTTATCCACTCCGAAGCGCTTTTTAAGGTCTTCGATCGAATTGTTTACCTGCTCTTCAGAAGGTTCGATCTCGTATTGCACGATCGCCGGGATCTTCTGAAGATCCACTGAGAAATCAGAGGCAAACCCGATCTCATAGTCGAACTGAAAATCTTTCTGCGCATGCCAGTCGATGTTATACGCATCTTCTTTGGGCTTAGGCTCTCCCACCACATTGAGATTCTGCTCCTTGATCAGGTCATTCACTGCCTGGCTGGCCACCCGCACCACCTCATCTACGAGGATGCTCTTCCCGTAAAGGTTTTTGATATAAGGAATGGGTACATGTCCGGGCCGGAAGCCTTTCACCTGTGCCGTTTTTGCGTATTCTCTGATTTTTTTCTCTACGGAAGGTTTATAATCCGCCTCGCTTACTTCCACGTGCAGATGACCAAGGGTAGAAGATACTTTATCGAATTTTGTCTGCA
>CAZLXI010000014.1:0-2719 GCA_964563435.1 uncultured Lacihabitans sp.
TGGCCGAAAGGGCAATTCCGCCAGCAGGAAGACGACAACCGCTTTGCGCTGCCCAACACCTACGGGGCATTTGCCCGTATCCATTTTAATATTTCAAAAACAGAAACCAGGAAATTCTGGCCTTCCAGCGGAAACCTGAGCATGATCCACTGGAATATAATGGCCAATAACGTGGCACTGATTTCGAACCAGATCGTGGGGCTGTCTTCTCCGGAGGAATACTATTTTACCATGCCCGTGTATAACGTGAGGGAGAACGAAGAAGCTGGGGCTTTTACCGGGGATCATTACGTCAAGTATGCTCAATACTGTAATTTTTCAGAGGCCGCTAACCTCAAAAAATACCGGCATTACCTTCGCCCCGATACCCGCACCTACGTGGTGATTCTCACGAAGGATAATAAGCCGCTGCCCTTTGAACAGGTAACCGTGGGGGAGTTTTTTAACCGGATAGAAAAACAGTTTTCTTCCCTGCAAGGCTTAAACGCCGATGCCAGAGTGCCGGGCTTACCGGAGGCCGCTAAGAGAGGGCTTCAGGTGCTGAAGGAGCAGTACAAAAACCGGCTGAATGAGTATGTGTACTTTAGTGATGCCAGCAAACAGAAAATTGATTTGTTTGATTTTCAGTACATTGAAGAAAAGGTAAAAAAGGGGCAGCCGCTGAATTTTTTCTATACCGAAGCCCTTACGAAAGACAACACCGGCGGAACCCTGAGCCAGCGCACCAACTACCCGCTGCTGCGCCTGGGCAAAGGCGTAAAAGAGCTGTGTGCCACCGGCGGGCCCCAGTGGATCGTTTTCAGCCTGGGCGTGCCGGCAGATCTGAACTATGGAGGCAGTAAACATACCGTAAATCATTTTGTAAACCATTTTAATTACGACTATGTGTACCAGTATTTTTTCGGAACAAAACCCCCGAAGGGTTATTCTGCGGTGCCGTAGTTTTTGGAGAGGCGAGGCCCCGGTAGTGGGTGAGAATAAGTAGTGATAAAGTGAAAAATTTGCTTATTTATAACAATATTGTGAAAATAGATATATTTAAATGTGTTTATTTTTGCTATTTTTGTTCAAATAAGAAAATTTATGAATAATTCAAGGCTTATTCCTGCAGATAAAATTGTAGAGCGTTTACAGTATGAAAATCCCTGGTGGTCTACTCAGGAAATTCCTGCGGTGTATAAAGGGATGTCGAGGCGTTTGTATTTCGATTTATTCTACCCGTTTGTGATAGAAACAGAGGTGCGCCGTGCAGTAGTCTTAATGGGTCCGAGAAGGGTAGGTAAAACGGTCATGATGTTTCACACGATTGATCAATTGATTAGCGAAAAGATCGATCCCCAACGTATTTTCTTTGTAGGTATCGACAATCCCATTTATGTTAATTTGAGTTTACAGGAGATCCTGGACTTGTGTAAAGCTTCTGTAAAAGCAGAGACTTTGAAGAACTGTTATGTATTTTTTGATGAAATCCAGTATTTAAAAGATTGGGAACGTCACCTGAAGGTTTTGACAGATGCTTATCCGGAAACAAAATTCATTGTTTCAGGTTCGGCAGCGGCAGCTTTAAAATGGCACAGTACCGAAAGTGGTGCAGGAAGATTTACAGATTTTATGCTCCCTCCGCTTACTTTTCAGGAGTTCATTCACCTTAAGAACAGGGATCACCTGATGAAAAAGAGCACCATATCCTATGGAGATCAAGCTGTTCCGTACCGTTTGCCATTGAGTGCAGATGAATTAAACCGGGAGTTTTTAGAATATCTGAATTTTGGTGGATATCCGGAGGTAGTTCTTTCCGGGAAAATTCAAAAAGATATGGGGCGATATGTCAAAAATGATATTGTAGACAAGGTGCTTTTGCGGGATTTACCGGGTTTATACGGCATTAAAGATGTTCAGGAACTCAATCGCTTCTTTACCTATATCGCTTATAATACGGGCAATGAATTTAGTTATGAAAACATGTCTAAAGAAAGCGGAGTGCAAAAAGAAACACTCAAAAAATATTTAGAATATCTGGAAGCGGCTTTTCTGATAAAAGTTCTGAACAAAGTGGATATAAATGCCAAAAGATTAAAGCGAATCACAAGTTTTAAAGTATACCTGACCAATCCATCGCTCAGAACGGCCTTGTTTTCGCCTGTAAAAGCAACTGACGAGGAAATGGGAAACATGGTAGAAACGGCTATTTTATCCCAATGGATGCATCGTGGAAATCTGGATTTGACCTATGCGCGCTGGAAAGAAGGCAGATCGGAAGGGGAAGTAGATCTGGTTTTGGTAGATCATAAAAAGTTTAAGCCTGTATGGGGAGTAGAAATAAAATGGAGTAACCGTTATTTTGATAAACCCGGGGAGCTTAACAGCCTGATTCAGTTTTGTAAAAGCAATGGCCTGACAAAAGCCCTGGTTACTTCTATTGATGCTCAGGGAATAAAGAAAATAGATACCGATCTGACCCTTACGTTTTTGCCGGCTGCAGTATATGCTTATAATATCGGAGATACTACGCTAAAAATGAAAACGAATAGTCAGATAGCTCTCTTATAAACCGTGAAACTTTAATGAGCTTTTAGCGGTCAGCCAGGCCACGCCTCTCCATTGGAAACGGCCGCTACAGTTGGGCACATCGAGTAACTGGAGGCTGATTTTAACTCTCCATTGCTGAAGAGAGTGCTTCTCTTCTTTTTTTCATTTGCTGTAATGTGAAATAAGTGGA
>CAZLXI010000014.1:2819-6227 GCA_964563435.1 uncultured Lacihabitans sp.
TACTATCCAAACCATGAGACATTTACGAACAATAGCGTATTTTTATGGAGGGCTTAAATACAACCTTATCAATTAAACAACTTCCTCATGAGAAAATTTACCTGTTTCATTCTTTCCGCCGTACTGCTTCTTTCCCTGCTGACGGCCGCGCAGGCACAGTCGCACGAATTGTACATTGCCACCACGGGGCGGGACACCAACCCCGGTACCATCGATCAGCCGCTGGCCGGCTTTGAAGCCGCTCAGGTGAAGATCAGGGGCCTCCGCGGGCCCGTGACGGTGTATGTCAGGGGCGGAACCTATTACCTGGAAAAGCCGGTGGTGTTTACGCCGGCCGACTCACGCCCGCCCGGCGAAGGGGTGGAATACAAGGCCTATCCTTCCGAGCAGGTGGTGATCAGCGGGGCAGCTGTGCTGAAACTCCGATGGCGGCGGCACAAGGGAAATATCCGGAAGGCGGCGGTACCGAAGGGCCTGCTCTTTGACCAGCTCTTTGTAAACGGGGAAAAGCAGCGGATGGCCCGGTACCCGAACTACGATGCCGCCAGCAGCCACTTTGGCGGGTATGCGGAAGATGTATTGTCTCCCGAAAAAATCAAGACCTGGAAAAACCCGGAAGGGGCCTTTATTCATGCCCTCCATAAACACGAATGGGGCGGCTATCATTACCGCGTGACGGGCAAGGACGAAAACGAACAGCTGAAAACCGAGGGCGGATTTCAGAATAACCGGCAGATGGGCATGCATGACAAATACCGGTTTATAGAAAATGTTTTTGAAGAGCTGGATACGGCCGGCGAGTGGTATTTTGACAGCAAACAGCAGACCCTCTATCTCTATGCCGACGATGAAGCGGCGCTGCGGCAGGCGGAGATCCTGACGCCCCAGCTGAAGAGCCTCTTCGAGTTCAGGGGAAGTGCACAGGCGCCGGTCAGTAACATCACGCTGGAGGGCTTTGAATTAAGGCACGTGCTCCGCACGTTTATGGACACCCGCGAACCGCTGCTCCGGAGCGACTGGGCCATTTACCGGGGCGGCACCGTGGTGCTGGAAGGCACGGAAAACTGCCGGGTCCGGAATTGTCACTTCAAAGAAGTGGGCGGAAATGCCGTTTTCTTTTCTAATTATAACCGCAAAGGCGAGGTTTCGGGCTGCCATATGGAAAACGCGGGGGCCAGCGGGGTTTGTTTTGTGGGCAGTGCGGATGCCGTGCGGTCGCCCGCTTTTGAGTATAACCAGGCGGTGGAACTGGCGCGGATGGATCGGGCCGCCGGCCCCCGCTCCGGCAACTACCCGGCCGAATGCCGGGTGCACGATAACCTGATGCACGGCCTGGGGCAGGTGGAAAAGCAGGTGGCCGGCGTGCAGATCTCCATGGCTATGGACATCTCCGTGAGCCACAATACCATTTACAACGTGCCCCGCGCCGGCATCAATGTGAGCGAAGGCACCTGGGGCGGGCATGTCATTGAGTTTAACGATGTGTTCAATACCGTGCTGGAAACCGGTGACCATGGCTCGTTCAACTCCTGGGGGCGTGACCGCTTCTGGCACCCGAACCGCGCCACGATGGATTCCCTCGTGGCCCGGCACCCCGGACTCATTTTGCTGGATGCGCAGAAAACCGTAATTATCCGCAATAACCGCTTCCGCTGTGATCACGGGTGGGACATTGACCTGGACGACGGCTCCACCAACTATCACATCTACAATAACCTCTGCCTGAACGGGGGCATTAAGCTGCGCGAAGGGTTTCACCGGCGGGTGGAAAACAATATCATGGTCAATAACTCCTTCCATCCGCACGTGTGGTTCAGAAATAGCGGCGATGTTTTCAGGAGAAACATTGTGTTGGCGCCGTATTACCCCATCCAGGTACAGGAGTGGGGCCGGGAAGTGGATTTTAACCTGTTTCCGGATGAAAATGCCCTGGAAGCGGCGAAATCACGTAGCACCGACGCGCACAGCCGGGCCGGAAACCCGCAGTTTATCGATGCCGCCCGCGGAGATTATCGGGTGGCCGCCGGCAGCCCGGCGCTGGCCTTGGGGTTTGAGAATCTTCCGATGGATGCCTTCGGGGTGATCTCCCCGGCACTGCAGGCCAAAGCCGAAAAAGTGCCGTTGCCGGTGGTCAAGACGGGCAGCGGAGATGCCTTTTCTGCCGAAACCGCGTGGCTGGGCGGTACGATGCGCAATGTGGCCGGCCTGGGTGACCGCTCGGCGTACGGCCTGCCCGATGAGCACGGGGTGATCCTTACAGATGTGGCGGCCGGGAGTATCCTGCAGAAGTCACCGCTGCAGAAGGGCGACGTGATCCGGAAAATGAATGGTCGTGCCGTCAAAAACAGCGAAGAGCTGATGCGTATTTTTCAGGAAATAAACTGGACGGGCCGCGGCACGGTGGAAGTGATCCGAAATCAGCAAATAATGACGCTGGAGGTGTTATTTAAGTAGTATATTCGCGCAGAAATCTAAAGCCTTCAGGGCCCTTTTATAAAATGGAAAAATCTACGGTAGCAGAAATCCGGGAACGGTTTGATCATGATGTGGAGCGCTTCTCCGACCTGGAAACCGGGCAGGTGTCTACCATCGATGCCTGGATATCACTGGAACTCATCACCGAAGCCGCCCGGCGGATAGTGCCGCAGGCAGAGCACCTGCTGGATGTGGGCTGCGGTGCGGGAAACTACACGCTGAAGATGTTATCCAAAATCCCGGACATGAACTGCACGCTGGTGGACCTGAGCCGACCCATGCTGGACAAGGCCTTTGAAAGGGTATCTGCAAACACGGCTAAGGAAGTACATGTGGTTCAGGCCGATATCCGCGAGGCGGGCCTGGCGGAAAATCACTTCGACATTATCCTGGCAGGGGCGGTTTTGCATCACCTCCGTGACGACAACGACTGGGAAACTACCTTCCGGAAGCTGTTCAGCTTATTGAAACCGGGCGGTTGCCTGATGATTTCCGACCTCCTTACCCAGGATACCCCGGCCGTAACCGATTACGTGTGGCAGCTCTACGGAGAATACCTCGAAAACCTCGGCGGGAAAGAATACCGGGCCAAGGTGCTGGATTACATTGCGAAGGAAGACTCCCCGAGGTCAATGAATTATCAGCTGGACCTGATGAAGAAAGCAGGCTTCAGAAGTGTGGAGATTCTGCACAAAAACCTGTGTTTCGGGGCATTTGGCGGCATCAAATAGGATGGGGCGGGAATCCCTACTGCAATACGCGCAGTAATTTTTTCGCTTTATCGGTTTGAATTGCATCTATTCCGTATTTTTTAGCTTTCCGGTAGGCAGCTGGCCTGTCGTGCAGAAAGAGGAGATCGCTAAAGACACGGATACCCCGGGAGTGGATTTCCTCCACCAGTTCTGCCGTCAGCAGGGCATAGGGAACATCAAA
>CAZLXI010000014.1:6327-99262 GCA_964563435.1 uncultured Lacihabitans sp.
GGGAGTGGATTTCCTCCACCAGTTCTGCCGTCAGCAGGGCATAGGGAACATCAAAGGCATAGGGCCGGAAGGCCCCGGCTTTGGCCGGCAGGTCTGCGGCATTTTTCAGACCCGGCATAATTTTTACTTCAGGATTTAGCTTCCGGAGCTGCATGAGGTAGGTGTCGCCCCCGTAAAAAACAGATTCGTTTTCCAGCCCGTGGCGGCGAAGGGTGGCCAGCAGGGCCCGGGCGTCGGCATCTTTGCAATCTACGTAGAGAAAAACCGGGTGGGAGGGGTTCTGCCGGTTCCAGTCGGACAGTAGCTCGCACACTTCCTCGAGCGAAGGAATGCGGTTCTTTTTAAAGCGGATGTTAAACCAGCCGGTTACCTTCACCCGCTGCAGCTCTTCCCAGGTAAGGTCTTTCACGGCAGACCGGCTGTTGGTGGTTCTTTTCAAGCTGCCGTCATGCATGATCAGCAGGTGGCCGTCTTTGCTGGTTCGTACGTCCACTTCCACGTATTTAATGCCCGAGGGCAGGAGTTTCCGTATACCCCGGAGGGTATTTTCCGGCACGAGGCAGGCTTTACCGCGGTGGGCGGCCACCTCCGGTTTCCGGGCGTATACACTTACGGAGAAGAGAAACAGGAAAAAGAAGAATCGCATACGGGTAGTTTTACAGTGAATACTCCCTTTTGGGGGTTTCAGGCTAGGGGGCCGCTATATATTATTAAGATAGCCACAAATGCACAAATAAAAAGCATTTAGTAAAGATAGGATCTGTGTATCTGCGGCTAAAAATAAAGCATCCGGGCCACTGCACTGTGTAAAATATTCCCCAAAATGGGCAATACATTCTACATTTTTCTCTCCGCTCTGCTTCTTTTTGCTAAAACAAAAAAATGGTTTGGCCTGCCGGCAAGCCCTCCGCCCCAGAACTAAGCCCATGATAATAAGTGATTTTGTTTATGCCCCGGCCGGTGGCAGAGCGCCCTTCGTCTTAAACATACTACGGTCTGGTACAATTATGGCCCCTTACGATAGAATCATAACTTTAAAATCATGAGAAACTACATTTTGCCATTTGCTCTGGGCATGTCTGTGAGCATGGCGGTTTTAAGCAGGAATCTGCAGGGGCGCGAGTCGGCCGCAACTTTTCAGCGCGAAGATACCGAGTTTGTTAAAAATGCCCTGGAGGGCGGTATTGCCGAGGTGATGCTGGGTAACCTGGCCCTGGAACAGAGCACCAGTGAACCGGTGCGGGAGTTTGCCAAAATGCTGGTAGCCGAACATCAGAAAGCCAACAATCAGCTGCACAAACTGGCGAAACAGAAGAATTATGCTGATTTGCCCGAGGGGCCGTCAGCAAGCGCCAAAGAACAGCACAAGAAAATCGGTAATCTCACCGGTGCTGCATTTGACAAGGCATTTGCCAAATATATGGTGGAAGAACACGAGAAAACCGTCAACGTTTTTCTCCGCCAAATAGAAAACGGGAAAGACAAGCAGCTGAAAAACTGGGCCGGTAAAACGCTGCCCGCTCTGCAGAAGCACCTGGCACATGCCAGAAACCTGGTGGGAATTTTAAATGCATAAGGGGGCTGCCGGGCGTAAGAGGTACGGCATTTTTTCTTGAAAGCAATACCCATGGAATTCCGCATACCCGGCCTTCAGGAGGGCCAGCTGGCGTTTGTGGGGGAGATCATTCTCCGCACTACCGGCATGTTTCTGCTTATTATAGCGCTGCTTCGGCTCACCGGCCGCCGGGGCGTGCGGCAGCTTACCCTTTTTGAGGTAGCCATGATCCTGGCGCTGGGCTCGGCAGCCGGTGACCCCATGTTTCAGAAGGAGGTACCCGTTTTACATTCGGTGGTGGTATTTGTCATTGTATTGGCCTGGTACAAGATCATTACCTGGCTGGCTTCCCGCTCAAAGCGGCTTACCCGCCTGCTGGAAGGCCGCGAAATGGTGATCGTAAAAAACGGTATGTTTAATATTGAGGAAAACAAACAGACCGATTTCTCTCAGAATGAGTTTTTTGCCGAACTGCGGAACCAGTCGGTAGAACACCTCGGGCAGGTAAAAATAGCTCTGCTGGAGATTGACGGCACCATGAGCATTATCCGTTATCCGAAAAAGGAAGTGCGGTACGGGCTGCCCCTTTTTCCGGCCGACGTCACCGGATCGAATAGCGGCAGCCCGCGGGCATGCACTTTTTGCGGAAAGGTGGAAGAAGGAAAATCAGTGCGCCGCTGCAGCCGCTGCGGTAGGCAGGAGTGGACCCGGGCGATCAATACGGCCGGTTGAAAGTATAGATGATAGAAGTTAGAAATTAGCTGTTAGAGGTTAGCTCCGCCATTGATTGAAATCTCGTTTAGTCATTGGTTGCATGAGACGTTTCTTCCGGTGTGTCTAAAAGGAGGGGTGACCTCCTCCGATATCTAATTTCTAACGGCTAACTTCTAACAGCTCTTACCTAAAACAACACACCCATGAAAAATTACTCACAAAACAGCAAGCTCAAAGAGCAACCGGCCGAAACCCGGGAGATGGACGAAAAGCCGGTGACCCATTCTTCTTTCGGAAATTATGCAGGCGCCAACCTGAAAGATAAGGTGGCCATCATCACCGGGGGCGATAGCGGCATTGGCCAGGCTGTAGCCCTCCTGTTTGCCGGTTACGGCATCAAAAGTGTGATAGTTCATTACAATGAACCGGCCGATGCGCAGTTTACCGTAGACCAGGTGGGGCTGGAAGGCTCGCAGGCCATTGCCCTGGAAGGAGACGTGCGTGATCCGGCGTTCTGCAGGCGGGTAGTGGAGAGCACCATAGATACCTTTGGCCGGATCGATATCCTGATCAACAACGCCAGCGTTCAGTACCCGCAGAAAAATCTGGCGGACATCACCGGAGAGCAGCTGGAGCAAACCTTTGCCGTGAATGTTTTCGGGATGTTTTATCTAACGCAGGAGGCCCTGAAGCACATGAAGAAAGGCGGCAGCATTATCAATACCTCCTCGGTCACAGCCTTCCGCGGCAGTGAGCACCTGGTAGATTATGCCGCCACCAAAGCGGCCATTATAGGCTTTACGCGGTCGCTGGCGCTTCAGCTGGCCAAAAAGAAGATCCGGGTAAATGCCGTGGCGCCGGGGCCGGTGCTTACCCCCCTCATTCCGGCTTCTTTTGACAGTAAAAACCTGGTGTCTTTCGGCGAGGACACCCTCATGGGTCGCAAAGGCCAGCCGTATGAAATAGCGCCGAGCTATTTGTTTCTGGTGATGGAAGAAAACAGCTACATGACCGGCCAGGTGCTTCACCCTAACGGGGGCGATACCATGGCCTGAGGTAAAATAAAGCAGTCATTTGCTGAAATATATAAAAGAAAGAGGATGTTTGCCGGCAGAACCCTTTTGGCTGTATTTACAGTTTCCGGATCCGGCGTTTAAACATCCCCTCTTTACCAGTTGAGCGGAGTTAGTTAAACCTTAACCCCTTGATAAACGCATTGATTTCCTCTTTTGTTTCTCCTGTTCTTTTCTGAATTTTTCCTAAAAGCTCATCTTCCCGGCCTTCTTCGTAAAGAAGATCATCATCTGTAAGCTGGGCCCACCGCTGCTTTAACATTCCCTTGGCCTGATTCCAGTTTCCTCTCAGCTTGTCTCCAAACGTGTTCATAGTTTTTGCGTGTTTAAAGTGAAATAAATTGATTATGCTTAACAACATACAAGTGCCGGGCCGTTTTTGTTATTTTTAAGATGTTTATATGTAACCCATTGTAATTTAGTGATTTATAATTTTGTTTTGACTTTTTTCCGGTGGAGATAAAACCTGAAAGCGGGTATTATTTTCCTCACTGTGGGTAAGGCAGGAAACACGGCCGGCAAAAGGATACCGGATCCGGCGGCTGCTTTACCGCGGAACGGGCACCTGTGCTGTGCTTCGAGCCGCATACTCCCGGCGGGGGAGGAGCGCCGGGGCCGGTGTTCTTCGTCCGGCAGCTTTCCGGTGTCTTTCAGGAGAGCGTATCCGCTGCGCTTCAGTGGGTAGAGATTGGTAGAAGAGTGTGTAATTTTTTACACACTTTTTCCCTTTCTGTGTACTTTTTTACACGCTTCGTTATTTTGCTATGCTGCTTCCCGAAATGTTTATCGTGTTCATTATAAGTTTTTTGTGCGGTTTAATAGGGGAGGGCGCACCCGTCTGGTACTTTAATTGCCCCTTATCTGCTATAGCACTGATCATTTAAACTAAATAGCATGTCACGAAATCCGGATTACAAACTTTTACCCACTGCCATGAACACCTTATCGGAGGTAATGGACCTTCTGGCAGCAAAGGGATACGACAATGAAATCACTTTCTCCGACGAGGGATACATGGAAGGAATGGGCCGGGCCTACCGCCCCGAAGACCTGCGGCTGATTCGTACCTACCGTTTTGAAGGCCTTTCTGATCCCGCTGACAATACCGCGCTGTACCTTCTGGCAGATAATGACCATCATGTGGGGTATATTGTAGACATCTACGGCTACGATTCGAACTACGGAGTGGCTTTCAGCGAGTTTCTGAAAAAGATTCCGGCAGAAGACGCGCCGGTGTAGGCATTGCTCCATCATCACCTTCTTACCTCGTTGACACGGCTGACTTCGCTGTGCTGACGGATTTGTTTATAAACTAAATTCTTTAAAATTATGAGAAATCTATTGTGGCTGATCGCCGTGGTTTGTATCATCGTGTGGCTTCTTGGCCTCCTGGGAGTAGGAGGCGGAATGGCAGTGGGAAATCTAATTCATATATTACTGGTTATCGCCATTATTGTAGTGCTCTACAATATTATTTCCGGGCGAAGGAGGTTATAGATGATGCGTATACTGGAAAACATAAGCCGTGTACTAAACCGCCAACAGCTTACCCTGTCCGTAGCCGAGAGTGTTACGGCAGGGTATATTCAGTTTTTATGCAGCAGCGCTCCTGAAGCCACCTCCTTTTTCCAGGGCGGCATTACTGTGTATAACTGGGCACAGAAGACCATGCACCTGGGCGTGGAGCCGGTATATGCCCTCAAGAGAAACGGTGTGGCGCGCGATATTTCAGCCACCATGGCCCGTAACTGCTGCCATCTTTTTAACAGCCGGCTGGGGCTGGGCATAACGGGCTTTGCCGATGCCGCTTCTTCTCCCGAAGGCGAAGCATATGCTTTTTTGTCGGTCTGGCTGGCGGGAGAGGAGATCCTTTCCGAAAAGCTGTATTCCGGCGCCCCCGCCTTTGCAGAAGCCCAGGAAGATTTTGCACACCAAACCCTCGATGCGCTCAGCAGGGCGCTCATTATCAGAGAAAAATAAGAGCTGATCAACAGCTTTACAGGGCACTGAGCGGTCTCACCCGCCTTTTCAAAACTACCGGCAAAGGGCAGGCGGCCACCGCTTGAGCCCTGGCGCAGGATATCTGCTGCAGACATCATTCTGCATAATAATCGGGCTGAAACCGCGTTATTTATAACACGTACTTTCCTCACCTAAAAGAAGAATCGCTGTTCCCCGGCCTGCAGGGCCGGAGTGATTCCCGGTCCTTTAACGCATTCCAGTATAAGGTATTTCAGTCTTAACCTGCTTACCAGCTAAATAGCCACAAATTATGCATAGACTATTGTTTCTCACCCATGACCCGCTTTTGAACCGAATGTTTAGCTCCGCAGCAGAGGAATTTGCGTGTAAGCTCAGTATTGAATCCGACTTCTCAAAAGCCATGGAAGGGGTCAGTGAGGACCGGTACGATGCCGTGCTGGCCTGTGTGCCCCTCATGACAGAGCGCTGCCCACGAAAGATTTTGCAAAACATCAATGAGGTAAATCCGTATATTCCGGTATTTTTTATCCTGAATGACCTTGATTTGCCGCTGGCTATTTCACTCACCAAAATGGGGGCGGAGTATTGTTACAGCCGGCCGTTTGCGGTAGAAGCCGTGCTGGAAAACATTCAGAAAACGCTTTCCGGCCGCAGTGTGCAGGCGGTGGCGCAGAAAGAAATGGCGGACCGGAAGTATTTTCGGGCCGTCAGCACCAAAGCCACGCAGCTCTATGCGCAGATCGATACCGTGGCCGATACCAACTTCAAAGTGATTATTTACGGGGAAACCGGCACCGGCAAGGAATCGGTGGCCCGGCGGCTTTGCAACGGCGTTTATAAAGACCGGCCCTTTGTGGCGGTAGATTGCGGGTGCCTGAGCCGTGAGCTGGCAGCCAGTGAGCTGTTCGGTCACAAAAAGGGGAGCTTCAGCGGCGCTTTTGAGGACAAGATCGGGGCTTTTGAAGCCGCTAATAACGGAACCATCTTCCTGGATGAGATAGGAAACCTCGACTATTCAGTGCAGATGCTGCTGCTGCGCGCCATCGAAGAAAACAAGATCAAGAAGATAGGAAGCCATACCGAGGTGGATATCAACGTGCGGATCATTGTAGCCTCTAACGAGCGCCTGACCGATGCCGTGGAAAGCGGCCGGTTCAGGGAGGACCTTTATTACCGCCTGAATGAATTTGAGATCAATATTCCGCCGCTGCGGGAGCGGATGGAAGACCTGGAACCCTTCGTGCATTTTTTTATAAAGGAAACCAACCAGGACCTGCACAAGGAGGTCACCGGCGTACATCCTGCCCTGATGAAGAAATTCCTGGCCTATTCGTGGCCGGGTAACCTGCGCGAACTGAAGAATGTGATCCGCCGCGGCTGCCTGATGGCCTCTCGTGAACTCACGCCCGACTGCATGGCGGAAGATTTCCTCGAGAAACTGAATGCCGGATACAAAGGCCGGGAGTTTGAAGACAAGGCGGTTTATCTGCAACCGGAGGCCGACCTTAAGTACAGGAGCGTGGTGGCCGAGTACGAGGAGATCATCCGGGTGCTGATCCAGGAGAAATACAATAAGACCAAGGCCGCGCTTCGCCTGAATATTAACCGCAAAACCCTCTATAATAAGATCAGCAGCTTTAACCGGCTGATGGAAAGCGGGCATAGCTTCCAGGGGCTGTAGGGCCTTACCCCTGTCTTCATCCTGTTTCATCCACCCGTTTCCTGGCTCACCCCGTTTTTTCCTTAGCTCATGGTTTTCTGCTGGCGGGCAGGCCCCGCCGGCGGTAGTTTTGGGGCATGAATCAAATTAAAACTATGAACAAGGAACTGATTTTTTGGAGAACTTTGGCCCTGAGTGCAGTGGCGGTAGTGTTTTTTTTCTTCGGCTCGGCTTTCCGCAAGAGCGGTAACCAGCGTTTCAGCGAGATTGATGTGGAAAGGATCAATATCATAGAAAAAGACGGGACGGTCAAAATGGTCATTACCAATGTGGAACGCTTCCCGGCCGGAAAAGACAGCCTGAACGGCCGCCCTACCAATGACACCCGGAAGAAACGGGCCGGCATGCTGTTTTTTAATGAAGAAGGCATGGAATGCGGGGGGCTGATTTATGACGGTCAGAAAAGGGCCGACGGGCACAGTTCGGGCCTCTCGCTTACATATGATCAGTATGACGGCGACCAGGTGGTACAGCTCATGATGCAGGATTTTCAGCAGGGCGACAGCCGGGTGGTGACCGGTGGCCTCCGGTTTAACGACCAGGCGCCGCAGTTTACCCATCAGCGCGTGGCTGAAATTTCAGACGAGCTGGAGGATCTGCGCAGGAAGGACCCGAAAGCCGCACAGGAAAAGCTGCGGGAGTATCGTAAGCAGGGCTACGGCGGCATTCCGCGCATGATGCTCGGTAAAACCGGAAGCGAAACAAACGGCCTCTTCCTTTTTGATGACGCCGGGAAGATGAGGGCCACGTTTTACGTAGATAAAGACAACCAGGCCGGTCTGAATTTCTTTGATGACAAGGGGCAGGTGATTGCGTCTTTCCCGGATAAAGCCGGAAATAAGTAAGAAAAAAAATAGCCCGCTGTAACCCGGCGGGCTATTTTTGTAAGAAAGTCCGGCTCATGAAAGACCTCATCCGTAAGATCAGAGAAAACCGCTACTTCCTGGGGTTTATCTTTTTGTTCGCCTACGCACATTCGGTGCAGCTGCGCGCCTTATCCCAGGGCAAAATAGACCTGTACTCTTTTACGCCTGAGGCGGCGGTGGCTTCGGTGGTGAGCGCCTGTGTTCTGTTTCTGATTATCCGGAAGGTGATGCAGTGGCGCGGGAGCCCTGCGGTATTCGGCTTGCGGGAGGCATTGCGGATATTCGGGCTGTCGCTTCTCCTGTATTTTCTTGTTTCGCATGCCTTCGGGCTGCTGGTAGCCCTGGCGTTTGATAATGTGGAAAGGAATTTTAATACCGGCACACTGCTTACCTATTCATCCGGCATCATCATCGATGCGCTCATTTACGGCAGTTTCTACCTGGCCTATGATTATTACCGCCGAAACCGGAAACAGCAGGAGGAAATTGCCCTCTACCACCATGCCCTGGCCGATAGCCGGATCAGCCAGCTGAAAACCCAGTTAAACCCGCATTTTCTCTTCAATAACCTGAATGTGCTTGACCAGCTCATTGAGGAGGATAAGGGCCGGGCGTCTGATTTTCTGAATGAATTTGCCGATATTTACCGTTATGTTCTGCAGGCTACCGACCGCCGCGTGGTGAGCGCAGAGGAGGAGCTGGCGTTTGCCCGGAAGTACTTCGGCCTGCTTCGGAATAAGTACGGGGAGGCCTACAGCTTAACAGTGGAAGGGGAGGCCCGGGGCCGGATGGTGCCCCTGAGCCTGCAGTTGTTGCTGGAAAATGTTTTCCGGCATAATACCGGTACCGAAACCCGGCCCGTGGACATCCGCATCCGGCTGGGGGAAGAGATTACCGTGAGCAATACCATCCTCCGGAAAAGAAAGCCCGTAACCGTCTCCGGAAGAGGGCTGGTGAATCTGAAGGAGCAATACCGCCTGCTCACCGGCCGGGAACCCGAAATCATTGAAGCAGAAGAAACGTTTACTGTAACCCTACCCCCTGTACCCCATGATCCGAGTGATACTGATCGAAGATGAGCTGCCCGCCCGCAAGAAACTGCGGCGTTTTCTGGCGGAGCTTGACGAGCCCGTTTCCGTGATTGCAGAAGCCGGAACCGTGGCCGAGGCAACCGGCGTGCTGGAATTACACCCGCAGCCCGACCTGATCCTGTCCGACATCGAGCTGCTGGACGGAAACGTATTTGAGGTTTTTGAGCAGGTGCACCCGGCCTGCCCGGTGATCTTTACCACGGCCTATGATCAGTACTGGATGAATGCCTTTGAAACCGAAGGGATAGAATACCTGCTGAAGCCGTTTTCACTGGAGCGCTTCCGGAAGGCCTGGGAGAAGTTTCTGCGCTTCCGGCTCAAGGAAGGGGGGACACTGCCGGGGGCGGAGCAGCTTTTAAAGCATATAATCCCAGAAAAGCCGGGGAAAAAGCGCTTTGCCGTACGTTCGGGCCCCGCGCTGACCTTCGTGGAAACCGATGCCATCCTGTATTTTACAGCCGAAGAGGGCGTGGTTTTCGCTACCGATACCCAGGGAAAAAGGCACTGGCTGACGGCCTCGGCACTGAAAGAGGTGGAGGAAGCCCTCCGTTCCTCCGATTTCTTTAAAATCAACCGCAGCCAGCTGGTACACCGGAAGTACATTGAACGGGTGGAAAGGTACACCAAAAATTCACTTTCCATAAAAATGAAGGGGCACGCCACCTACCTGGTCACCAGCCAGGGAAATACTGCGGGCTTCCGGGAATGGCTGGACGAGTAAGCCGTCAGGGTACAAACTGCCCGGCCTTTTTAAACAGGAGTTTTACGGAGGTTCCGTGAGCGGGGGTGAGCGAAACCTCGATTTTTCCCTGCAGCTTATCCACCAGGTCTTTACAGAGGAGCAGGCCCATGCCCGAACCCTTTTCACCGTCTGTTCCCTCCGAACTGTTTTGAATATTTTTAAGAAGTGAGTTCAGCTTTCCGGGTTCAATACCCACGCCGGAATCTTCTATGACCACGCCACTTAAATCATCTTCTTCCACGCTGTAAAGCCGGATGATCCCCCCTGATGGAGTAAATTTGGTGGCATTGTTCAGTACATTCCGGAAAATAATCATCAGGTAGCTTTCATTGGCATCAATCAGGGCCTCAGTCACCTCATTTTCCACCCGGATATTTTTCAGGTGAATGTAAGGCTCACAAACATCCAGGGAGGTGCTTACCGCCTGTCCGAGATCCAAAGCTTTGATCTCTGTTTTTTTGATATTGAGTTGGGAGGCTGACCACGTGAGCACATTGTCAAGCGTATTGTAAAGAATCTTGGCCTTGAGGTTAATGCTTTTGAAGTAAGGGGTCAGCGTATGGTCTTTGTTCTTCCATTCGTTTACATCAAGAAGGGTGATCAGCTCCGCCACCGGGCTTCTCAGCTCATGGCTGAGGAGCGAGAAAAGCTTGTCTTTGATCATGTTGGATTCCCGCAGGCTCTCGGTTTGCAGGGAGATGGCTTCGTTCTGTTCCCTGATTTTCCGGTTACTGTGCGAGAGTTTCCGGAATAAACTATAAACTATCAGGCTGAATACGATCAAAACCACTACGAGGCTCAACAATAGAATCTTTTGTCGCTTTTCCTTCTCCAGCAACATCCGCTGCATGGTATTCTCCCGGTTTACATTTTCAAATTTGCTCTCCAGCGCTTCGAGGTTTTTCAGGAAAGTAACCCCAAGGTAGCTGATCTCATTTCTTTTGTAAGACAGGCTGTCGTCTATGCGGTAGATTTCTTTCCACGCTTCCAGTGCTTCGCGGTGCAAACCTTTTCTCTCCTTAAGTTCTGCATCCGTTTTCAGCATGGTAAGGTATTCATTGTAGTTAAATAGCAACGAAATGTTTTTGTTGGCCATTTCGTTGAACCTTTCCGCTTTTTTCAATTGCCCGTCCTTCAGATAGGCGGCGGCCATATAAGCATTAAAGGCGTTTTCCGGATAGCCGGACCTTGCTATATCCATCAGGTTGAACTCTTCGAAAATCGCCAGGGCTTTTGAGTGGTTCCCTACCCTTAGGTAAGTATTGGCCACATCTACCAGAAAGTCCATTTCATCGAGGCCGGGCTCCCCTTTGTTTTTGATTACCAAACTTCTGAATTCCGTGTAGAGCTTCTCTTCATTTTCTTTTTTACCTTCAATAATGGCATTTTTTAGCTTTATTTTAATCCTGAAGGCGTGGAGAAGGGTGCTGTCTTCCAGATATTCGAAAGCCTTTTCCGAATAATAATCACTTATCAGGAGGTTATTGGTAAAGCCGGAGATATGGGCTAAAATGTGATAGTTCAGATGAAGAGAGTAGTTTAACTTATGTTCACGGGCAAATTGCAGGTTTTCATATATCTGCTGAAGTGCGGGCTTTGTCTCTCCCTTGTCAAAACAGATCATCGCGTGTGTATAACCGCTGCGGGCAATTCCCTGGATATAATCCAGCTTTAAAGCTTCACGATGGGCTTCAGAAGAATAACGGACCGCTGTCTCAAATTCACCTTTTAACTTATATGCGTAGGCAATATTAGTGGTAAAATCCACTGTGAATTTCAATAGATTGTTTTTTTCAGCTAAGAGCATCCCCTTTTCCGAATAATGAAGCAGGCTATCCACGTTCAATTCCTCGGGGTTGCAAATCATGTCAGTAGTCGTTTGAAGTATGCGGGAAATAACCAATGAGTCATTTTGTGCAGATGAAGGGGCAGAAATTGCCGTTAGTCCTGTGAAAACAAGACAGAGAGAATAAAGGGTCCTATTCGTAAGGTATAACATCCTGGTAACCAATTCTTATTTCGATCCAAAACAAACCGTCTTAATATAAATAATTCATGGCTGGGTGGTGGAATAACAGCTTAAAATACTTGTCATACCAAAAATACACCATATTTGATAAAATCTTACGAATGTTCCCAAAAAGTTGAAAATGAAGAATACTTTTCAGGCAGATTTCCGGAGCGGGGCGTTCATGTCGGAGGAGATGTGTACGATAAGATTAGCAGAAAGCGAAAGATTTTATTATTATTGTCAGGTCTTTAGTGACTATTCGGGAAACGCCCGTCTAAACTTTTATTTAAACTTTTAGTAAACTACAAATGAACATCTCAGATTTAATTACCGGGGGTATAGGATCAACCGTTACATCATCTATAGCCAGGATGCTGAACATTGATGAAAGCAAGGCCAAATGGATTGTTTCGGCAGCGGTGCCTTTGATGATTGCGGCATTGAATTACAATGCGAAAAATAAGAACCAGGCAGGAAGTATTGATAATGCACTTAACCAGCATTCCGGTGGTGTCCTGGGTAATCTTTCAGGACTTCTTTCAGGCGGTGCGTCATCAGACGGCAACAAGATCATCGGGCATATATTCGGAAATAATACCGCCTATGTGACGGATAATTTATCCCAGAAATCCGGACTTTCTGCCGGACAGGTAGGAAGCGTTCTGTCTGTCCTGGCTCCTGTGGTGATGGGTTATCTGGGTCAGCAAAAGCAGTCGCAGTCTTCCTCTGCAGTAGATATTCTGGGCGGACTGTTGAGCGGCGGCGGACAGCAAAGCGCAGGTGGTGGCCTTCTGGGCGGGCTGCTGGGCAGTGTGTTGGGTGGCGGTGGCCGTCCGGCGGCAGCTTCTTCCGGTGGTGATATGGGTGCACTGGTGAGTCTGGCCGGTGACTTCTTTGGTAATAAAGGAAACAATTCTGCCCAGGCCGGTAATGTACTGGACAGTCTGGCCGGATTGTTCGGTAAATAAGCCGGAAATCACACATTTCGTAAAATAGAGCCCCGGGTCAGTCGATCCGGGGTTTTTCGTGGATGAGCTAAAGTGGTTCTATCATACCGTTTCAAGAATAAATTCGTTCTTAATAAAATCACCGGCCTTGACAAAAAGCCTTATGAAGAAAATATTGTTAGCACTTATACCCCTCTCGCTTATTCTGACGCTGAGCACTCCTTTTGACCGGATCAAAGAATATGCAAAGCGGGGCTTCTTCCCGGTAAATCATTTTCAGGATTCGGTGGTTCAGGATAAAAGCGAGGTGATCCTTGGCTTCTGGGATATCCCTGACCGGATACTCGTGGCCCGCAAATTTAAGAGCGGTTACTTCCTCGTGCAGCGCGACCCTGCGGCTACTTACATGGTTTCCCGGGGCATAAACCTGCTCAAAGATCCACGCACCGTCATTCAGAACAAAAACTTTAAATTATCCCGGATCAAAAGCGGAAACAGCGACCTGGGCGGGCTCTATCCCCCTTCGAATTTCCCATCCCGGGAGATGGCGGCGCTGGGCTACCGGCAGAATGACCAGGGCGAGTGGATCAAAGAGACAGCCGCTAAGGAAACCCAAGTGGCAACCGGCATCAACGGTGTCCTGAAATATGAGCTCCCGAAAGGCAATAATACTACTAACTGGGAGCAGTTCCCCGACCTTAAGGTGCCGGAAGGCATCACTCACGTGGGAGGCTACGGGTTTCCCCTGTATAAAAATGAGAAGCTGCAGGACGGTAAGCTCAACCTGCTGGCCAAAGGATTTACCAACCTGGTCAACCTCAACGCCCTCCCGCGCAAGACATGGGAAGGAAAGAACGGCTACTACTTTAACCAGCTGTACTACCTCCTGAAAGTAGCCGCCCGGAATATGGTGAAAGAAGGCAAGACCGGTTCAAAGTATGGGAATGTTGCTGCCATTGCCGCCCTGGAAAATGACAATACCCGGATCCCGTATTACGATATCACCGTGGAAGGCGCAAAAGAGCTGGGCCGGCATATTTATTATACCAACTGCTGCGGAAACAGCATCGACGATCAGCGTTATAACATCCCGCAGAATGAAAGTGTGATCATGCTGGATGAGGAGAGCATGACCCCCTACGACTGGCCGGGAGGCGACAGCTACGCTTTCATGGGTTACCTGAACCAGGGCATGATGGAGGCTGCAGGACCGGGCTATCGCATATTCTGGTATGCGCAGCCGGCACAGAAATGGTCATTCGCCAACGCCCTGCGGGGGGTATCGCACCTGACCGAAAGAGATATCGAAGGTGCGTTCACCGACCGGAATATTCTCATGAATACCCCCGGCTGGAAAAGCAGCACCTGGTACGTGGATGCCTCCGGTGCTTACTCCAAAGTGCCTTTCCTGAGTAATGCGGATATTTATGAGAAGGTTAACGGAAAGATAGTCATCGACCGGAATGGCCGGCGAAAATTCAGAAATGATGATTTCAACCTGAAGGTCTATAACAAAACCCTCCCGGTACTGGCCACACCGCATGAAAGCATCCGCTATGCTCTTCAAAACAGCAAAACCGGGGAGCAGCTTTTTGGCAGGCAGTATGTGGATATCGGGAAGGACGGTTCGGCCGCTATCAGGAGAGAATACGCCCGAAGAGGCTTTAACTGGCATGAGAACGGGCTGGCGCGGCCTTATCCGCAGTACTGGGAACCCGAAACAAAAATGTGGGTGGAAGGCATCTACCGCCGGGCCGACGGCATCATGGCCGACCTGCTCATGCTGGCCCGCCTCGAAAAAGGCCGGTGGGATATTTCCAAAGCCAACGTCAAATACAAGCTTTACGGCGAGCACCGGCCCCAGACCGAGCCCTGGACCTTCGGCGGAAACTCCGTGGAGGTCAGGGAAGTAGGAGAGGGCCAAATCTTCTATGATACCTTTATGCTGCTGTTGTCTGGCGGACAGGCGCTGTCTTCCTGGGACGACGGCTTCTTCCGGAACGAGCTTCCGGAAAAAGGGCAGGGGCTGTACGATAAAGACGACTACTGGGGGCGTTACCATTCCAAACTGGCGGCCGTACAGACCGTCTTAAAACCCCTGGAAGGCAGCCGGAGCACCGACTGGACCTACGTTCATTTCTATTACCCCTTCTGGGGTCAGAAAAATTCGGAAGTGATCTCCTCCGGTATCTGTTTTAAAGGAAAGCTGTATGTCTTTTTCCTGAATCCTACCCTGGAAAACGGGGAGAAGCAGGAACTGACACTGACCGCCGGCAGCAAGACCCACCGGGTCGAACTCACCGGGCATGAGGTCTATTATAAGGTGCTGGACGTTCCTGATGGGTTGGATCCGAAAGATTTTAAGCTGGATTATACTACCATCTATGGACGGAAAGTGAAGGTAAACGGCCGTGTGACCCATAAGATAGCAGAGCACTATGAGTGAGACGAGACTGCCATTTTGGGTGAAATGACAATCTCACTGCCTGGTTTCAGTCGCCCGGCCCCGTCTCAGCTCCAGTCTTCTATTGGCTTACCAACAGGCTTTTAAAGAATTCAATATTCTTGTCCACCACTTTGCGTACATTCTGCCCGATAAAGCCATCGGTTCTACCTACGTTTATCACCATGAACTGTGGCGCCCATTTGGGCAGGTTGCGGTTATAGTAGGCGGGATCAGGCATAATGGGCACCGACATACCAGGATCGGCCAATGTGGTGAAAATATACCTGCTGTACAGGTATTTTTTGGTTACAGGGTCGGTTATACTTCCACTGTTTACCACGGCTGTTTCATCGAGCCAGGCGGCATCTTTTTTCAGATCATGCCGGTAAGCTTCCAACGGCATTTCGTACATAGACAAATTACTTTTCCTACCCTCCAGCATTTTTTCTTTGTATTCAGGAAATGCTTCAAATTGCTCTTTCCATCCCTTCGAAGAATAAAATTTGTTTAGCTCTTTTAGTTTTGCTTCGCAGATAGCCACCAGCTTCTCCAAATACTCCTTACGGGTCACATAGCGGTAGGGCTGTTTGCCCTTGTAGGTGATCCATATGTAACAGCCGTTTCCTCCCTCAACGCTGTGATACCCGTTGGAAAGGTCGGGAAGCTTTCCGCCTTTACATTCCCTTGATGATAAGGAATTGAAACCACAGGTGTTGATAGCTTCCGGACTTACTTCGCCCCTATAGTCATAGATCGGCATCTCGCTGAAATTAACCGTTATCGAGCCTTCGGGGTTTATATGTACAGACGAGCTGACCCCTTCGCTATTCCTCGACTTTTTGCCGTTCGAGCAGTAAAACACAAAATTGCTTATGGTATAAATATACCAGTTTCCATAGACGCTGCTGCCCGGGGAGATATTATGCGTTAAGTAGTTATAGACATCTGCGCCAACGGGTTTGTATTGCTCCTGGAACATCTGCCCGATCCGGTTGAATGTTTTCCTGGCGCCTGCTGCTTCTTCCGCAGCAGGCCGGCGTGTGTTCGAGTGTACCTCATCACCGGGTTGGGGCAGCCATTTACCAGGTAGGGATTTCAATGCCTCCCGGTCGCAGTCCTGCGCGGAGACGTTAACATGGCTCGCCAGCAGGACAAAGAATACGATCTTTTTCATAAGCTTTATAAAGGACTATTGGAGAGGTAAATAGAATTCTCCGGAGAACGAAACAGACTCTTTGCTATTGCAATTTTGTTGGTAACTATTATTAAAGTACAGCGTGCCGGATGCAGTACCGGATACAACGGTACCCGGAGGGCCTGCTTTGAACTCGTTCAGCGTTACCGTTACCGGGGCGCACGTCCAGACATCTCTGTCATTAGCAACACAGATCACAGAATTATTAATTCCTTGGATCGTGTACGGATTAAGATTGAGATTTTGATAATTTCTAAAAGGCGGAACTGTTGCATCAGCAAACCAACCGAAGTATACGCTTCTTTCATTATCGTAGCAATCGATAGCATTCATTCCGACGACAGGTTTTCTTATAACGATGGAAAGCGCATGCTCCAATGCGGGGGCTGCTTTATCCGACAGGCCGAAAGCGAGCAGGAGTTCGTCTCCCCGATACGTTGCCCCCGCCGATCCCTCTCCCTTAGGGGCCTCTGACGAGGTGAATTCGTAAGTAGTGTAGTATTCAAATTCTGTCCCGCCAAAGGAAAATTTAGCATAAAATTGCTTATCTGTGATGGTAATGGGTGTGGTGATGCTGATGGTGGGGGTCCTGCCGTCTTTCTGCCGGGCTTCTATGGTCATCGTCACGGCTACGTTATCGGGGTTGGGTTTCTTACCGGGCGCTGTGTAGGTGGCCTCAATTCCATAGTCATCCAGCTTGCCTTTGCTATTGGATACCGGGGCTTTGGCGCCGTCCAGCCGCCATTCTTTAAAATCGAGCCCCACAAATTTGTCGAGCTTCTGCATGATACGGCCGATATCACCCAGGGGTACCAGGTCGCTGTCGCCCATACTTCCCTGGTTGACAGGCGTTAACGGCACCAGCTCGTCTTTGTAATCGTCATAGTTCAGGAACCCCGTCACCATGATATCTACAGACTCGCCGGTTTTAATACGAGCGGAGGAGGGTGTAAGCGCGAGGTCTATCATCTTGCCTATTACCCAGTCGCTGAAGTGGGTGGTTTCCGTGCTTACGGTGCGTGTGGCGGCATCGAGTTCACTGTTCAGGTGGCCCTCCCAGGTGCCGTCGGGCTTTTGGCTGGTGATCCAGAGAAACTCTGCTGCCGAGCCGGTGAGTGCGATGTTATCATAACTGAACGTCAGCTTTACGGGTTTTGCAAAATTGACGCCCTCCGGCGTGAGGCGGTAGCCTCTGCCGAGCCCCAAAGGAGCGGTGTTACTGATGGGTTCCACGCCCACTGTGACCGTGCTGCTCAGGGCTCCTGCCGGTACGCTGACCGTCAGGCGGCCGTCTTCCGACCGCAGCTCTCCGCCCGCCGGGCCTATCTGTGCCGTGCGCGCAGCCCCCAGCGATGCGCCCCGTTCGGTTACTACCGGTCTGAGATGCGAAAAATCAGGGAATTCGCCATCAATGTCTTCCTGTTTGCAGCCCGCTGCGAGGCAAACCAGGAAAAGATAGGTGAGTTTTTTCATATCTGTAAATTTAATATTGTTCCTATTGCGCTGTATCATAATGGCTTAATGAGCGGTAGCGAAAATTCTACTGAAAACCGGATAGATGTGGTGTTGCACCCCAAAGCATCGTTGTAATATAAGGTACCAGACATAGACCCCGTCACTGTAGCCTCATTTTCCAGCTTGTAATCTTTTAAAGTGATCGTTGTGGATGTGCAAATGTTGTTTTCTGCTGAACAAACTCCATCGATACGTTTCAAATCCAAATTCCTGGCCTCATAAGGATATTTCTGCGCACCCGAGCTAACCTTTTCATACCAGTAAAAATGAATTCCATCGCCTGCACTCGCTGGTAAGCATGCGAAGTCAAAGGTGCTGCCACTGCGGGGAGTAAAATTAATTTCAAACCTATGATCTGACGAATTGCCCAATATCTGGTCTAATACAAGCGTCATCTTGTCCCCGACATACATGAGCGACGCCGTACCCTCCCCATCGGGTGCGTTATTTTCTTCTAACTCGATAGGGCTGTAATAGTCAAGCGTTTTTCCGTCAATGAAGGCCTTAGCATAGAACTCCTTGTCGGTGATGGTAATGGGTGTAGTTATGCTGATCGAGGGCTTCCTGCCGTCTTTCTGCCAGGCTTCAATAGTAACCGTCACGGCTACATTATCGGGGCTGGGCTTTTTGCCGGGGGCGGTATAGGTGGCTTCAATTCCATACACATCCAGCTTGCCTTTGCTATTGGATACCGGGCCTTTGACGCCGTCCAGCCGCCATTCTTTAAAATCGAGCCGCTCAAATTTGTCGAGCTTCTGCATGATATGGCCGATATCACTCAGGGGTACCAGGTCGTTGTCGCCTATACTTCCTTGGTTGACAGGTGTTAACGGTACCAGCTCGTCTTCGTAATCTTCATAGGTCAGGAACCCCGTCACCATGACATCTACATACTGGCCGGTTTTAACCCGGGCGGAGGAGGGTGTAAGCGCCAGGTCTATCATCTTGCCTATTACCCAGTCGCTGAAGTGGCTGGTCTCCGTGCTTACGGTGCGTGTGGCGGCATCGAGTTCACTGTTCAGGTGGCCCTCCCAGGTACCGTCGGGCTTTTGACTGGTGATCCAGAGAAACTCTGCTGCCGAGCCGGTTAGCATAGCATTATCATAGCTGAACGTCAGCTTTACGGGCTTCGCAAAATTGACGCCCTCCGGTGTAAGGCGGTAGCCCCTGCCCAGCCCCAAAGGGGCGCGGTTACTGATGGGTTCCACGCCCACTGTGACGGTGCTGCTCAGGGCTCCTGCCGGTACACTGACCGCCAGGCGGCCGTCTTCCGACCGCAGCTCTCCGCCCGCAGGGCCTATCTGTGCCGTGCGCGCAGCCCCCAGCGAGGTGCCCCGTTCGGTTACTACCGGTCTGAGGTTTGAAAAATCAGGGAATTCGCCGTCAATGACTTCCCGTTTGCAGCCCACTGTGAGGCAAACCAGGAAAAGGAAGGTAAGTTTTTTCATATCTGTAAATTTTAATTCATGGCTAATCATTAAGCCCTATGACACTAAATTTGCCATCGGTAATTTCAAGAAAGTCGGGCCTGGTGCAAGGGTCCTGGATTTCAATGTTAAGCGGGTCCGTATAATAATGGGCTAAACGACCACTGAAAAGAAACCGTGCTTTTCAGGTTGCCGTCGCCGTCATCATCAGTTGTAACGTCTTCCATACTACAAGAAGTGAAAAGCATAGTAAGCACTATCGTGCTGAATATTAATCTTTTCATAATAATTGCTTTTACCCGTTTTTTTGATAAATTGAAATTGATAAACAAATTTCAGGAGGTTAAAGAGACTTTCCTATCCCTAAAAAAGAGGGTTTTTCAGGATAAAAAATCATTAAAAAAGGGGAGATGGAATGAAAAGAATTGTATGTTAATTTGTATTTCGAACCCAATAGCACATTGGCATGAGGATATGGTATGTACTATTATTGCTGTTTACCGGGTATGTAAAAGCCGGGGCACAAACTACTATGAACAGGGATAGCCTGTTGCGCCTGTTGCCTGCTGCCAAAGAAGATACGGCCAAAGTGAATCTGCTGATCGATATAGGCAATCAATACGAATGGGACGACCCCCAAACGGCCGGCAAATACTATCTGAAAGCCGGAGATCTGAGCGAAAAGCTGCAATACAAAGAAGGGATCATAAAATTCATTGCCAATTACTCCTACCTGCTCAACCTCAGGGGGCAATTTGACAGTTCTATGCTGCTGAACAGGCGATCCGTAAAGCTATCCACAGAACTGAACGACAAATTGCTGATAGGTAAATCCAATGCCAACCTGGGCAATGTTTTCCTGAACCTCGACCAATATGACAGCGCGGTGTATCATTACCAGATAGCCCTTAAAAACTTTGAAGCCATAAACAATAAAGTGTTGGTGGCCCGGCTGAACGATTTACTGCAGAATGCTTATATGGATCTGCGCCAGCATGATAAAGCATTGGTCTATGGCGAGCAGGCCATAGCGGTGCTGCGCAATGCCAATGACCCTGCGAGCCTGAGTGCCGCTCTCTCCAATGCCGCAAACATTTATGAGCGGCTGAACCGCCATGATACGGCACTGGCTTATTTAAAGGAAGCGTTGACGCTGGCCAGGGGAATTAATTACAAAGCACACGAAAAGACCATTTTGCAGAATATAAGCAATATTTACCAGAACACGCTTCAAATTGACAGTATAAAGCCTTATGTGGAGAAAGCTGCGGCGATTAGCCGGGAACTGGGTTTCCCGGAAAGTGAAGCCATTGCCCTCCGGGGCCTGGCCAATTACTATGTGTTTAAAAATGATTTGGATGTTGCCTATCAATATATCTCCCGCTCACTGGATATTACCGGGAAAAACGGCTTTCGGAAGGAACATGCCTCCAACCTGGAAACCCTGGGGGGTGTTTTGCTGGCTATGCACCGGTACGAGGAGTCTTACCGGGTGCATGCGAAAGCAGAAGCGCTGTCAGACAGCCTCCTGGGCGAAGAAATACAAAGCAAAGTGGTGCTTTTAGAAAAACAATTTGAAACCGAAAAAAAAGAAGCCCGGATACAACTGCAACAGGCACAGCTGCAGAAAAAAAACACCCTGAATTATATTCTTATCGGAGGCGCTGCGGCATTGCTGATCATATCATTGCTCGGCTATCGCAATTATACACACCGCCAACGATTACAGCAGGCCAGGATAGATGAGCTGGAAACCGAAAAACAATTAACCGCCACCGAAGCCATACTCAAAGGCGAAGAGCAGGAACGTACCCGCCTGGCCAAAGACCTGCACGACGGCCTGGGGGGAATGCTCAGCGGCATTAAATACTCATTTCAGAATATGAAGGAAAACCTCATTCTTACCCCGGAAAATGCACAGGCATTTGAACGAAGCATTGATATGCTTGACAGCTCCATCCGGGAAATGCGCCGCGTGGCACACAATATGATGCCTGAAATACTGGTGCGGTATGGCCTGGATGTGGCCCTGAAGGAATTTTGCAGCGAAGTGGATCGCAGTGGTGCCATCCCCACCCGGTACCAGTCGATCGGTATGGAAAACGTGACCATCGGGCAATCGACGGCTGTGGCGGTGTATCGCATGGTGCAGGAACTGGTGAACAATGCCCTCAAGCATGCCGCTGCCCGCCAGGTAGTGGTACAGGTGCATGCATCCGTAGAGGAAAAGTCGCTTACCATTACGGTGGAAGACGACGGGCAAGGCTTTGATACCGCATTGCTGAAACAGCCCGGCGGCATGGGATGGAGCAATATTCAGAACCGCGTTGACTTTCTGAAAGGCAGCTGGAATGTGCAGAGCGTGCCGGGAGAAGGTACTTCGGTTCTGATCGAAATAAATATCGGATGAAGACAAAATTATTCATTGTAGACGACCATTATATGGTGATCGAAGGCATCCGCTCATTGCTCCAAAATGAAACGGGTATCGAATGGCTGGGGCATGCTACCCATGCGGAATCCTGCCTCAGCTTCCTGCAGGGAGAACAGCCCGATGTGCTGTTGATGGACGTCAACCTTCCCGACATCAGTGGTACGGAATTGTGTAAGGAGGTGAAACAAAAATTTCCCGGGATATATGTACTGGGGCTGAGCACCTTCAACCAGCAGGCGATCATCCGGAATATGATAGACAATGGCGCTTCGGGTTATGTATTAAAAAATGCCATGAAAGAAGAATTGCTGCAGGCTATCACCACAGTAGCTATGGGCCGGACCTATCTCAGCTTTGAAGCCGTGCTTTCGCTTCGGGAAACTGCCAATGACATGCCCGTGATCACCCGTCGTGAGAAAGAAGTATTGCAGCTCATCGCCGAAGGCCTTACCAATGCCGAAATAGCCGAAAAGCTTTTTATCAGCATTCTCACGGTAAACTCCCATCGAAAAAGCCTCATTGAAAAATTTGATGCGCCCAACACGGCTGTGCTGATCGGCAAGGCGATAAAAGGGGGGATTCTGTAGGAGAAGACGGCCGGGCAGAGTTCAGGAAACAAAAGCCGGGGGCATACCCTATAAAAAAGAAGGTTTCTAAAAAGTACTCTTGCTTTTTAGAAACCTTCTTTTATCGTAGCGGGGAGCAGGATCGAACTGCCGACCTTAGGGTTATGAATCCTACGCTCTAACCATCTGAGCTACCCCGCCGTGATTTGGAGGTGCAAAAATATAAAACTTTCGGAAACACAGCAAGAAAAATGAAATTGTTATCGAAAACTTTAAAAAAAACTTGATAAAGTATCCGCAATTTAAGATATTGTAGGAAAAAGGATTTGGTATGGCTAAATTTAAATATACTCAGGAATTCCCTTTTCGTGCTTCGCCAAAAGTATTGTATAATTATATCAGTACTCCGGGCGGTCTTCAGCAGTGGTTTGCAGAAAGCGTGACCTTAAATTCAGATAATAAATTTGTTTTTAACTGGGATGAGAAAGACCATGTGGCCGAGCTTACATCTTCCCGGCTCAATAAATCCAGCCGCTTTGATTTTACAGGGGATGATGCCGGTAATTACCTGGAATTTAAGTTTGTTACCAGTGAGCTGGATAATTCTACCTACCTCAAGATCACCGACAATTCCGACAACGACGACCTGGACGACCTCGAAAGCATGTGGAATGAATTAATTTCCAATCTTAAAGAAATTGTAGGAGGCTGATTTTGAAATAGACAAAAAGATTTTGACTTTTGCAGCTTCTTTTCGCCTGCAGGTCAACCGGCCCGCGGGATGTTAATGCGTGTAAGGATGAAAAAAATAGACAAGCTTTTTGTCAAATCATATATCGGGCCTTTTGTTCTCACTACCACCATCGTAGTATTTATCTTCCTGATGCGTTTTCTGATGATCTATTTCAATGATTTCCTCGGAAAAAATCTTGATGGAGTGATTTTTACGAAGCTTTTCTTCTATTTTACGCTGATGACCCTGCCCATGTCGCTGCCGCTGGCCACGTTGCTGGCCACGCTGATGTGCTTCGGGAACCTGGGTGAGCGCTCCGAGCTTACCGCCATGAAGTCGGCGGGTATTCCGCTTACCCGGCTGATCCTGCCTACCTTTATCCTTTCGGCTTTTGTATCGGTCTTTTCACTGCTGTATAATAATTACGTGAACCCCTGGGCTAACCTGAAAGGCTGGTCGCTTCTCTATGATGTAAAAACCGCAAAACCGGCGCTAAATATCCAGGAAGGGATCTTTTATAACCAGATCACGGGTTACCGGATCAAAGTGGAGAAGAAAATGCCCGACGGTCAGACCCTGAAGAATGTGATCGTATATGACCATAACGGAGGCAACGGCAATAAAAATGTGACCGTCGCCGACTCCGGCCGGATGTTTACCATCAATTTTGAGAGCCAGCTGGTGTTTGAACTTTACAACGGCGTAAATTACAGCGAAGGTGCCAACTATAATAACAGCACACAGCTGACCCGCTATGCTTTTACGAAGAATACTATGATTTTTTCACTCGGCAGCTTCATAATGAGCCGTACCAACGAGAATGATTTCATGTACCATGAGTTCATGAAAAGCATTCCCGAGCTCAACCAGAAGATCGATTCGCTGAACCAGGTGGTCGATGAGAAGCTGAAGCAGCAGGCGGTCACCTACAAACGCCTGGAGATCTATTCTTTTCCGGATATCTCCGGTGATACCACTAAGAAAATAACCATCAAAGGTGGGAAATGGGCCGATTCCCTGTTGGCGGCAGCTGAGAAGCACAATACTGCCCAGGAGCTGAACTCTTCTGCCCGCACCAAGGTCGAGAGCCAGAAATCGCAGATTGCGGGTGATATCAGCTACCTCGTAAGTGTGGAGAAGTCGATATGGGCGGCCGATCTGGAGCGCTGGAACAAGGCCACAACGGCCTTCTCCTGCCTAGCCATGTTCCTGATCGGGGCAGCGCTGGGCTCCATCATCAAAAGGGGCGGCTTCGGGATGCCTGTGCTGATCTCCATTGGTTTCTTCATCCTGTATTACCTGATGGGTCAGCTGGGCAATAAGTACGCCAAGGAGGGCCTTATCCCGGCCATTGTCGGGGCCTGGATCCCGTTTACCATCCTTTTCCTGATCGGGATATTGCTGATGCGCAGGGCGCGGAATTTTTGATAAAAAACTTTTACGAGATCACCTAAAATAACAATAATTGCGTATCTTTGCACCTGTTTTATTTTTTTATCATTAATCTAGGTTAATATCAATGTATTTAACTCCGGAAAAGAAGGAAGAGATCTTCGCATCGAAGGGCTTCCAGAAAAAAGCGACGGATACCGGCTCAGCCGAGTCTCAGATCGCATTATTTACTTATAGAATTGCTCATCTTACCGAGCATTTGAAAGTTAACAAGCATGATTATTCTACCCGTTCAGGTCTTTTGAAGCTGGTGGGTAAGCGTCGTCGCCTTCTTGATTATTTGCAGGAAACAGACATCAGTCGTTACAGAGCTATTATTGCTGAACTTGGTATTCGTAAATAAACCAATATCGGGAATCCGGACCACCGGGTTCCCTTTTTCATTGCATTTTATCCCCGCGGAAATAAAGGATTAATCGTTGTATCAAAAGCGGAAAATACAACACATACAAAATAACTCAATGTTTAATATTGTAACTCAGACCATCCCGATGCCGGATGGTTCAACGATCACCCTGGAAACCGGAAAATTAGCAAGACAGGCGGACGGTTCAGTGGTATTAAGAAGCGGTAACCTGGTGATGCTGGCCACCGTATGTGCGAACAGAACCCACAAGGAAGGCACCGACTTCCTGCCCCTGTCTGTAGATTATCAGGAAAAATTTGCTTCCAACGGAAAAATTCCGGGCTCTTTTCAGCGCCGGGAAGGCAAGCTGTCGGATAATGAAGTATTGATATCCCGGTTGATAGACCGGGCGTTACGTCCTATTTTTCCGGAAGATTTTCATGCCGAGGTTCAGGTGATGGTGACCCTGCATTCTGCTGATGAGAACATAAAGCCCGATGCCCTGGCAGCCCTGGCGGCCTCTGCGGCCATTATGGTGTCTGACATTCCGTTTAACGGCCCGATCTCTGAAGCGAGAGTGGCTAAAATTAACGGAGCATACGTGGTTAACCCCGGGCTGAAGGATATTCCTTCCGCGGATCTTGACCTGATCGTGGCCGGTACTGCCGACAGCATCATTATGGTGGAAGGCGAAGCCAACGAAGTGTCTGAGCTGGAAATGGTGGAAGCCCTGCGTGTAGCGCACGAAACCATCAAAAGCCAGGTGGCTGCCCAGAAAGAGCTGGAAGCGAAGGTGGGTGCCACCACCAAAAGAGAATACAATCATGAAGTGCATGACGAGGCCCTGAAAGAGAAAATGTACGGCGAGCTTTTTGATAAAGTGTATGCCGTATGTATTGAGGGCAATCCGAACAAGCATTACAGAAGCGACAGCTTCGCAAAGATCCTGGAAGACTTTATCGAAGCACAACCTGAAGAAGAAAGGGCAAATCCCTTATTCAAGGTTTATTTCGGGGATATTACCTACGATGCTTCCCGGAAAATGGTGCTGGAAGAAAGCAAACGTCTTGACGGCCGCAGCCTGACCGAGATCCGTCCGATCAGCGTGGAAGTAGATTACTTGCCTTCAGCGCACGGTTCTGCGCTCTTTACAAGAGGAGAGACCCAGTCGCTTTCCACTACCACCCTCGGAACCAAGCTGGATGAGCAGATCGTGGACCTGCCGATGATAAAAGGCTACTCCAAGTTTTTCCTTCACTATAACTTCCCCGGCTTCTCTACCGGTGAGGTAAGACCGAACAGGGGAGTGGGAAGACGTGAGGTAGGTCACGGTAACCTGGCGCAGCGTTCACTGGAAAAAGTGATGCCGTCAGGAGACGATAATCCTTACACCATCCGGATCATAAGCGATATCCTGGAGTCGAACGGCTCTTCTTCCATGGCAACGGTATGTGCCGGATGTCTTTCCCTGATGGATGCGGGTGTGCCTATTAAAGCACCGGTTTCCGGTATCGCCATGGGGCTTATCACCGATCAGGAGAGCGGCAAATGGGCAGTGCTGTCGGATATCCTGGGCGACGAAGATCACCTGGGCGACATGGACTTTAAAGTGACCGGAACGGCAAAAGGTATCGTGGCCTGCCAGATGGATATCAAAATCGGCGGACTTTCTTTCGATATCATCGAAAAGGCGCTGAACCAGGCAAGAGAAGGAAGGCTTCACATCCTTGGCAAAATGACTGAGGTGCTGGCTACGCCGAAACCGGATCTGAAACCACATGCACCACGTGCCTTTACCATTGTGATCGATCGCGAGCTGATAGGAGCGGTGATCGGACCCGGAGGTAAAGTGGTACAGGAAATTCAGCGGGAATCAGGAGCCACCGTCAACATTGAAGAAAAAGATAATAAAGGGTACGTATCCATATTTGCCACCAACGGCGAAAGCATGGATATCGCCAAAAGAAGGATAGACGCTATCGTGAAGCAGCCTGAAGTAGGCGAGATCTACGATGCGGTGGTGAAGTCTATTCAGCCTTTCGGTGCCTTCCTCGAGTTTTTACCGGGTAAAGAAGGGCTCCTGCATATCTCAGAGATCAGCTGGGAACGTCTTCCGAACATGGACGGCGTGCTGAAAGAAGGTGATCAGATTCAGATTAAATTAACAGAAGTAGACAAAAAGACCGGAAAATATCGTTTATCAAGGAAAGTTTTATTGCCGCGTCCTCCGCGGGAAGAAAAACCGGCCGTTGACAACAAAACGGTGAACAATAATTGATTTTTAATTGTTTGTAATTAGTGTCGTGTCAGGTGTATTGGTTAACTTGGGCTGATTAAATACACGGGGCACGACATCGGGTTACTTTTAAATTACTTTTTGACAACTTAATACGAATGAGACAACTTAAGATTAGTAAACAGATTACCAACAGGGAGAGCCAGTCGCTCGACAAGTACCTTCAGGAGATTGGAAAGGTAGATCTTCTGACCCCCGACGAAGAGGTAATACTGGCCCAGAAGATCAGGGACGGAGACCAGCTTTCTCTGGAAAGACTGACCAAGGCCAATCTTCGGTTTGTGGTATCTGTAGCTAAGCAATATCAAAATCAGGGGCTTTCACTCGGTGACCTTATCAACGAAGGGAACCTGGGGCTGATCAAGGCGGCTCAGCGGTTCGATGAAACCCGTGGTTTTAAGTTCATTTCTTATGCCGTGTGGTGGATTCGTCAGAGTATTCTTCAGGCCCTTGCCGAGCAGTCAAGGATCGTCCGGCTTCCACTTAACCGGGTAGGTTCACTCAATAAGATCTCCAAGACCTTTTCGGAGCTGGAGCAACGATTTGAGCGTGAGCCTTCGCCGGAAGAGCTGGCTGAAGTGCTGGAGATCTCTGCCAACGAGGTGGTGGACACCATGAAAATATCGGGCAGACACGTGTCGGTAGATGCTCCGTTTGTTCAGGGGGAAGAAAACAGCCTGCTCGACGTACTGGAAAACGATACGGAGATCCGTCCTGACCAGGAGCTGATGAACGATTCGCTACGCAGGGAAGTGCTTCGCGCGCTTTCTACCCTTACGCAGCGTGAGGCTGAAGTGATCATGTTCTACTTCGGGCTTAATGGTGAGCAGGCCATGACGCTGGAGGAAATAGGCGAGAAGTTCAACCTTACCCGCGAAAGGGTGAGGCAGATCAAGGAAAAAGCCATTCGCCGCTTAAGGCAGACCTCACGAAGCAAAGCATTGAAAGCATATTTAGGATAAGTGAAAGGAGGTTCTGAAAAGAACCTCTTTTTATTTTGAGGCCATTTCTTGCTTGGAGGCCCGTTTTAAAGCAAATTTGCAGGCGGATAGATTAGTGTACTAAACCGGAATTCCAAAATGGCACATTGCTTTAAAGCAGACTTACAGGCTATAAAGCAAACAGGCAGGCGGATACATGGCGAATAAAACAGGGATTTTCAGTTACAGTAAGGGAAGTGGCAAAACCACCACCTGTGCATATCTGGCAGCAGCTCTGACCACCGTAGGGAAAAAAGTGGTGTGCGTCGATCTGAACGGTGACCTGGAAAAGTACCTTAACCCTCAGGGTGAGGAAGTGCACGTGGCCGGCCTCAGGTGGAAATGCCGCAAGTGGAGTGGGGAAGAGGATAGGCTGGCCGATGAGGCCGATTATATCCTGGTGGATATGCCTGCCGGGCCTTCGCCGGATCATGAGGCTGTACTTGGCGGGCTGGATTCGGTGCTGATACCGGTAGAAGCGGAATACTACGGGCTGGATGAGCTGGATATAACTCTCCGGAAGATCTCGGAATTTGAGCATCTGCTGATCGGGGGGATCGTGCTGACCAAAGGAGATTCGAACAGCAGTACTCCGCAAAAAACAGAGGCGGAGCTAAATGAATACTTTTCGCCCTTTGTGCTGAACACGAAAATTTCAAGAAACTACTATCTCTCCCGCCCTGCCTTTTCTTTAACAGATCTGGGAGAGAAAGGGTGGCACAGCGGGTTTATCGATTATTTGAAACTGGCAAATGAATTAATAGAGCATGAATGTTAAAAGAAAAATGGGATTGGGTAAAGGGCTGAGTTCTCTTTTGTCAGAAGCACCGGTGGAAACCGAAGCCGCCCGGGAGGAAGCAGACTCTTTTGAGATTTCCATTGATGCCATAGAAACGAATCCCTATCAGCCCCGGACGCAGTTTGACAGCACGGCGCTCGATGAACTGAAGGAGTCGATCCGGGTACAGGGCGTTATACAGCCCATTGCGGTGAGAAAAGCGGGCGATAAATACCAGCTCATCTCCGGGGAACGACGACTGAAGGCTTCCCGCCTGGCGGGTTTAAAGACCATTCCCGCCTATGTCAGGGAGGCATCAGACAGCCAGATGCTGGAGCTTGGGCTTATCGAGAACGTGCAGCGGGAGAACCTCAACCCCATGGAGATAGCGATGGCTTACAAGCGCCTGATAGACGAATGTCAGTTGAAACAGGAAGAGCTGGCCGGAAGGGTGGGCAAAGACCGCACCACGGTTAATAACTACCTCAGGTTGCTTTCCCTTCCTGAGATCGTACAGGAAGGCCTGGCGGCCCGGAAGCTGAGCATGGGCCATGCCCGCGCCCTGCTGGGAGTGGAAAACCCGGAGCGGCTGGTACGGCTTTACGAAGAGGTGGTCAGCCGGGAGCTGTCGGTAAGGAAAGTAGAAGAGCTGGTTAAAAGCTTAAATACTGACAGCCGGCAGGGACCCACCCGTAAATCTTCGGCTTCGCCTGCTTCTAAAAACTTCCTCGACAGCTATCAGCAACATTTTGGGAAGGTATTTGGGCGTAAGGTGATCGTACAGGCGGATGCCGCCAATCGTGGGGAAATAAAAATTCCTTACAGCTCGCGGTCTGAACTGGATGAGATCATGGATAAGTTAAAGAACTGACGTTGGGAAGGTTTTTTTGCGCGGTAATCCTGGTTTTTTTTTCGTTGTGCAGTTATGCACAGACCGATACCCTTGTGGTGGTGGGCGATAGCCTCATCAACAGTACACTTTCGGAAATAAAGACGTCTTTTGACTCAACACGGGGTGAAAGACTGAAGAAAGTGTCAAAAAACTTCGTTTCCACTTCCCGGCTGTTTTTCGGGGTCGATTCCCTGACCGGTCGCACTCGTCCGCGGATCACCTTTCTGAGGTCGATGCTGGTTCCGGGGTGGGGACAGTTTATGAACAAAGATTACTGGAAACTGCCCATAGTGTACGGTGCAGCCGCAGGCGGGGTCATAGCTATCCGAACTAATAACGAGCGGTATAATTATTACCTGGAGCACGTGGAGATCCTGGAAGAAAGCGGGCAGACCTCCATGCCGCCCCTGGATAATCCCGGGGGGATCTTCATATCCAAAGAGACGTATGCACGGGCAGCTTCCTCTTTTAAACGGTACCGAGACCTCAGCATTATCGGTTTTGCACTGGGCTGGACCCTCTTTGCGGTAGAAGCCAATGTAACCGCTCACCTGAAAACTTTTGATATTTCTGACGATATCAGCCTGCGCTGGAGCCCCACGGTCATTCCGGGGGGCGGAACCTACACCGCAGGTGTCAAATTAAGTTTAAACTTCAAATAAAAATGAAAATAGCCCTGCTTGGATATGGAAAAATGGGGAAAGCCATCGAAGCCATTGCCCTGGAACGCGGCCACGAAGTGGTTTTTCGGATTGATGTAAGCAATGCCGAAGACAGAGAAAAGCTTACGAAGGAAAGTGTGGATGTGGTGATCGAATTCAGCTCGCCGCATTCCGCCGCCGATAACCTTCGTTTCTGTATGGAAAAAGGTCTGAAAGTGGTGTCCGGCACTACAGGGTGGCTTCAGCACAAAGCGGAGATAGAAGGCCTTTGTGAGGCCAATAAGGCCTCATTTTTCTATGCATCTAACTACAGCATAGGCGTCAATCTCTTTTTTCATCTGAACAAGTTGCTGGCCCGGCTGATGGCACCGCAAAAGCAATACACAGTTTTTACTTCCGAAATTCATCATACGGAGAAGCTGGATTCCCCCAGCGGTACGGCCATCACCCTGGCCGAGGGGGTCATTGAAAATAACACGGACAAAACCTCCTGGGTAAATAATACCCTGGCCAGGCCCGGTGAGGTGCCCATCTGGTCTTCACGGGAAGGAAAAGTGCCGGGAACACATACCATCAAATATATTTCCGATGTAGACGAGATAGAGATCAGGCATGAAGCCTACTCCCGCACCGGTTTTGCTTTAGGCGCGGTTTTAGCTGCCGAGTGGCTGACAGATAAGGTGGGGATTTACGGGATGGACGATATGCTTAAGTTACAGGTTTAATTTCAGGAGGTGCGCAACGCATCTTTCGTCCAATCAGAGTCTCTTTGAAAAAGGACTCTGATTACAAAAATGATTTTCACAGAGTCCCTTAACAGGAGACTCTCCGAGAACCAAAAAATAAATCCGGGTCCAACAAGTTGAGACCCGGATTAGACTAAAAAACAATAAAGCCCGGCAGGTCCAAATGAACCTGTCGGGCTTTATTGTGGGCAGCTAACGCCTACTCGTCGCCGGCAGCAGTAGATGCCACACCACCGCCGAAAATTTCGGCAAGCTTATTCTGCAGATCTTCGCCACGAAGGTTTTTGGCAATAATTATACCCTCAGGATTGATCAGGAAATTGGCAGGGATGGCCCGCACGCCATACAAAGCCGCAGGGGCGCTTTTCCAGTAGATCAGGTCTGAAACGTGTGTCCAGGTGAGGTTATCTTTCTCAATAGCTTTTAACCAGGCATCCTTGGTTCTGTCGAGAGACACCCCGAAAACATCAAATCCCTTGTCTTTGTACTTTTGATATGCATCCACCACGTTGGGGTTCTCTTTGCGGCAGGGTCCGCACCATGCTGCCCAGAAATCAAGCAATATGTACTTACCGAAATGATCAGAAAGCTTCACCGGCTTGTCTTCCGTATCCGCCAGCGTAAAATCAGGCGCCTTTTCCCCGATTTTTACTTTTTCAAGGGTCACCAGGTAGCCTTGCAGGTTTTTGCCGTAGACAGATTCCTGGAGAGAGGGGTTCAGCAGCGCCAGGTATTCCCTGATCTGCTCCGGCTCCAGGCGGTAGGCAAAGTTTCGGTACAAAAGGTAGGTCGACACAATAGAATTCGGATTTTCACGGATAAAAGCATCGATTTTAAAGTCCCTGCCGGCAGCTTTGTATTTTTCGTACAGATCGCTGGCCTTAGAGCCTGTGATTTTGGTGTTTCTGTAATAAGAAGCGCTGTCAAGCTCCACTTTTACCGATGTATCTTCCGCATCCAGGAAGAGAAACACGGGCGACTTTTCCTTATTAAGGGTTAAACCGTATACCTCGGGGATGCTGATGGAAGAGCTGAAACGGAAATGTCCGTCTTTTACCCAGGCCGAATCTACCGTGTAGAATATTTTGTCACGAAATTCCTGAAGATAAACTATACCTCCGGAGGCATTGCTTACAGTACCTTCAATTTTTACCACGCTCTGGCCCGTTGCCGCGGCCACAATAAATAAAAATGCAGTAACGAACCGTATCTTTGTTTTCATTAGTCTATTAAATTAGTATACTATACTGCAAATGTAGAGTAATGTTTTTATGATATGCAAACTTTCCCCTGAAAAATTTCATATTAATAACAGAATCATTTAACGGATATGCATCCACTTATTGAATATCTTCTTCGATACCGCGTCAGGAGAATTCCTGGGGGTAAGTGTCACCCGTGTTCGTGGGTCCTGCAAAAGGCGGATGTCGTAAGTAAGCTTTACACCACCTCTTAATACCGTCACTTTCACTACATCACCTACTTTTTTCCCGGCCGTAATGGCTTCCACATCGCTGAATGGCTTTCCGTCTATCGCCAGCAATTCATCATTGACATTGATACCGTCATGGTAAGCCCCTGTTCCGTAGTCTACGCGGGCTACCTTTCCGGCCCTGGCCATAGCGCCGAACCAGGGGGTATCCGGGTTAGATAAGCTGATTTTGGCATCTACATCCACCAGCGCAAAATATTGGGCGTAGTCGATGGTCTCGGTGCCGAACACATGCTTTTGGAAAAACCCGGTAAGATCTTTGCCTGCTACTTTAGAACATTCCGTAAAAAACTGCTCATCGGTAAAGCCGATATCCTTATTCAGGTACAGGTCATTGTACAGGTTTTGAAGCACATTATCCAGTGATTTTTCACCTTTGGTGTTACCGATAATGATCATGTTCAATACATTGGCCAGGATACCGCCCTTGTTATAATACGATATTGTAGAGTTTTGAGCATTCTCGTTGGGCCGGTAAAACTTGATCCAGGCATCCCACGAAGATTCAGCTACCGGCTGCACCTTATTACCGTGCTGGTTTTCGACCGTACCGATATTTCCGGCCAGCAGGGCCAGCATGCGGTTAACATCGATAATCCCGGCTCTTCTCAGGATATCGCTCTGGTAGTAATTCGTAAATCCTTCCGAAACCCAGAGCATATTCGTATAATTCTCATTTTCATAGTCAAAGGGTCCCAAAGCGATGGGTCTCAGGCGCTTCACATTCCACAGGTGGAAATACTCGTGGGCCAGCAGCCCGAGAAAGCTCTCGTAGCGGGCCGGGTTTTGATACACCAGGGGCGAGGTCTGGCAGGTAGTGGAATTCAGGTGCTCCAGCCCGCCGCCACCGGCCGCCAGGTGATGAATAATGAAAAGGTAATCTTTGCAGGGGTGCTTGCCGCCCATCACATTATGGCTGCCGATAACTACCTTTTTATAATCTTCGATCAGCTTATTCCGGTCATAATTCAGGGGTTCCATGGAGTAATTGGCTATCCGGTGCTTAACGCCCAGCGCTTCAAACTCCAGGATCTCGTGGTTGCCTATTTCGAAAGGGCTATCCACCAGCAGGTCGTAATTTTCTGCTTCAAAAGCATTTTTGCTTACTTCCGGAAGCGCCACAGACACTTTTTCGAAGCTGGTATGCGGAATGATCTTCACCAGTGATTTTTTATTCATCAGCTGCGGCACATACAGGAAAGTAGGGGCACCGTTAAAATAACCGTGGGAAGCGTCAAGGAAATTGGTTCTTACACTGATTTCAAAAGCATACAACCGGTAGGAAACCTCGATGGGCTGTCCGTTATGACCGCTCACTCTCCAGGTATTTTTGGAGGTTTTTACGGCCTTTACGGCTTTCCCATCCGCTGCAGCTGTAAGCCCTTCTATATTTTTGGCGTACTCGCGGATAAGATAGGAGCCGGGGGTCCAGGCAGCCATCTTGAAGTCTACATGACCGGCCCGGAGTACGTCAGGGTCATCAATCCGGACTTTGATCTCAAAAAAGTGGGTATGGGGTTCGGGCATGGCCACTTCGTACGTAGTGGCATAGCCGGCTAAAAGGTTAGGAAGCTCAGAGGCTTTGCACGCTAACAGGGGTAGTGTCAGCAATGCAAACAACACAAAATATCTTATCATGAACGTTTGAAATTTGATTTATACAAATCTACAATTTTTATGCGCTTTGAACGTTTTTTCGGGGAAAATTGCTCGATTATTTTCCTAATTTTGCCCAATTATCAAGTCACCTATGAAATTCAAAACACTGGCTCTCGTGCTGACCTGTTTTGGAGCCTTTTCGCAGAACACCCTCAGTTACTCTTCCATTGAGTCACATTTTAATAACGGTGTGGAGCTTTTTGGAAAAAAAGCTTACAGTTCAGCCCGGAAAGAGTTTCAGAATTACATCTCGCTTTCTGCCAAAAGCCTTAACCCCAACAAGTTTAACCTGGCCAATGCCGAGTATTACTCGGCCATGTCATCGCTCTACAGCAAGGCGCTCGATGCCGATATTGAAGTAGAACGTTTTGTGCTTAATCACGGCGACCATCCCAAGGCCAAGATCATCTTTTCCGACCTGGCCGACCGCTATTTTGAGCAGGGAGAGTACAAAGACGCCATCCGGTACTATGAGAAATCGCTGGAAAACCGGGCGGATAACCTCGATACCTACGAAATTCGTTACCAGCTGGGTCTTTCTTACTACCAGTTGGGTGACTTCAATAATGCGCTGAAACAATTTGATTATGTGAAGGGTACGGTCATTGCCAATGCTGTCAATGCCGCTTACTATGCAGCGGTGATCAATTTCCGGAACGGGAACTATGACCTGGCGCTCAGCGACCTCCGCAGGGTCGAAAATGCGCCTGCCTACCGCCAGGAAGTACCCAACTGGATCGGGCAGATCCTCTACAAGCAAAAGAAATATGACGAGCTGCTGGCTTACGCCGAGCCCATCATTGCCCGGCCCGACGGCCGTAAATACGACGATCTGGCCCTGCTGGCGGGGGAAGTGAGCTATTTCAACAATAACTTTGAAAAGGCAGCGCTGTATTATGATAAGCATAAGTCGCTTAAAAAGGCAAAAACCTCTGCCCAGGTGGCCTTCCGGCATGCGTTCAGCCTGTATAAGATAGAGAAATTTGAAAATTCAGCTGTTTTGTTCAAAACGGTGGCGGGCACTAACGACGAACTGGGCCAGCAGGCGGCCTATTACCTCGGGATATGCGCCCTGCGCCAGGGAGATCTGAATTCGGCCATGGCAGCCTTCGATGCAGCCCGGAAATCGAATTTTGATAAGGCGATCAAGGAAGAAGCGGCCTATAACTACGTAAAGGTGCTGGTAGAGAAAGGAAACAGCCAGCAGGCCATCGTAGATCTGCAGAACTATGTCAGAGATTACCCGGAAGGGAAATACGTAGACGAGACCAACGAACTGCTCAGTGAGATCCTGTTCGAGACCAGCAACTACGTGTCGGCCATCAACTATATTGAAGGTTTGAAAAGAACCACGCCCAAAATTGATGAAGCTTATCAGAAGCTGGCGTACAACCAGGGAGTAGCCGATTTTAATGCGGAGAAATTTGATGCGGCCATCGGCTATTTCGATAAATCGCTGCGTAAACCGCTGAACCGGGAGCTGGTCACCCAGGCAAAACTGTGGAAGGGGGAAGCGCTTTTCCAACTGGAAAGACCGGAAGCCGAAGACCTCTACCGCGAGCTGCTGACCTCTTCCGACAGGATCGCCCGCCTGAGAAGCCAGTACAGCCTGGGCTATATCAGCTTCAACCGGGAAAGATACTCGGATGCGCTGCGCCTGTTTCAGGATTTCAGGTCAGGCGCCAGGGGAGAAGCTACCCTGGCCACCAGCCTCGACGATGCCAACCTCAGGATAGGCGACTGCTACCTGATGGCAAAAAACTTTACACAGGCGCTGAATACCTACGACGAAGCCTATCGCAACAATAAGTCCGGCAAAGATTATGCCCTTTACCAGAAGGGTATGGCACTGAAATACCTGGGCCGCGAATCGGAGGCAAAAAGCGCCTTTGACCTGTTTGCCCGCTCGTTCGGCAACTCCCGGCTGATCGATGACGTACTGTTCCAGAACGGAAACCTGGCCATGGAAAGCGGAAATTACTCCGCTGCCATTGCGGTCTTTTCAGATCTGCTGAAGAAAAAGCCTACCTCCGAGCTGGTACCTCATGTGCTGCTCCGGAGAGGTATAGCCTACAATAATATTGAAAACTACGACCGATCTATTGCGGATTTTAAGTTAATTCTGGATAAATTCGGAAAATCTAAATATGCTTCCGAGGCTTTCCTGGGAATAAGGGAAGCACTGAGCCAGGCCAACCGTTCGGAAGAATTCTTCGAGATCGCGGAGCAATATAAACGAAATAACCCGGAGGGTTCGTCGGTACAGGGGCTTCAGTTTGAAACGGCCAAAGACCTCTACTTTGCAGAAAGCTATGATAAGGCGATTTCCGCCTTCTCGCGCTTTCTCAGCCAGTATCCGGGTTCGGTGCTCATTCCCGAAGCCAACTACCTGATCGGCGAGTCTTACCTGGCCCTGAAAAACAAAACAGAGGCACTGAAATACTACCAGGAGATCGTCAATGGCAACCAGCTGGAGTTTCTGGCGCAGGCAGCCATGCGCTCCGCCGCCATTTACTATGAAATGAAACGCTACGATGACGCCATTCAGAATTACCTGCAGGTAACCTCCACCACTTCCGATCAGCGGGAGACGGTGGTGGCTTATGAAGGCCTGATGCGGTCTTATTTCGGTAAAAACAGCTTTGACAGGACCATAGAAATGGCAGATAAGATCCTGGCCACAGGCGGAAATGTGGTGGCCGGAGCAGTTAACCGGGCAGAGTTGTTCAGGGGAAAGGCGCTGATGGGCAAGTCGGATTTCGCAGGGGCCAGGGCTCAGTTCCAGAAAACCATCGGGCTGGCCAAAGACGAGTCAGCAGCTGAGGCCAAATACAGGATAGGAGAGATCCAGTACAGGCAGAAGGAATACGACGCTTCCATAAAAACCATGCAGGAGCTGGCCAACGATTTTTCCGACTACCTGCTATGGTATGAAAATGCCTTTTTGCTGATCGCGGACAACTACATAGGTAAGAACGATACTTTTATGGCCAAAGCCACGCTGAATTCCATCATTGAAAATTCGGAGAACAAGGAAACGGTGGCCCTGGCCAAACAAAAATTAAACTCGATCAAATAGGATGAAATATATTCTGACAATGGCTTTCCTGGCAGCAGCCTGTGTGGCCGCGGCGCAAAAGAAAGTAGTTAACGAGGAAATTAACATTACCAAAGAGCGGGAGGTGAGTGTACCCAAAGCCACCAAGCTGACCGAAAAGATCCCGCAGGAAAAAGCACCCGTTACGGAAAAAAAGATGAACTATTCCTTTTTCGACCGTAAGCCTACCGGTATAGAAGAGGTGGAATTTACTCCCAATGTTATCCCCCCCCTGGATAAATCCCGGAACAGGGAGGATGTGCTGGGTTTTGACAACTACCTGAAGCTGGGAGCCGGAAATTACGGCCGGCTTTACGGGGAATTGTTCATCAACTCCAGCCAGGACCGCAGGTTTGTGTATGGTCTTTCGGCCCTGCACAACTCCACCCGGAAAGGCCCGGTAGACGGTAACCTGTCAGGCCAGGCGCTGACGAAGTTCGGGGTAGACGGAAAGTACCACCAGGATACCTACGAAGTAAAGCTCAATGCCGGCTATGAGAACCGGGGCTATCATTTCTACGGCTACGATACCACCGCCCACCATGATTATACCCGGACCGACCTCCGCCAAAGGCTGAACCTTTACAGCTTTGCGGCTACGATAGAGAACACCCGGCCCAAGCCCAAGATCGACTACAAGCTCTCTACCGGTATGTATTCCCTGAACGACTTTTATTCGGCCTCGGAGCTGGACTGGGGTACCCAGCTGAATACGTTTTTCGCCATATACGAAGACAAGGTCAAGGCCATTATCAATGCCGAAGCCTATTTTACACAAATGGCCGACAGCCATATAGAAAACCCGGCGCGCAAAAGAAACCTGTTCCGGATAGAGCCCGCTTTCAATTTTGATTTCGGCAGCTTCTCAGCCAGGGTGGGATTCAAGGCCGTGAGCCAGTCGGACCCCTACATCAATACCAATACCACCAAAGGTTATCCTACGGCTATGCTGACCTATAAGACCCCTGCGCTGGTGTACTTCTTTGCCGGAATAGACGGTGACATTGTCAGAAATACCATGCGGTCGTTCCTGAACGAAAACCCCTGGCTGAAAGAGCAGGTGACCATTCAGAATACCTATAAAAACCGCGACCTGTTTATCGGTGCGCGCGGTGACCTGTTTTCCGGCGTAAGCTTCAATGTAAAAGCCTCTTACGGAAAATACCAGGACCTGTATTATTTCGACCAGTACGACGGATCCACTTTCTCACCTACCGGTAAGCCCCTGTATGTGACCAAGTTCGACGTGGTCTACGATGAGGAAGAAACCGATTTTGTGAACGGTTCGCTGGAGCTGGGCTATTCGGGAAATGAGATCTGGAAGCCGGTACTTAAGGTTGATTATAACTATTACGAAAAGGGTACTTTTGAAAAACCTTTGCACCGGCCTGCGGTTACCGCCCGGTTGGGAAATACCATAACTCTTACCGACAGATTGGTTTCGTCTGTTGATTTTTATTATATTGGCGGTATATTTGCCAGACAAACAGGCGGAATGAACGGGGAATATGATCCTGCGCAGCCGATAGTGAAGCTGAAGGATATCCTGGATCTGAACACGGAATTTACATACCTGTTTACAGATCATTTTGCCGCATTTGTGAAACTGAACAATATTCTGGGGAAAAATTATCAGCGATATTACAATTATCCGCAGCTGGGACTGAACTTCCTGGCGGGTATAAACATAGCTTTGTAGAAATATGAATATTCAGTCAGAAATTAGAGATTACATCCTTTCTCATGATTTTGTGATGCTACCGGGGATCGGGGCATTCGTGGCTGAATATTCCAAACCCTATTTCGATCTGAACGGTGAAATTGTGCCTTCTGAAAGAAAGCTCCGGTTCAATCCCCTGCTGAGAAACGATTCGGATGTGGAGATCCTCCAGGTATTCAAAGAACGAATGAACATTTCAGATGCCGAAGTACAGGCGCAATACTTTGCTTTCCTGGATACGGTCAATGAACAGATAGCCGCTTTTAACCGGTATTACTGGGACGGCTTCGGCATCATCCTTCGCGAAGGGCCGGATCAGGCTTTTCAATTCCTGCCTTTCCAGCCTTCGGTGAGTGGGCCGGCTGAAAATGAGGGCCTGGCGAACGACCGGAAATCTTCCGGGGAAGAGGATGTTGTTTTTAAAGAAACTTTCGTTTTTAGAGAAAACAAAGAGGCTCTCTCTGAAGAAAAACCGGTTCCGGAAGCGGAGGATGGTACGGAAGAAGAGCCTGACCCTGAAGAGGAATCAGAAGCAGAGGAAAGGTCGGAGGGCAACAAAGCCTTTAAATACCTGATCTTTGCTTTGCCGTTGGCGCTGCTGACCGCTGCCCTGGCGTATATGGTATTTTTTAAACCTTCGCTCCGCGAAAATGTCAAAGAAAAGGAGGGGCTGCTGCTGAATGACTCCGGCTTTGGTGCAGAAGAGGTAACGGTAGATACACTATACAGTGAAGAAGCAGCCCCGCCACAGGTGACGGAGTTACCGTTTGAAGAGCATATAGTACGGATAGGCATCTATAAAAGAGCAAAAGATGCCGATAAAATAGTGGCCTTCCTGGCGGAAAAAGGATACATGGCCAAAATACGTCCCCACGGGCCCCTGTTTAAGGTGTACCTGGCGGCGGAAACGGAAGATCTGGCGATCCGCTACATTAAAGAAGTGGAGCAGCTAATTGACGACACGCCTATTTACGAAAGAAAAAAGAGAAATGGATAATTACATAGAAAATAAAAATATTCAGGGCCGTGCATGGACCTACAGCATTGTTCTCTATGCAGGGCTGCTGCTGACGCTGTATTTTATCAAAATTGTGTACGAACCCCCGCAGGACGACCTGGGTTTTGGGGTGGATCTCAATTATGGGGTAGACCTGGTGGGTTCGGGAGATATTCAGACCACTAACAAGGCCAACGATTCTAAAAATGCCTATGATGTGAAACCGGAAGCCGGCGTAAAGGCCAATGTGAAAGCTACTCCCACACCCAGTAAGCCTAAGCCGGAAACGCAGAAGACCGTAGCAAAAACTACTCCGCCCAAAGTGCTCACGGCTGATGAGGATACGAAAGTGACGGTGAAAGCACCGGTAGAAAAGACCAAACCGGCTGAAAAACCAGCGGCTGTAACTTCCAAAGCAGCTCCGGAGAAGACTAATCCGGCGCCGCCTCAGCCTCAACGTACGGTAGATAACAGTTCCATTATGAAGAAATCTTCAGGATCAGGCGGAGCTACCGGCTCTAATGGAACTACCGGTAGCCGTGACGGAGTGGGTGGAAATAATAACGGCGATGGAAAACCCGGAGAAGTAGGTGACAAAGGAGATCCGCGCGGTACGCCAGACGGTAACAGCCTGTACGGTAACCCCGGAAAAGGGGGTTCAGGATCCGGCGGTTCCGGCGGTAGCGGAACTTCAGTCAGTATTTCGGGCTGGAGCAACAAGGGCAACCTGAATATCAGCAAAGACAATTCCAGCGAAACAGGCACCATCGTATTTGATGTGGTCATCAACGACCTGGGTGATGTGATCAATATTAAAAACAGGCCGACCAACCTGAGTCCGTCGGTAGTAAACTATTACCGGGATCAGATCCGTTCCAAGCTGAAAGCTACCTTAAAGGCCGAGGGTACACCTCCAAGCCGATCTTCCGGAACCATAACTATCCGAATCACCAGAGGCTAAAATGACCTACCAGGAGACCGTTGACTATCTTTATAGTCAATTGCCCGCTTTTCAAAAGATCGGGAAAAAGGCCATCAGGCCCAGACTGACAAACATCATCCGACTTTGCGAAATGCTGGGAAACCCCCAGAATAACTTCAAAAGTATTCACGTGGCCGGTACCAACGGAAAAGGCAGCAGCTCGCATTTTCTTACCTCCATCCTGATGGAAGCCGGTTATAAGACCGGCCTTTATACTTCCCCCCATCTGAAAGACTACCGCGAGCGTTTCCGGATCAACGGAAAGCTGGTGCCTGAGAATTGCGTGGTTGATTTCGTCCTGGACCACGGTAAGGAATTTCAAAATCTCAGGCCTTCGTTTTTTGAGGTGTCGGTAGCCCTGGCGTTCAAAATTTTCTCCGATGAAAAAGTAGATGTGGCCGTCATCGAAGTGGGGTTAGGCGGTAGACTGGATTCGACTAATATTATTAGCAATGTGGATTTATCTCTGATCACGAACATCGGCTATGATCACACGGATGTATTGGGGCACACGCTGGATAAGATCGCGTTCGAGAAAGCGGGGATCATCAAGCCGGGTGTGCCGGTGGTGATCTCGGAGTACCTGCCGGAAACCCGGCCGGTTTTTGAAGAAAGGGCCGGAAAACAGGGTGCACCCATCTTTTTTGCGCAGGATGAGTGGGCCACAGAAGTAGTAGAAGAAAACATAGAGCATCTTTGCGTAAAGGTCATTAACCGGCAAAGCGGCCTGTTTTATGAGCTAACCTCAGGATTGGCCGGTACCTATCAGAAAGCCAATATAAGGGGTGTTACAGCGGCTGTGGAGCAACTGCGTAAAGAAGGTTATCAAATCAATGATAACGCGCTCTCAGAGGGCTTCAGAAAGGTAGTTTCGAATACGGGGTTGAAAGGACGCTGGCAGATCCTGGGAAAGCAGCCGCTGATCATCTGTGATACCGGTCATAATGAGCAGGCCTTTCAGATCACTATTAACCGCATAAAACGGGAGCCGCACCGGCATCTGTACTTTATTCTGGGCTTTGTACAGGATAAGGATATCACTAAGCTGAGCGAATATCTGCCGGAAGGAGCTATCGTATATCTTTGCGAATTCAATTCGTTCCGGGCCCTCAAAACAGAACAATTGCAGCGGCTGGAATTCAACAAGACTAAAAATATTAGCATTTTTAAAGATGTGAACGAAGCGATAGAGAAAGCCGGGGCGGAGGCCGGTCCGGAAGATATAATTTTTATCGGCGGAAGTACCTACCTGGTGGCAGAAATAAACGATTTATAACAGTGGCAAGAAGAAAATTGGGCCGGTTCCGGCATAATGCGGAAACGGAGAACGTAATAGAGCGCGGTAAACTGCTTTATACGACGATCAGGGGCAGGTGGAGCGAAGTGTATTTTAAGAATCCTAATCCCATTGTCCTGGAGCTGGCCTGTGGAAAAGGCGAATATACAGTAGGTCTGGGGAGCCGTTTCCCGGAGCGTAACTTTATCGGAATAGACATCAAAGGTGACCGGATAGCCCGTGGGAGCGCAAAAGCGGAAGAACTGGGCCTTAAAAACGTGGCATTCCTGCGCACCGGTATCCAGTACCTGGATGAGTTTTTCGACCCCGATGAAGTTTCTGAGATCTGGCTGGTGCATCCCGACCCGCAACCGCGCGATAAGGAGGAGAAACGACGGCTGACCAACCCCGGTTTCCTTAATTTATACAAGAAATACCTGAAAGACGGCGGAATCTATCATTTAAAAACCGACAGTGAGTTTTTGTTCGACTATTCGCTGGAGGTGATGGAAAAGGATCCTGAATTTGAGCTTCTGGGTTTTACAAAGGACCTGTACAGCTCTCCGCTGAAGGAGGGGCATTTCGAGATCGTTACGCATTACGAGCGCTTCTTTACGGAAAAAGGGGCCAGTATCAACTATCTGCAGGCCCGGTTACATAAGAAAAAGGCCTGACATAGTCAGGCCTTTTTCTTTCTTTATTTCGTTTTTTTACTTCTTAGAAATTAATTCTGCGAAATATTTCACCGTTCTCACCAGTTGAGAAACATAAGACATTTCATTGTCATACCACGATACCGTCCTTACCAGCTGGGTATCGCCCACGGTCTGAACGCGGGTTTGGGTACCGTCAAAAAGCGACCCGAAGCTGATTCCGATGATATCGCTGCTCACGATCTCATCTTCGGTGTAACCGAAGCTCTCGTTGGCAGCGGTTTTCATGGCAGCATTTACCTCGTCTACCGTCACTTTTTTACCCAGGATAACCGTAAGCTCGGTCAGTGACCCGGTAAGTGTGGGAACGCGCTGTGCTGAGCCGTCAAGCTTACCTTTCAAACCGGGAAGTACCAGGCCGATAGCCTTGGCTGCACCGGTGCTGTTCGGAACAATGTTCTGGGCAGCAGCTCTGGCACGCCTGAGGTCGCCTTTCGGATGCGGGGCGTCCTGTGTATTCTGGTCGTTGGTATAGGCATGAACCGTAGTCATTAAGCCGTTTACAATGCCAAACTGCTCTTCCAGCACCTGGGCCATCGGCGCCAGGCAGTTGGTGGTGCAGGAAGCACAGCTGATGATGGTTTCCGAACCGTCAAGGATCTGGTGATTGACGTTAAACACGATGGTTTTCAGGTCACCGGTGGCAGGGGCCGAGATCACTACTTTTTTCGCTCCGGCGGTAATATGGGCCTGCGCCTTATCGGCATCGGCAAAGAACCCGGTACATTCCAATACCACATCCACATCATGGTTGCCCCACGGGATCTGAGCCGGGTCTCTCTGCGCATAAATATTAATGGAATCGCCGTTCACGATTATCGAATTATCGGTAGACTCTACATTCCCGTTAAATCGTCCGTGAGCCGTGTCATATTTTAACAAATGGGCAAGTACCTTGGGACTGGTAAGGTCATTAATCGCTACCACATCAATACCTTCCATGTTATAAATCTGACGATATACAAGACGTCCGATTCTGCCGAATCCGTTAATCGCAACTTTAATTTCTTTCATTTGAATATGTCGTTAAATTTTTGCAAAGGTAGCACTTTTCTCCGTTAAACGGAATGATAATTACCGTTGATTTTCATGCGATTTATCATATGGGGAGCAGGAAGATGATAGCTAATTACAGTAGCAATACATTTTTTCTTTTTACCGGAAACAGTTTTAATTAACTTTACGTGCAGAAGCTCCGGACAGAATAATATTCGGCGGTGAAAAATACAAGTCGGAAAATAGGAGAGGGGGGAAGCAAAATAAAGTATAGTATATAAAGAATCAGTATTTTATAGTCAATTAATCGTAGTATAAGTAAAAAAAGTAAATATCAATAATATTCAAAATGGAGCAGATTATTTTAGAGGCCTGGGAAAACCGGGAGTTACTTAAGGAAAAAGCAACCGTGGAAGCCATAGAGAAGGTAATAGCCCTGGTCGATGCCGGCGAGCTTAGAGTTGCTAATTTAGATAGTAATGGGAGCTGGAAAACGAACGAATGGGTTAAAAAAGCAATAATCCTCTATTTCCCGTTACGGAAAATGGAAAAGATGGAAGCGGGAATTTTTGAATATCACGATAAAATGCAATTAAAGGGCGATTATGAAAAATTGGGAGTTCGTGTGGTTCCCCCGGCGGTAGCCCGTTACGGAGCCTACATTGCACCGGGAGCTATCCTGATGCCGAGCTATATCAATATCGGTGCTTATGTGGATTCGGGTACGATGGTAGATACCTGGGCTACGGTAGGAAGCTGCGCCCAGATCGGTAAAGATGTGCACCTGAGCGGTGGTGTAGGTATTGGCGGAGTGCTGGAGCCGGCCCAGGCCTCGCCTGTGATCGTAGAAGACGGCGCCTTTATCGGTTCGCGTTGCATTGTGGTAGAAGGGGCGCACATCGGTAAACGTGCGGTATTGGGGGCCGGGGTGACTATTACCGGCAGCTCTAAAATTATTGACGTCACCGGGTCGGAGCCTGTACAGTACACCGGTTATGTGCCGGAAAACTCGGTGGTTATTCCCGGTACCATCAATAAATCATTTCCTGCAGGTGAATACGGTGTGCCCTGCGCTTTGATCATTGGTAAGCGGAAGGCCAGCACCGACCTGAAAACTTCTCTTAATGACGCGTTGAGGGAGAATAATGTGACGGTGTAGTAAGTTAAATGTTAAAAACTAAAAGTTAAAAGTTAAGGTACCACAGTTTTTCACTGTTAGTTGTTCACTGTTCACTAAAAAAAAGGCCCTGGGAAAATCCCGGGGCCTTTTTGGTTAAAATGGATTCTTAAACCTATATTTTTTTCTATTAGGAAAGCGCGTAAGTATTTTTTAACAGCACGTAAGTCAGATATCCCCGACTTGATGAGGCAAATGTAAACCATAAGAAATATAAAAAGCAAGCCAATTAACAAAAATATTTTTCAGTGGTATATGCCATTAATTGGAGCATATTGGAATAGTGCAAATACTTAAATGGACCCTTTCAAGTAATTAAATACTAGATAGTTACCAAATAATTCAAATTATTAACAAATGTTAATTATTGATGGTAACAAATGAAAACTATTTAAATAACATTTGTAAAATATAAAATATTATTGTTAATTTGAGTCGTTTTCAAATGTTAATTTCCTGTTGGAATGGCATCTTTAAGAGATAAAATTGAAGCACTGATCCTGGGCCTTGAGCTGAGTTCCACAAGGTTTGCGGATGTTATCGGCGTTAAACGGCCGATTATCAGCCATATCCTGACGGAGAGAAACAAGCCCAGTCTCGATATTATTCAGAAGATCGTGGAGCGTTTCCCGGAACTGGAATACAACTGGATCGGTGATGACCAGGACCTTGATCCGGGAGTTATTCAGATAATAAAGGAAAATAACGACTTTTCCGCATCTTCGCGAGATTCCAATGGTTCCTACCTTGGTACAGGCGATCCGGAAATATCGAATTCTCAGGCCGAACCTAAAACAGAACGCACTCTCACCAAAGTGATGTTTTTTTATTCAGACGATACCTTTAAAGTTTTTAGTCCGGAAGTTCTGGGAATGTAAGACCTGCCCTTAGGCCGGTAAATTATGATCCGGTATTGAAAATATCCGTAAGGCCATATCACTAAATATACGCTTTACGGTTTCGCAGTATTATTAATGGCTTTCAGTAAAGACTTATCGTCTTTGGAATCCTGCAACAACTGCCAGATCATGACCCCGGCTGCACCATTATCAACAGCAAATTTTGTTTTACTTTCAATCGTGGTTATGCCGTTGTAGTAAAGCGTTCCGCTCCCCATACTGATTTCGTCTTTTAATTCACTACCGGGATGGTCTCTTATAATATCTTTATATTGCATCGACACCGGGGCACCATTAAATCCATACCCATAAAAAGGAAGTCCGATCAAAATTTTGTCCGAGGCTATTTTTCGCGTTTCGGTATAATATTTAAAATCATTAACCGCCATTGAATAAGGCGAATGCTGCCCGGCCCTGGCCGGGTTCCAGGGACCGGTGGCATCGTAAGACATCACATTGATAAAATCATACCGGGCCAGTGTGGAATCTGCAATTTTATCAGAGTTCCACCTTGCCAGGGCCGCAGTAACCAATTTGTTTTTTGCTTTAACCGCTTTGGCCACAGCATATACAAAAGGAGCATAATGTTCATTGATCAGATCGTTTTCCAGGTCTATATCCACCCCGTCAAAATCATAGTCATCCAATAGTTTAGCAATGCCTTCCACCAACTTACTACGCCCTTCTGCAGTGGCTGTTAATGCTTCCATATGGGGTGGTGGCGCACCGCCACCTATTGAAAAGAACACCCGTACATTTTTATTATGCGCAGCAGATAATACATTGGCATACTCCGGATTTGTCATAAAATTACCTTGTGCATCCGGGTTGATAAAAGCAATATTCAGATCGGTGATCAACGACAGGTCAACCTGTTGAAAATCGGCTTTTAAATTTGAGTAAGAATGTAAATAGCCCAATACCCTGAAATCAGGTTTCGGAGCGGTATCCGGAGACCCGTTGTTTTTTGAGCAGGCTACTCCCACAAAAGAGGTAATCAGTATAAGGCCTGTTAAAAATATAATTTTCTTCATGGTGATCTTTATCTTTTTAAAGTTGTAAATAAAGCCTATAAATATGAAAGAAAAAAGTGATTGGTGAAAGGCCGCAATGAATGAAGTATTTGGGCCAGTCTCATTTGTTGTATAATTAATATTATGTTAAATAACAATTCACCGGATAAACCACACAGTTATATAAAAAGAACTTCTATGTCTTCTCTATGCCTTATATGGTTCAAAGAAATGGTTCAAAGAAATGGTTCAAAAAAAAGGTTGTGCCCTTTCGAACACAACCTTTTGTATAAATGATTCTAAACCGTTACTTAGTGCACTGCTCGAGGATTCTTTCGAGGTTCTCCAGGCTCATGTTTACCACCTCATCATCCGGCTTGATTTTCGCAGCTCTTTCGAAATAAGGTTTGGAAATGGCGAACTGTGCACATGCCTTATCTTCAATCGCCTTACCTTCTCTTCTGTAAGTGGCTAAATCCATATAATCCACTACTTTCTTGATCTCAACCCCTTCGTTATAGTTTAATACGGCAAGGTTGTAAAGTGCTTCATAGCTGTTAGGATCTTTTGCAAGAACCTTCTCATAATTCTCCGAAGCTTTAGCTTTGGTTTCCTTGTGTTCGGCGGCCAGTTTTTCAGCTTTGGCTTTCAGCTCGGTATTACCGGCTGCTGCTGCTTTTTTCTGTTGGATCTCTTCGATCAGCGAAGCCACTCCTTTCTCGATTTCCACTTTTTGTTCGGCTACTTCCGCAATTCTCTTCTTGGTAGCAGCGGCTGTTTTCGGCTCTCTTTTCAGCCTGGTGTTCAATGAAGCAATTTCCGAATCGTAAGCGGCCAGCTTATCCTGCTCCGCCAATAGTCTTTTATCGAGCTTGTCGGTATTGCTTTCTTCCAGCTGCGCCTGAACCTTGGCCAGGTCGCTGCCTATATCCTGTGCTTTGGAATCATAGATCTGGCCCAGGTTAAGCAGGTTGATCAGGTTATCCGGATCTTTCTTCGCCAGCCCTTCCAGGTCACTGATGGCCCTGTCGATGTTATTGGAAGCCAGGTACACATTGATCAGTTCATTCGGAAGATCTGTGTTTTCGGGGTTAGTTTCTATCCCTTTTTTCAGAACGGCCACCGCTTCATCGAATTTCTTTTCAGACTTGTAGATCTGTGCCACGCTGTAAAACACAGTTACATCCTTACCACCGTTAGCGATGAAGTTATTCAGGTGAGTAAGAGCTCCTGTGCTGTTCTCCAATATTTGCTCCGCAATACCGGCATACAGAGCAGCGGTGGTATCTTTTGGATTGATCCCTGAGCTTTTTCCGAAGAATTCGGCCGCTTTCTTAAAGTTTTTGTTGTTATAAAAACCGGCTCCCTGCATCAGGAAAGCCTGGCTCAGCTCAGCGCTCATTAAATTGGCTTCAATATCTTTTGATTTTTTACCACCGGAAGCGTTTTCCACTTCTAACGCCTTCTTGTAGGCATCTTCCGCTTTCTGGGCAGCGGTGGAGTCGTCCGTACATCTTTGGGCCAGGTTCAGATAGGCGTTGCCAAGGTCTACCCATGTAGCGCTTTTCGTTGCCTTTTTCGCATTTTCAGTATTTTTCAGATTTTTGGCTACTGCATCCTGATACCCTTTACATTCTAACGCCTGTAAAGCGGCATCCTGCTGAGCCAGTGCTGTAAGCACTACAAAGCTGCTTAATGCACTTAAAACTAGTTTTTTCATTCTATGTTACGGTTTTGTTTTACGTTTTTATTCTTCAGAAGCAGCCGGAGACTCCTCATCGCCCGATTCTTCCTCGTCTTCTTCCCGGATAATACGGGTAACAGAAGCGATACCGTCTTTCTCATTGAGTTTGATCAGTTTTACTCCCTGGGTATTTCTACCCATTACCCGAAGATCCGATACATGGATCCGGATGGCAATTCCCCGGGTGGTGATGATCATCAGGTCATCATCATCCGTTACTTCTTTTATGGCGACCAAGTTACCAACTTTATCTGTAATGTTCAAAGTTTTAACACCTTTTGCACCACGCGAAGTGATCCGGTAGTCTTCAATATCCGAACGTTTTCCGAACCCTTTTTCTGATACTACCAGCAGTTGAACATCCGGACGGCTCACACAAATCATACCGATCGCCTTGTCGTTATCCGCCAGGTTGATCCCTCTTACCCCGGTAGCTCCCCTACCCATCGGCCGGATCCCCGATTCATGGAAACGCACGGCTTTGCCCTGCCCGGCAGCTATAATAATATAGTCGTTGCCATTGGTCAGGGCCACATCGATCAGCTGATCGCCTTCATTAATGTTGATGGCAATAATACCGTTCTGACGCGGTCTCGAATACAGTTCGAGAAGCGTTTTCTTCACCGTACCGTTTTGTGTACACATTACGATATAGTTATTCCGGATATAATCCTCATCCGAAAGCGTCTTAACGTTAAGCACCGCCCTTACCTTGTCATCCGACTCGATATTGATCAGGTTCTGGATGGCTCTACCCTTGGAGGTCTTGTTTCCTTCCGGCACTTCAAAAACCCTTAACCAGTACAGCCTTCCTTTTTCCGTAAAGAAAAGGAGGTAGTTATGGTTGGTGGCCATAAAGAGGTGTTCGGTGTAGTCATCGTCTTTGGTCTTCACTCCCCTGGAGCCCGTACCGCCCCTGCTCTGGCTTCGGTATTCCGAAAGATTGGTCCGTTTGATGTATCCCTGGCTGGAAACGGTCACGAGCATCTCATCGTCAGGGATCATATCTTCGATGTTAAATTCGCCGCCCGCCATCTCAATTTTGGAGCGTCTTTCATCACCGTATTTGGTTCTGATATCCTGCAGATCGGCTTTGATCAGCTCTTTTTTCCGCTCCTCGGAAGCCAGGATAGCCTTGAGCTCATCGATCAGCTCTTTGATCTGCCTGTATTCTTCTATGATCTTCTCCCTTTCCAGGCCGGTCAGACGCTGCAGCCTCATGTCAAGGATAGCCCGGGCCTGGATCTCGGATAGCGAGAATTTCTCCATTAAGCCGCTACGGGCCTCATCCGGGTCTTTCGAACTGCGGATCAGGGCGATCACCTCATCCAGGTGATCCAGAGCGATCAGTAATCCCTCCAGGATATGCGCCCTTTTCTCCGCCTCTTTCAGCTCGTATTGCGTTCTGCGGGTGATCACTTCGATCCGGTGCTTCACATAATACTCGATCAGCTCCTTCAGGTTCAGAATCTCGGGTCTTCCATTCACCAACGCTACGTTATTGATGCTGAAAGAAGACTGTAATTGGGTATATTTGAATAAGTTATTCAATACCACATTGGGTACGGCATCCCTTTTCAGGTCGTATACCACGCGGAGACCCTGCCGGTCAGACTCATCCCGTATATCGGAAATTCCTTCGATCTTTTTCTCATTGATCAGGCCGGCGGTCTTCTCAATCATGTTGGCTTTGTTCACCAGGTACGGGATCTCGGTGACCACGATCTGCTCTTTCCCGCTTTTCGATACCTCGAAGTTGGCCACGGACCGGAGCACCACTCTTCCCCTACCCGTTTCAAAGGCCGATTTCACCCCGCTGTATCCGTAGATGATTCCGCCGGTAGGGAAATCAGGAGCCTTGATGAAGTGCATCAGCTCTTCAATGGTGATCTCCGGGTTATTGATATAGGCGGTGATACCGTCTACAACTTCAGAGAGGTTATGCGGGGCCATATTGGTAGCCATACCTACGGCAATACCCGAAGTTCCGTTCAGCAGGAGGTTCGGGATACGGGCGGGCAGAACGGATGGCTCACTTAAGGAGTCGTCAAAGTTTCCCTGGAAATCAACGGTTTCCTTATTGATATCGGCCAGCATTTCTTCCGCGATCCGGCGAAGCCTGGCCTCGGTATAACGCATGGCTGCGGGAGAATCGCCGTCTACCGAACCGAAGTTCCCCTGTCCGTCTACCAGCGGGTAACGAAGCGACCAGTCCTGGGCCATTCTTACCATGGTATCGTACACCGATGAGTCTCCGTGCGGGTGATATTTACCGAGCACCTCTCCTACTATCCTGGCTGATTTTTTATAAGGGCGGTTGTGATATACGCCCAATTCGGACATTCCGTAAAGTACTCTTCTGTGTACCGGCTTAAAGCCATCCCGGACATCCGGTAAAGCACGGGAAACGATTACTGACATGGAGTAGTCAATATAAGCTCCCCGCATTTCATCTTCAATATTGATCGGGATTATGGTACCGGCTCCCAGATCGGGATTTTCAGTCTCTTCTGCCATAAATTATTGTGAAAAATGTTTTAAAGTGCGTTTAAAAGCATGTTTGAAACTTATCTTTTGGGTCAATTTTAGTTAAATATCCTTCAAATACAAAATTTACACATGCTCTGACATTAATGTTCAAAAATACGGAAATATTACTATTTTCGCAATCATTTGTCTAATAAATCGGGCCTTCTGAGGGTGGTCCGCTCTATTGATTTTTCCATTCGCCATTCATGGATAAGCTTCTCATTACCGGATAACAGGATCTCGGGCACTTTGTGCCCTTCGAAGTCGGCCGGACGGGTGTACACGGGCGGGGCCAGGAGGTTGTCCTGGAAAGAGTCGGTCAGTGCCGAGGTCTCGTCGTTAATTACACCCGGAATGAGCCGTACAACGGCGTCTGTGACCACTGCAGCGGCGATCTCGCCCCCCGATAGCACGAAGTCACCTATGGAGATCTCGCGGGTGACAAACAGGTCACGGATACGCTGGTCTATACCTTTATAATGACCGCAAATGATTATCATACCCTTTTTCAGGGAGAGCCGGTTGGCGGTCTTCTGATCAAAAGTATCGCCGTCCGGGGTCATGTAGATGACCTCGTCATACGTAAAATCGGCCAGCAGCTCACGGATGAGACGGGCAAGCGGCTCAGCCATCAGCACCATTCCGGCCCCTCCGCCGTACTGGTAGTCGTCTATCTGCTTGTAGTTTCCCAGACCGTAAGGCCGCAGGTCATGGATACGGATATCCACGAGCTGGCTTTGAGTGGCATTTTTCACGATCGACTGGCTGAGGAAACCCTCTACCAGGCCGGGTTGGCAGCTAATAATATCAATCTTCATATTTCATTTGCCGAATTAGGGTACTGTTGCCGCCAGCATGGATAGCTTTCAGGGATTCATGTAGATATCCAGCAAACCTTCCGGCAGCTTTACTTCAATTTTTTGATTTTCACGGTCGATCTTTTGGATGAACTCATCCACGATCGGTACCAGCACCTCTTTGTCATCCGCCTCAATGGCGAAAAGATCCTGACCAGTGCTCTCATAGATGGCCTTGAGCTTGCCGATCAGGGTACCTGATGAAGTGTCATGAATTTCATAACCTATAACGTCGTGATAGTAAAACTGATTGCCTTTGAGTTCCGGAAGCGCGCTGAGCGGCAGCCAGACCGGGGCGTTAACGAGGGGTTCGGCTTCTTCTATGGAATTGATGTCTTCCAGCTTGAGAATAGATTTCCGTCCCCTGACCTGGAGCTCTTCGATGATGTAAGGCACCAGTTGGCCCTTGATCTCCAGAAAAATTGCTTCCAGCTTACTGTAATATTCGGGTACATCCACGTCCAGGAAGATGATGATCTCCCCCTTGAGGGCGTGGGTCTTGGTAATTTTGCCTAAAGCGAAGCATTCTGATTTTTGCATATTTTCTAATGAATAAAAAATCCCCGCAATATACTTGCGAGGATCATTAAAACCTTACCAATCTGCTATTATTCTGCAGCAGGAGTTTCTTCTGAAGCCGCCTCTTCGGTTGAAGTTTCTTCCGTAGCAGCTTCTGTGTCCGGAGCCTCTTCTTCTGAAGCTTCTGCAGCAGGGGCTTCTTCTGTAGCTTCGGCTTCCGCTATTAACGCCGCTTCTGCTTTCTTCTTCGCCTCGATCATCTCCTCTTTCTTCTTGCGTTCAGCTTCTAAAACAGCTTTTTTGGCGCTTTCTTTACCCGTAGCTAATTTAGTCAGTTTTTCTTCTCTTATAGAGGCTTTCGCATCAACCCATGTCTGGAATTTCGCATCGGCCTGCTCCTGGGTGATCGCTCCTTTGTCCACACCAATCTGCAGGTGTTTTTTCAGCATTACGCCTTTCACGCTTAAGATCTTGCGGGTGGTGTCTGTAGGCTGAGCTCCTACCTGCATCCAGTACAGCGCTCTCTCATCTTTCAAAGAGATAGAAGCCGGCGTGGTATGCGGGTTGTACTGCCCTAATTTCTCGATAAATCTACCATCACGTGGTGAACGAGAATCTGCAACGACGATGTCATAAATAGGAAGTTTTTTACGACCTCTTCTTGCTAATCTGATTTTTACTGCCATTCGGTTTTATTTTGTGGGAACCCGTCCCTGTTTAAAAATTGGAGTGCAAAGATAAAGCTTTTTCTTTTAAGGACAAATTATTTCTTCGCATTGTACAGGAGCTGGTAGTATTCGCGGGCCATGCGGTCACTGTTAAATGTTGTTTTTACATCTTTCATGCCGCTTCGCGCTATTTTTCTCCACGTTTCCGGTTGCTTGTAGTACATGGGGAGGATCGTGTTTTCAAGGAGGTCATAGAGCTGCTGAATGTCGTGCTGATCCTGCTCTTCTATGCTGAGGTGCTTATAATCCACCTGCGGAATCACGAAGGAATTGACACCGTTTCGGGCAAATTCCGGAATCCAGCCGTCATCTGTCGATACATTTACAGCCCCGTTCATGGCAGCGGTCATCCCGCTGGTTCCCGAGGCCTCCCGGGGCACCCTTGGAGTATTCAGCCATACGTCGGCCACATTTTTCAAAACACGGCTGACATGCAGCTCATAGCCGGTGACAACGCTCATGTTCGGGTAATTCTTACTCACATTCACCAGGTAATTGAATGTGCTGATGGCGGAATAATCATGCGGGTACGGTTTTCCGGCCCATATCAGTTGAACCGGGTACTGCGTTTGGTTGACCAGTTGCTGGAACTTTTCGTAGTTCCACAGCAGGAGATCCGGCCTTTTGTAGCCCGCAAAACGACGGGCCCAGACAATGGTGAGCACCTCCGGGTCCAGTATTTTACCGGTCTGGTCAGCGATCAGCCGGAAGCCTTCGGCTTTCAGCTCTCTTTTACGGGCAGAAAAAGCTTTGCTCTCATCATAAAGCTCCTTGTCTGCCCAGTAGTCAAATTCCTGGGCGTTGGTGATGGAGATGATCTTACATATTCCCTTGTACCGCCCCCACATTTCCCGTGATACTTCGCCATGAAGCCTGGAAACTCCGTTGGCGATCCGGGCCATGCGTAAAGCACAGAGGGAGTGGTTAAAAGGCTCTCCGGGAAGAATCCCCGATATCTTACGTATCTCTTTCTCTTTTACGTCTCCGAAATATGACATGCCAAAGCACATCGAAAAGTCATGCTTCTCATTGCCGGCCTCTTCCGGTGTATGGGTGGTAAAGACCAGTTTTTCCTTTACCTTCTTCGCACTCTTAAGTTTTTCCAGCAGGTAAAAGGCGGCGGGCAGGCCATGCGCCTCATTCAGGTGATAAACCTCTCTTTCCAGGCCTATTTCATCGAGCAGCTTTGCCCCGCCTTTGCCCAGTAGGATATACTGGGCCAGCTTGGTCTGCGGATTGGGGTCATAGAGATAATGGCAGGTGGTTTGGGCCAGGTAATCATTTTCGGGAACGTCTGTACTGAGGAAGAACATCGGTGCAGTTCCGAACACTTCCGGGCGTAGATAAAAAACCTTTACCCATACCGGTGAGCGATGAATTTCTATCCGGAACCGGATGCCGGTATCCTCCAGGAAGTTGTACAGCTTCTCGGTCCAGGTGACCTGCAGAGTCTGATCGCGGTTCCTGGCCTGGTCATAATAGCCGTATTTCCACAATATCCCTATCCCTACCAGATTTTGACGGAGCTTAAAAGCGCTTCGCATGTGGGAACCGGCCAGGAAACCCAATCCACCGCTGTAGATCTTGAATGGCTGATCAATGGCAAACTCCATTGAAAAATAGGCCACGCCTTTGCTGTATTCGGCAGTGGGTGCATACGGGAGGGTGAATTTCCGGAAATCGGTCATGATTTGTATATTAGTTTGGAGTAGTGAGTTTTGAGTATACGGTATGAATTTCCGGGTTTTGTTCGGTTAGTGCAAGAATTTTTGCAGAGATATTTCATATCCCCCAAACGCACTACTCGTTGCTTACTACTTTATCCTCCCCCTCAATAACTGGTAAAGGCAAACTGGAGAATATTGGCGCCCATTTTCAACGCTTCCTGTCGTATTTCTTCCGGGTCATTGTGTACGGAACGGTCTTCCCACCCGTTTCCGAGGTCGGTTTCATACGAAAAAAAGCACACCAGCCGGCCTTCGTGCAGGATCCCCAGCCCCTGCGGCGGCTTATTGTCATGTTCGTGGATCTTGGGGATACCGCCGGGGAACCTGTATTTCTGATGATAGATGGGGTGACCGTGCGGGAGATCTACGAATGAGTATTCCGGGAATACTTTTTTCATTTCCCTTCTCACAAACTCATTCATGCCGTAATTGTCATCAATATGCAGGAAACCGCCTGCCAGCAGGTACTTTCTCAGGTTTTCTACCTCACGTTCGCTGAAAACCACATTTCCATGCCCGGTCATATAGACATAAGGATACTGAAATATTTTCCGGTCGCCCACCTCAATGATGTCTTCCTCCGGGTGAATGTTCCCTTTCAGGTTCTGGTTAAAGAAGCGGATAAGATTGGGAAGCGCGGTTTTGTTGGCATACCAGTCACCACCACCATTGTATTTAAGCTTGGCGATCTTGATTTGGGCGAGAGCCGGCAGCGACAGCGTTAGGAAATAACCGATAATTGCGAGTTTCTTCATGGGTGTAAAAGTGTTCTGGCATTAAGAATACTTACAGTATACACCCCGGCCGTTTCCGTCCGCAGGCGGCTTTTTCCCAAAGTTACGGTCTTAAAATCATTTTCCGCCGTCATTTGCAGCTCCTCCTTTGAAAAATCACCCTCCGGGCCAATGAGTACCAGCAACTTACCGGAAAGCGGGACCTCTATGATATCTTCGGAAGCTTCGTCAAGATGCGCTATGAATTTGCTTTCGAAGGATCCTGACATCCGGATGAAGTCTTTAAAATCAATCAGTCCGGAAAGTACGGGCTTATACGCTTTGAGCGATTGCTTCATGGCCGATACCGCAATTTTTTCCAGCCTTTCCAGGTTGATCTTTTTCGGATAAGTATTTTGTGTTTTTATAAAAAAAACGCCTGATACCCCTATTTCGATACTTTTTTCAAGAAAATATTCGATCCGGTCACTGTTTTTGGTGGGGCTGATGGCGATATAAATCTCCCTGTCCGGCCGGTTGTACCCGTGTTCGGCCGAACGGATGCTCACCTTACAGGATTTTGGATCCGGGTGGGTGATCTCACAGGAGAACCACCCCCCCTTTCCATCGGTAACCTGGATTAAATCGCCCTGCTTCTTCCGGAGGACTTTGACGGCATGAAGTGATTCAATTTGGTCTAAAGCCAGCGTTTTTTCTACGTCCGGGCTATAAAACAAGAAATCAATCTTCGAACCCATCCTTAAAGGTATACAGGGTTTTGTCGAGCTTTAGTGTACCGTTATTAAAGTCGGAAATAAACTTTTCGATAACGTCTATCGTGATCTCGTCCACATTCAGCGCCGCATCGATACCGATACCGAAATCAAAGTCCATATCGATCTCCACAAATTCCGCCACTTTGATAGTCTCCTCATCTTCCATTTCCTGGATGAGCTCTTCCATCATCAGTTCGGCCTCCTCATTCACCGGGCTGTTTTCATCCCTCAGCTCATAAGGAACAAAATCCTTATAGATTTTAGAGATCTTTTTCTCGGCTTCTTCGTAGAGCCGGCTACTGTGGTGCATCGAAAGCGTACTTAATACGGCATCGTAGATGACTTCTTTGCCTTCATGCTTTCCCACAAACTGGAACTGCACATAGTCGGCTTCCTCTTCCGGCTCGTCATCGACGAGTACGAAGCTCTGATCGAGCTCCCGGCATTCTTCTTTCAGAAGATCGATCTCTTCCTGGGTGTATCCTGCATTCATTTTTATCTAACGTATAAAAGTTCCCTGTATTTGGTTAATGGCCAGTCCTGGTCGTCGATCATCAGCTCCAGCTTATCCACCTGCTTCCTGATGATCTCAAAATACGGCTTTACTTCTGTGGAATAGATGCGTGCCGTCTCAAATACGCTCTCCTGGTTATTAGCTTTTTTACGGGCGTCGGTCATCAGCTTCACATTTTCCGTGATCACCTTAACCCGTTGCGATATGGTTTTAATGATATCGATAATGGGAGCTGCTTCTTCCTTTAAGCCCAGGTCTACCAGCGCCTTGGCGGTTTCGGCAAGGCGGGTCTGGTATTTCACCGCCGTGGACACCACGTGGTTTTGCGCCAGGTCGCCGATAACGCGCGACTCGATCTGGATCTTTTTGATGAAGTTTTCCACACGGATCTCATAACGCGAATGCAGCTCTCTGTGGTTAAGCACTTTCATCGATTCGAATACCCCGACTGTTTTTTCCGAAACGTAGGCTTTAAGGGCTTCAGGAACGTCTTTTATATTACTTAGTCCACGTCTTTCCGCTTCTTCTTCCCATTCTTTGGAGTACCCGTTTCCTTCAAAAAGGATGTTTTTGGAGTCTTTGATATATCCTTTCAGGATCTTCAGAATTACCCCTTCTTTGTTGCTGTCGCCTTCTGTCGCAATGGCGTCGTCATAAGCGGCTTTAAAATCGTCGAGCTGCTTCGATACAATGGTATTCAGCACCATCATGGGTGTGGCAGAGTTGGCCAGCGATCCTACGGCCCGGAATTCGAACTTATTGCCGGTAAAGGCAAACGGCGAGGTCCGATTCCGGTCGGTATTGTCCAGGAGAATGGACGGTATCCGGTTGATTCCCAGCTTGATGTAAGCGTTCTCCCCTATTTCGGTATCGAAATTCTTCTTGTTTTCCAGCTCTTCCAGCACGCGCGTCATGGTGGAGCCCAGGAAGATCGACATAATGGCCGGCGGGGCTTCATTGGCACCCAGTCGGTGCTCATTGCTGGCGGTGGCCACGGTGGCCCTCAGCATATCGGCATGGTCATGAACGGCCTTGACCACGTTCACCAGGAAGGTCATAAACATCAGCTTGCGCTTCGGATCATCACTGGGAGAAAGCAGGTTAATGCCTGTGTCGGTAGAGAAGGACCAGTTGTTGTGCTTACCACTGCCGTTGATCCCTGCAAAGGGCTTTTCGTGAAACAGCACCTGGAAATTGTGCTTTGAAGCCACTTTTTTCATAATATCCATTAAAAGGATGTTATGGTCGCTTGCAATGTTCACCTCTTCAAACGTAGGGGCCACCTCAAACTGGGCCGGAGCCACCTCGTTATGTCTTGTTCTTAAAGGAATGCCCAGCTTCAGGGCTTCGAATTCAAAATCGACCATAAAGGCATTCACGCGGGTAGGTATCGAGCCGAAGTAGTGATCTTCCAACTGTTGTCCTTTGGCGGGGGAATGGCCGAATACGGTACGCCCGCACATTACAAGGTCGGGACGGGAATTGTACAGGGCTTTATCTACCAGGAAATACTCCTGCTCGATCCCGCAGGTAGCGGTCACCCGGTTTACATTTTCATCAAATATCCTCGCCACAGCAGTGGCCGTTTTATCGAGCGCTGCGGTAGAGTTGATCAGGGGAGATTTTGCATCCAGCAGCTCTCCGGAATAAGAGAAGAAAACAGAAGGAATACAAAGGGTTGCGCTTCCTGCCCGGTTGTAAATGATGAACGCCGGAGTGGAAGGGTTCCAGGCCGTATAACCACGGGCCTCAAAAGTGGCTCTTAAACCACCGCTTGGAAAGGAGGAGGCATCGGGTTCCTGCTGAACCAAAGCAGAACCTTTAAACTTTTCGATCGCCTGGCCGTCGCCCGATACATCAAAAAAGGAATCGTGCTTTTCCGCCGTACCACCGGTTAAAGGCTGAAACCAGTGGGTGTAGTGCGTAGCTCCTTTCGAGACCGCCCAGGTTTTCATAGCTGCGGCCACTTCGTCCGCCACCTTTCCTTCTATATTTTCTCCCGACCGGATGGCCTGGGATACCTTTTCATAGGATTCTGCGGTGAGTAGTTCTTTCATCACTTCATCAGTGAACGTGTTGGAGCTGTAGTATTCGCTCACTTTTCCTGTGGGAATTTCCACTTCAGGTATGGCTCTTGACTGAGCTACCTGAATGGCTTTCCATCTAAGTTCTGACATAAGAAAAGGTATTTATGTAGGAAGTATCTATATTTACAACAAAATAAATACTTGAATCTTTTATTTTAAACTAAAAGCCAAAATTTAATGCGGGAGAGGCTGCGCTTTTTATTGATCTACTATGCCTTTTGGGTGGTCTTCTTTATTTTTGCAAGAATAATATTCCTGGCCTACCATATTGAAGATTCCAGAAGCCTGACCCTGGAGCAGCTTTACGGGGTCTTCCGTTATGGGATACAGATGGACCTGGCTATGGCCGGCTATTACTCCCTGCTTCCTTTTTTATGGGTGACGTTCAGCAATTTTATCGATAAAGGGATTTTTCAGAATACTTTTTTCTCTTATACTTTTATTCTTCTTACCCTCACCAACCTCATCGTTGTGTCGGATCTTGAAGTGTACAATACCTGGAATTTTCGCCTCGACAGTACCCCGTTAAAATTCCTCGGTAGCCCGAAGGAAGCCTTTATTTCGGTAAAAAGTTCGCCTGTTTTAAGGCTTTTTCTAAGCTATGTCATCCTGTTGGCGGTGGCCAGCGTCATTGTGTACAGGATCGTGGCCAATAAGATCTACGACTGGAAACACATCAGCAACCTGCCTTTTATTCTTTACGGCCTGCTAATGACAGCCGCATTGATCCTCCCCATCCGCGGTGGCTGGGGACCTAAGGCATTGAATCAGGGCTCGGTATATTTTTCTACCCGTAATTTTGCCAATGTTTCGGCTTTGAATGCGCCCTGGAATTTTTTCAGCTCGTTATTGAACCGGGTGTCGGTGAACGAAAACCCGTATACCTACCTGCCCAGGGAGACCCTGGATAAGAACCTGAAAAACCTTTTTGCACATAGCGGGGAGACGGAGAAGGTCATTACGGCCGGAGAAAAGACGAACGTGCTGCTCATTCTTGTGGAAAACCTGACAGGAAAGATCACTGACTTCCGGCATAAGGGTCTCGCAGTAACTCCCTATCTTAACCGGCTTAAGGACGAAAGTATTTATTTTGAGAATATGTATGCGGCGGCCGACCGTACCGATAAAACAGTGGTGAGTGTACTGAGCGGCTACCCGGCGCAGCCCAAGCAGGTACTGGCAGAATTTTCGGATAAAATAAGAAAAATACCGTTTTTAAGCAGTGTTTTTAATGATCAGGGGTATTCCACGCAGTTTTATTATGGTGGAGACGCCAGCTTTTTGAGCCTCAAGCCCTACTTATTTGCAAGTAATTTTGAGAAGATCCTGGGGAAAAGCGATTTTGAGGGAGCGGACGGTTTCTCCTCCCTGGGCGCTCCCGACAGTGTGGTTTATCATAAATTTCTTACAGATCACCGAAATCATCATTCCCGGCCCTTTTTCAGTACTATTTTAACGCTTTCCAGTCATGAGCCTTATGGAATTCCCGGTAATGGTCTGTTTCAGGGAGATGCTGTACAGGAGCAGTTTTACAATTCGCTCAATTACGCCGACCGAAGCCTGGAGAAGTTTCTGAAGGAAGGGAAAAAGCAGGACTGGTGGGAGAATACCCTGGTGGTCATTCTGGGAAATCACGGCCATAAGTGGCCGGAAGCTGAGGGTAAGGCCGATAATTTCAAAATTCCGATGATCTGGACCGGCGGCGCGGTAAAAAAAGCGCTTAAACTAGAACAGGTGTATAGCCAGACCGACGTAGCAGCCACTGTCCTGGGTCAGTTGGGCATAAATGCCGAAGGGTTCAAATGGAGCAAAAATATCTTTGATAAAGGAACTCCGCCCTGGGCTTTCTTCGTGTTTAATGACGGATTCGGGTACGTCAATGGCAGGAATCCTATACTTTTTGACAATGTGGGCCGGATAGTGGTGGATCACCCGGAATTGCCGCGATCCAAACAGTTGGAAGCCGGAAAGACCCTGATGCAGCGGACGTACCAGAGCTTTCTGGACCTGTGAGGTAAGTTAAAAACTAAAAACTAAAAGTGTAAAGTTAAGGAATATTTCTGCATATTAAATACTTAATGTTCCGCAACTTTTCACTTTTAGTTTTTAACTTTTAACTTGTCACTTCCTCATATGGCCACCGGCGCCTTAATGCCCGGATACGGATCATAATTCAGCAATTCAAAATCATCGAAGGTAAAGTTGAAAACCGATCTTACGGCCGGATTCAGCTTCATGACCGGTAAGGGCCGGGGGCTGCGTTCCAATTGTTTTTTTACCTGCTCCAGGTGGTTGGAGTAGATGTGCGTATCGCCGCCTGTCCAGACGAAGTCGCCCGGTTCGAGCTCACATTCCTGCGCGATCATCAGGGTCAGGAGGGCGTAGGAGGCGATATTGAAGGGCACGCCCAAGAAGACATCGGCACTGCGCTGGTAAAGCTGGCAGGAAAGCCTGCCGTCAGCTACATAGAACTGAAACAGAGCATGGCAGGGCATCAGGGCCATCTGGGGAAGCTCGCCCACATTCCAGGCCGACACTATGATCCGCCGGGAATCCGGGTTGCTTTTCAGCTGCTTCAATACCTCTTTCAACTGGTCTATTTCGCCGTTTTCGGACGACCAGGCCCGCCACTGCTTCCCGTAAACAGGGCCCAGGTTACCGTTTTGATCGGCCCACTCGTCCCAAATGCTGACCCCGTGCTCTTTCAGGTATCCGATATTGGTGTCTCCTTTAATGAACCAGAGCAGCTCATGGATGATGGATCTCAGGTGCAGCCTCTTGGTGGTGACCATCGGAAAGCCCCGGCTCAGATCGAAGCGCATCTGGTAGCCGAAAACACTCAGCGTGCCTGTGCCTGTACGGTCTGTCTTCTCTGCACCTTCTTTTAATATATGTTTTAAGAGATCGTGATACTGCTGCATTTTACGGAATTTTTGGCTACAAAGAAAACAAATATTCCCGACAGCTCAGCACCGATCCCGGGTTTTTTACTTTACGGTTACTCCTCTACTGACCAGTGTGGAGAATACCTTGCTGAAATATTTTTCCTCCTCCTCCGAACTGGCGTAATGATTTTCCATGAAATAGATCTCTTTGATCTGTGGGAGGGCCAGCAGGAAATCCAGGTCGCCTTTCACCTGGTTGTAACTGTAGTCGAGTGTTTTCAGCTTTTTGAGGGGCTGCACCCGGGCCGATACCTCTTCAATACGGTTGTAACCCACGTCCAGAACCTCCAGGCTTTCAGGGAGCGGCGGCAGGGCTTTCAACTTATTATGATGGGAATAAAGGGTTTTCAGTGAACTCATTGACCTGATTCCCGGCGGTAGCTCCTCCAGGGTGTTATGGGATACGGCGAGAGTTTCGAGTTTTTTCATGCGGGTTATAGCAGGGGGAAGAGACGACAGGCGGTTTCGGTACAGATCCAGCTCTTTCAGCTTTTTCAGCCGGGCGATTTTCGGTGTAATTTCAGTAACGGTATTGGCATACAGATTCAGAAACTCTACCTTCCTTATTTTCCGGATATCCTTTTTGGTCACTTCACTGATGGAGCTGTTGGCGAGGTAAAGGTATTTTACTCTTCGATGGGTTTTCGGGATCCGGGTATAATGATTGTCGGTGAGGTTAATGGCCGGCGGCCTGAGGCCTCCTGTGAATTTCAGGCTGTCATCACGCAGCAGGTTATTTTGAAAGGAGATCGTGACCAGCTTCGGAAAATCCTTCTTGTCGAGCATGGCCGAACCAATATAATTGTCTTTGAGATTAATGTTTTTCAGGTTACTGAAGCGCCTGAGCTGATAAGGAAATTCCCTTAAGCCGTAATCTGTTAAATTGATAGTGGTAACGGTATCCGCCAGCGAATTCAGGAATTCATCCAGATTTTTTACTTTGCCGCCTATACCGATAAATCCTGTATAGGTCCGTGCAGGGGATTTCGAAGCAACTCCTGTGTAATTTTGTATTACTTTCATCCATTGGTTTTCAAGATTGATACGGAAACCCTCCAGCCCTATTCTACCGATCTTATCCCGCATCATGAAATTCCGGTTTTGGCGGCTGGTATCTGTATGAACAATGTAATAAGCCAGGCTGTCTATTTTGCCTTCGGAGCCAACAAATGCGCGATATTGGAGGCGTCCTGCACTGGTCATAACGGATGGCCAGTCCATTGAACGGGTTACTGCACCCAGCTCTTTCCGTAAAGTGGCGGCGTTGTCATTTTTGGTAATCCGGATCAGAGGACCGCCCGGAATGCCGTCATTTTCAGGTGCAGGCGCCGAAGGAGCCTGCTGTGAGGTAACGCCTACGGTCCTGTTACCCCGGGTGGTGAAAACGATCTCCGGTGTCCCGCCGAAATACTGTTTAATGGTAGTAGAATCCGTAATGCAGATGATCTTTTGAGCGTCTGCGAAGTGGCCTGTCAGCAAGCCGGAGAAAATGAGTATCAGTTTTTTCATTGTTCGGAATAGATTTAACGGAACAAAGATAGAAAAGGGTAGTTAAATAACTAATAGATTAGTTGTTTTTTTATTTAGGTTTTTAACGTTTTTTTCCTTTGTTTCACATATTCACGGGGTATATAAACAGAGAAGCAAAGTCACTTTATTCTTAAGATCTGCCTGGTAAAAAACGATAACAGCACCCTGACCCTGCATTTTCCCTTAGATTTCGAAGAAAGATTTGGTTTTTACACAGAATATTTTTATTTTTGCACCTCAAAAAATTAATTATCAAATAATATGTACGCAATCGTAGAGATCGCAGGCCAGCAATTTAAAGTTGAAGAGGGTCGTTACATCTATACCCATCGGTTAGAAGGTGAAACGAACGCTGAGCTTGTTTTCGACAAGGTTCTTCTTGTTGAATCAGAAGGAGGAGTATCCATCGGGGCTCCTACCGTAGCAGGTGCGTCTGTAAGAGGCACCATTTTAGAGCACTTAAAAGGTGAAAAGGTAATCGTTTTCAAGAAAAAAAGACGTAAAAGTTACCAGAAGCAAAATGGACATCGTCAGGCATTGACGAAAGTTCAGATTAACCAGATTGTTGGTGCATAACAAATTTCAGAATCTTAAAACATTTAGAATACAATGGCACATAAGAAAGGGGTCGGTAGTTCGAAAAACGGTCGTGAGTCGGAAAGTAAACGTCTTGGCGTTAAGCTTTTCGGTGGTCAGTCGGTTATCGCGGGCAATATCATTGTTCGTCAACGCGGTACCAAGCATAATCCCGGTCAAAACGTAGGTCTGGGCCGTGATCATACTTTGTTTGCTTTAACAGACGGGGTAATTAACTTCAAGAAAGGTCGTGACGGAAAATCTTTCGTGCACGTACTTCCTGCTGAAGCGTAACAAAGGCGGATAAGAATTTAAGGAAAGAGGTCTCAGGGCCTCTTTTTTGTTGGTTCCGAGTTCCGAGGTCCTAGTTCCGAGTTACGGAACTCGGAACTAACTCCCTACCTCCCGGCACTTTCGGCCGGGGACATTTGTTATAGACGTAAACAAATTATTATATCAAAAGCAATGCTGAAAAGAAACACCATGATATATACGGAGTTAAGTCCCAATCCTAACTCCATGAAATTTGTACTCAACTATGAGATCGTTCCGGAGGGGCTGTCGTTCGATTACCCGGACAAGGCCGCCACGTTGGAAGAAAAGAAGGCTTCTCCCCTTGCCTCCGACCTGTTTCTTTTTGATTTTGTAGAGCGGGTTTTTATCTCCTCCAATTTTATTACCATCACCAAACGGGGGGAAATTGAGTGGGAAGAAGTGATAACCGATGTCCGGAAATTTATCAGGATTTACTTCGATGAAAATCACCCGGTTTTTACCAAAAATACCATTGACTCCAATACCCTGATCGTTCAGGGGAACGACTCACCGGTAGTGGCCAAAATAAAATCCACGTTGGATCAATACGTGCGGCCGGCCGTGGAATCGGATGGCGGCGCTATTAACTATTATTCCTTTGATGAAGAAAGCGGTACCGTGAAGGTTCTGCTTCAGGGCTCCTGCAGCGGCTGCCCGTCAGCTTCTATGACATTGAAAGTGGGTATTGAGCGTTTGCTGACTTCCATGATCCCGGAAGTGAAGCTGGTGGAGGCGGAGGAGATGTAATTAAGTTAAAAACTAAAAGTTAAAAGTTATAAGTTATGGTACAATTTAATATAGAAGAATGTACCGTAACTTTTAACTTTTAGTTGTTAACTGTTCACTTATTTAAGTTGCCCGATCGCCTTCTGAATCTCATTCAGCCTCCGCTGCTGATGCAGGACCACGGGTGCGGCTACTCTGTCTTTGCAATCAAATAAAGCACATTTTTCACAGGTCTGGCCCACCTCTTTCCGGGTGATGGCAGGGTCATCGAGGAACGCTACTTTCGACCGTATGCTTTCGTCGATCTCCAGCCCCAGGGTAATGCTCTCCAATCCGCCGTCTTTAGAGGTCTTAGCCATGGCTATTTCGAAATAGCGATGACCCATGCTTTCAAAATTGGAGATCTGTGTCTTCAGAAGCCGCTGGTTACTATGGGAAGGAAGCTCATCCAGTAAACTGATGCCCGGCCATCTCCGGCAGTAATGTTCGTTCCGGTTTTCCTGGGGGTCGTGCTGCCCTACTAGATGGATTTCCTTGATCAGGCGGGGCTCGCTGCTTCCCTCAGAAGACGCAAACTTCAGGAAATAGAGTTTTTCGAGCTGAAAATAAGCCGGTAATAAGGAGAAAAGACGGTAGAAGACCGTTTCTTCCGATACCGGAAACTGATCGAGCAGGTGGAAAAACTTACGGTGGCTGAACCTGGGATCAGCCAGAAACCTGCGAACCTCTTTCACCAGTGTGATTTTAGGAATGAGGATACAGGCTGCAAAGTAAGAAGCCTTGAAGTTGTTAAAAACTTCATCAAACGAATGAACACTTACCCATGTGGAAGTGAGCGGGCGTACGCGGATGCCCATATAACGGAAGCCGGATTCCCGGGCAAGGGCGTAAAGCCTTTGCTTTTCGCTCAGATTGCGGTTGAGAAAGAATTTTTTCGAGCGGGGAACCAGCACGGTCCTTAAGCCGGCAAGGGCGGGATGCTTTTCGCCGTCAAACGTATCTGTAGCTACCTGGTGCTCCATACGCAGGTATTTTTTGAGTACACTTTCCGTTTTTTCTTCCCCGCTTAGAAAAGTGTCAGCCAGGTCTTCCAGCTCGGGAAAATAATTTTTATGGATCTCCAGGTAAGAGCGCAGCACGGCGAAGTACAGCTTCTCCACACTTACATTATAACTCCTTCCTATTTTGATCAGTGTATTGACCAGTGCGCTGAATTTGACAGGTGCGTCGGCAATGATCTCAATAATATGGGCCGGATCTATCCCGAAGAATTCAAAAGGAATATCGGTAAAGAACTTGTTTTTCAGAATTTCACCCGTGGGCCCCAGTGCTTTTTTCAGATCAGAAGAAACCAACTCATCGTATTCTACACCAAGCGCCCGGGATAAATCGAAGATCTTATCGGTTTTAGGGTACTTTTTCCCTTTTTCTATCTCGTTGAGGTAGGAAGGTGAGATATTGCTCAGGGTGGAGAGTTCCTGGAGCGACCATCCTTTTTCCACGCGGAACTGTTTGAGCTTTAATCCGAAAATCAGTCTTATAGGGTCTGCTTTCATCGGCATAAATTAGTTCCGGGTAATGAGTAGTGATTACCGCGAACTCACAACTCATTGCCCGCTCCTCACTACTATTTCTACAGCTTGAATTCAGAGAATACAAGGTGCACTTCGGGGCCTACTCCTATCACCTGATTCTCGTCTTTAGCTTTCAGGATCATGGAAGTATGATTGATCTGAACAACTTCAAAATCTCCGGCGAATCCGTCAATATCGATATCCAGTGTTTTATCGTTTTCTTCTATTGTCCATACACCTTTGTTGATCACAGCTTTGCTGATTTTATCCACACCCCTTACTTCGCTGTCCGCTTTGAACTGGAAGGCAAGTCCGTACAACATCCTTGCGGAAGATTTTAATTGCCCGTCATTGATCGTAACTCCCTGTATACTCGTATATTTATCCAGTTGCCAGCCGTGCGCTACCAGTAATTCGGCAGTAGTTTTATCTTCCGAGCCGACGTTCGGATCCTTACAGGCCGTTAAAATAACCGCAAATAATGAAATTAAAACAAAATTTTTCAATTTACTTTTGAGTTTGATTTATATAATAACGCAGGATAATGGCTACAAATTTAAAAAGGAAATGGATAGTTTTCGGATTCGCGCTGCTTTTTGTTTCTGCTTACAGGGCTTCAGCACAAAACTGTTTAGGGGGGGAAGAGTTTCCATTTACACCTTCACAACACCAGGTCAACTGGCGCCAGTTTCCTGAATTTTCATTGCCCTTTACGATCATTTATAGCGGCAGCCAGGCCATTTATGACCCGGATGCTCTTCTTAAAAGAGGTTTTACGCATGTTTCCAACCCGAACGGGATCAGCCACTTACCTGTCGGGAACCGGGCCTATATTTACTATGGGATAGCCAATGCCGACCAGCCCTGGAAAAACCATAAGTCGCCCTACGGCAATGACATGAATGTGTATCACCGCAAATGGGACGATGACCTCGCTTATTTCCGGTCGCTGAACGGCGGCAGCGCAGATATCGACATCTTTTGCCTGGATATTGAAATGCACCACAAGTCGCGCGACTCCGTTCTGGCCCTCAAAAATATGAGTTTCGTGCCAGCAGAGATCCGGGCTCTGAATGATGAAGCCTTTATCACGCGGTATCAGAAGGATATGCAGGATCTTTACGCCCAAGCGGCGGCTTATATAAAGGAAAGAGTAAACGCCCGGCAGATCACCGCTTACGGCGACGTGCCCGTTTTTAATACGTTTACCAATATCCAGGGACCTACCTGGGAGAAATGGCAGACCGATCCTACCCTCCTGAATTATATTGCATACGATTTTGGAAATCAAAAAGCAGGCGGAAGCTATTATGCACTAATGGATGTACTTTCACCCAATGCCTATTTCTACTACGATTACCCCCATATTTTTGCGGGAGAGTATTTGTCCTACCTGATGTTTCAGACAGAAGCCAACCGGGCCTGGTCGGACCGTGACCAATGGGTGTTTCTCTGGAACCGGTACAGCTATACCCCCCAGTATGTAGGCAAAAACATCCGGCCGTGGATGTCTGAGGCCATGGCCATTTTTTCCTTCTTTTCCGGGGCTCGCGGCATCTGGCTGTGGGATGATATGGACCCTTCCACGGATTATTCGGGGTATGAATACTTCATGAGAGGGCTTTACCGGCTTTCTGTATTCCGGCATTTTTTTGAGGGTGACCACCAGCTGATTCAAACCGTATCGGCCCGGGAATATAATGAAAACAAACTTCCGGTATGGCGTGGAGTGCACAAAGACGGGCGGCTGCTGGTAGCTGCACATAATCCGTGGGCAAAGACTGAAAATGAGGAAGTTAAGATTACTATAAATTACGGAAACCTGCGAGAAACCATTACTTTACGGGGCTATGAGATCTTCCTGTGCGAGTATGCCGTCGATCCCGTATCGGGAAATGAGGAAGATGAGACGGGCCTGGCAGTGTATCCCAATCCGGCCGGCACACCTGTGACCTATACGGTTAAGACGGGTGGTGAGCGGTTTCTTAATCTTTCGCTTTCCGATGAGTGGGGCCGCGTTCTGTATCAGGAAGACCTGGATACACAAGGAGCCGGTGAATATACGGCTAAGCTGGATCTTCAGAAATACAACATTTACAGGTTATACCTGCGGGTGAAAGGCAGCTCTTTCAGCCATACCCGGAAAATCATTATTAACCCATGAACCGATTAAAACACGAAACCAGCCCCTATTTATTGCAGCATAAGGATAATCCCGTGCACTGGTATGCCTGGAGTGAAGAAGCCCTGAAAGAGGCGCGTTCGGAAGATAAGGTGATTCTGCTGAGTATCGGTTACTCTGCCTGTCATTGGTGCCATGTGATGGAGCATGAGTGCTTTGAAGACCGGGAAGTGGCCGATTTTATGAATGCGCATTTTATCAATATCAAGGTAGACCGGGAAGAACGGCCCGACATTGACCATATTTACATGGAAGCCCTGCAAAATATGGGTATCCGCGGCGGCTGGCCGTTGAATGTTTTTTTACTTCCCACCGGCGAACCTTTTTATGGCGGAACCTACTTTCCCAAAGTACGCTGGATGGAGACCATGGCCGGCGTGGTGAATGTATTTCTGAACCGGCGGGAAGAAGTAATGGCCTCAGGTAGAAGCTTTGTTAAAAGTCTAAATACAAGAGACTCTGAGAAGTATTTATTCGGGAAACCATTAGATATTTCGATATATACGAAGGAAGAGCTGGGTGTGATCAGTGAAAAGCTGGCCAAAGATTTTGACAGGGAAGACGGCGGAATGAACCGGGCCCCCAAGTTTCCGATGCCTTCTATATGGAACCTGATCCATCGCCTGAGCTACCATACCGGCAACCTGTACCTAAAGGAGCACCTGGAATTTACCCTGGGCAGGATGGTCCTGGGCGGGATATTCGATCACCTCGGCGGTGGCTGGGCTCGTTATTCTGTTGACAGTTACTGGAAGGTTCCGCATTTTGAAAAGATGCTTTATGATAACGGGCAATTGATGAGTCTCTACTCAGCGGTGGGGGCCGGGTCAGACCCACATGGTCTGTACCGTTGGGCGGTAGATCTGACCTATTCATGGCTGATAAGGGAAATGAACGGGGAAAACGGGGGGATATTCTCTGCCCGGGATGCAGACTCGGAGGGCGAAGAAGGGAAATTCTATGTATGGAGGCAGGAAGAAATAGAGAGCGTTTTGGGTGAGGATGCCGCCCTGTTTATGCAGGAATACGGTATAGTGGAAGAAGGCAATTGGGAACATGGAAACAATATACTGCACCTTGAGCATCTTCCTGTTCAGTGGGATAAAATAAGGAAATCCCACGAAAAATTGCTTAAAGTAAGGGAAAAGAGGGTGTATCCCGGGCTGGATAATAAGGTCATTACTTCCTGGAATGCCCTGATCATCTCCGGCCTGACGGAGCGTAGCAGGGCTTTTGGCAGCGACTACCTTTTTGCCCGTGAAAAACTGGATTATCTCAATCGGAGGCTGACCTTCTCCGGCCGGAATGAGGACGGGAATATAGCTTTAGGCGTATTTCACCAGGCGGGGGAACGAAAAACTTACGGTTTTCTGGATGATTATGCCGCGCTGATCCGGGCCAATACCGATATGTATTCTGTAAGCTTTGAAGAAAAATACCTCGAAACGGCAGCACAGTTGAGTCAATACGTGCTGGCCAACTTCTATGATACAGAAGAAGGGCTGTTCTACTATACCGATGTGGCAGCGGAGAAGCTGATTGCCCGGAAGAAAGAACTGTTTGACAATGTGATCCCTTCCTCCAATTCCATGATCGCCAAAAGCCTGTATTTTGCCGGCAGATACACCGGTAACACCCATTATAGGGAAATCGCCCGGCAGATGTTTGCCCAACTTAAACCCCTCACGCTGCAGGATCCGCAATGGCTGAGCAATTGGGTAGACCTGGGCTTGCTTTTGAGCAAGAAGCAGGTGGAAGTGGTAGTAACGGGACCGGACCACCGGGAATGGATCCGGACTTTGCAACAGCGCAACCCCTCACCTGCTACCTTATACTTCGGAGCAGAGGATCAAAGCGCTTTGCCTGTGTTTAAAAACCGGTTTACAGGAAAAAACACGATCTATGTCTGTGAAGACTATGCGTGCCGGCGCCCGGTCTTTTCACTGGAAGATGCCTGGAGCGATGAAGATTAATAGCCTTTCGGAAACTGCGGTGACCATCACTCTCGGTGAGGTGATTTCCCCGGAAATGCACCGTGAAGTCATGCGTCTTTGTTCTTTTCTTCGTGAATCAGCTCTGGAAGAGATGGCGGAGATCGTGCCGGGTTATTCATCGGTGACAGTGTTTGTCGGTGTTGACTTTTACCGTCGGCACCGGTCGCTGAAGGAATATTTTTCCGGAATTTGTAAGCAATATGTACTGCAAGATAAAATAGATCTTCCGGTAAGTAGCAGGAAAGTAGAAATTCCGGTGGATTATAGCGGGGAGGATCTGGAGATAGTAGCCGGGTATTGTGGTTTACCGGTGAAAGAAGTGGTGGACATTCATTCGGTAACGGAGTATGTGGTGGCCATGATCGGTTTCAGACCTGGTTTCCCGTATCTGCTGGGGCTAGATCCGCGATTGACCGTGCCCCGGAGAAGCACCCCTCGACTAAGGGTACCCAAGGGGTCGGTAGCCATTGGCGGACAGCAAACGGGCATTTATCCCGGGGAAAGTCCGGGTGGCTGGCACATTATTGGTTATACTACGGCCGAGCTGTTTGATGTAAACCGCACCCCTCCTAACCTGTTTCAGGTCGGAGACACGGTAAAGTTCAGACCCGCATAAAATTTCGCTTATAAAACCACAGAAGGCAATAAAGCGAAATATTTATAAATTTATACAATCATCTATCTTTCTAATAATTATTAATGATAAATGGTTAATGATGGTTTGCATATATCTCTTGAATAACCATGAATCATTAACAATTTATCATTAACCATTAACCATTCTTTTCGTGGTTATAGTATTTCGTAACTATGCGTAATTTCGGCAGAAGGTCGCAGCTGAGCGGTGGCCGAGCAGTATTTATCCATGGAAAGGGAAATGGCTTTTTCCACTTTGACCGGGTCGAGCTGGCCATACAGCTTATAATGGATATTGATCTTTTTGAAGGGCTTCATTTCCGTTCCTTCGATCTGTTCTCTCTCACCGGTAACTTCGATTTTAATATCATCCAGTGGTTGGCGCTGCTTATTCAGGATAAGGATCAGGTCAATGGAGGTACAACCGCCCAGGCCCATCAGCAGGAGCTCCATGGGGCGTGCACCTGCATTTTTTCCTCCGATGTCTACAGCCGCATCCAGGTTTACCACAACCGGCGACATTCCTTTGGCTTCCATGTGGAAGCCATCATCTACTCTTTCCAGTTCAATTTTCATATTTTAGTGTTATTATTTGGTGTTTTCATTTCGATAGCTTGGCTATCGAAATGAAAACAAAGTTACCAAATTAATCTTTATGGGACTTCGCTGTTTTCTGGCAGCATCCCGGAAGGGCATCATGCGCTTTCTGGTCGGCTACCTTTTCGTCGGCATCATACCCGATCTTCGAGATTTTGTCTTTCAGCTCATCTTTACTCACTTTTTTGGAGTTGTAGACTACATTGACCGTATGCTCCTTCAGGTCTACATTCACTGCCTGCACCCCTTTCTCTTTTCCCAGATTAGACTCAATCGTTTTTTTGCACATGCCGCATTTTACTGATGAAGCAAAACTTACTTCAGCGGTTTTTCCTTTTTGAGCGAATGTTCCGAAACTCAGGCCTAATACGAGGGTTAAAACTCCGATTACTCTTTTCATAATTATAATTGATTTAAGTTATTTACTTGATTTTATACCGGAAACCGGTGTATACCGTGGCGCCGGTTATGGGCCCCCAGATTCGGCCGGCATCGAATTCCGGTCCGAAGGGCTGGGATGCGCTGATCACCGGATTTTTCATTTTAAAGCCGGTCAGGTTCTCTCCGCCCACGTATACTTCCAGTTTGGGGTAATTTCGGGAGACCTGTCCGTTGACATTGATATAGGCGGGCGCGTATTGGGAGGTCATTTCGGCATAGCTCATGTCATCGCCAATGGGGTGGCTCACCGGGATCCTTTGTCGTCCGTTCACATGAAGTGTACCGTCGAGCTTCCATTTTTCATAAGGAAAGCTATAGCCCACGTTCACCAGCAGGCGGTCCTGGGGTAAGAACATTTTGTCCATCAGCACTTTTTCGCCCATGGGCTTACCCACAGTTTGTTTGTTATTGACATAGCGGTAACCCACTTTAAACTCCCAACGGTCAACAGGGCCGTAGTTCAGCTCTACGAGGGCGCTGTTGGTCCGGGACTTCCCGTCAAGGTTATAGAAATAAAGGTAGCCGTCATGTTCCATATCCGTGATCATCTGATTTTCGAACCGGGAATGATAAAATTCCCCGGATAAGGAGAGATTAGGCAGGAAATCGATCACATAGCTGGCGCCGAAGGTCCAGGAAACTTCGGGCCGGAGGTCTTCCAGGATGCGTACCGAACGGTTGCTCACCAGCATTCCGTACCCCTCGGCAAACGGGTTGGGAACCCGGAATCCTTTCCCCGCGGAGAGCCTTAAAGTGTGCTTTTCGGCCAGCTTTTGCATGATATGCAGCCGGGGGCTGAAGAAGTTTCCGTACAGGTTATGAAAATCATTTCTCAAACCCAGGAGGATGCTGGTCTTATCGGTGCTTTTATAGTTATACTCAAAGAAAACTCCGGGAACCACCTCATTTCTATCCAGGAAGATGCTGCCGTATTGCTCATCAAATACATCATTGAGGAAGTTCAGCCCGGTTTTATACGTATGATTGGTGTTTCCGAAAATGTCCTGGTAGATCAGGTTTCCGTAGAGGGTGCTTTGCTTTCCGGAGTACGGCGTCTTGCCGAACCACGACTCCGAGTCATGGAGTGTTCCGTTCAGGATCAGACCCAGACCCCGGTAAGGTGCTTCGGGAAACAGCAGGCCGGTTTTGGAAAAGACCTCATAACGGCGGGTATTGTTCGTAAAGCCGTAAAGGCCGGGTGTTGAGGTATTGCTTTTGAAGCCTGTCTGTCCCCCTGCCCGGTCTTCTGAAAGAAACCGGCCACCGAATTGTGCCATCAGGCGGTCACCATTATATTTCCACCGGTTTAAAAGGTTGATCTGCTGATATTTGGGCAGATCCCGGAAGCCGTCGTCATTATGGTCGATCTCTGATCTCAGGAGAGAGCCGTGGCTCAGGAGGGCATAAGACCACTTTTCATTTTTCAGCTTTTGGGCGATATTCAGGTTGGCCTCTGCCCTGCCGAAGTTATTGAAATACATGTTTACCAGCACTTTTTCGGGCAGGTCGGGCTTCTTAAGCTCTACATTGACCTGCCCTATCATGTTTTCGGCCCCCGTAATGACCGAGCCTACGCCTTTGCCGATATCAATAGACTGGATCCAGGTGCCGGGAATATAGTTCATACCAAAGGTCTGACCCAGTCCGCGGATGCCCGGGAGGTTCTCTATGGTCGTTTGCACATAAGAGCCGCTCATGCCCAGCAGCTGTATCTGTCGCGAGCCTGTCACCGCGTCGGTGTTGCCCACACTGATGGAGGCATTGGTTTCAAAACTTTCCGAGAGATTACAGCAGGCCGCCTTCAAAAGCTCTTTTGAACTGATGATTTGTGTATGAATGGGCGACATTTTGTCAAGGGTGGTTCCGGCCGCTTTAACGACCACTTCGTCGAGATCCCGGGTGCTTTCTTTCAGGATCATCACATAGAACCGGGCTTCGATAACGTAAAGGGTATCCGGCTGAAAACCCATAAAACTGAAGGTCAGCCGGTCTTCAGAAGGGATCCTGGCGATGGAAAACATACCGTTTTCGTCGGTCATAACAGCCGTTTGGGGTTTTCCCACCCACGAAACGGTCACTCCTGCAATGGCGGAATTAAGATTATCGGCCACTTTGCCCCTCACTTCCTGTGAAAAGGCCGCAGCACTATGAAATAGGAATATTGCAATGATTAATCTGTTCATAAATACATAAAATTACGGATAAAAAGAAAATAACCTTTTTACCGCAATCTCATATAATGAACTGCTCATTCAGAAGGTATAGGGGTAATAATAGCGGAGGGGATGAATCGCCGTGATTGAGAACCGGTTTTTCAGAAAGAATCTGTACTTCCGGTTCGAACCGGTATACCGGGAAGAAGACCTCTTCAGCAACAAAAGGACTGAATGCCAGGTTAAAGGTGGGTTGTACGGCGTTGTCTGTCTTGTTCACCTTAAAAGTGATCTCACAGCAACTCCCCTTTTTCAGGCTGGTGGCATTCGAAGGAGTAGCCTCTACCAGGTCCCCTGCACAGGTCTCCAGGTGAAACGACACCTTTTTAGTCTTTGTAAGGGTGCAAAGATGCTCAAACCAGGCAAAAGAATGCGAACTTACGAGAACCGTAAGGGCCATGCTGAGTGCCAGTATTTTTTTGAGCTTTTGCTTCATCCTGTTTTCGAAACGAAATCATCGGGCAAATAATTCATTATACACAAGTATTTTTTGAATATTCACTCCGGTTCATACGCCGTTTCGCTTTTAATTTCCCCCATCACAAAAATAGACTGCGTGGAGCCGATATTCTCTAACCCGGCCAGCTTATTCATGATAAAGCTCTGGTATTCACGCATATCGCTGACCACTACCTTGATCAGGAAGTCGTAATCGCCGGAGATATTGAGGCATTCCACCACTTCGGGCATCGACACGACGGCCCGGACGAACTTTGCCCCCGCTTCCCGGGCATGTTCTTTCAAACGGATGTTGCAAAGCACCATCAGGTCTTTGCCGATCTTTTCCCGGTCTACCAGTGCTACGTATTTTTTGATCACCCCTTCGTTTTCCAGCCTGCGGATACGCTCATAAACCGGTGTGGCGGAGAGGTTGAGCCTTCCGGCCAGCTCTTTGGTGGTCAGCTTGGCATCCTGTTGGAGGTAGCGGATAATGTCGCGGTCGGTGTCGTCTAGTTTTATCATGTTATTTACCATATAAGGCACATAAGGACATATAAGTTTTAAATGGTAAGAACTTTAAGTTTAAAAAGGTGTTTTCAGCTCTGATCCATTATTTATAGTACAAAAATAGAAAATATATTAGATTTATGGTAAACTTTTAGATAAATTATCTATATTTTATCATTGTTACTTATGTTTTTTTCTTTTTGTAGTATATTTGGAGTCAAAATTTACTTAGGGCAGCTTATGTCGACTTTAAAAGGAGAGCTTAGGAAGCGTATATTGATACTGGACGGGGCCATGGGTACCATGATTCAGCGTTATAAGCTTACGGATGCAGATTACAGGGGGGAGCGTTTTAAGGATTTTCCCCATGATATAAAGGGAAATAACGATCTCCTTTCTCTGACCCGCCCGGATGTCATCCTCGCCATTCATAAGGAATACCTGGATGCCGGAAGTGATATTCTGGAAACCAATACGTTCAGCGGTACATGGGTGGCCCAGGATGACTATCACATGGCCGATCTGGTATATGAGATCAATTATGAGGGTGCCAAGCTTGCCCGGCAGGCAGCGGATGAATACACTCAAAAGAACCCTGGAAAACCCCGGTTTGTGGCGGGTTCGATGGGGCCAACCACCAAAATGGCCTCCTTATCCCCCGACGTGAACAACCCCGGGTTCAGAGCCATAAATTTCGACCAACTGGTGGATGCGTTTACCACGCAGGTCAATGCCCTGATCGACGGTGGCGTGGACTGCCTGCTTATCGAGACCGTAACCGATACCCTCAATTGTAAGGCAGCGCTCTTTGCGGCCAATACCGTTATTGAAGAAAGAAAAGCAGCCCATCATGATTTTGAAATGCCGGTGCTGGTATCGGGAACGATCACGGATCAGTCGGGCCGTACACTTACCGGCCAGACTTCAGAGGCCTTTTATAATTCGGTATCCCATGGCGGGCTGCTTTCCATAGGTCTGAACTGTGCTTTGGGTGCCCGGGCCATGAAGCCCTATCTGGCGGAGCTGAGCCGTGTGGCCGACTGTTTTGTAAGTGTTTACCCCAACGCCGGCCTTCCGAATGAGATGGGGCAATACGACGAGACTCCGGAGTTTATGGCGGAGCAGGTGAAGGAATTCCTGGAAGAAGGATATGTGAATATCCTGGGCGGATGCTGTGGTACCACACCTGACCATATCCGGGCTTTCGCGGAACTGGCCAAAGGCTATGCTCCCCGGAAGCGCCCGGAAATTAAGACTCTGTTACGTCTCAGCGGGCTGGAACCCATGACGCTGACCAAAGAGCTGGGTTTTGTAAATGTGGGAGAGCGTACCAATGTGACCGGTTCCAAGAAGTTTTTACGATTGATTAAAAACAGGAAATTCGATGAGGCGCTCAGTGTGGCGCTGGATCAGGTGGAAGGCGGAGCTAATGTTATCGATGTTAATATGGACGAGGGGATGCTGGACGGCGTAGAGGCCATGACCACTTTCCTGAACCTGATGGCCTCAGAGCCGGAAATTTCCCGGATTCCAGTGATGGTCGATTCCTCAAAGTGGGAGATCATTGAAGCAGGGCTGAAGTGTGTTCAGGGAAAGGGAATTGTAAACTCTATATCCCTGAAAGAGGGCGAAGAGGCATTTATTGATCATTCAAAAACCATAAAAAAATACGGAGCCGCCGTCATCGTCATGGCTTTTGACGAAGACGGACAGGCGGATACCACCGAAAGACGGATAGAGATAGCGAAGCGTTCGTATGATATTCTGGTCAATAAGGTACATTTCCCGCCCCAGGACATCATCTTTGACCTGAACATCTTCCCGGTAGCCACCGGTATCGAAGAGCACCGCATCAATGCCATTTCCTTCTTTGAAGCTACGAAATGGGTGCGGGAAAATCTTCCCCATGCCCATATCAGCGGTGGAGTAAGCAACGTGTCGTTCTCCTTCCGGGGCAACGACCGGGTGCGGGAAGCCATACACTCGGCATTTTTATACCACGGCCGGCAGGCCGGGATGGATATGGGGATCGTGAACCCCGCCATGCTGGAGGTATATGACGACATCCCCAAAGACCTGCTGAAAGCGGTAGAAGATGTGTTGCTGAACCGTACGGACGATGCCACCGAAGTACTCCTTGAGCTGGCGGAAGGTCTGAAAGGAGAAGGAAAAACAGATGAAAAGGCGGTTCAGGAATGGCGGAGTTTCCCGGTGGCTAAACGCATAGAGCATGCGCTGGTCAAGGGCGTTGTGGAGTATATTGACGAAGATATTGAGGAGATCCGGCATCATTTCCGCAGCCCTTTACAGGTCATTGAAGGGCCGCTGATGGACGGAATGAATGTGGTAGGCGACCTTTTCGGTTCGGGAAAAATGTTTTTGCCTCAGGTGGTGAAATCGGCCCGTGTGATGAAGAAAGCCGTAGCCTACCTCCTGCCCTACCTGGAAGAAGAAAAGCTCAGATCGGGAAATACCGCTCAAAATAACGGTAAAGTGCTGATGGCTACGGTGAAAGGCGATGTGCATGATATCGGTAAGAACATTGTAGGCGTGGTGCTGGCTTGCAACAATTATGAGATCATCGACCTGGGGGTCATGGTTTCGGCGGAAAAGATCCTGGAAGAGGCCGAAAAGCACCAGGTAGATGCCATAGGGCTTAGCGGGCTCATCACGCCGTCGCTCGATGAGATGGTGTATGTGGCTAAGGAAATGCAGAAACGGGGAATGACAGACCGGCCCCTGCTGATCGGGGGAGCCACCACTTCCCGTGCGCATACGGCTGTAAAGATCGATACCTGTTTTGACGGACCGGTCATTCATGTGCTGGATGCTTCCAAATCGGTACCGGTAGTGAGTAATCTTTTGAGCAAAGAGCAGCGCGACGGGTATATCCAGTCGGTAAAAGTAGATTATGCCCGGTTCCGGGAAGATTACCGGAGGCGCCAGGGCGTCAAGTCGTATATCAGCCTGAAAGAAGCCCGGCAAAACAAGCTGAAGGTGGACTGGTCTAGCTATGAAATTCCAGTGCCAAAATTTTTAGGAACAAAGGTTTATGAGAACTATAGTTTAAAAGAGATAGTACAATATTTCGACTGGACCCCCTTCTTCCAGGCATGGGATCTTCACGGGCATTACCCGAAAATTCTGAATGACGAAGTGGTGGGAAAAGAGGCGCAAAAGCTCTTTGACGAGGCTCAGACTATGCTGAAGACTGTGTTGGAAGAAAACTGGTTCGATGCCCGGGCGGTGATCGGGTTCTGGCCGAGCAATGTAGAAAACGATGACACCCAGCTGGTGTATGATTTTACGCATACGGCTGTACAGTGCGACTGTAAGCTTCCGGGCCATGAGCATCATGTATTTATGCCCCAGCGTGACAAAGTGATCGCTAAAGTCCAGCATTTACGTCAGCAGGGTAAAAAAGGAAGCGGAATTCCTAACCTGTCGCTGGCCGACTTCGTGGCACCGGTGGAGACAGGCAGGCAGGATTATTTCGGTGCGTTTGCCGTAGGTATTTTCGGGGCAGAGAAGATCGCAAAGGAATTTGAAGAGAAATTTGACGATTATAACGCCATTATGGTGAAAGTGCTGGCCGACCGTTTTGCCGAAGCCTTTACCGAGCTGCTTCATGAGAAGGTACGGAAAGAACTCTGGGCTTACCAGGCGGGGGAACAACTGACGAACGAAGAGCTGATTAAAGAGAAGTATGTGGGTATCCGCCCGGCGCCGGGTTACCCGGCCTGCCCGGATCATAACCCTAAGCGCGATATATTCCGCCTGCTCAATGTGGAGCCCAAAATCGGCCTGCGGCTGACCGAAAGCCTGGCTATGTGGCCGGCATCGGCTGTTTCCGGCTTCTATTATGCCCATCCGCAGTCGCGGTATTTTGGCCTGGGTAAGATAGAAAAGGACCAGATCGAAGATTATGTGCGGGTACGGGAGGTGTCGGTCGAAGAAGCAGAGAGATGGCTAAGCCCGGTGCTGAATTATTGAGAATCGATATTGTCTTGTAGAAGTAGTTCGGTGTTGAACCGGTTTACTAAATCTTTCGTGCGAATTACAACTTTTTTTGCATTTTTACAGTCACTATAAAAAAGTGTATTGTATGAAACCGGGATGTTTTCTGCTCATTTTCATATTCATGTTCAGTTGTGACCGGAAAGAAGAGCTGATCTCGCCACAATTAGAGGGCTTTTCGCTGTACTGGGATCATGAAGTTTTCGGATCGGGAGGCAGGAGACTGAGGTTTGCGCTGTACAGTGTGAAAAAATATGATCACCAGTTTGCTCTGCAATTTCATACTTCTATTGAGGGAAAAACCATCCGGGTAGTTATGACGGACGCCATTGACAAAGGGAAATGTCCCTATTTTCCGATGCCTGTAATTGGGGAAGATGACCCCGAAAAATGTCATTCTAAGGGTGGATTCTCCCTTTCGGATAAGCAGCTTGCTCAGGGAGATTATACCTTAAAAATCATAACGCCCGAATTTGAAAGCACCAATATACTGAAAGTATCCGAAGAGGTAGTGAGCCTCGAAATACCTTCCGACGGGTTTCTTACTTCTTCTATTAAAAATGTGTATCCGATCCCTGTGAATATCCTGATGGGAACCATAGTCTACAAAGGCGCGCAACATACGGAGGATGTCAACAAATTTATTGCACATCTTGAGAAGCTGGGCCTGGAACCTGCCATTTTACGGGAGAATGCTTATCGTCATTTTACATCGTATGAGGGCGAAAATTACATCGATCGTAAGCAATGGGATCCGGACAACTATTCGGTAAGCTTCAACCAGAAGCTTAAACAGACCTCTTTTAAGACCGTTTTCGCCGAAGCGGAAAAGTTTTTTACCGAATCTTCGTTAAATACTTACCTCTATACGAGCAACGGTGATGAAGGACGTTTAACGGAAGAGGGAATCCGGGTGGTTTATGCAGGCGATTAATAAGAAGGTTTTAACACCTGCCCCATTATTTAACTTTGATGTACGTCTCTCGTATGGTCTGGTTGATGCCTAGTTCAGGGATCACTTCCTCTCCACTTTGGATAAGCGTATCGCCTCTGAATTCGAGCTTGAAATGAAATTGTCTTCCCTCCCACTCTCTGTAATTGAAGAAATCCAGGTTTTCGGTGTAGTCGTTTCCGATAAGCGTGTAGGTTCCCGCACCGCTGACAAACAGCTGATTCAGGCTGTCAGTACCTTTAGCCTTGTCATGATTAAAAAAGGAAAAATGGCTGCCATTGAACATTTTCAGCATTTCAGTTCGGGAGCTGTCCACGGTTACGCTGGTGGTGTCAGAGCCTTTGATGGTCATGGAGTGCAAAAGCCGGTAGGTACCGGACAGGCTGGCGGCCGTTTCCCGGTTTTGGCAGGCACAAAATAGAAAAATAGCAGGAAAAAAAAATCTTTTCATATTTTAAAGTACAATTTACGTAGTTTTGGTCTTTCTGGAAAAGGATTTGAAATTCAATTCTACCGGTATAAATTAGGAAAATGGGAGCAAAACTTTATTGTTGGATTCCATTTGCAGGAAATAACGTACTTCAATATCCCCCATACTCTTTTGCGCTTTCCATAAATCATAATCAAGTTGCAATTTTAGCCAGAATTCGGGCTTCGAACCGAATGCCTTGGATAAACGTATAGCCATTTCAGAGCTTATTCCCTGATGCTCATTAAGAATATTAGATAGTGTTTTAGGCGTAATTCCTAAACCTTCAGCTATTTCCCTGTTTGTTAATTTCCTGCCTGTTTCTTCTTTTATCCCTTCAATGACATCTCGTATCATTGATCCCGGATGCGGAGGACGCATACCTCTTTTTAACATATTAACCTGTCTTTAATGATAATCTAAATAATTTACATCAAGAGCCATTCTATCTATAAACCGAAATATAATTCGCCAATTCCCATTGATCTTAACAGACCAAAATCCTTTATAATTCCCAGATAAAGAATGTAATGACCACCCTGAAACATTCATATCTTCTATGTACTCTGCTTCGTCTAATCGATATAAAATTCTCCTTATTTTTTCTACATGATCGGCCTTCAACCTTGAAGGGTCATCTTTTTCAAAAAAGAGCTTTAATCCTTTATGGTGGAAATTATATATCATGTGGATAAAAATAACACATAACGTTATGTGTTATAATTAGAACAGCAATATTCTATATTAAGTTCTTATGAACTGCCTTATTGGGTAAGTTACTGCCACCCTCCGCCCAGGGCCCTGTATAGTTCCACCGTGGCATTCAGCTTCTGCAGCTTTGTAGTGATAATACTCAACTGCGTATTCAACTCATTTTGCTTGGCGGTGATCACTTCCAGGTAGTTGGCCAGTCCGTTTTCCAGCAGCTCTTCCGAATATTCGACCGACTGGCTGTACAACCGGTGCTCTTCCTCTTTCAGGACAATTTTTCGATCGGCTGCAGAATAATTATACAAGGCATCTGAAACTTCCCTGCTGGCCGTGATCAGTGTTTTCTGATAAGCCAGGTAGGCTTGTTCCTCACCTGCATCGGCCACTTTTTTTTGCGTTTTCAAAGCCCGGCGGTTATATATGGGCTGAGCCAGGCCCGCTACTGCGTTGGTGAAGAGAGATTTTGGACTGAACAACTGGGGAAAATCAATGCTTTGGAAACCACCGGCAGCCGTAATTCTTAAGGTCGGGTAAAAGTTGCTTTTGGCAATATTTACATTTTCAAATGCTTTGACAAGCGCCATTTCTGCCGCTTTAACATCCGGCCTGTTTTCCAGCAGTTGAGCGGGAAAGCCCGTTTTCACATCGATGTGCGCCGGCTGGGAAGCAAAAGTATTTCTTTCTACTGTGCCGGGAGATTCACCGGATAAAACACTCAGGATGTTTTCATTTAATTTGATGGCGTTTTCGATGTCGAGAAGCAGGCCACGGGCATTTACAAGGATGGCCTCATTCTGTTTTACTGCCACTTCACTCACAATTCCGGCTGTTTTCAGGGATTTATTGGTTTCTACTCCTTCTTCACGGTTCCGGATGGTTTCTTCCAATATTTTCTTCTGTTCATCGAGTGCGGCCAAAGTATAATAGGTATTGGCTACCGAAGCGATGATCTGGGTAGAGACGGCCTGATGTGCGCTGATACTGCGCAGGTAGTCGGCGATAAATCCTCTTTTTGTACTTCTTATTTTTCCCCAGACATCGGCCTCCCAGGCAAAATTCCCCGTAATATCAAACTGGGTCAGGGTCTGGCTTCCCACGATCCTCCCAAACTGGGTATTGGCGGAAGTCCGGGTAAAAGTGAAATTCGGCCCCAGAGTGAAAGTAGGAAAGTGCCCCGCTTTTCCCTGGTTCATATACGATTCCGCAATGGCCACACTCTGAAGGGCCGTACGGATATCCTGATTATTCTGAAGCGCTTTTTCAATATAGGCATTCAGTATGGTGTCTTTAAAAAAATCTCTCCAGGATACCGATGCCAGCGTCGTGCTGTCAGAAGTTTCAAAGTCAGACTTATAGGATTGGGTTACGGGTAAAGCTTCGGGCCTTTTATAGTCTTTGGTCACGAAACAGGATTGCAGCCCTATCCCTCCTAAAACCATCATTAGCCCTATATATCTTTTTTTCATCTTTAATACATTAATCATTCTTTGTCAAAAACTATGGGCTTGATACGTTCCTGGATACTCTGAAAAATAACGAATAGCACAGGTATAACAAAAACACCTAAAACAGTACCGATCAATAACCCGAATGCGGCCCCTGTACCTACAGAGCGGTTGCCCAGCATCCCTGCACCGGTTGAAAACACCAGCGGCATCAAACCTAAAATAAATGCAAAGGAGGTCATGAGTATAGGCCGTAACCGGGAAACCGCTCCTTCTATGGCCGCTTTAGTGATGCTCAGCCCGTGCCTGCGTCTTTGTAGAGCAAACTCGACGATCAGAATGGCATTTTTGGCCAAAAGCCCTACCAGCATCACCAATGCGATCTGGAAATAGATATTGTTTTCCAGTCCTGCCAGTTTTTGGGATAAATAGGCCCCCATTATACCCGCCGGTAAAGAAAGAATTACTGAAAACGGCAGCATGTAGCTTTCGTATTGGGCGGAAAGAATAAAATAAACAAACACCACACACAGGATAAAGATGAGGAGTGTCTGTGAACCCGCTTTTAACTCTTCACGGGTTAAACCGGAGAAATCTACCCCATAGTCCTGGCTGAGAGTAGCTGCGGCCACCTCATTTACGGCTCTGATGGCATCTCCACTGGAGAATCCGGGGTTGGAAGCACCGTTAATATTCGCCGATGTAAACAGGTTAAAACGCGTTACAGATTGCGGCCCATACACTCTTTCCAGTTTCACGAATTGTGATACCGGGGCCATTTGCCCTGTAGAGGTGGATACGTATATTTTATTCAGGCTGGATTCGTCACGCCGGTCTTCCGGAAGAGACTGGATCATTACACGATACTGTTTCCCGAAACGCACAAAATCGGCCGCATAGATCCCTCCTATGTATCCCTGTAAGGCCGAGAGGATCCCACTTACCGAAACCCCGGAGCGTTTGGCCCGCTCCACATCCAGCTTTACTTCGTACTGGGCGTAGTTGGTATTAAAAGAAGTTTGGGCAAATTGAATTTCAGGACGCTTACCCAACTCAGCCAGGTAAGCCTGAGCTACATTGTCAAAGTCTTTCAAATCTCCGCCTGACCGGTCTAGAAGCTTCAGTTCAAAACCCGCAGACGCTCCGAAACCCGGAATGCTGGGCGGTTGGAAGAAAATCATTTTAGCATCTTTGAACTCGCTGTTGGCCAGGCCGAAGAGCTGCCCGATGATGTTGTTTATAGCCGTTTCTTTGGTTTTTCTTTCTTCAAAAGGCTTCAGTTTGATCAGGAACATACCGTAGTTAGATCCGGCACCGTTGATAAAGTTACTTCCGGTGTTGGCCGTTACGTTTCGTATACCCTCTATTTTCATGGCTTTGCCCTCAAATTCCTTCATCAGGTGATAGACACGGTCGGTAGAAGAACCGGGAGGTAATTCGAGTGTTCCGAAAAGGAAACCGCGATCTTCATTCGGCACAAAACCGGTAGGCATGGATTTGTTCGAGAAATAAATAATTCCCAGGCAAAGTACTAAAATCACAGGGGTCACCCATTTGTTTTTGAAAAGAAAACCAAAAGAACGACCGTATTTTTGAGTTATGGTCTCAAAACCAGCATTAAATGCAGTGAAGAATCGTTGCAGGAAACCTTTTTTATGGTATTCATCATGTTGTTTCAAAAACAGGGCACATAATGCCGGGCTAAGCGTAAGGGCATTAACCGCCGATATCAGAATAGCCACGATCAGCGTAATCCCGAATTGCTTGTAGAAAACCCCGGTAGGTCCTGTTATAAATGTCACAGGGATAAACACCGCGGCCATGACCAATGTAATGGAAACAATCGCAGTGGCTATTTCACTCATGGCACTGATCGAGGCTTCTTTGGCATCCATTTTTGTGGTTTCCATTTTGGCATGTATGGCCTCGACGACCACGATGGCATCATCTACCACAATACCGATGGCTAAAACCAGTGCAAAAAGCGTCAGTAAGTTCAGTGAGAACCCAAACAGGGTAAGGAAGAAGAAAGTACCTATAATGGATACCGGAACCGCAATTAACGGCACCAGGGTGGAACGGATATCCTGTAAAAAGATAAACACCACGGCAAAAACCAATAGAAACGCTTCGATAAATGTACTTACCAGTTTAGAGATAGACGCTTCAAGGAACTCGTTGGTATCAAAGTTGATCAGGTAGTGAATACCTGAGGGAAATTGTTTCGATAATTCTTCCAGCTCCTCCTTTAAGGCCGTATTGATTTCCTGGGCGTTTGACCCGGGGGTCTGATAAATGCCGATGGTCATGGCAGGCTGGCTGTTCAGCTCTGCGTTTCCGGCATACGATAAAGCCCCAAGCTCTATTTTAGCCACATCTTTCAGGTAGAGTACCTGTCCTCCCGGAAGTGCTTTGATCACAATGTTTTCGTATTGCTCTTCGGTACGGTATTTTCCCCCGTATTTAAGGATGTACTGGAATGAGGCTCCGTCATTTTCTCCAAACTGACCTGCGGCCGCTTCCAGGCTCTGCTCGTTTATGGCCTGGGTAATTTGTGCAGGAACCAGTCCGTAAGCCGCCATTTTAGTCGGGTCAAGCCATACCCGCATGGAGTAAAGTTTCTGCCCGAAAGCCGAGGCATCACCCACACCATTGATCCGCTTGATGACCGGAACCACGTTGATGTTCAGGTAATTCTGAATATAGGTGGCATCGTATTCTTTGCTCGAAGAGTAAAACGAAACAAACATCAGTGCCGAGGTTTGCTGCTTCTGTGTGGTGACGCCGGAGCGGGTTACTTCAGCAGGAAGCAAAGGTGTGGCTCGGGAAACGCGGTTTTGTACGTTTACTGTGGCGATATCCGGGTCAACTCCCTGCTTAAAGATCACCTGAATAGTAGCGGAACCGTTATTAGAGGCAGTGGAAGAAATATAGTCCATTCCTTCTACCCCGTTGATTTGCTCTTCCAGCGGCACGATCACACTTTCCAGAACGGTCTGGGCGTTGGCTCCCGTATAATTAGCCATGACCTGTACGGTAGGCGGAGCTATTTCGGGATATTGCGAAACCGGAAGCATATACAACCCCAAACCACCCAGAATCACTATTAATACGGATATTACAGAGGATAAAACGGGCCTCTCTATAAATGTTTTTAACATAACTTAAAATACGGGGGTTAGCGTATTGATTACCTGGTCCAGATCCTGCTTTTTAGGTTTTACGGGTGTTTTGTCCCGTAAGCCTGCTGTACCCTGCACCACCACTAAGTCACCGGGCCTGAGGCCGTCACCGGTCACTACCAGATTATTGGTTTTGGCTATTATCGTCACCCTGGTTTGCCGTGCGGTGTCACCTGCTACAGTATACACATAAGAGCTGCCCTGACGTTCAAAAATGGCCATTTCCGGGAAGACCGTAGCATATTCGTACGTTCTGGGGATCCGTACCCTGCCTGAGTTTCCGTTAGTTAACAGACCCGTGCTGTTGGCAAATGTCACTCTGAATTGTATACTGCCTGTGGCCGCATCAATCTGCCCGGTCACGGCCTGTACCTTCCCTTTCTCCGGGTAGGCCTTTCCGTTAGCCAGTACCAGTTCTACCGGCGGGATGTTTTTCAGCTTTTCTTTTACCCCTGTGCCCGGAGTTCTTTCCAGGAAGTCGAGGTACTCTTTTTCATTCATAGAGAAATAGGCATACACAGCACTGGTTTCAGAAACAGTGGTCAGCGGTGTAGGGTCGGAAGGACCTACCAGGCTCCCTTCCCGGAAGGCCAAAGTGCCAACGACGCCTTTTATCGGGCTTCTGACGATGGAGAAGTTGATGTTTTCCCGGATACCCTTTAAGGTGGAACCGGCCTGACCTTTTGCCGCTACTGCCTGGGCGTATGCGGCCTGGGCACGAACGAGATTGGCTCTGGCGGTTTCCAACTGAACACTGCCGATAATGTTTTTTTCTACCAGGGGAGTAAGCTTGCGAACTTCCACTTCCGCCGCCTTCACGGCTGCGTCTGCTGCTTCAATGCCGGCTTCGCTGGCAGTGACTGCTGCCTGAGCGGCGTCGGCGTTCTGGTTTAAGATATTGGTTTCCAGCTGAAACAAGGGGGTTCCGGCGGATACCGGTTGTCCTTCGTCTACATAAACCTTTTTGATATAGCCCTGAATTTTGGCCCGTACATCGTTGTTGTTGATCCCCCTGATGCTAACAGGGAATTCCTCATAACCGGTGACGGTTTTCCGGACCACTTCTACTACGGGAAATTCGGCGATACCGGGAGCTTGCTGTTGATTTTTCGATTGGCAGGAATAGAGCGCACAGAGTGCTATTACCGGGATGATTTTTTTCATGTAATGTGTAATGGTTCTGTTATTACTTATTATTAAGAACGAAAATCAGGTCTTAAAAATTCGCAGGCATTTTACTGTAACGTCCCGAAAGGCTATTTTGCCGATATGGACAGGTTTTTTATCGATTTTCTGCCGTTAACTAAGTTTGTTTTTGCAGAATAAGGATCATGATCGTTAAATTTGGATATTAATCGTTTAGTTTCATGAAATACTTATTCTACCTGTTACTGGCCGGTTTATTCGTATCGTGCAATACAGACGAACCCGGTGAAAAGAACGAGATTCCTGACCCGGTCAATGGAGTTTCTGAATACCTGCTGGAAAAATCCTTATTGACTACTTCCGTCGGTTCCGCTACTACCACCTATTCCTATGATAAAAACGGTGTTATTATTTCGTATGACCTCGAGGTTTTTCCTGCCAATCTCAATAGCTTATCTGACCCTTATGTGATGAAAGGAAGAAATATGAAGTTATTCTGTGACAGTAAAAAACGTGTAGTAAAAGAAGAGACAGAGAATTATCACACTTTTTATGAGTATGACGGACAGGACAGGATTCAACGTAAAATCGGGGTATACCTCCCATATGATCGTAAAGACACCACGATCTATACCTATTTTAATCCGGGGGAAAACAATTCTGAAGGGTTTTCTTACCGGACACGGTCTACCGAATATACGATCAATACGGACGGGACGCCCACCCGTTTTTTCAGATATAAATACGAAGATTATTATTTTTCTCCTACGGTAAAACTAAAATCCTGGGTGACTTATCCTCATAATTACGGCAGGATACCCGATGCACCGGTGGTGCGTTATGTGTACACTACACTCCCCGGGGCTATCAGGGTGGAGACCTTCACTCACACGTTGGATGAACGCGGACTGATCATCAAAACCGTGCAAAATTATTTTGGCGGAACGACGGAAAATACATATTCCTATATCAAAAGGTAAGGGAAGCTTTCCGGACCGGCTTATCGTTTAGTCAAAAATATCCGTTATTTTTGCACTTTAATTTGGAGTAAAATGACCTACGCTACCACCGAGATCACCAGTGCGGAGATCCCTTCTGACAACCCTGTTCATCAGCGGTTGTACTTTCCGTATGAGGAAGCAGCCAAAATCATCAACGGTAAGGTGTTGGAATTGGGATGCGGCTGGGGCCGCGGTGTGGAAAAGCTGATCCGGGCCTGCGATCATTTTACGGGCCTGGATAAAAACGAGCCATTGATCCGCGCCCTTCAGGAAAAATATCCAGATCATTATTTCAATACGGCAGATCTCCCCTATCTGAACGAGTTTGCCGATAATACTTTTGACTATGTGGTTACTTTCCAGGTCATCGAGCATATCCACGACGATCATAAGTTTCTGCAGGAAGCACATCGTGTGCTTAAGCCGGGCGGGAAGATCCTGCTGACCACCGTAAATAAAGATTATTCTTTAAGCCGGAACCCCTGGCATATACGGGAATACCGTACCAAAGAGCTGAAAACGCTGATGAAGAAGTACTTCAGGGAGCTGGATGCCAAAGGGGTCGATGGGAACAATAAGGTCTGGGCCTATTATGAGCAGAATAAGGCTTCGGTCAGGAAGATCATGCGTTGGGATGTTCTGGACCTGCAGCACCGTCTTCCCGCCTGGATGCTCCGGATACCCTACGAGGTATTGAATCGTTTTAACCGCAATAAGCTCCTGGCCGAACCGGGAAGTCTTGCTGCGGAGATCAACTGGGATGATCATTATCTTTCGGATGAGCCGGAGAAGTGTATTGATTATTTTTTCGTTGCTACAAAGTAGTTCCGAGTTCCGAGTTCTTAGTTCCGAGTGAGGATATTGCGCTGATTTTGTTTTAATTACATACAACTTTTATAATTTTATGAAGATTTTGAAATTTGAAGATTTGCTTGCCTGGAAAAAGGCGCAAGACTTAGCGGTACTGATTTACAGTGAATTTAAAGAATTGAAAGATTATGGTTTTAAGGATCAGATTTGCAGAGCAGCCGTTTCTGTTTCCAATAATATAGCTGAGGGATTTGATCGCAATACACGGAAAGAATTTGTTAGATTTCTTTATATTTCGAAAGGTTCATGTGCTGAAGTAAAGTCGATGATGTATCTAGCCCGCCGTCTGGAATATTTAAATAAAAACAGTTCTGAGAATGTATCTGATTTATGCGATGAAACATCTAAAATTATTCGCGGATTGATCCAATCTATTGTTATAAAATCGTAAGTCACGCCATACCCAGCACCCGGAACTCGGAACTCAGCACTCGGAACTACAATGCACCTCTACCTCCATATCCCTTTTTGCAAACAAGCCTGCCACTACTGTGATTTTCATTTCAGTACGAATTTGTCGTATAAAGAACGGATGGTAGAAGCGATAGGCCGGGAGATAGCATTAAAATCTTCGTATTTGGGAGAAAAAAAGCTCGAAACCTTGTATTTCGGCGGCGGGTCACCTTCCATTCTGACAAACCAGGAACTGGAAAATCTGTTTAAGGCTATCGTTGAGGTTTATCCGCTGGAGAATCTGAAGGAGGTCACCCTGGAAGCGAACCCCGATGATATCAGTCAGGAAAGGCTTGATTTCTGGTATTCTCTGGGAATAAATCGTATAAGCTTAGGTATTCAGACTTTTAGCGAAGTTTTTTTAAAATTCATGAACCGGGCTCACTCTTCCGGCGAAGCTTTAAAAGCGCTGGAGCTGATCTTAAATAAAGGCTTTGAAACTTCCTCGGTGGATCTGATCTATGCCAAGACCGGGTTTCACCTGGATGAAAAGCGGCAGGCGGAGATCCTGCGTAAAGATATTGAAATACTCAGTGTATTTGACCTTCAGCACATCTCCGCCTATAACCTCACCATTGAGGAGGACACCGTTTTCGGGAGGTGGGCGGCTAAAGACAAACTGGCAGGCATACCGGAAGATTATGCTGTAGAGCAATATAAGATCGTCACAAGTGAACTGACTAACCTGGGTTTTGAGCAGTACGAGATCTCCAATTTTGCCCGAAATCAGAAATATGCGGTGCATAACACCTCCTATTGGTCAGGGGATGAATATCTGGGTGTGGGGCCGTCGGCACACTCTTATGATGGCATTTCGCGCCAGTGGAATGTGGCTCATAATCACCGGTACATGCAGGGAATAGAATCCGGAAATCCTGAATTTGAAAGAGAAGTACTTAGTAGTTCGGAAAAAGTGAATGACTACCTTCTAACCGGTTTAAGGACTGTCTGGGGAGTTTCCTTAAATAAAGTATCCCGGATAGAACCGAACCTTCCGGCCGGTTTCCGGGATACCCTTGAAAAACTCAAATCGCAGCATCTTCTGGTTCAGAATGAAGATACCATCACCATTCCTGACGAAGCCAGGACTTTATCGGACCGGATAGCGGCGGAATTGTTTTTAGTATAATTTAGTTCCGGGTTCCGGGTATGAGAACGGACTCGGAACTCGGAACTAACTACCCGGAACTAACAACTATTTCACCTCGTCATAAACTGCGGCCAGATGCGTACCGATCACCTGGGCAGAACGACCCTCAATGTGATGTCTTTCCACAAAATGCACGAGTTCGCCATCTTTGAATAAAGCAATGGAAGGCGAAGACGGAGGCAGCGGAATATATTCACGTACCCGTTGCGTAGCATCTGTATCAAAACCGGCAAAAACTGTGTAGAGCTGGTCCGGCTTATTTTCGGTCAGCTCCAGCGACATTTTTACACCCGGACGCATGGTTCCGGCAGCACAACCACACACCGAGTTAATTACCACTACAGCCGTACCCTTTTGATTGGCAAAAAAATCATCCACTTCCTGTGGGGTAGTTAATTCATTAAATCCAACAGAAGTCAGTTCTTCTTTCATTGGAGCTACTAAATGAGGAGGATACATAATCTTTTTCTATTTTAAACCCCTTACCCTTTGGGGATTACTTTTATATTAAACAAAACAGCTTGGGCAGGCTGTTACATAAATCCTAATTCCAGCTTAGCCACTTCACTCATCATTTCGGTAGAGTAAGGCGGATCGAAAGTCAGCTCAATGCTGACATCGTTCACTCCTTCTATGGCGCGTATCTCAGTTTCCATTTCTACCGGAATACTCTCCGCCGAGGGGCAGGAAGGCGAGGTGAGCGTCATCAGCACATAAACATTGTTTATAGGAAATATCTTAACATCATATATAAGTCCCAGCTCATATACATCTACGGGAATTTCCGGGTCATAGACCTTTTTTATGGCCTCAATTACTTTTTCGGTTAATTCGGCTTCGCTTTGTTCCATTTAAAATGAGAAGTGTCTGATTATTTTAACGAAAAACAGTTAGGAATGGTTCTGTTTTTCCAGCAATGTCTTGTACCCCAATGCGTAGGTCTTCATCTGTCTGACCATAGCAGCCAGGCCGTTGGAACGCGTCTGCGCCAGGTGAGAGCTCAATCCTGTTTTCTCAATAAAGTAGAGATCCGCATTCAGGATCTCGTCTGGTGTATGACCGGAAAGTACTTTCAGCAGCATGCTGACCAGCCCCTTAACTATAATGGCCTGGCTGTCAGCCTCAAAGATCACTTTACCTTCCAGAAGGCCGGCCTGCAGCCACACCACCGACTGACAGCCTTTGATAATGTTGTCATCCGTCTTATACTTTTCGTCGAGTCCTGGAAGCTTCTTCCCCAGGTCAATGATGTATTCGTATTTTTCCTCCCAGTCGTCAAACAACTCAAAGGTGTCTATGATCTCGTTCTGTATGTCGTTGATGTTCATGTGTCTAATAATATTTTCACCCGGGAAAATTCAAATTTAAACCTGCGTGAGCAGGGATAGAACAGATGAAAGGTTGCATATCTTCCGTCTAAGACAGGAATTTCTTCACTTTGATGAGACCGCTGATAAGGGCATCGATCTCTTCCGTG
>CAZLXI010000015.1:0-94709 GCA_964563435.1 uncultured Lacihabitans sp.
GAGGGCTTATTAAGGACGGGGATGCAAAGATGATCCGGAAGGCGTTGGCGATCAGTATGGATGCTCATAAGGAAATGCGGCGGAAATCCGGCGAGCCCTATATTTACCACCCGCTGGAGGTGGCCCTGATCTGCGTGGAAGAAATAGGACTGGGCCCTACCTCTATTGTCTGTGCCCTGCTGCATGATGTGGTGGAAGACACCAGCATTACCCTGAAGGAAATAGAGAAAGGATTTGGCCCGAAAGTGGCGCAGATCATTGACGGCCTCACCAAAATCGGTGAAAGCTTTGAGCAGACCCAATCAGCCCAGGCTGAAAATTTCCGGAAAATGCTCCTGACGCTGTCGCAGGATGTACGTGTGATCCTGATCAAGCTGGCCGACCGCCTGCACAACATGCGCACGCTTGACAGCATGGCCAAAAACTCCCAGCTCAAAATTTCCAACGAGACCATCTATATCTATGCGCCACTGGCTCACCGCCTCGGGCTCTACCAGATCAAGTCGGAGCTGGAAGACCTCTACCTGAAATATACCCATCCGGATGAGTTCAAAGACATCACGGCAAAACTGAATACCAGCAGGGCCTCCCGGAAAAGGCTGATCGATAACTTCATGAAGCCCATCAAAAAAAGGCTGGAAGAGGCCAATCTCGACTTCTACATTAAAGGCCGGCCCAAGCATATTTATTCCATCTGGAAAAAACTGCAGAACACCAATATCCCCTTTGAGGGCATTTATGACCTCTTTGCCATCCGGATCATCCTGAACGGAATTCCCATAGAAGAAAAAGAAAAGGAAAAAGCCGCCTGCTGGCAGGCCTACTCCATTGTTACGGATGAATACCGGCCTAATCCCGACCGGCTCAAGGACTGGATCTCCACCCCCCGCTCCAACGGTTACGAATCACTGCACACCACCGTAATGAGCAACGCCGGTGTATGGGTGGAAGTACAGATCCGTACCGAACGCATGGATGAAATAGCCGAAAAGGGCTATGCCGCCCACTGGAAATATAAAGGCAATAATACCTCACTCGACAAACCCCTTGACCAATGGATTAACCAGGTGCGCGATACCCTCGAAAGCGGCGATTCCTCCGCCATTGAGTTTATCGAAGATTTTCAAAGCAATCTTTTTAACGAAGAGATTTTTATCTTTACGCCCAAAGGTGACCTCAAAGTACTTCGCAAAGGCGCTACCGTGCTTGACTTTGCCTTTGATATTCATACCGAGATCGGTAAAAAATGTACCGCCGGAAAGGTAAACGGCACCCTGATGCCCATCAGCCATGTTCTGCAAAGCGGCGACCAGGTGGAGATTCTGACCACCAAAAACCAGAAACCTTCGGAAGACTGGCTCCGTTTTGTGGTTACCTCGAAAGCCAAAGCGAGAATCAAAGACCTGCTGAAAGAGTTTAATAAAGGATATATCAGTGAAGGCAAAGAAATCATTGGCCGGAAGCTGAAAAACCTGGGACTGGAGAATAACCTGGAAACCATCAACCAGCTCCGGGCCTACTTTAACAAAAAAGATTATAATGATCTCTTTTACGCCTTTGGGAAAGGACATAATCTGCCGGATGAGATCAGCAAATTCAAGAAAGAAAAGGAGGCCCAGGCCAATCGCCAGAAAAAAATAGAGCTGGACGAAAAAGCATTCAAAGACGCCAAGTCTTTTGAAAGAGAATTCAAAAAAGTACAGGGAAATGACACGCTGCTGATCGGTGATGATATGCAACAGATAGACTTTACCCTGGCCCGCTGCTGTAACCCTATCCCCGGTGACAACGTTTTCGGCTTCCTGACCATCAATGAAGGCATCAAGATCCACCGCAACAGCTGCCCTAATGCCCACCAGCTACTGTCTAATTACGGCAACCGCGTAATCAAGGCCCGATGGGCCAGCCAGATTGAAAAATCTTACCTGGTAACCATCAAGTTAAACGGTATTGACCGGGTAGGTCTTATCCAGGATATTTCAAAAGTTATCTCCAATGAGCTTCATATTAACATGAGAGGTATTTCCGTTGAAACTTTTGATGGTATATTTGAGGGAAAAATCAAAGTTTACGTTTTTGACACAAAACATCTGGATGAGCTTCTGCACCGCCTGGAAGGAATAGAGGGGGTAAGCAATGTATCAAGAGATGAAACTGTATGACCGAATGAACAAAACCCTGATCTTCTTTTTACTTCTAATTTTCCCGTGGGAACTGGCTGCTCAGGAAACATCAGATACCCTTACCGTGAAACGGAAGGTCTTTACTTCTACGGTGTACCGGAAGGGCGTCCGGCTGAATAACCAAATGCTTTTTAACCTGTATTCAAAGTCTAAAGCCTACGATGCCGAAAAGCAGCTGAAGCACTCCCGGCTCATGATCCCTGCCGGTGCCGGCCTGTCGGCTGCCGGGCTGGGCCTCGGCATTCACGCATTGATGGGCACGAAAAAGACCGAAGTCATTAATAATGTGGAATATACTTACTACAAAAGACCGGTGATAAACCTGCTGGGCGGGATAGGGATGATCGCCGCCGGGATCTGCATCATGGAATCCGGAAATGATAAAAGGGTGCTGTCTGTCGATTTTTACAACAAGAAGAAAAAACACGACGCCCTCACCACAAGTGTCGGAATGAACGAACAGGGGCACCTGGGCCTTAAATGGTCTTTCTGAGCCCGGTAAACCCCGTCTCTTTCCTTCCGGTTAATATACATCCGGATATTTAGATCAATTCTAAGTACTTAATTATTAATTTTGTAAGACCATCTATTAAAAGCTATGATCGCTGAAAAAAGTAATATTCAGGCGGTAAAACAAATTTTTACGGCATACCTGGAAAACAAACAACTTCGGAAAACACCTGAACGCTACGCTATTCTCGAAGAGATCTATGGCAGAGACGATCATTTTGATGTGGAAGACCTGTACATTTCCATGAAAAATAAAAAATACCAGGTAAGTCGTGCCACCGTTTACAATACGCTGGACCTCCTGGTAGAGTGTGACCTGGTCACCAAACACCAGTTCGGAAAGAATCTGGCCCAATACGAAAAATCCTACGGATTTAAGCAACATGACCACTTAATTTGCCTAGATTGCAGCAAAGTTTTGGAATTTTGTGATCCGAGAGTCCAATCCATCCAGAATATGGTGGGTGATCACCTGAATTTCAACGTCTTACATCATTCTCTGATTTTTTACGGCTCTTGCAGAAAGTCAGAGTGTGAAAATAAAATTGGCAAATAATTTAAATAACTGGTTTCAAAAATGATTGATATTCTGCTAGGCCTTCAATGGGGAGATGAAGGTAAAGGGAAGATTGTGGACGTCTTAGCTCCTCAGTACAAAGTAGTGGCCCGTTTTCAGGGCGGACCTAACGCAGGACATACCCTGGAATTTGAAGGAAAAAAGCACGTTTTACACCAGATACCTTCCGGTATTTTTCGGCCTGACAGCATAAATATTATCGGGAACGGGGTGGTGCTGGATCCCATCATCTTTAAAAAAGAGATAGAGGCCCTTGCCCCTTACGGGATAGACTTCAGTAAGACCCTGTTCATATCCAAAAAAACGGCCATCATCATTCCTACGCACCGCCTGCTGGATGCCGCTTCTGAAAAAGCCAAGGCGGAAGCTAAGATCGGCTCAACGTTGAAGGGCATCAGTCCTGCTTATGCCGACAAGATCTCCCGGCAGGGCCTGCGCCTCGGCGACATTCTCTCGCCCGCATTTAAAGACAAATACAATAAGCTGGTGGAGTCCCATAAAAGAATGCTCGACTTCTATCAGTTTGAATACGACCTGACCGAAGCGGAGCAGGAGTTCTTCCGGGCGCTGGAATTTATCAAAGGCTTTAACCTGGTCGAAAGTGAATACCTGATCAATAAAAGCCTGGCCGAACCCGGCACACGCGTACTGGCGGAAGGCGCCCAGGGATCCCTCCTGGACATCGACTTTGGCTCCTACCCTTTTGTGACCAGCTCCAATACCACCGCCGCCGGGGTTTGCTCGGGTTTAGGTGTATCACCGTCCAGGGTCAGCGAAGTATACGGAATATTCAAAGCCTACTGTACTCGTGTAGGCTCAGGCCCTTTCCCGACCGAGTTGCTCGATGAAACCGGTGAAAGAATGCGGCAGGAAGGTCGCGAGTTCGGAAGCACCACCGGCCGGCCGAGAAGATGCGGCTGGGTAGACCTGCCTACCCTAAAATACTCGATCATGCTGAACGGGGTCACCCAACTGGTGATGATGAAAGTAGATGTACTCAATATCTTCGATGAAATAAAGGTATGTACCCATTATGAGCTGCCTGACGGCACCATCACGGATGAACTGCCTTACGATATGACCGACATCGTCCTAAAACCGGTTTATGTTACACTTCCGGGCTGGAAGCAGTCACTGGAGGGCATCACCGTATTCGAAGATATGCCGCCGGCGCTGAAAGCATATACCTCCTACCTGGAGCAGGAACTCAAAACGCCTGTTACCTTTGTCTCTACAGGTCCGGACAGGAGCGCCACCTTATCCCGGAAACCGGAATTATGAACAGGGCATTAGCTTCTTTTATATTTACGGGTGAAACCCTTTTTAACAGGAAGGATACACCCGTGGTAGAAGAAGCTAAGCCCACTGCGCTTCCGGCGAAAAAAGTTCCGGCGAAAAGCACGTTGGTCCTGGCCGATTTTTTACCGGATACCGACCGGGAGTTCCTGGCAAAGATTATGGCTTCTGTAGGAGTTTCCCCTCACGACATGGAAATCCTCGAGCAACAACAGTTCCCGGAATATGACCTGACTGACCTGCAGCAGGTAGAGCAGATCGTTATTTTCGGTAACTTTTCGGAAGTCCTTCAGTTCGCCGAAAAACCGGCAAAATACCACCCGGGTGCACATGCAGGTAAAAAAATACTTCTGACAGATACCCTTACCGTTATCGGTCAGAACCTGACCAACGAGAAAAGAAACCTGTGGAACGCCCTTAAAGAAATGTTCGGTCTGAGCTGATTATCTTTTTTAATCCCGTTACATATTGCTAATTTTGCAACTCCCGTTATAATGGAGATGATTATGTTAAGGAATTTCTTATTTATACTGGTGATCCTTTCCGCAACGGCCTGTGTGAGAAGGACAACTCCCTCAGGAAGCGGCTCCTCAGGCCCGGCTTCCAATTATTCGGAAGATATAAGTCATCTTCTTCCCAAATATGACGATCTGGGAGCGGATGGAAAAGCAACTGACAATAAAGAAAAAAATACGGCTGAGCCCGTTAATGTTGCTTTTTCTGACGACAACGAAAAAGTAAACTCCGCCCTCGACAAGATCATCGAACATAACAAGACCTATAATAACGGTCAGGGATTCAGGATCCAGGTGTTTTCAGGAAACTCAAGGGCCGATTTTGAAAATGCCAAAAGCTACCTGCTGAGAAACTTCCCGCAGCTGGAGATCTACGAATCCTACAGCCAGCCGACCTACAGGATCCGGATAGGTGATTTTCTCTACTACCAGGATGCCGAGAAATACAGCAGTTCGCTCAGGCAGAGGTTTGGGACAACACGCATAGTGAGTGAAAAAATAAATATAAAAAAGGCACTGAATTCGAAGTGAAAAAAGCATTAATAACCGGTGTAACCGGACAGGACGGGGCTTATCTTGCCGAATTTCTTCTTGAGAAAGGATACGAAGTACACGGCATAAAAAGAAGAGCTTCATTATTCAACACCGACAGGATAGATCACCTGTACAAAGACCCGCATGAAGCCAATGTCAACTTTAAGCTCCATTACGGAGATCTGAGTGATTCTACCAATATCATCCGGATCATACAGGAGGTACAGCCCGACGAGATCTATAACCTGGGGGCCATGTCGCATGTAAAGGTGAGCTTTGATGAACCCGAATATACCGCCCAGGTAGACGGCATCGGAACCTTACGGATACTGGAGGCCGTACGCCTTTTAGGCCTGACGGAAAAGACGCGGATCTACCAGGCTTCCACCTCTGAATTATATGGCATGGTACAGGAGGTACCGCAATCGGAAACAACGCCGTTTTATCCGCGTTCTCCTTATGCCGTAGCCAAGCTGTATGCCTACTGGATAACCGTTAACTACCGCGAAGCCTACAACATGTATGCCTGCAACGGTATCCTGTTCAACCACGAGTCGCCGCTTCGGGGAGAGACCTTCGTGACCCGCAAGATCACCCGTGCTGTAGCTCAGATCGCTCTCGGACAGGAGGATTGCCTCTACCTGGGGAACCTGAATGCCCAACGCGACTGGGGGCATGCCCGTGACTACATTGAGGCCATGTGGCTCATCCTGCAGCAGCAGCAGCCGGAAGACTTCGTGATCGCCACCGGCATTACCACCACCGTTCGCGACTTCGTGATAATGGCATTTGAAAAAGTAGGAATAAGCCTGGCATTCAAGGGAGAAGAAGAAAACGAAGAGGCCTTTGTGGCTTCCTGTTCCCATCCCGACTATCAGCTGCCCCCGGGTAAAAAAGTATTGGCCGTGGATCCGGTCTATTACCGGCCTACCGAAGTAGAGCTGCTGATCGGCGACCCTACCAAAGCGAAGACCAAGCTCGATTGGAAACCGGAATACGACCTGGCCGGCCTGGTAGATGAAATGGTGACCGCCGACCTCCGGTATTTCAGCAACCGGCCCGCCTATAATAAAGCGGGTCTTAAAGCAACATAAACCAATTGTCAATTGCCAATTGTCAATTATCCATCTATATGATATATCCTATTGTAGCATACGGAGCATCTGTCTTACGAAAAAAATGCGAAGACATCTCCCCGGGGGAACTCGACGTGAAGCAGATTTCTGATAATATGTTTGAAACCATGTACGCCGCCTCCGGAGTGGGCCTCGCCGGCCCGCAGGTAAATCTGCCCTACCGGATCTTTGTGGTAGACGGAGAAGTCATTAACAGCGGAGCGGAAACAGAAGAAGATATCGACCGGGATCTGGTAGGCTTCAAAAAAACCTTTATCAATGCCCGCATCCTCGAAGAAACCGGCGAGCCATGGCCCTATGAAGAAGGCTGTCTGAGCATTCCCGGTATAAGAGCCGACGTCTACCGCAAACCCGTGATCACCATCCGTTACCTCGATACCGACTGGGTAGAGCATACCGAGACTTTCAAAGGGATGGCTGCCCGGATCATCCAGCACGAATACGATCACATCGAAGGCGTACTCTTTACCGACTACCTGGCCCCCCTGAAAAAACAAATGCTCAAAAAGAGGCTGGGCATGATCCAGAAAGGCGTTGTAGATGCGGACTACAAAATGAAGTTTCTTTGAAACTTTCGCTGAATATATCTCTCCTGCAGGAAGACCTGGTCTGGGAAGCCCCCCCCGCCAACCACCGCCTCGCGGAAAGCTGGTTTACAGCCGGCTCAACCTCCACCGACCTTATCGTTCTCCCGGAAATGTTCTCCTCAGGATTTACCCGTGACTTTTCGGAAAAAGAGCCCTACCCCTCCCTTTTCTGGATGAAAGCGCTGGCCGCCGCCCGGAGCTGTGCGGTTTACGGAAGTGTGGCGGTGACCGACGGTTCTGCCGCTTACAATCGGGGCTTTTGGGTGAACCCGGACGGCCGTTTTGAACACTACGACAAAAGGCACCTTTTTACCTACGGAAAAGAACATCTGAACTTTCAGCCGGGAAGCACCCTTTTACACACCGGCATAGCTAACTGGACCTTCCGGCCGCTGATCTGTTATGATCTCCGCTTTCCCGTGTGGAGCAGGAATACCCGGCCACATTATGATGTTCTGATCTATATTGCCTCCTGGCCGGCCGTCAGAAAAGACGCCTGGAAAGCTCTCCTGAAAGCCCGGGCCATTGAAAACCAGTGCTACGTGATCGGGGTGAACCGTTTGGGCACCGACGGCTACGGCCTGGAATATTCCGGTGACTCCTGCGTGATCGATTTCAAAGGCGACCTGCTTCTGGATGCCGGCGATCGCAAAGGTCGCTTTGACTTCAGCCTTTCTTATCCGGAACTGCAGGATTTCCGGCAAAAATTCCCCTTTCTGGAGGACGCGGATGAGTGGGAAGTTAAAAAATAATGGCAGTTTTCTTAAAAATACAGAGGCTGATTCCGCATATCCGAAGAAATTACTCCTTTACCTTATTGACCCGGTTATATACATAGATGGCTCCGTATACCACAGCTCCGAAAAAAACTACCTTCAATGTTAGTAAGATAACCATAATGATGATTTCTGTCAGACTAAGACTCCCCATAATTTGCAAATTTATAGTAGATAAATGAACAAAGGTTACGCAATATAAATCATATTGATCAATCAAAAACAATCACTCCTTTAAAAACTAACCTTCTGCCAACGAATGATCACTTCAATGAAAGATGATTATAATCATTCAGCAGCTTCTTTAAAAATACGGGATTGGGCTCCTCTGAACTGATTTCCAGAAGTTCTTTTATTCGTTTTGCGAGCTTATCCAGGAGCTCTTCATCATAATTCTTTTCCGATTTCTCCAGCAGGTTCTTCACCAGGGTCATGTCTTTATCCGAAAACCGGATCACCTCCGGGTAGGTCACCACGTAATTCTGGTTACTGTTCATATACGAATAAATGGTATCCTCTACCGTGGCGTACTCATCGCGCGTATTGACCACGTATGTACCGGCAGCCATGTCTCCGTACCGCTGCCGGTAGGGCGAACGCTCTATCCTGGCGATGCCCACCAACGGGCCGAAAGCCGTTAAAACTACCGTCCAGGAATTCAGAAAAGCCAGTAGTACCGTACTGTAAGCATCTACAAACAAAAACATCCACCGAACCAGGCATTGCGTCAGAGAGGGAGGGTTGCCGTCACTCCCCACCACCTTCACCCTCATGATCATCTTGCCCGGGGTTTGGCCGCGAAAAAGCCACTCCGTCAGGAACGAATAAAAGTAAAAGGGTAAAAGAAGAAAAAGGGCAGTGTAAGAAGACACATAATGCCCCACCTCAGCGAAAAACAACACATAAAAATAAGCCCCCTTAAACAGCCAGTCGAGTAAAAAAGCAAAATACCTTCGCCAGGTACCAGCCAGATGAATGCTCAATTCGACATTCAGGAAAGTAGGGATCTTCAATGTTTCCATAACATCATACAATGCTGCAAAACTAAAGGTATTTTTATATCTTTGAAAAAGTCTTATGAGAGAAAGTACATTTATAGACCGTAACCGATCCAAGTGGAAAGAAATCGAGGATTTTAAAAAAACAGATCCCGGCGAAACAGCGTCTGATTTTGTGGAGATCATCAGCGACCTCTCTTATGCGCAAACCCGTTACCCGCACAGTAAGATCAACAGCTACCTGAATCACCTGGCTGTAAGCGCCTACCGATCGGTTTACCGGAATAAAAAACCACAACCCCTCCTCGAATTCTGGAAAACTACTTTCCCTTTGATCCTCGGGAAAAACAAAAAAGCCCTTGGGCTCGCGTCCGTCCTCTTTATCGCCTTTTGCATCCTGGGTGCGATTTGTGCCGAACTCGAACCCGAATTTGTGGAGTCGGTCATGGGCAGCGAATACATCGCCATGACCGAAGAGAACATCGCCAAAGGCGAGCCTTTCGGAGTATATGCCACAGAAAAGCCCTTGCGGATGTTCCTCAGCATTTTGGCCAATAACCTCTTTGTAGGATTAATGGTGTTCATTTCCGGGATATTTATGGGGATAGGTTCCGTTTACCATACCTTTCGGAACGCCATCATGGTAGGCAGCTTCTTTCATCTTTTCTTTCGGGCCGATCTGGGCTTAAATGCCCTGGTGATCGTAGGTCTGCACGGTACCCTGGAACTCATGAGCCTTGTCCTTGAATGTATGGCCGGCATGATCCTGGGCCTGAGCGCCCTGTTCCCCGGTACTTTAACCCGCCGGCAGGCGTTCCGGAAAGGCCTGAACCAGTCGGCGCTGATCTACATAGGCACCGTCCCGTTCACCTTCATAGCGGCGTTTATAGAAAGTTACGTCACCCGTTATGGAAGCGACGGCCTGCGATCAGACAACCTCACGTTGACCGTCATGCTCGCCCTGGTCTTTGTGCTCAGCTGGGTGATCCTGATCTGGTACTTTTTTATCTACAGCAGTCGTGTGGCCCGCTCGGTCCCCGACCCGGAATATCGGAATAAACTATGGTAAGAAAGATCCTTATCCTGCTGTTGATGCTCTCAGGACCGGCCTCTCTGGCGCAGGATCTGACGAATGATGCGGCCACACTAAAAAACAAGCGACGCGACCTCTGGTATGCTGACAGCAGCTTCACTCACACACAAAGCCCCGGAGGTATGGAAATGAGTAAAGTACAAAAAAGAACCGCCAGTCCGGAACTGCTGAAAAAAGTCATAGAAATCCTAAGCTATATTACAGTTGGACTGATCCTGGCAGCGCTGGTCTATGCCTTTTACAATTTCACAAAAACTCCGAAACGTAGAAATGCCAAAACGCAGGAAACCGGGGAAGACAACATCGAAACCGCTGAAGGTCTCTACCAGGTAAACTTCGCCCCAAGAATAAGGGCAGCCGAAACCGACGGGAACTTCCGGCAGGCACTGCGTTACCACTACCTGCGGCTGTTGCAGGAATTCTCAAAGCAGAGCCTCATCCGCTATGAAAAAAACAAAACCAACCAGCAATACACCGAAGAAATAAAAAACCATAAATGGGGGCCGGACTTCCGCCTGGCTACCCGTTACTATAACTTTGTATGGTATGGCGAGTACCCTTTAGACGAAGAAAGCTATCATCGGCTGGTCCCCCACTTTAAAAAGATGCTTCCCCATGAATAAATGGTTTTTTGCGGTATTGGGCATTTTGCTGATGGCGGGGATCTATCTCGGTAATCGGATCCACCGTCAAAAGCATTTTAACCGGACCATCACTTACAGTCCCCGGACATTTAAGCCCTACGATACCCGCTTTTTCTTTCTTAGCCTGAAAAAGCATACACACCTTCGAAGAAATAACCGCGCCCCCGGAGGTAAACGCTTCACCGGAACCGCTAAGACCTATGTGGTATGCAGCCCGTACTTCCTGCCTGACGAGAGCGAAAAAAAAGAGATACTGCGGTTTGTGGCCGATGGAAACCGCCTTCTCCTAAGCAGCTTTGAAATTGCCCCCCACTTTTTAAAGACGCTGGACATCACCGGTCGTTCTCTCAAAAAACCCGTTCAGGCTACAGACGACTCCCTGAAGGTCGTATGGAAAACCGGGGAATCCTGGGCCTATCCCGGTTCTGCCGCGGCCCCCGGCCTGATCCCGTCTATGGCGGACTCTCAGATCCTGGCCTTTGACCGCCGCGGTTTCCCTTCGCTCATCCGCATACCTTACGGCAGGGGTGGCATCTGGATCCAGATCCAGCCCATGGCGTTTTCCAACTACTTCCTTCTGCATAAAAATAACCATACCTACCTTGAGGCCGTACTGAAGGAGCTGGACATAGCGGGGACATCCGTGATCTGGGACGATTATTACCCTGCCCTGCAAAACGCTTCCGACCGTAATGCCCGCAATAAATCGGCCCCGCCCGAAGGCAAAAGCTTTTTTATGGACATGGTCAGAAAGCACCCGCCTTTGCAGTGGGCCGTCTTTACCTTTCTGGCCGGAGCGTTGCTCTTTATTCTCAACTACTCACGAAGGCTCAGGCAGCCCGTAGACCGGCTGCCCGATGTAAAAAACAATTCCATCGAATTTACCAGAGCTATTGCCGGCCTTTACCGGCACCGGAAAGACAGCACCGCCATTGCGCAGAAGATCCGTCTTCAGCTTCAGGACCACCTCTATAACGCACACCGGATTCCTGCACGCGACCTGACCCTCGAAAATGCAGATTCGATCAGCCGGAAAACCGGCAAGCCCTTACCGGAGGTTGTCCGCCTGATCGAAACCCTTTCCCGGCTGCAGGAAAAAGTTTCTGACAGAACATTGACCGAATTTTACAGACTTGTTTATAAATTTATCTACAAATGACAGAACCGATATTCAATAACCGGCTGGAACTCACGGAGCTGAACGAGGCCGTCGGGAAAATCAAGGCGGAAGTGGGGAAAGTGATCGTTGGACAGGAGCAAAATGTGGAGCTGCTGCTGGTCTGCCTGCTGTGTCACGGCCACGCCCTCCTGGAAGGCGTACCCGGTGTGGCTAAAACCCTCACGGCCAAGCTGCTTTCGAAAACCGTTAACGGCTCTTTCAAGCGCCTCCAATTCACCCCGGATCTCATGCCTTCCGACATCCTGGGTACTTCCGTCTTCAATCCGAAAACCCTGGAGTTCGAGTATAAGCCCGGCCCGGTTTTTTGTAACCTCATTCTCATCGATGAGATCAACCGTTCACCGGCCAAAACCCAGGCCGCGCTTTTCGAACTGATGGAAGAACGGCAGATCACCATAGACGGCAACACCTATTCTATGCCGGACCCTTTCGTGGTCATCGCCACCCAGAACCCCGTAGAGCAGGAGGGCACTTACCGCCTGCCCGAGGCCCAGCTCGACCGATTTCTTATGAAAATACAGGTAGGTTACCCCGGCCGCGACGAAGAGCTGGATCTTCTGCGCCGGTTCAATTCCCATCTTCAGGCCGACCTCTCCGGCACGGTAGTCCCCGTCATATCCACCGAAAGGCTGGCCCGGCTGCGGGAGCTGGTCCACCAGGTTCTTTTTGAAGATCATCTCCTGAAATTCATTGCCGAACTCATCCACGCTACCCGTAATCACAAAATGATCGAACTGGGAGCTTCCCCGCGGGCATCGCTGGCCCTGATGAATGCAGCCAAAGCCATGGCCGCCATTTCGGGCCGCGACTTTGTCATACCGGAAGATATCAAAGCGGTGGTCATGCCCGTGCTGCGCCACCGGATCGTGCTCACGCCCGAAGCGGAAATGGAAGGAATTACCGAAGAAGAAGTGCTCAACAGCCTGTTTGCAGGCATTGAAGTTCCCCGATAATGCTGAGGCGAGTTTACCTGACCCATACTACCTTCTACCTCCTGGGCGTGGCTGCTATGCTGTTCGTCTTCGGACTGCTGTCGGGCGTCTCCTACCGCCTGGGGTTGGGAGTATTGGTGACGGTGATAATTCTCATTATCCGGGATGTTTTTCTCCTGTTTATTGCAGGATCATATGTCGGGTTTACCCGGAAAGTGCCCAAAAAACTAAGCCACGGTGACCCTAACCCTGTGACGGTCGAATTGCAGAACGGGAGCTCCATACGCCTGCGGGTAAAATTCATTGAGAACCTTCCGTATCAATTACAGGTCTTCGACTTTGAAAAAAAATACCGGCTGACTCCCGGCCAAACCCTCAGAACAGCCTATAAAGTGACTCCTGTTTTACGCGGGGAGTATACCTGGGGGCCGGCCGTATTGCTTATCCGGCCGGAATACGGCGGGCTGCTTGCCCGGAAAGAAGAATTTTACGATGAGCAAACCGCTTCCTGCTATCCTTCATTTATCCAATTCTCCGATACACGGCTCAGGACACAGGCAGAAAGCTCCTCAAAAAACGATATCCGCAAGATCGGTCAGAGCCTTGAATTCGAGCAGATCAAAGAATACGCCCCCGGCGATGACCACCGGCACATCAACTGGAAAGCCACCGCCAGGAAGGGTCAGCTTATGCTCAACCGTTACCAGGATGAACGAAGCCAGGATATCTACTGCGCCATAGACATGGGCCGAACCATGAAAATGCCCTTTCACGGCCGTACCCTGCTGGATTATGCGATCAACGCGGCCCTGGCCCTCACCAAAACGGTCATTGCCACCCACGATAAAGCGGGGATCCTGGCCTTCGCCCACCAGAAAAGCGAATTCCTCCCGCCGGCAAAAGACTGGCGGCAGTTCGGTAAGATAAACGAGTTCCTCTACAGACTGGAAACCGGCTTCCTGGAGTCCGACTTTGAGCACCTCTACAAATTTATCCGCGCCAACATCCGCCGCCGGAGCCTGGTTGTGCTGTTCACTAACTTCGATTCCGAAAATGCTTTAAAGCGTAACTTTCGTTATATAAAAGATATCGCCCGGCATCACCTGCTGGTGGTGGTTTTCTTTGAAGATTCCCAGGCACGGGAACTGGTGGAGACCGAAGCCCCTGACACCCCCGCCATCTATGAAAGGGCAGTAGGTTTTGATAAGATATACACAGGCCGGATGCTGGCGCGTGAATTGCGCAAGGCCGGGATCCGGACCGTCCTGAGCCCGCCTGAAAAACTGGGCATACATGTTATCAATGAATACCTCGGCATAAAAAAACAACAGATCCTATGAGCAAAATCGGTAAATTTGTACAAAAACAGATCAGTATGGCAATAAAAACTCTTGCTTTCCTCCTTATCACCACATTTACTTTCGCTCAAACACCCATGGGTATCGATACCCTCATAAAGGCCCATAATATCAAAACCCGTACACAACTCACCTGTGACGCCAACGGGGAAAACTGCAAACCCCACATCATCTCCCGCTATGACAGCACGGGCTGTCTGATCTTAAAAGAAACTTTTGCGGGCGACAGCCTGGCAGAAACCAACCGCTACGAATACAATACCGCCCGGCTGGCCCATTCGGTGTACACGGCCTACGGTAACGGCACTGAGTTCCTGAACATCCGGTACATTTACGATGCCAAAAATAACCTGATCAGTTTCCAGAGCTGCTACCCCGGCGGAAAATGCGAGCCTTTTGAAAAATACCGGTACCGCCCTGACGGTAAACTGCTCTCCAGAACCCGTTACCGCGATGGCAAGTACTTTTACGAATACCAGCACAAATACAATAAGCTGGGCAATAATACCGAGATACTTATCCTCTCCAATGACTCCGACTCCGGAGAAAGGGAAGTAAAGACCTACGACAGCAGAAACCTCCACATCCACTCCAAATGGATAGATTACCGGGGTGAAGAGATAGACAATGCGGAATATACCTATGATGAAGACGGCCGGCTGCTGAAAAATGAATGGATCGGGGGGCTTACCACCAAGAAATTATACGAGTACGACAGCCTTGGTAACAACATCAGATATACTTCTGTTAATTATAACGGCCAGGTCGATGACCTCCGCCTGATGACCTATGACGACCGCCTGATCACCACGCGCATTCAGTACGAAAAGGGAAAAATAGTAAATTACTGGAAGTTTGAATACGAGAAGTGGTAAGCGTCAGCTATGCAGCTCGAACTCCTCGCCATTCCTGTCCAGGAAATGATACTCCATCAGCCCTAAGGTGGAATCCTTAACCAGGTTGACCCATTTCTTGTATTTGAAGTACCACCGGATCTGCCGGGAGATCAGGCCTTCTTTATAATAAGCGAAAACAAAAGGGTGCACCATAATGCTCACCTTGGTCTCATTCTGCTTCAGAAGAAGGTGCTCCAGGTGGTTTTCGATCTGGTCGGTCACGGAAATGCTGGCCTGGATGGTGCCTGTACCGCCACAGGTAGGGCAGGTCTCGCGGGTATCCACGCTGATTTCCGGCCTTACGCGCTGACGGGTGATCTGCGAAAGACCGAATTTGGAGATCGGCAGTATGGTGTACTTCGAACGGTCGCCTTTCATTTCATCACGAAGAACCTCATGCACTGCCTTCTTATTCTCCACCTTCTTCATATCAATGAAGTCCACCACCACTATGCCGCCCATATCCCTTAAACGGAGCTGGCGCGCGATCTCCGCGGCGGCTTCTTTGTTCACATTCAAAGCGGTGGCTTCCTGGTTAGGCTCTGAGCTGGCCTTATTGCCGCTGTTCACATCAATAACGTGCAGCGCCTCTGTATGCTCGATCACCAGATAACCGCCACTGGGCAGAGTAACTGTTCTTCCGAACAGCGACTTGAGCTGTTTCTCAATACCGTAATGTTCGAATACCTTGTTCTTGCCCTGGTGCAGCTTCAGGATCTTTTCCTTCTGCGGGGCAATGGAATGAAGCAGGCTCTTGATCTTATCAAATGACTCCCGGGTATCCACCACTATGGAGTCGAAATCATCATTGAGCATATCCCTCAGAATAGAGGCCGCCCGGTCCATTTCAGACACCACGCGGTCACGTGGCATGGCATTTCTCAATGCCCGGACGCCGCTTTCCCACTTCTCAATGCAATGTTCCAGGTCACGCCGCAAATCTTCCACATCCATATTCTCCGCCACCGTACGCACGATCACCCCGAAATTCTCGGGTTTCACAGACGACATCAGTTTGTGCAGGCGCTGACGCTCCTGCTTGCTGGTGATCTTCTTCGATATATTAATGGAGTTACTGAACGGCACCAGCACAATATACCTTCCGGCAATAGAAATATCGCAGGAAAGCCGCGGTCCTTTAGAAGAAATGGGTTCCTTTACTACCTGGGCCAGGATAGGCATATTCTTACTCAGAACATCACTGATCTTCCCCTGCTTTTCAATATGGGGCTCCATCTTGAAACCTTTCAAACGGGGGCTGACCGGACGTTTGGCAATGATATCCTTCGTAAACTTAATCAGCGACAGGATATTGGGGCTCAGATCATGATAATGCAGGAAAGCATCCTTTTCATGACCTATATCAATAAACGCTGCATTATTTCCGGAAACCACTTTTTTGACCGTACCGAAATAAATATCACCTACCGCAAAATGATGCTCGGTCTCATCAACATGATACTCAATAAGCCGCTTATTACGGACTAATGCTATTCTGTCTCCCTTAGGGGTGGCGGATATGTATAACTCGTTACTCAAGTTTTATAGAAAGGAACGGGGACTATAAAAGTAAAGATACTACTATCTGGAAATAAAAAGATACTAGTATTCGAAATTTTAACAAAAAAAGTAAGCAGTTTTAAACTGCTTACCTCCTACTGCTATTGTAGTATATACCTTAAGAACTGATTATTTCTTCTTATGACGGTTCTTTCTCAGACGCTTCTTTCTTTTGTGAGTAGCCATCTTATGTCTTTTTCTTTTCTTTCCGCAAGGCATAATATTAATATTTTAAATGTCTCAAATCTTTTTGGGACTGCAAAAGTAATAATTTATTTTAAATTATTCAAAGTTTTTCTTACTTCATCTTTTACAATCGGGTCAATATTCTCTTCCAGCAGCTCATTCAGTAGGGCTTTGGCGTCTTCCGTTTTACTTAATTCAATATAGCTATATGCCAGCCCGATCTTGCCGTCAATATTATTTTTGTCAATACGCAGAACCTCCTTAAAGCGCTCGGCCGCCTTATCAAACTGCCCCGACTGCATGGAAAGTTTTCCCAGGCTGATGATGGCCGGCAGGTAATTGGGCTGCTGGTCCAGCACCTCCCGCAGGATGTTAATGGCCCGCATAGGGTTAGCGGAGTTCACGTAGGTTAACGCCGTGTTGGTCCGGGCATGCAGGTTGGCCGGATCAAATTTCAAAGCCTGTGAATAAGATGCCCTGGTTTTTTCAGCCAGATCTTCTGCTTTAGCAGCATTTAAGGTCAGTGTGTAGGCCTGGAGATAAGCGTCTCCTGATCTCAGCCAGTTTTCTGTGCCGGGATTGCTGATGGCGATCTGCTCAAAGTAATAGGCTGAGCTGTCAAAAACAGATGCTTTGTAAAACATCTCGCCCAGTTCCCTGTAAGCATTTAAAGGATTGGCGTCTGTGGCATACTTCCGCCGGATCTCAACGGCCATCTGAGCGGCCTGCGGGTTCATCATGTGTGTATTCTCTCCCCCTTTTGCCTCGGGGGTATCAGAAGAAACGGCCTTAACCTCATCTTTCACTACCGTCTTGGGCCTGCTTATCAAAAAAGCAAAGCACAGCAGCGCCACCCCTAAAAGGATCAGGAAATGCAATCCGGGACTAAGGCCGTTTTTCATCATTAAATCTTCACATTCTTTTTAACTTCCTCCACAAACTCCTTGGAAGGTTTGAAGCTCGGAATAAAATGAGCAGGTACGGTAACCGTGGTTTTCTTGGAAATGTTACGCGCCTTTTTCTCTGCCCTTTTCTTATTGACGAAACTACCGAATCCTCTTACATAAATAGCCTCGCCTCCTGATAATTGTTCTTTTACTGTTTCGAAAAACGCCTCTATCGTCGCTGATGTGGCAGCTTTATCTACTCCCGTTTTTTCCGAAATAATTGAAATTACCTCTGCTTTCGTCACGATTAAAATTATTTAAAAGTTAAAAAAAATACGATTACTTTTACCTTCAGATATTGATAAGATTGCAAAGATAATTTATTGGCCTTAATACGCACAATATTTATCATCTTTTTTAAAATAAATATTTAATTATAAAGCAGTTAAGAAGCCCCTTTCGGGGGTATTCCCGACAATCAACGAATGATTCAAAATAAAATAATATCGTGGTATCTGAAGAACAAGAGAACTTTACCCTGGCGAAATACACAAAATCCATATTTTATTTGGCTTTCTGAAATTATCCTTCAACAGACCCGGGTGGCCCAGGGCCTGCCTTATTACGAAAAATTTACGGAAAAATACCCTACCGTATTTGATCTGGCCAACGCCGGTGAGGAAGAGGTTTTAAGACTATGGCAGGGACTGGGTTATTATTCAAGAGGCAGAAACCTCCATGCCACCGCCCGGTACATTGCGTATGAATGCGCGGGCAGATTTCCAGACTCCTTCAGCGGCCTCGTCCGCCTCAAAGGAATAGGCAACTATACCGCCGCGGCCATTGCTTCGTTCGCCTTCAGGGAAAAAGTTCCGGCCATTGACGGAAACGTCGTTCGGGTGATCACAAGGTTATATAATATTGACAAGCCCGTAGATACCCCTGCCACCCTGCAGGAGATCGGGCAGATCTCCCTTGGTCTGATCTCCACTGTGGAGCCGGACCTCTACAACCAGGCCATGATGGAGTTCGGGGCCATACTTTGCACTCCCAAAAATCCGAAATGCGACATCTGCCCTGTACAAACGGAGTGCCTCTCTTTTCCGCAGAAAGACCTTCTCCGCATTCCGTATAAATCCAAAAAAACCAGGGTACTTGAACGCACCCTCCACTACCTGGTATTCAAACACCGGGGCAGTTTCTTTATGAAACAGCGAACCGGCTCTGACATCTGGCAAAACCTTTTCGATTTTCCTGAAGCGGAACCGGGGGAGATCCCCGCCCTGCTCCAAAGCCTGAACGCCGGGTCTGTGCATACCTCCCCGCCGATAACCCATATTCTGTCACACAGAAAGCTGACCATATTCTTTACCCGCTGCACCCTGCAGGATAAAAGCATACCATTACAAGGAGCCTGGTTTACACCGGAAGAAGCGGAAAAGCTGCCGAAGCCGAAGGTGATCGTGGATTTTTTCTCACAGATGGCACGGACTTACACAGATAAAAAGTGAAACAGATGTGAATTCGCAAGCGTATGCTGCAAAGATTTAAACAGAGGCAAAGTGATGGCTATCCACCCGCAAACCGTATGCCGTCTCGTAAAGCAGCAACACACATGAATAAAAAATCAAAGAAAATCTGTGTAAATCCGTGCCATCTGCGAGCCATCAAATCTTCTCCATCCTCAGCACCCGGAACTCCGTGCGCCGGTTCCGCGCATGCTCGCTCTCCGTGCACTGTACACCGTCACCGCACTTGTTCACCGGTTCCGATTCCCCCTTGCCCAGGGCTTTGATCCTTTCCTTATCTATATAACGGGTCAGGAAATTATGCACCTCCTTTGCCCGCCGTTCCGACAGAAGCCGGTTGGCCAATGCACTCCCCCTCGAATCGGTGTGTGAGGTTACCTCGATCACCATATCGGGATATTTCTTCATCACATCGGCCAGTTTCACCAGCTCATTACGGGCCGCCTGATTCAGCTTGTAATCGTCTGCCGCATAATAAATATTCTCCAGCCGTATGACGTCTCCCACCTTATACAGCTTACTGCTAAAAAGGCTGGCGCTGACCGGCCGGGTCACCTTCTTACCGAAAAGGGTCTTTTTTATCACCTTTCCGATCACATCCCGGCTTAAAGCGTAGCCGTCTTTCGCAGACACCAGCTCATAATCACATTCGAGGTCACGGATAAACTCCACGGTACCGTCACTTCTCGACATCATTTCCGCTACTTCCCCGTTACACTTGTTGATCCACCTGACCCTGGCTCCTGCAATAGGGGTACCATTGCCATCGGTAATCACGGCACGAAACGACGTATTATGGCCCGAAGACCATTTATTGACCAGGCGCCCCTCACCGGTCTCAGCTCTGAGGGCATCGGCCACCGGCAGCACCGGTTCGATCTTCTCCAGCAAGACCACCAGGGTATCGGGTTCAAAATCAGAGGATTCCATATTGGAAAACTTTACCGACCGGCTTTGGTAACCCTCCTCCTCAAAATCCAACACAAAGTGCTGGTCTGCCTCCAGGCATAAACCGGTCATTCCCTGCCGGCCCGTAGTGGTATAGGTCTCAGCGCCTGCAGTCTTGTACCCGAACCGTATATTTTCCAGCGGCTTATTATCCCGCTTGTCGCGCACTACCACCACCAGGTCACGACACCCGTACATCGGACCGGTACGGGTAAACCGGTAGATATCATCGTCACTTCCGCCTCTTTTCCGGTTACTGCTGAAATAGCCGGTCTCCCGTTTACTGTCGGTTAAAATTCCGAAATCATCGTATTGGGAATTCAGGGGTGCTCCCAGGTTTCTGACCGGCGAGATCACCGCCCGGCTCACCGGGTCGATCTTCGTCATAAACAGGTCGAGCGAGCCGAGACCGGGCAGGCCGTCAGACGAAAAATAAAGATTGCCTGCATCGTCGAGAAACGGGAACAGCTCATCGCCCGGGGAGTTGATCCGGGGGCCCGCATTGACCGGAACACCCCACCGGCCATTGGCAAACACGACATAATAAATATCAGTACCGCCGAATCCGCCCGGCATATCCGACACAAAAAACAGCAGGCTGCCGTCTTCGCTGATGGCCGGGTGTCCGCAGGAATACTCGTCACTGTTAAACGGAAGCGGCCGGATGTTCGCCCAGTCCTTCCCTTTCATCTCTGCCGAAAAAAGCTTAAGCCGTGTCACCTCTTCCCCCCTGATCTTTGACCATAGCGAAGTGTTTGAAGGGGGTGCGCTCCGGGTAAAAATGATCTTGTTCCCGTCATCATAAAATACGGTGGGCCCTTCATGATATTTGCTGTTGAGCTTTTTCGAAAAGTTGACAGACGGCACGGTCGGTGTTTCCTTATAGCCTGTGCTACCCGATATTTTTTCACTTCCGGTATGGCCAATGGTCGCAGCGTCATTGGAAGTAGGAGGGGTATAGTAGTCTTTTCCGAGCGGATCGCGGGCGTTGGGCGTTCCGTAAGGACTGGTATTGCTTCCACCCACCCCCAAAACCGCCGCAGAAGGCTCATCACTGTTCAGGAGTTTCTTATCTTCCACATAATACAGATCCAGAAAATTCGAATTATCCCAGTTAAACACCCTTTTAATACTCCGGGTTTGCGTGCGGCCCGATACAAAGACCAGTCCGTTTTTATAATACACCGGGCTAAACTCCGGGAAGCCGGAATTCAGGCCGATGTACTCGACCGTATAGCTACCCTGGTTTCGTAGCAGGGGCTCCGGCCGCGAATACAGCCGGGCAAACTGCCGGCTCCGTTTGTCGCTCTCATTAAATTCCTGGTACTTCTCCCAGAAAAAGCGGGAGTCCTGGTACTTCCCCATGCCTGCCAGAACCTGCGCATACCGCTTATAGGCATTCAGCTCTTCACCTCTCAAAACGGGAAGGGTCTGAAGGGCATCCCGGTAGATCCGCTCCGCATTGCTGTTATCCTTGGTAAAATAATAGGCCTCGGCCAGCCCCAACCGGGCTTTCAGCAGATCCTGAGGGCTCAGCTCTCCCGGCTTTCTCAGCAGATTTTCATAGGCATCAATGGCTCCGGCATACGCTAAGCTTTTACTCAGCTCCTCTGCACGTTTCAGGCTTTTGGAAGCACCCTGAGCCCACGCAGGCCCCCCGCGGAATAGAAAAAAAATAAGCAGGGGAACTACCAATCTCATTTACTGAAATGTAAAATTCTCAAAATAAATTTACAGCAAAAATCATGCCTTGCGCACCAAATCCAGGCCCTGAAAATACACCCGGCAAGACAGTTCCCGTATATTTGGCTAAACCTGTTCCCACCAACGCCTTTTTTAGCGATATTTGCCCAAAAATACTATCCGATTGAAACTTTGGCAGAAAGACGGCTCCCGGCCGACCAACCGGCTGATTGAATCTTTTACCGTGGGAAAAGACAGGGAACTGGACGTGTTGCTGGCCCCCTTTGATCTTCTCGGCTCCATGGCCCATTCCATTATGCTCGAAAAGGCGGGCCTGCTCGAAAGCCATGAGCTGAAGCAGATCCTGGAAGAATGTACCCGGATTTTCCGGGAAGAAATAGAGACCGGCCGCTTTGAGATCGCAGAAGGAATAGAAGATGTCCATTCCCAGATCGAGTTTATGCTCACACAGCGTATAGGCGACACCGGTAAAAAGATCCACAGCGGAAGATCACGGAACGACCAGGTGCTGACAGACCTGAAAATGTACTTCCGGGACCGGATCGGGATCATCGTCAACCAGGTCTCGAAGCTTTTTGCCACCCTTCAGAAACGAAGCGAAGAGCATAAGAACGATCTCCTTCCCGGCTATACCCACCTGCAGATCGCCATGCCTTCATCGTTCGGCCTCTGGTTCGGCGCCTATGCCGAAAGCCTGGTGGATGACCTTACAGTGCTGCAGGGCGTTTACAGGATTATCAACAAAAATCCGCTGGGATCCGGGGCCGGATACGGCTCGGGGTTTCCGCTCGACAGAAAATATACGACCGAACTGCTGGGTTTTGATGACCTGAATTACAATGTGGTCTACGCCCAGATGACCCGGGGGAAAACGGAATTTGCCCTGGCCCAGTCACTGGGGTTATTTGCCGCCACCCTTTCGCGGCTAGCCATGGACGTCTGCCTATACAATAGCCAGAACTTCGGCTTTTTGCTGCTCCCGGAAGAAATGACCACCGGCTCCAGCATCATGCCCCACAAAAAGAACCCGGATGTAGCGGAGATACTGCGCGGAAAAACCAACCGGCTGAAAGGCCTGGCCAACGAGATCGCTTTTGTTCAGTCCAATCTCCCTTCAGGCTACCACCGCGAATTCCAGATCATCAAGGAGATACTGCTTCCGGCACTCGATGAATTTTCGGAATGCCTCGAGATCGCCGAATTTATGGCCTCTCACCTGCGTGTAAAGCCCGGTATCCTGGAAGATCCGAAGTTTGACCTGCTCTTCAGCGTGGAAAATGTAAACCGGAAGGTAGTGGAAGGAATACCTTTCCGTGACGCCTACCGTACCGTGGGCAATGAGATCGAGAACGGCAGTTATGTGCCCCTCCGAAATCTGAACCATACCCTACTGGGGAGCATCGGAAACCCGGCAAACGCAGAGATTAAGGCCGCAATGGACCAGGTTATTTCCGGTTTTCATTTTGACAAGACACACGCCGCTTACGAAAAACTACTTAATTGGGAATAATTACTTCTTCCTGTCAATAGTAAACTGCACCAGGCCTCTCAGCGAAGTCTTATACTCGCTTTCCGGGAAGCTGCTCATGATCTCAAACGCCTCATCCACATACTTTTGCATCACCTTCGTGGCATATTCCAGCCCGCCCGACTCCTTCACGAAATCGATGACCTCCGACACCTTCTCGGGTTTATTGGAATGATTCTTTATTAAATTAATGATGTGTCTCTTCGTACTCCATGCAGCTTTATTCAGCGCAAAGATCAGGGGAAGGGTCATCTTCTTTTCCTTGATATCAATACCGGTGGGCTTACCGATCTCATCCGTACCGAAATCAAAAAGGTCATCCTTGATCTGAAAGGCCATCCCGATCTTTTCGCCCAAAAGGCGTGCCTTCTCCACATCTGCCGGATCGCGTTCGGCCGATGCCGCACCCACAGCACAGCAGGCAGCGATCAGCGTGGCGGTCTTTTGCCGGATCACTTCGTAATATACCTCCTCTGTAATATCCAGCTTTCTTGCCTTCTCAATCTGAAGAAGCTCACCTTCACTCATTTCACGCACTGCGGTAGACACGAGCTTCAGCAATTCGAAATCCTCATTATCCACACTCAGCAGCAAACCCTTCGCCAGAAGATAGTCTCCTACCAGCACCGCTATTTTATTCTTCCATAAAGCGTTAACTGAAAAGAACCCCCGCCGGTAATTGGCCTCATCCACCACGTCGTCATGTACCAGCGTAGCCGTATGAAGCAGCTCGATCAGGGCAGCACCTCTGTAAGTAGACTCCCGGATCCCCCCCAATGCTCCGGCAGTGAGAAACACAAACATCGGCCGTATCTGTTTCCCCTTCCGGTGGATAATATACTTCATGATCTGATCAAGAAGCATAACGTGGGTTTTCATGGATTTCCGGAACTTCTTCTCAAAACTCTTCATTTCCTCCACAATGGGAGCCTGGATGGCATCAATAGTAATGGGCATAGGAGCCTGCATACGTAAGGTTTCGTGAAAATGCAGGCACAAACTTATCGATTTATTGTTCAAATACCTAATAAGCAGGCAAATTAACTTAGCCTCTAAAAACCCCGGGAAGTTCTTGATTTTTCGGCCAAAAACTCCTATCTTGGCATCAAATATTAACTTATTTTAATATTTTAAAGATTTTTTCCTGACAAATTTAGCGATCAAAATATACCCGACTCTTCGTCGGGTTTTATTTTTGCTCACATATACTGACACCCATGAAGGTTCCCGAAGTAGCAATTATCAAATACAATGCAGGTAACATCCGCTCGGTTATGATCGCCCTGGAAAGGCTCGGCGTGAACAGCGTGCTGACCGATGACCCCGATGAGCTCATCGGGGCGAAAAGAATCATTTTTCCCGGAGTAGGAGAAGCAGGAACAGCTATGAAGAGCCTTCGGCAGAAAGAGCTCGACCGGCTCATTCCCACCCTCACGCAACCTTTCCTCGGCACCTGCGTGGGCATGCAGCTGCTCTGCCGCCATTCCGAAGAAAGCGATACCCCCTGCCTGGGGATTTTTGACCTGGAAGTAAAGCGGTTTATCCCTTCCGCAGGCGAAAAGATTCCTCAAACGGGGTGGAACCGGATATCGCGGTACGGTACGCCACTCTGTGACGGCCTGAAAGACGGCGCTTTCGTGTATTACAATCACGGGTATTATGCCCCTTTAAGTCCGTATACGGTGGCCGAAACAGACTACATTCACCCCTATTCGGCCATCCTGCAAAAAGATAACTTTTATGCCTGCCAGTTCCATTCCGAAATCAGCGGCGCCGTAGGTGAGCAGATTTTCCGAAACTTCCTTAAACTATAAATTATCAATTCATTAAACATTAACAATTAAGCATTAATTCATGATCCGGATTATCCCCGCCATAGACATCATTGACGGAAAGTGTGTCAGGTTGACGCAGGGCGACTACGCCCAAAAAAAAGTTTATAACGAAAACCCGCTGGAAGTGGCCCGGAGCTTCCAGGACGCCGGCATTCAGCGCCTGCACCTGGTAGACCTCGACGGCGCCCGCCAGAAGCGGATCATCAATTATAAGGTACTGGAAACCATTGCCGCACAAACGCAGCTGGTGATCGACTTCGGCGGTGGTCTGCAATCGGATGAAGACCTTAGGATCGCCTTTGAATCCGGCGCCGCCCAGGTAACAGGCGGCAGCATTGCCGTAAAAGAGCCCCAAACCTTTCTCAGCTGGCTGGAAAAATACGGTAACGACAGGATCATCCTGGGCGCAGATGCGCGTGATGAAAAAATTGCCGTTTCGGGCTGGCAGGAGACCACCGGCATTTCCATCTTTGATTTCCTGGAAGAATATGTGGCAAAAGGCGTAAAATACACCATCAGCACAGATGTAGCCAAAGACGGCCTTCTGCAGGGTCCTTCCACAGAACTTTATCGTAAAATAGGCGAAAAATTACCTGAACTATCCGTCATCGCCAGTGGAGGAATAAGCACTATGGATGATATTTTTAACCTGAATGCTATGGAGATCTACGGAGTGATCGTTGGAAAAGCCATTTATGAGAACCGGATATCTCTGAAAGAAATAGAACAATTTTATGCTGACTAAACGAATCATCCCCTGTCTCGACATCAAAGACGGCCGGACCGTAAAGGGAACCAACTTCGTCAACCTGAAAGATGCCGGAGACCCTGTAGAGCTGGCCAGGATTTACGCTGCCGAAGGTGCTGACGAGCTGGTTTTCCTCGACATTACCGCTACGGTCGAAAACCGGAAAACACTCCTTCACCTTGTAGACCGCGTGGCCCATGCCATTAATATCCCCTTCACCGTAGGGGGCGGCATCAGTAGCGTGGCGGATGTATCCGGCCTCCTTCAGGCCGGAGCCGACAAGATCTCCGTTAACTCTTCGGCCGTTAAAAACCCCGAGCTCGTGTCTGAGCTGTCGCAGGAGTTCGGCAGCCAGTGTATCGTGGTAGCCATCGATACCCGGCATATTGAAGGCGCCCACCGGGTTCACACCCACGGCGGAAGGAAAGCCACCCCGTTGGAAACCGTGGCATGGGCAAAACAGGTGAATGAGCTGGGAGCGGGCGAGATACTCCTGACCTCTATGGATGCCGACGGCACCAAAAGCGGTTTTGCACTGGAGATCACTTCGGTCATCTCCCGTGCCGTTAGCATCCCCGTGATCGCCTCAGGCGGAGCCGGCACGATGGAACATTTCTTTGACGTATTTACGACAGGTTATGCCGACGCCGCACTGGCGGCCAGTATTTTCCACTTCAGTGAAATCTCCATACCGGAATTAAAAAACTACCTCCTGAAAAAAAATCTACCGGTAAGATTTTAAAAATCTGCCATTTTGCCATTAAATTTATCCATGGCATACGATTTGAACGTTATCTATACCCCCTTATACCTAGATTATAATATTCAGATTTGCCATTATGGCAGAAACCAAAAAGAAGCAAATGCTAGACTTTGATCAAATAGGCTTATCCGGCAAAAATATAGAAAGTGTGGAAATGATAGAGATCAGTTCCCCCGAAGAGGTCATCAACGATGAAAAAAACCTTCCGGGCGTACTCTCTATCCTTCCATTACGAAATACCGTTCTTTTCCCCGGTATTGTTATTCCGGTTACAGTGACCCGTACCAAGGGCATCAGACTGGTAAAAAAAGCCTACAAAGGCGATAAAACCCTGGGAATCCTCTCCCAGATCAAGCAGACCAGCGAGGAGCCCGGCGATGAGGATCTCTACAAAGTGGGAACTATTGCCAATATCCTGAAAATGCTGGTGCTGCCGGATGGCAATGTCACCATCATCCTCCAGGGACGGAGGAGATTTCGGGTGGAAGAATATACGCAAACGGAGCCCCACCTGCAGGCCCGGGTGGAATACCTTCCCGACAACTTCCCGAATCCCAAGAAAAAGGAGACAAAGGCGCTAACCCAAAGCCTTAAGGAAGCAGCAATGAACATCACCAATCTGAATCCCGAGATTCCCAGGGATGCTCAGATCGCCATTAATAATATTGACTCGCTGGTTTTTCTGACCCATTTCCTGTCTTCCAACCTGAACGTGGCGCTATCCGACAAGCAGGTACTTCTGGAAACCCTTGACGGCTATGAGCATGCCACGCGGCTGCTCGAGCACATGCACAAAGAAATAGAAGTGCTGGAGATAAAAAAAGATATTCAGAGCAAGGCCTCTTTTGATATTGACCAGCAGCAGCGGGAATATTACCTGCGGCAACAGATCAAAGTGCTCCAGGAAGAGCTGGGAATGGACTCTCCCGACCAGGAAGTGGAAAAGCTAAGAGCCAAAGGTGCTAAAAAGAAATGGCCGGCTGATACGAATGAACATTTCAACCGCGAGCTGAACAGAATCATGCGTACCAATTCCATGTCGCCCGAATACGGAATAGCCCTCAGCTATGCGGAATTGCTGGCCGACCTTCCCTGGAATGAATACAGCAAAGACAATTTCTCGCTGAGCCGGGCCAAAAGGATCCTCGACAGCGACCACTTCGGCCTGACCAGGGTCAAAGAAAGAATTCTCGAATACCTGGCCGTGCTGAAGCTCCGTAACGATATGAAAGCGCCCCTGCTTTGCCTCTACGGCCCTCCGGGCGTCGGTAAAACATCACTGGGAAAATCAGTGGCCAAAGCGCTGGGCAGGAAATACGTACGTATGGCGCTGGGCGGACTTCACGATGAAGCGGAGATCCGCGGCCACCGTAAGACCTATATCGGAGCCATGCCCGGGAAGATCATTCAAAACCTTCAGAAAGCCGGCTCCGGCAACCCGGTCTTTGTGCTGGATGAGATCGATAAGATCTCCCGCGATCACCGGGGAGACCCCTCCAGCGCTTTGCTGGAAGTGCTCGACCCTGAGCAGAACAACGCCTTCAAAGATAATTACCTGGAGGTGGAGTACGACCTCTCCAGAGTGATGTTTATCGCTACAGCTAACTCCCTGGATACCATTCAGCCCGCCCTTCGCGACCGGATGGAGATTATTGAGCTGAGCGGCTATACCGTGGAAGAAAAACTGGAAATAGCCAAACGCCACCTGCTGCCCAAGCAGCTGGAGCTTCACGGACTGAAGCCCACCGACCTGAAGCTGGCCAATGCCGCCATCCTCAGGATCATAGAAGGATACACCCGTGAGTCGGGCGTCAGAAGCCTGGAACAAAAAATCGGCAGCGTGGTCCGGAAAATCGCCAAGGCAGTGGCCATGAATGAAGCGTACAATACCAGCCTCGCGCCGGCCGATATAGAGACCCTTCTGGGCAACCCCGTCTTTGACAAAGACCTTTACGAAGGAAATGAGTTCGCAGGGGTGGTAACCGGCCTGGCCTGGACCCCTGTAGGCGGCGATATCCTGTTTATTGAGTCCAATGTAAGCCGGGGAAAAGGACAGTTGACGCTCTCCGGGCAGCTGGGAGAGGTGATGAAAGAGTCGGCCATGACCGCCCTGTCTTATCTCAAGGCGCATGCAGAAGACCTGGGGATCGACTACCGGGTGTTTTCCAGCTATGACCTGCACATTCACGTACCGCAGGGAGCGGTGCCGAAAGACGGCCCGTCGGCCGGTATAACAATGCTTACTTCCATGGCGTCGATCTTTACGCAGCGTAAAGTAAAAAACAACCTGGCCATGACCGGGGAGATCACCCTTCGTGGAAAGGTGCTTCCCGTAGGCGGGATCAAAGAGAAGATCCTTGCTGCCAAACGTGCCAACATCCGGGAGATCGTGATATGCTACAAAAACAAGAAAGATGTGGAAGAAATAGGTGCGGAATATACCAAAGGGCTTACCTTCCATTATGTCAATTACGTAGAGGAAGTACTGGAAGTAGCACTGCTTAAGCAAAAAGTAAAAAAACCGGTACAGTTTATCTATAAGGAAGAGGACAAAAAATAATCATGTCCTCTTCTTTATAAAAAATACCGTTTCAGAAAACTGATTGCTATCATTGTTTTTTTATTTCAAATGCCCTAACTTTGAAATAAAAGCGAAGCAGTTATGATGAATTCTGAAACGGTACAGTCCCTTGTAGAGTCAGCAAAAATCTACCAGATGGTTACGGAAAGGCTGGATCTGATCGATAATCCATCCAAAGAAGAGCTGAACTTTGAATCAGAATTAATGGAGCTCATCCTGGAGTTCTACAGCGGAGACGAGTCGGACCTGCCTGTTGAAAAGCTCCGGAAGTTTTCCATGATGCAGGTGATGTATTACCTCCAGGCATCGCATAAATTATATATCTCCAAAACACTTCCCGAGATAGAGCAGTCTATGGCGCATATCCAGCGGAAGTACTATGACACCCCGCAGATCCTGGATGCGCTGGTACTCTTTTTCAATCAATACAAAACCAGCTTCCTGGAGCATATCCGGATGGAAGAAAGAGATTTTTTTCCCTACCTGAAAAAGCTGCATAATGCCTACACCGGCCATTTAAGCCGGGAAGAAGCACAGGATCTGCTGAACAATACCTCCATCAGCCAGTTTATCGATGATCATGACGCGGTAGAGGATGAACTGAAACATGTGTCTACCATTATACACGCCTATTCCGAAGAGGAAATGATCCCGCTTCCCTTTAAGGTTTTTCTGAACCAGGTAGAGCTTTTCGAGATGGACCTCCGCAAACATGCTATCATTGAAGATCATGTGCTGGTACCTATGGCTCAGAAAATTGAAAAAGAACTTCGTGAGCGTTTTTAGAAACTTTGTTATAGACTTCAGCATAGAATTTCCATGACAGCTTGCCAGGGCGGTATATGCTACGCGGTGAAGCGTCACCCGGCAGGACATCGCCCGACCCAATAAAACCCAAAATCAGTTATATCGGAATCATAATACCTATGAAAAAAATATTGTCCTTTCTCCTTCTTATTTCTACAGCCTCCCTGGCACAGGATTTTAAGATCATCGGCTATTATATGCCCTCAAAAGAGCCTATACCCCTTCAGCATTATACGCACATTAATTATTCTTTTGCCATTCCGGCAAAAACGGGAGATACGCTCCTGCCCCTGCGCAATCCGGAGCATGTAAGGGAAGTGATCAGCAGGGTTCATGAGCACAAAAAGCAGATTTTTCTCTCTATCGGCGGTTGGGGAATAGGTGATGGCGGCGGTGATGACACCCGCTTTCACAAAATGGCTGAAACGGTACAGGGCCGGAAATCTTTTATCGAAAGTTCCATGAAGATGGTGAACGGGTTCGGTTTTGACGGCGTGGATCTCGACTGGGAGTACCCCGACGAAGACTCCCCTTCCGCCGATCATTACGTGCTGTTGGTGACTGACCTGGCGGATGCCCTGCACAAACAAAACAAAAAGTTGACCGCCGCAGTTATTTCGTATGGAAAAAAAGGCTACGGTATAAAGAAAGAGGCCTTTGACAAAATGGACTGGATCAACCTGATGGCGTATGACGACGACTACGGACCGGATTATGTCAAGGCCCATTCGCCTTATTCCCTGGCCCTCCGGTCGCTCGACTACTGGCTCACTGAACGCGGCCTGCCGCCCCATAAGGCCGTGCTCGGCTTACCCTACTATTCCAAAAAAGGGATGGGAAATTTCGGACCGGATTACAAAACTCTACTGAAAGACGGGGCCAGTCCGTACGATGACTACTGGAAGGGTGCTTTCTATAACGGCATTCATACCATACGGCTGAAAACCCAGCTGGCGCTTGACCGCAAGCTGGGCGGGGTAATGATCTGGGAAGTACGGCACGATACGAACGATGAATATTCGCTGGGTAAGGCCATTCATGACACGGTGCACCGCCCGTAGAGCCTCAAGATTTGCGGCTTTGCAATTGCATCCCCAGGATGTAAAAAACCAGATATTTAACGATTATCTTTTAAGATCTTCAAAATAAGCTATTGCCTTTTCCAACTCTATTTCTTTCCTGATTTCTGAAAGATCGGAATATATACTGCTTTCCAACCTGTACCGGGTGACATTCTTTACTAACTTCCCGGCTCTGTAATGATACCGGGCATCCGGCCACATTTCCGGCGTCCATATAATAAAGAAAATTGTTATTACTGTTGTAAATAATGAGAAACCGGCATTTCCCCACATAAAGCACTGCATTCTCATTTCATCAGGTGCCTCCATTTTATACCCCAGCAATGCATGCTTCAGGTCGTGTTCTTTATACCAGGGTACCAGCTCCAGGTTATTTTCACTCATTATTTTATAAAGGGTCTTGCCCAGGGTATTGTCGGGAGACCCTGCCATTTCCTTCATTAACCTTTCACACTTACTTTTATCACCAAAAAAATTCAATACAGACACTGCAATATTAAGTTGTGTCGTGAAAATAATATCAAACCTAAATCTTCTTGTTTTGTCAAGCAGTAAATTCCAAAAATCACAGAGGATAGAGGCTCTTCTGTTCTTTATCTGAAAGTATAAAACAGATGTTTTCATTTATTAATGATTTAAAAGTACTTTTAATTACAAAGTGAATAAAATATTTCTAGGCAAGCAACTATTTTTACTTTTTTAACATCCTTTGACTTACCGAAGTCGCAAAATTTTGCAACTCTGGAGCTGTATCTGTGGGATGCCCGCCCCCCCATTTCACCAAAAAATCTTCAAAAATTTATAAAATTTTAAATAGTATGCTTGCATAACATTATTTTAATTCATTACTTTGTAATTAGTATGCTTGCATACTAATAAATTCGTTTTACCTCATATAAAATATCAGAGTAATGGCATCTATTGAAGTAATGGCATCGCTAAAAGGAGGAGAATTCCTGATCAAAGAAACCGCCGCCGGGCAGATCTTCATCCCTGAAGAGTTTACAGAAGAACAACAGATGATCGCCGATACCTGTCGTGACTTCCTGAAAACGGAGATCCACCCTATCCTGGAAGAGATAGACAGTGCAAAATCACCGGAGTTGATTTCCTCGTTAATGGATAAAGCCGGTGAGTTGGGTCTCCTGGGAACCGCCGTACCGGAAGAATATGGCGGCTTCGGGATGAATTTTAACACTTCTATGCTGGTAGCCGAAGTTCTGGGTGCGGGCCATTCCTTCTCAGTGGCGCAGTCGGCCCATACCGGCATCGGCACCCTGCCTATTGTATATTACGGTAACGACGAGCAAAAACAAAAATACCTCCCTAAGCTGGGCACCGGCGAATGGAAAGCCGCTTACTGCCTGACAGAGCCCGACTCCGGCTCCGATGCAAACAGCGGTAAAACCAAAGCCGGGCTCTCGCCCGACGGAAAATTCTATAAGCTCAACGGCCAGAAAATGTGGATCACCAACGGCGGTTTTGCCGATGTGTTTATCGTTTTTGCCAAGATTGATGATGACAAAAACCTGAGTGCCTTTATTGTGGAAAAATCCTTTGGTGGCATCACCATGAATGAGCCGGAGCATAAAATGGGCATCAAAGGTTCTGACACCCGCCAGATCTTCTTCAACGACTGCATGGTGCCGGTTGAAAATTTACTCTCCACCCGGGAAAACGGTTTCAAAATTGCAGTAAATATCCTGAATGTGGGGCGGATCAAGCTGGCTATAGCGGCTGTGGGCGGGTCAAAAGCCGTACTGAGTTATGCGGTGAATTACGCCAATGAAAGAAAACAGTTCGGCATTTCCATAGGCCGATTCGGGGCCATCAAACATAAGCTGGCAGAAATGGCTATCCGGATCTGGACCAGCGAAACTGCATGCTATAGAGCAGGGCAGAATATCGATGACCTGATCGACTCCCTGGTGGCTTCCGGCATGAGCGACGCCGAAGCCAAGCTCAAAGCACTTGAACAATATGCCATAGAATGTGCCATCCTGAAAGTGAACGGCTCGGAAACGCTGGATTACGTGACCGATGAGGGCGTTCAGGTATACGGCGGCATGGGCTACTCCGCAGACGCTCCCATGGACCGGGCCTACCGCGACTCCCGCATCAACCGGATCTTTGAAGGCACCAACGAGATCAACCGCATGCTCGTACTGGATATGTATCTTAAAAGAGCCATGAAGGGTGAACTTGATCTCCTGGGTCCTGCTACTACAGTAGGAAAAGAGATCCTGTCCATTCCGGAGTTTGGTGGAAGTGACGATGAAGAAATGTTTGCCGCGGAGAAAAAGGTGATCCGCAACCTGAAAAAGGTGGCACTGATGATCGCAGGTTCCGCAGTGCAGAAATTCATGATGAAGCTCTCCCATGAGCAGGAGATCCTGATGAACATTGCCGATATTATTACGGAAGTGTATGTGGCGGAATCTGCTCTTCACAGAGTAGAAAAACTTATTTCCCTTAAGGGCGAAGAAGCGGTGGTCCTGCAGAAAGACATCACGCTGGTTTACCTGCAGAACGCTGTGGCAAAAGTAGCCGCAGCAGGCAGAGAGGCTATCAGCGCCTTTGCAGAAGGAGACGAGCTTCGTGTTATGCTTATGGGGCTCAAACGCTTCACAAAAATCGATCCGGCCAACACCAAAGAAGCCCGGCGAAGAATAGCCGACGCTATGCTGGCGGAGGGCAGATACATCTTTTAATAAGTTAAAAATTAAAAACGGTCCGCCGCTGCGATGAAAAGTTACGGTACATTAGTATTTAATATAAAAGAATCTTCCACAACTTTTAACTGTTAACTTATAGTTTTTAACTCACATGCTTCAGGCCCCTTCCCGCTTACCCACAGACTTGTAGGGCAATGTGCTGATCAGGTCGCTGACGGTGCGCCTGGCCAGATCCTGGGGAGAATCAAACCGGTTTCGGATATATTCCCGGTCTGTGATCCCCCAGATTCTTTGCCCTGCAGCGGCATCAAAAAGATCGAGGCTGGTAATGATCCCGTTGTTCCCGGCAAATCCTCTCTGCATATCAAATTCTACCGAACTGCTACCGAAGAGTACGGCATCAACACCCAGCAAAGAGGCTATTCTCGACTTTTCCATCACCATCAGCTGCGAATAGGGAATCCCCAACTGCTCGAGCGCCCGGTTAGTGGTCAGATAATCCTGAACCGTAATGCTCAGCTGCTTTTTATTGGTGCGTTTGGCCAGGTATTCAAAAGCCGCCTTCTGCAGGTCGATCCCCGCACGTCTCTCCTGCTCCTCCCACGGCACCTTGTCTCCGCGCATCATCCTTTTATAATCTTCACTGAACTTTACCTCAAAAGGTAAGACCGCCACCCGTTTGTGGGTATTGATCAGAGCCTCACTTTCCGGCAGCAGGTAAGGTTTAACGCTCCGGCAGGAATACAAACCCGCCACTAAAACACAAAAACACAATATTCTTTTCATGAAAAAAAGTCTCTAAGTTTCAAAATAACGTACAAATCAATTATTAGACATATATTGCCCCGGCAAAGTTTAAAAGTATCTATACAAAAGAATTAAAATATTCAACCAAAGGTTTTTAAATCGAATATTTTATCTTATCTTTGCAGCCCGATTAAGACAAAATAATTATGGCAAAGAAAGGAAACAGAGTTCAGGTAATACTGGAATGTACTGAACATAAGACTTCAGGTGTACCTGGAATGTCCAGATATATCACCACCAAGAACCGTAAGAACACTACTGCAAGACTGGAGCTGAAGAAGTACAATCCTATCTTGAGAAAGGTTACTGTTCATAAAGAAATCAAATAATCTGAAATAGTAGAAAGACATGGCAAAGAAAGTAGTTGCGACCCTTAGGGACAAATCCGCTTTGAAGAGCTTCGCTAAAGTGATCAAAGCCGTTAAATCTGAGAAAACAGGAGCTTATACTTTTAAAGAAGAGATGGTTGCTGCGGATAACGTAGCCGAAGCTTTAAAGTAAGTATGCTCCGTTGTATTATAATTCAGCCTTACCGGTAACGGTCAAGGCTTTTTGTTTTATACCCCTATGCACGGTCCCGTTTTCACCCAAACCCGGCTCATCTGTGAAACCGACCTGGATGAGCTGCGGCATGTCAACAATGTGGTTTATCTGAAATTTTTGCAGGAAGTGGCTATCCGTCACTGGGATTCCCTGGCGCCGCAGGAGATCAGGGATAGCATCCGGTGGATTGTACGGAAGCACGAGATAGAATACCTCTATCCGGCGCGGCTTCACGACCGCATAGAGCTCATTACCTGGGTGAGCTCAGCCGCAGGAGTAAGCAGCGAACGCTGCTATGAAATTCACTTAAACGGGAAAGTTATCGTCAAAGCCCGCACACTCTGGATCGCGGTAGATCCCGTCACCCAGAAGCCTATGCGTATTTCCGACGCTATAAAACAACTGTTCGGCGTAGAATAGAAAGAAGGATGCCTGGAAAGGCCGGTACCCTAAAGATGTTGAAAAAGCAAACAAAAGGCAGGGCGTTGAGGCGAAGGAGCATACTATGATTGCTCCTTCGCCTGACTTCCGAACACAATGCAGCATTTTACATGCTTTTTCAGCATCTTACCGGTTAAACAGCTGATCAAACGTCAGCGACACATAATAGGTGCTTCCCACCATAGAGCTTCCGAAAGCCTGGAAATAAGGTTTCCCCCCGATGTTATTACCTCCGATCTTCAGAATAGATTTGATAGAAGACAGCTTGGCACTTACCTGGGAATCCAGGTTGGTGATAGCCGGCACCTGTGAATTGGTAAAGAATACCTGGCTGGCATCGGTAGGCGTACCGAAGCTTGACTGCCACAGGAATTCTGTCTGGTGACGAAGGTTTACGTTAAATCCGAACTTATCACCGCTTCCGATCCGCTTACCGAAGGAAATGTTATACGTATAATCCGGCGAGTTAAAACCTGCATACTGCTGCTCGGGAGACTCTTCAAAATCTTTGAGTTTATTATGGGACACATTTATACCCGCATTATACCCCTTATTAAAGGAATAGTTCAGAGCAGCGGCCCATCCGTAAGCCGTGATCACTTTTTCGGTATTCGAAGGGCGTGAAAACCCGTTATACAGCCCTGATCCGATTCCGGACTCAATGGGAAGCCCCGGAACGGCCGGTGAAGCCGCTGTGGGCACCACAATGGTGGTTCCACCAATATAGTGTTCATACCTGCTGAAATAATAGTAAGCGTCTACAAACAGTCTTTTTGCGATCAGCCCCTTATACCCTATCTCATATGAAGTGATCTTCTCCGGTCTCAATGCTTTAGCCTGGTACTTCGGCAGGGCAGCCAGCCCGTAAGCCGGAGCCAGTTGACTCGTGGCAGCGGGCAGGTTGGCCTGAAGCGCTCCCGGTAAATTGGCAGCCACATTTTGCTGAATGGCCCCTGCCACCTGAGCTGCCACATTCTGGCTTATGGTACCCTGAACACCCGGTGTAGCCATCTGGGCGGTTACACCCTGCTGGATCATGGCGTCTCTTTGTGATTCAGGGGCCTGTCCTGCAGCAATGGCAGCATCTACCTGGGCAGCTACCTGGGCGGTTACCTGGGCCTGTACACCAGCCGTCACCATCTGCTCGATCACCGGGCGCTGAGCATTAACCGCAGCAGTAACCTGCTGGGTAACCTGCTGGGTAATCAGGACAGTAGCGTGCTGCTGAGCCTGGGCAATGATACTGGCCTGGGTGGTGGCGTCAAAATAACTCAGTCCTTTGGCACTAAACTGATCGAGGGTGTATTTTGAGATACCTCCTGCAAGGTTATAAGATGAAATTTTATCAAACTCAGGTAAGCCGCCGATCAGAGTACCCTGCGGAGTTCTCAGGTTAATATACTGGTTTTGGGTGGTAGGGATCCGGAAACCGGTCTGATAGGAGAGACGGATGTTATTTTCCCCGAAAGAGAATATCCCTGACAAACGGGGCGAGAATTGTCCATCAAAATTCTGGTTCTTATCGTATCGTATCGATCCCACCAGGCGGAAATGATCATTGAAGAATCCTTTTCCTGCCTGGATATAAGCACCGTATTCATTGATACCGATCCGTCCGTCGCGGCCTTCTGCCATATCGTTAAACAAGGTGCCTTCTGACCGCAGGTTATACACCCGGTAGTTACCTCCTACCATAAGATCCATAAAAGAGATCTGATTTTTGAAGTTATACAAGCCTTCCAGGTGCACCAGGTTCGACTTGTCAAGGAAGCCGCCGCCGCCGTTAACTATTGGAATATTGTTGAATTTCTCCGCTCTGTCTTTCAGATCCTGGCCTGTGGGCAGGCCTGTATCGGCAAAGCCTCTGGCAGCCAGGTGCGCCTGCTCGGCGCCTGCACCGCTCTGGACCGCGTTAAGATAAGCTCCTACATACTCTCCGAACCAGCTGGCATGAGGTTTTACTTCATCCAGAAGCTGTACAGCCGACAATCCTAAGAAGGCCGATTTACCTGAATTCTCCCGTGTGGTGTACGCCCTCAGGTTAAAATTATCGCCTCTCAGTTCCAGCTTGGCCTGGCTGATGCTGAAATCCTTCAGCGCATAACGACCGGTTCCTGTATATAAGGTGGAACCATAGCCCAGGTTATATTGCCCGATCAGCTCCACTTTTTCAGTAGGGCGGTAATGCAGGGCCAGGTTGGTCTTGAAAGAATGTGTTTCACTGTCTATCATATCCGACTCAATAAAGCCTGTTCTGCTGACCGTCTGATTAGGTATCATAGCCGCTGCCGCCGGAGAAAGCAACCCTGCCGCTACCATACCTGCAGCCACGGTTTGCAGGTTGGCCTGCACTTCATCACCGTAAACGTTCAGACCGTTATAGTCCAGGTCTACTCCCTGGCCCCGCTTTCCGTTTTCCACTCCCCCCACGTTCAGGTTAGCGAAATTCCGGGCCTGCCAGTCATCCGCAGTAAGATAAGAAAGGTTCACTTTAAAGGCCACCTTGTCATTGAAAGCCTTGGCATAACGGACAGACGCATCATAAAAAGGCGTACCGGCCTTGGTCCGGCCTTCTTCATGCATGATGCCTCCACGTACATTAGCGCTTAACCCCTGATAAAGGAAAGGGCTTTTCGAATTCATCAGGATGAGGCCGTTGATGGCATTGGGCCCGTAGAGAGCGGAAGCCGCACCGGGCAGGATCTCTACCGATTCCACATCCAGCTCCGGCATACCCACAATATTATCCACGGCAAAGTTCAGGGCCGGCGACATATTGTCCATGCCGTCGATCATCTGAACTACCCGCGGGTTACCTGTGGCACCGAAACCGCGCATGTTGATCGACTTGAACAGCAGGCCCTGCGTGGTAAGGTTGATCCCCTTCAGATTCCCCATCGCATCATAGAAGTTAGGTGCCGCTGTTTCACGGATGGTCCGCAGGTCGATCTTCTCTACGGTCACCGGCGATTTCATCTCACTTTCGGCCACACGTGATGCAGAAACCACGATCTCCTGTCCCAGTATACTCTGTTCTTCCAGAGAAACCCTGACATTTACACCGGATCTTTCCACTCTCACTTCCTGTGCCGTATAGCCCACGGAAGAAATGATCAGGTCAAAAGGAGGCGGAGTACTGGTATTCAGCTTAAACTTACCCTGAATGTCGGTGATGGTACCGATCACTTTCCCTTTTACCTGCACGCTCACACCCACTAAAGGTTCTTTTGTTCTCGCGTCTTCTATAGTGCCCGTAACTTCTGTTTGCCCATAAGTAAATGCCGATCCCGATAGAAAGAGGCAGATCACCAGCAGTAATCTGCAGTGTAGAATTTTACTCATAATAATTTTTAATAAGGTTTCTCTATTTTTTTACACAATTATAGAAACTAAAAACTATTTAAGTACAATTTTATAGCCAAAAATTACAAATTATTTACACAGGCCGTGAAGAAGCAGGGTTTGGTGATGCAATGGCCTGCGGTCGGGTGATGTACCACCCTGGTGACCTCATAATCCATGAACCGGGGCGCCGTGATCCGGCAGCCTGCGCCCCCGCGATACAATATACCGTAACCCCCGGCCTGATGACCCGGTGGCCCGGTCAGAACAAAACTTTTATGTAGTGGATAGCCACGGTCTGAAGAAAACCCGCCAACAGACCGCATACCAGCATCTTTTCCAGGATCTCCCGCTTAGGAAACCGGAAGCTCAAAGCAATGAAGGTGCCCAGTATAGGCGTGAATAAAAACGGGGTAAGGAAGGCCACTCCCCACAAACCAAGACGGTTCTTGATCGTTACGGCCAGCCGGGTAGTCCTGCTGAATATCTTCCGGGGCCTGAAGAGCCTCTTCACCCACGATACGTTGACAAGGCCGCGAAAAAAAAGGATCACGCGCTGAAACCAGAGGAAAGAAGAAAATCGCTTCAGGAGATTGCTGCCGTAAGTGACAAGAAAGACGGTCAGCATCATACCGGCCGTGGAACAAAGGGTAGTTTCGAGCCAGGATAAGCCCATAGCTATACCTGCAACAGGTCCGCCCACAAATTTAAAAGTGGAAGCAAGCGCTACAGCAATATATTCAGAAACCGGATCCATGAACCTGATTAACACCACACCGGAATACAAAATTCCATATATTTTTTATAATTGAAAAAAATATTTAACCAAGTATCTTGTATTACAAAGTACTGTGTTTATATTTGTAGCTGAAAAGCTATTACTCACTTTTACTTACTTAAAAAAGAGTCTTTATGAATTTAGAAAATGCACAGGTACAAATGCGGAAAGGCATTCTGGAATACTGCATTTTACAGATTATTTCCAGGGGAGAGGTATATGCCTCCGAAATACTGGAAGAGCTCCTGGCCGCCAGGATCATGGTCGTGGAAGGTACGCTGTACCCTCTGCTTACCCGTCTGAAAAATGCTGAACTCCTGGATTACAAATGGATAGAATCCTCCTCAGGCCCGCCCCGAAAATATTATATCCTAACCGAAAAAGGACGTGCTTTCTTAGGCGAATTATCCCTTACCTGGGACGAGTTATCATCATCTGTCAACTCTATTATTGCCAAATCCAAAAAATAAAATCATGAAAAAGACATTACAAATCAACATCGGGGGGTTCTTCTTTACCATTGAGGAAGAGGCATACCATAAACTGAACCATTACCTGAGTTCCTTAAAAACCTATTTTTCAAGTTATGAGAGCTGTGATGAGATCGTACAGGATATCGAAGCCCGGATAGCGGAAAAATTCTTCGAAAAGCATCAGGCCGCAGGCATCATTGAGAACGATGACGTGGATCAGATCATCGCGTCTATGGGGTCTGTATCTGATTTTGAGGCAGTCAAGGAAGAAGAAGATCTTCAGTCATCCTCAAAAAGTGAAGACCGAATCGGGCAGACCGAACCGCCGCTGATCAGCGGTCTCTATCGTGACGGAAGGCGGAAGGCCCTCGGCGGAGTACTGGCCGGTATTGCTCACAAATATAAATTTGATGTGGTCTGGGCCCGTATCTTGTTCCTGGTATTTGCGCTGGGCCTTATAGGAGAAGGCGTGGGTCCCGGGCTGATCTTTATTTACCTGATCTGCTGGGTGATCATGCCCGTACGTAACGACCTGGAAGATAATCCATCGGTCCGGAAATTTTACCGGAATCCTGACGACAAGGTGATCGGCGGAGTAGCCTCCGGCCTGGCCTCCTTCCTGAAGATCGATGTGAAGATTGTCCGCATCATTTTTGTGGTATCGGGCTTCCTGATCATAGGCATTATCCTGTACCTGCTTTTATGGATCGTGGCTCCGCTCGCCCATTCGGTCACCCAGAAGCTCCAGTTGGAAGGCCAGCCCGTTACCATTCAGAATATCGAGAAATCAGTCCGTATAAAAGAAGGGGAGCAACCTGTCAAAACCGAAAGTGTCCTGTCTAAAATTCTCCTTTTCCCTTTCCGCCTGATCGGCCTTTTCTTCTCTTTCCTGGGCAGCCTCATGCGTCCTTTCGGTACTCTGCTCAAAATACTGGCCGGCGTTATGCTGATCTTTATGGGAATTTCTGTAGCCTTTTCCGCTTTGGTGGGACTCGGAGCTTTTTTCGGCCTGCTGAATTCTTACCAGTGGATCCATACCGGTAACCTCGAATTCAATTATATTATATCCGAAATACCCCCTTTAGGCGGAGTGTTCGCTTTCTTTACGATCTTCATTCCGGGGCTGGCCTTTATTTTTACGGGTACGATGCTGATCGTCGGCAAGACCATCGGGAACCGGAATTTCTGGCTGACCCTCCTGCTGCTCTGGTTTACCGGCATTGTAGGGGCCGTATCGGTTGGTACCAAATACTCATTGAATTTTGCCAATCGTGAAACGGTACAAACCGAACAGTCTTTCACCTTACCTAAAGATGAGGTGTTGATCCTCGACGCTAAAAGTTCCGACACATACCGGGGCTTCCGGCCTCACTTCTCGGTAGAAGGCACCAACCTTGATAAGCTCTACATCATTAAAACAGCGAAATCCAACGGCCCGACTTCCCGGGGAGCAAAAAAATATGCTGAAAATGTAAGCTATGGCATCACACAGAACGGAGCAGTTCTCTCCTTTGACAACAGCTTCTCCATCAAAGAAGGCGACCCTTTCCGCGACCAGTCGGTAAACCTGGAAATTGAAATCCCCAAAGGTACCCGGTTTCGGTTCACGAAACGTTACCTCGATGCCTTCGGATTCCCCTGGAGTCTGAGAAACTCCGGCTTCAACTACGATTATTCGGGTAACAATACGCTTGTGATCAATGAAAATAATACGGCCCAATGCCTCGATTGTCCGGAAAGTGACCCATATGAAAGTGTGGAACGAAACTTTGATAACGACGCCTTCGGACGTGATTTCGAAAACTGGGAAAACCGGGCTCACAATACCGTGATCAAACCGGGCGCATTTGACAAAGTGGAGATCGAACAAAAATTCAGGGTATTGCTGGTAAAGGCGGACTCCACTTCGGTGACCCTCTACTCCAACGAAGAAAAGAACGTGAATGAGACCCGGGTGCGTGTCGCCAACGGCAAGTTGACCGTCGATTACCAGGATCCTTTCAAGAAGTATTACGAAGAGACCTTTGTTCTCATCACCACCCCCAACATTTCCCAGGTGGATATTGAAAATGAGGCTATACTGAAAATGTACGGCTTTGAAAATATCTCAAAGGCAGAGGTTTCCATATCAGAAAACAGCAAAGCCGCCGTCCATCTGAATGCCCGGAGCCTGACGCTGAACATCGAAGACCAGTCAAATGTACTACTTCAGGGCCAGATAGACGAACTGAAAGCTAATATTTCAGACCGAAGCATACTGAAGGCGCAGCAAGCCAAAGTTACGAATGTGGTGATCTCGGCCTCCGCTTCGAGCGTGGCCGAGCTGGGCAAAGTAAAAAACAAAACGCTGAAGGCTGAAAAAGATTCCATCATCAAAGACGAAGAGAATTAAATTTTAAAGTGTAAGAATGATCGAAAAACAGGGGTGGTTTCATCCCTGTTTTTTTATATCCCTCAGCCTGGCCCGACACCGAGCTTATTGACTAACCGGGGAAATCTATTCTACTTCCCCTAAACTTACTTATCTTTGGCATTAATAATGATATAGACACGTGAAAAGAATCTTCATTCTATTATTTATAATCGTTGTTTCCTGCAAAACAGGCAAACTTTCACCTCAGGAGGCGGTTAATAAATTGGGTGAAAATCCCTATTTCTTAGTCAATGAAAAGCCCGTTGAAAGAAGTGAACTGGATAATTATAATGCTGAAGATATAGGTTTGCTGGTCTCCTATTTTGATAAACAAGCCGTAAAGCTATATGGACAAAAAGCGAAAGACGGGGTGGTGATGGTATACACCAAAGACTTTGCAACCCAAAAATATGAAGCACTCTTTAGCTCACATTCGGAGAGTTATAGCCAAATGATAGTGGAAACGCCAAGGGAAAACATCCAATATATTGTTAACGGGCAATCGTTTACTAAAAATTCTAATGCCCGTATGGCTCTATTGACAGAAGACCGGCTGAAGAGTCTTGAGGTGGTGGATCAACAAGAGCTAATAAAAAAATACAATGTGACCGATAAAACAGTAGGTGTCATTATAAAAGCAAAATTTCCCAAACTGATGTCAAGCGGGAAAAGCTCAAACCCCTAATATCATTCATATCATATCTGACATAATACTAGGAAGTTTCTTCAAACCACTTCACAATAGAAGGCATATTTCTCTCGAAACCACCAGGGATGAAAAAGTTAAGTATTCCTGATTTCCTGTCGGTTTTGTTTTTAAAGTCGTGAATTGTCTTGGCAGGTATTCTAAGGAATGTTCCTTTATTGGCATCGATCCATTTGTCGCCAACAAGGAAAGAAGCCGTTCCTTCCAAAACGTAAAACACTTCGTCATTGTATTCGTGTGAGTGTGCGCCCGGTCCGTCAGATTCGGGTTCCAACCACCATTCAGAAACGCTGTATTTTTCATTCGTTTCATTTTCGTCTGCTTTGAAAATTGCGGTCATTGTCCCGCAGTTATAGACCCGTCCTTGTCCTTCTGTCAGGATCAGGGTTTCTGTATGGTCGTTTTTATGTTTCATTTTTCACTTTTGGTGTTACTCGATCATTCTTTTTAATTCTTCTTCCAGCCTGTCAAAATTCTCTTCATTTTTGCCGACCACAAAAACTTTGATTTTGTTACATTCTTCTTCGGTGTCGAAAACAATTCTGTTTTCATCTTTTGTGAGGTTAGTGAATGATTGTCCTGAATGTCAGGTTTACTCTTGGTTTTGTGATGAGTCTGGTTGGCGGAAGACGATGTAACCAATGTGTCTGTGTAGTGTCTTTCATTACTAAAAGGCTTCCGTGTTCTAAGACCAGTTCTACTTTTTCCTTGGTCTGCTTGTGTTTAAACGCAAATTTTCGCTCTGCCCCAAAACTTAACGACCCGATTGCCCCGTCTTTCTTTAAATCCGTTTCTCCGTCACTATGCCACGCCATTCCTTCATCTCCGTTGTGATACAAATTTAGTAAACAGGAATTAAACGTTTCGCCTGTTTCTTTTTCAATGATCGTTTTTAGTCCCAGTAATTCTTTTGTCCAGGGCAATGCGTATTTGGTTGTGTTGGAATAAGTGTACTCAAAAGGTTCGCCGCCATACCACGCTACTTTCCGTTTAGTAATGATTTTCCTGCCGAAAATAATTGCTTCGTCATTTCGCCATTCAATACTATTCAGTAAATTTTCCAGATAATAATCAGCTTCTGTGGCTGTAAGCAATTTACCGTAATAGTTGACCATTCCGTCTTGTGGCAACCAGTTTTTTGTTTTGTCTATGATGTCGTCAAATAGTTTCATTCTTCCATTTTTGATATTGTTCTTTCATACAATGTCCACAGGGACGATAACCGTTTTGAACAGCTTCTTTTTCTGATGAAAAGAAAACCCGGTTTTCCCGTTTCATTTTCCTGCCTGACGTACAAGACAAAGTTCCATAAATTTTCAGTTTTCGGTTTCCTCCCAAACAGATTTCCTGTTGCCTGATCCTGCTTCCTAAATATTTATCAGGTATTTCGCTGTGATTTATCATCTCTCAACTTACGGCATCGTGAAAAATAATTCCCAACGTATAACGTTTGCCGTTGTGAACTTCACTCACTCCGTGTTTCATATTGACACGATAATGTCCTTTTTCCCCTTTTACCGGTCTGAAATTAGTTGTAAAAATCAGCATATCGCCTTTCCGGGGTTTCAATACAATGGCTTTGGATTGTGCTCTCGGAATTTGCTCTGTCAATACAAATTCCCCGCCTGTATAATCTTTGTCGGGTTCGGTCAAAAACAATACAGTTTGTATCGGAAAATAAATATCTCCGTATAAATCCTGATGCAAAGTATTGTGCCCGCCTTTACCGTATTTCAAAATCAAAACGGTTGCTTTTCGTTGATTGTTAGTTTGACATTGTTGTAATAATTCCTGATGTACAGGCGGAAATTGTTTGTCAATATGTAACGCTTTAAACCACGCATTGGCTATCGGTGCAAGTTGGGGATAGATACTTGTTCTGACTTGCTGAATGAGGTCAGGCAACGGATAGTTAAAATACTTGTATTCGCCCAGGCCAAAACGGTAGCGTTCCATTACTACCGTTTTTCTGTAAGCATTGGGGTTGTCATAACCTTGTATCAGTTCGTTACATTGCTCATCCGTTAAGATTTTTGGAATAACAGCAAAACCTTTTTCGTGCATTTCATTGGCAACAAACTCCCAATCTGTTTCTTGTAACTTTTGCTTTATCATCCGACAATTGATATCCCTGAGTCCTCCGTTAATTCCGTTCCGTGAATGTCGGCTTTTGCACTTTCCCAACCGATGATAGCGGTTTTTCTTGTATTGCCCCACATATAACTGCCTATGTTGCCCGATGATTGTATCACACGATGACAAGGAATGAGAAACGCAACGGGGTTGCTTCCGATAGCCGAGCCAACGGCCCTGGAAGCATTTGGATTTCCAATTTGCTCCGCAATATTGCCATAAGTAGAAAGGTTTCCCATTGGAATTTTCAAAAGCGTTTCCCAAACTTTCAGTTGAAAATCCGTTCCTTTCAGGTGCAGTTTTATTTCGGGCAGTTTGCTCCAGTCATTTTGAAAAATGAACAAAGCGTTTTGTTGTATTAAATCCAGTTTTCGCTGAAACGTTGCATTGGGAAATCTCTGTTTTAAATCGTTCAATGCATGGGCTTCATCATCATTAAAAGCCATATAGCAAACGCCTTTCGGTGTGGAAGCTACTATCAAATTTCCGAAAGGACTTTCGGCAAAACTGTAATTCACAGAAAGATTCTGGCCTCCGTTTTTGTATTCGGCCGGTGTCATTCCCTCGATGTTGATGAAAAGGTCGTGCAGGCGTCCTGTACCTGAAAGCCCTGTTTCAAAAGCGGTGTCAAAAAGTGTGGCTTGCTCGTCTTTCAATAGTTTTTTGGCGTGTTCCACACTGATATACTGCAAAAACTTTTTGGGTGTAGTTCCTGCCCATTCACTAAACAAACGCTGAAAATGAAACGGGCTCAAATGTACTTGTCCGGCAACTACATCAAGGTTAGGCTGCTCTTTGAAGTTGCTTTTTATGTACTCTATTGCTTCGGCAACCCGGATGTAATTTATGTGTTGTTGTTCGTTCATTGTTTCTGAATTTTACCTTACAAAGGTCAGAACTACAGGGCAGGCATAAAATCCGAAACTTGCTGAATTTTGTCTGAACGATTCACTAAACCGCATTGAAGATATTGAGCGGTATATTTAGCACAAAGATTCAACCTGTACGAATGCCAAAAGAGTACTTCAAACCTATCTAAATGGGTCTTACAGGATCTTATTTCAGTTTTAAGCTACTAAAATTTTAGCGTTTCCCAATTAGAAGTAATAAAAAACTTCGGCTGTAATACCCTTTATCAACATCAACTCATTCGAATTTGTAAAATCCGGGTTCTTAAAAAGGAGTTGTGCAACAGCTACCGCTGTTAGTACTCGTTTTCTCTGTCATTCCGTTTTGCCTTTGAACGTTGCGTAGATTGCCATTGCGTGTCCGTGTCCAAGTTCAAATTCTTCTTTCAGCCAATTCGTAATTTCGGTGGCTTTTACGGTTGACACAAGTTTACCTTCTTTCAAAAAGCCTTTCTTTTCGGCCAATTTTTTGAAGTCGTCAGGCGTTTTACCTGTCTTTTTTTGAATGTTGTCTATGTATGCCTGAAATGACATAATGTATAGTATTAAAGTGTTAAATAAATTTTTGCAATGAGTACCAGCCAGCCGATATAACACAAAATCAAAATCCTGTTGAAGTACCCGTTTATACCTATAATGCCTTTGGGTAATGTTTCAGGCGGTTCGGCATTTTTATCTAAAGGCATTCCTGCTTTTTTAAATCCCGAAAATATCAATGCCATTGAAACTGCCATAAGCACTACGCTTATCCATATAGCGTGGGCTGATAATAGAATTTCAGATTGGTAAAAACTCCAATTACTATTTTTGATTAAATGATAGCTGATAATTAAAGCGCCAACAGGTAAAGTGGGGACCCCTAACATAAACGACAAGCCGTGATATTTGTGTTTTACGTCAAATAATACGCCCATAAAAGCACCAATCCCCGAAATGAAAACAAGCACCGTTCCGAACATTGCCCATTTTGTTGTTACCACGTTCCACAACAAATAAGCTGTAAAAAGCGAACAGATACCCCAAAAAACGAACATCAGTGTAAGCGCCCATTTGTGCTTTCCCATAGCGTACTCGCTGACCATTCGCCAACCTGGTTTAAATTCAGGGCTTGCGAAATGCAGGGTTAAAAGGCATAAAAGCGACAATGCTCCGCTTACGATTGCCAATATTGCGAAGATAGAAAGATATTCCATCCGTTTATTTTTTTATGGTTAATAACAATTTGTCTAATTGTTGCAATCCCATTGTAAACCCTTCTTTGAAGCCCATTGCAATTATTTTTTCAAGTGTTTCAAATGTATCTACCGTAATAGTGATGTTTACGGTTGTACGGTCTGAAGTTTCGTTGAAGGTGTTTTGCCACAACATTCTTGAAAAATCAGTATTTATATTTCCATTTTCGTCACAAAAAGCATCTAGACCTGAAAAACTTTTTTGCTTATCAATATCCTGATAATCAAACCTGCACCAATTCGTTTCATTTTCCGGGCTTATCATTGCGTAATGCCACGTTCCCCCTTTTTTGAAGTCTAAAGACTTTGTTTTGTTTCGGTAAGGTTCCGGTGCCCACCATTGGTCTAACAATTCGGCTGTTGTCCATGCTTGCCAAACCAATTCAAGATTGGCATCAAATTCACGTTTTACGTGAATGGTTCTGTTTTCCTTATTTACGGAAAAATCAAATAATAGATTACTGTTCATTTTTTCTGTTTTTTAATTGTTGTTAATAAGTTGTCAAGCTGGTTGAAACGTGTTTCCCAAATTTTGCGGAACTGTTCAAGCCATTTGTCTATTTCTTTCATTTTTGTAATTTCAAGTTGGTAATAAATTTCTCTCCCTTTGTGTTCCTGTCTTATCAGCTCGCACTCTGTCAAAATGCGCAGATGTTTGGAAACCGCTTGGCGTGTTGTGTCAAAATGTTCAGCAATTGCATTAGGTGTCATTGCCTGTAATGCAATAAGCACGATTATTGCCCGCCTTGTCGGGTCTGCAATGGCTTGAAAAATATCCCTTCTCATTTTGTCTGTTTTACTACTTAAGAAACCGATTGGTTGCAAATATATATGCAACTCTTCGGTTTCGCAAATTTTTCTCCAAAAAACTTTCCGGGTTGTTAAAAAGTCCGCCGGAAATGAATGATATTAGGAACAGAGCGGCAAGTATTCCGGAGTAAAGCAGGCCCGTTTAAAGACAAAAAACACAAAGCTAATCAATAAATATGGCTATTTTTTGATTAGAATATACCCCGGATCTTCTTGTAAAGATCCATGGCAAAATCATCGGTCATCTGGGAAATATGATCTGCGATCAGCTGCAGGCCGGTATAATGGCCGTCTGCCGGCACCACGGACACAGGTAGCAGCCGCAGCACTTTTTTCGACCGTTCAGAGGCAGGAGATATAAAGGCGTTGGCGAAGTCTTCCAGCAGGCCGTAAATGACGTGGTGACCGGCCAGCTCCTTCTCTATCACCGAATGATGATTATAGATCCGTTTCACCGAAAACTCATTTACCTGGCGGAGCTGCTGCTGAAGGGGGGCGGGGAGCAGATCGATCAGCGAGTGATCCAGGTCACCGTTCAGCAGGGCCTCCTCATTTTCAAGAAAAGCCTCCGTACAAAGTTGTGTGAGGTGATTGATCACTAACGCACGGAGCAAAGAAAGCTTCTGTTCTTCATCCGGAATACTCTTCAGCTTGGCTTCGGCATATCCCTTTTGCGCGCTGCTGTCGAGCAGGGGCAGCAGCAATTCCAGCACTTCCCGGAAACCTACTACCTTCAGCTTAAAGGCATCTTCCAGGTCGATCACGCGGTAACAGATATCATCGGCTGCCTCCACCAGGTACACGAAGGGGTGCCGTGCGTATCCCGTTTTCTTTTCAGGAATACCCAATTCCCCTGCAATCTCCCGAAAAAACGACTCCTCTGAATACATGAACCCGGATTTCTTCGTAGCCAGGCGCGACTTGTCGAACCCCCGAAGCGAATCTGCCGGATATTTGACCACCGAGGCCAGTGTGGTATAGGTCAGCTTCAGCCCTGATTTCACAAAGAGAGTGGTCAGGATCCGGAAAGCATTGGCGTTTCCTTCAAACTTCGTAAAATCGCGGATCTGTTGTGCGCTCAGCCCAAGATCCCCGTTCCGGATAAAAAAGTCTTCGAAAAAGGCCCGGATGGCCTCTTCGCCGAAGTGCCCGAAAGGCGGGTTTCCGATATCATGGGCCAGGCAGGCAGTCTGTATAACATCCGAAAGCTCAAAACGGTAAAAATCGTCCGTGGTTTTGCTGAACGCTCCTTTGTATTTCTCCGCGATCTTCTCCCCCGCCAGTTTGCCCAGGCTCCTTCCTACCGAAGCCACTTCCAGGCTGTGGGTCAGCCGGTTGTGTACAAAGAAAGCTCCTGGAAGCGGGAAGACCTGAGTTTTATTCTGCAGCTTCCTGAAAGGAGATGAAAAAATCACCCGGTCATAATCGCGGATATAATCTCCCCGGCCGCTTTCCGGCTGCACGGGAGATGCACTCCCTAAACGTTTGTTCGAATACAAGCTCTCCCAGTTCATTTTCCAGCTTTCTTTAATACAAAAAATATACCTGCCAATGACACCAGCACCAGCCCGCTGATCGCCCACCGGCTGAGCACAGAACCGTCAGGGTTCTCCACCAGCGCCTGCAACTCCCGGGCCTGCGCTCCCGCATACACAGCCAGCGCTGTTCTCGGGATCATCCCCAGGAATCCCCCGGCCAGAATATTCCGGAACGCCGCTCCCGAAGCTGCAAAAATTAGGTTGGTCACGGCAAACGGGAACAAAGGCGACAGCTTGGTAAAAAAAATGACCTTCAGCTCTTCTGCCTTTATCCGGTTAAGAACAGCCGATCTTTTGGGATCATTCCGTAACCAGCTTTCTATCCACGAAAGATTCAGCCAGCGGCTAAGTCCAAAGATCAGTACAATAGCCAGCATATTGATCAGGATCAGCAGCGGAAGGGCCGTCCAATCGAGGAAAAAGCCCATCACCAGAGCCAGGAATGTGGGGGGAATAACCGCAACCCCGCACAATACCGCCAGTACAAAAGAGAAAAGAAGCCACTCTCCCATACCCAGCCCGTTCAGGCTGCTTTGATGCCGGTACAGGAGCCAGGTCAGAAAAGAAGAGCTCAGCAGAGGCAGCAGGGTAAAAACCACAAAGCTGCCTGCACCTGCATATTTCGCTGCCCGCGCCACTCAGGGATTCAGCGCTTTATATTCCGCATACACCTTCGCTATGCCTTCCTTCAGGTTGATTTTATGCTCCCAGCCCAGCCCGTGCAGCTTACTCACATCCATCAGCTTGCGTGGGGTACCGTCCGGCTTATCGGTGTTCCACACGATATTGCCTTCATAGCCGGTTTCCGCCTTAATGGTCTCTGCCAGCTCTTTGATAGTGATATCCACGCCTGTTCCGATGTTCACCAGTGTAGGATCATTGTAATTCTCCATCAGGTATACGCAGGCATCGGCCAGGTCATCAGCATGCAGGAATTCGCGCATGGGCGAACCTGTTCCCCATAACTCCACCGAAGGTTTTCCGTCACGTTTGGCTTCATGAAATTTCCGGATCATGGCCGGCAGCACATGCGAGTTATTCAGGTCGTAATTATCATTGGGGCCGTAGAGGTTGGTTGGCATCACCGAAATAAAATTGCTGCCGTACTGGTCACGGTACGCTTCGCACATCTTAATGCCGGTGATCTTCGCTATGGCATACGGTTCGTTGGTGGGTTCGAGGGTGCCGGTCAGGAGGTAGTCTTCCCGGAGCGGCTGGGGGGCCAGCTTGGGATAGATGCACGAAGACCCCAGGAACATCAGCTTTTTAACACCTGCCAGGTGCGAGCCGTGGATCACACTGTTCTGGATTTGGAGGTTTTCAAAAAGGAACTGCCCCTTGTAGGTATTATTGGCCACGATCCCCCCCACTTTGGCCGCCGCCAGAAAGACGTAATCCGGCTTTTCTTCCCGGAGGAATCGTACTACTTTGCCGAAATCTTTCAGGTCAAGTTCCTGAGAAGTTCTGAAAATGATGTTGTTGTATCCCGATGACCGAAGTTTCCTGACAATAGCCGATCCTACCATTCCCCGGTGACCGGCTACGTATATTTTACCCGATTTTTCCAATTTACTCCTGTTTCGTACCGTTTTAAATATGAACGACAAAATTACAGGGTAAAATTTAAACCGGCCCTGAAGTCAGGTATTATTTTTGAGTGTATCTTTGAATAGTAATGAGAATATCAGCCATCATAGCGATCATCTTTTTCAGCCTGCAGGCTATCGGCCAGGACGTGGTCCCTAAAGCCAAGACCAAAGAGCAGCGGAAGGCCGAAAGAAAAAAGATGACGCTGGAACAAAAAATAGAAGATGCGCTTCCGGTAGATGTGTCCCTTCCCTCCGCCAGCCTTTATGCCCCCGGCAATCAGAAGATCAGCTCGCTGGAAGACGCCCGGAAATACGTCAATGAGACCGTACCGGATTACGGCAGGAGCGTAAAGGAACGCACGAAGAAAGCCGCTAAAAACTTAAAAAAGCAGGAAGCTAAACTCTTTGACGGCAAAAACTACAAAGGAATAGCCGTGGAAAAACGTATACTGAAAAGACGCTCCTCCGCCCAGCTCTACCAGGAGTTTTACGTATTGAAAGAGCACCGGGAGCCTTTGCCCTACCACCGGATCTTCACCTGGTTCGATGAAAAAAACAAGCGGTTCTCGGAAGTGCTCTCGCGGGATCCCAAGACCAACAGCCTCCTCCACGGCCCCTATCGTGAATACCGCGGCGATAACCTCGTCAAAGAAGGCTACTATTACCTGGGCGTAAAAGACGGCCGCTGGCTGCAGTACGACAAAGACTTTGTTCTTCTCGACAAGGAGAATTACAAAGAAGGCTTTTATGAAGAATCCCGGATCTCGTATTACAGCACCGACAAGATCCGCGAGGTGATCCCCGTACGATTCGAAAAGATCAGTGGCAACTATTACCGCTTCTTCGAAAACGGCACCCTGGCAGAAGAGGGTCGTTACGATGACGGCAAAAAGATTGGAAAATGGGTAGAATATTATGAAGGCGGCAACCGCCGGAAAAAAGAAATTCAGCACCCGGTGAATTACTTTGATGAATCCGAGCCTTACACCCTCGTTGAATATGACGATAAAGGCAGGATCACTTTTGAAAACAAAAAGCAAACCAGATAAATCGATCGTTAAACCCAGATGAAAACAAAACTGCTTCTCTTTATTTTACTCCCCTTTTGGGCGCTAGCCCAGAAAGAAACTCTCTGGCGCCTGGAGATCCCCAGCGAAGGCGGGGCTATCCCGGTGCACCTGCTGCTGACGGAAGACAACCGGGCCTTTGCCGTGAATGCGGACGAAAAGCTGGAATTTGACCGGGTTTTTACTGTAAAAGATACCCTTCACCTCAGAATGGAGCTTTATGACCTCGAGCTCATTTTGGCTATAAAAAACAGAAAGCTGAACGGAGTGATGAATAAGCGCGGAGCCGATCTGCTGTACCGTCAGGTAGCTTTTTCCGGCACGGCGGATGACGTCGACCGGTTCAAAAAACCGTCAGCAGTCTCGTCCCAAACCCTGGCCCCCAAATACCAGATCACTTTCAAAAGCGGCTCTTCGGGAAAAGAATCGCCTGCTATAGGCATTTTTGAGGTAAATAATGGAAAGGTTAAGGGCTCTTTCCTGACCAATACCGGTGATTACCGTTATCTCCAGGGCAATGTAGCGGGCGACAGCCTCTACCTCTCCGCCTTAGGCTCAAGCGCCAGCCTGTACAAAGCCCGCATAAAGGGCGATAGCCTGACCGGCGGCATCTCCTATAGTCCCTTTGGAAAAGGTTCGGAGTTTTCGGGTGTAAAAAATGAAAGCTACGAATTGCCTGACGCCACTAAGCTGACCTTCCTGAAAGAAGGCAGTAAACATTTCGATTTCACCTTTAAAGATATCAACGGCGGCGCGGTTTCTCTCTCCGATCCCCGTTTTAAAGGCAAAGTGACTGTGGTTCAGATCCTGGGCACCTGGTGTCCGAACTGTCTTGACGAAACCAGATTTCTGACCGGATACAAGAAGGAGAACCCATTTATAGAAATAATCGGACTGGCATTCGAACGAAACACCGAGCCTTCGTTCGCCTATCCCAAAATAGCGCGGTTTATCGAGCGATTCGGGGTAGATTACCCGGTGCTCCTGGCCGGAACCATCCCGGAGGCCGGCAGCAAGCTGCCACAGCTGAACCATGTGATGGCCTTCCCTACTTCCATTATTGTAGATAAAAAAGGGCAGGTGCGTAAGATCCATACCGGCTTTACCGGCCCGGGTACAGGCGCTTATTACGACGAATATGTGAAGGAGTTTGCAGCGTTTGTGAAGGAGCTGCAGACGGAGTAAACGACACTTATTTTTAACCACATAGACACATAGCTATTTACCAATGATTAAGAAAGAAAGGCATGAGAATTAATTTCTCTAAATGGCTATGTTTCTATGTGGTTAAATAAAAAAATTAAAATCTTTCCAGCGCACTGAAGAAAAACGCACTCTCTATTACTGCATTCTCGTCAGAATCTGACCCGTGCACTGCATTTTCTGCTTTCGATTTTGCATAAATGCTTCTTACCGTCCCTGCTTCCGCTTCAGCCGGATCTGTAGCACCGATCAGCTTCCGGAAGTCGGCCACTGCATTTTCTTTTTCCAGGATGAAGGCTACGATAGGCCCTTCCGACATCATCTCGCAAAGCTCTCCGTAAAAAGGGCGCTCCGAGTGAACCTCATAAAACTTACCGGCCTGAGCCGCAGTCAGGTGCAGTTTCTTAAGCGCTACTATTCTGAATCCGCCCTCTTCAATAAGTTTCAGTATTCCTCCTACGTGATTATCCGCCACTGCGTGTGGCTTGACCATGGAAAATGTTCTGTTACCTGCCATTACTATTGTTTGTTGTTAAAAAATGTCCGCAAAATTAGTACTAAAATTCGTACACGGGTAATTTGTTCCCTTATTTTTAAAAGGTTACAGGCGGGTCATCAGCTTTTTTACGGCCTCATTCTTCCAAACCGCAAAATCCCCGGCCAGGATATGCTTCCTCGCCTCTCCCGCCAGCCACAGGTAGAACCGCAGGTTATGGATACTGGCGATCTGCGCCGCCAGCAGCTCCTGGCATTTCACCAGGTGCTTCAGATAGGCTTTGGAATAAAAGGTGCTGACGTATCCGCCCAGCTCAGCATCAATAGGGCTGAAATCATCTTCCCACTTCTTATTCCGGATATTGATAATGCCCTGTGTGGTGAAAAGCATGCCGTTCCTTGCATTCCGGGTAGGCATTACGCAGTCGAACATATCAATGCCCAGCGCTATGCCTTCCAGGATATTCTCCGGTGTACCCACCCCCATCAGGTATCGTGGTTTGTCTTCGGGCAGGACGGCGTTTACCACCTCGATCATCCGGTACATATCTTCTGCCGGCTCCCCTACAGACAGGCCGCCGATGGCGTTGCCCTCCTGCTCCTGTGCCGCAATATATTCGGCCGAATGCACCCGCAGGTCTTTGAAAACACTCCCCTGCACGATAGGGAACAGGCTCTGCTGATAGCCGTACTTTGGCTGCGTGGTACGCATACGTTCCACGCAGCGGCTCAGCCAACGGTGTGTCAGATGCATGGATTTCTCTGCATAACGGTAGTCAGAAGGATACGGCGGGCATTCGTCAAACGCCATGATAATATCTCCCCCGATGATCCGCTGGATATCCATAACATACTCCGGCGTAAACAGATGCCGGGAGCCGTCAATGTGCGAATTAAAAAAGACGCCTTCTTCGGTGATCTTCCGGATTTCTTTCAGGCTGAACACCTGGTATCCGCCGGAATCGGTCAGTATAGGCCGGCTCCAGCCGTTGAATTTATGCAGCCCCCCCGCTTTTTCCAGGATCTCCAGCCCGGGCCGCAGATAAAGATGGTAGGTATTGCCCAGGATGATCTGTGCGGCGATATCTTCTGTCAGCTCCCGCTGATGTACTCCTTTAACGGTCCCTGCCGTACCTACCGGCATAAAAATAGGGGTGAGGATCTCGCCGTGGCCGGTCTCCAGCTTCCCTGCCCGGGCTTTTGATCCCGGGTCTTTGGAATGAATCTCAAAAATCATGCGGCAAAGTTCACGCTTACTTTCAGCATTTTCAACAGAAATACCGAAAATCTCCCCTTTGCCTCCCAAAACCATCCTGTAATCCACTCATTTTTAATTCCCCGTAGTAGGAAATCATTAAACTGGTGCTATTTTTGCAGGAGCGTTCACTATAACCGGAAAAACCTTTGGAAACCATTCTCCCAATCTTATTTTTTGGGGCTATTGCTATACAGTTATTTTATATTCTGTTTATCTTCACCAAGCTTTCCGGTCATCGCGACATGGAACCTCAGGGAGATCATCAGCCGCCTGTGACCCTGATTATCGCGGCGTCCAATGAGCTGGAAAACCTCCGCGAGCTTCTTCCTTTACTGGACCGGCAGGATTATCCCGAATTCGAGATCCTGGTGGCCGATGACCGGTCGCATGACGGCACCTACGACTATCTTATCGATAACCGGGACGGACTCGCCCACCTCAACTATCTGAGGGTACAGGACCTGCCGGATCATTACACCGCCAAAAAGTATGCCGTAACCCTGGCCGTAAAAAAAGCCCGGCATGAATGGTTGCTCTTTACCGATGCCGATTGCCGGCCCGAATCTGATCAATGGATCGCCCGCATGATGGCCCAGGCCACGGAAGGGAAAGAAATGGTACTGGGTTTTTCGAAATACCGGTATTTTCCCGGTAGACTGAATTCGCTCATACGATACGAAACCTTCCAGACCGCTTTGCAATATTTCTCTTTTGCCCTTGCGAGGGTCCCTTTTATGGGGGTAGGCCGCAACCTCATGTACAAAAAAAGCCTGTTCTGGAAAAACGGCGGGTTCTCAGGCCACAATATGCTGCTGAGCGGAGACGACGATCTCTTCGTAAACAAAGCTTCTTCCAAAACCAATGTAAACGTCTGTACCGGGATCGAAGGGCACACCACCTCCCTTCCCAAAGCCACCTGGAAAGAGTGGTTTATGCAGAAGAAAAGACATCTTTCGGTAGGAAAGAAGTACAAAACGCGTGACCGTATTAACCTGGGTCTGCTCTGGATCAGCGGCATCCTTTCATGGCTGCTCCTGGTTCCGGCATTCTTTATCTTTCCGTTCTGGTTTACGGCACCGGAATGGTCACGGGTACCCGTAGAGTTTCTCGCACAATACGATCTGGCGCACTGGTATCCCTTTAACGACTGGATGCGGCTGGTGACGGGTGTATTCCTCTTCTATCTCTTCATCAAGTGGATGGTGCTGGCCATGGTTAACAGGAAGCTGGGCAGAACCATCAGCTCCTGGAAGATCCCTTATTATGATCTTCTCTATAACGGGTACCTGGTGATCTTCGGGATTGTTACGCTCTTTTCCAACCCCCAGAAGATCAAATGGAAATAAAGGTGTTCAAAAAGTACACAAACTGCTGCGTTGCTTTCGGAATTCGCCCTCAGTCACATACTACAAGTATGCTCCTTCGGTCTAGCGCCTTGCATTTTGTCGTAGCGGCCAACCGTCCACTTTTTAAACACCTTCCAAGTTCGTATTGAGAATTACTTTTGAGACCCTTACCGGGGCACCGTGAAGTACATCACCACCGAAACCACGGTGAAAACTATATTGGGTAGCCACACCGCCAGTATGGGATTCATGCTCCCCGCCTCGGCGATGCCTTTTGAAAGAATGTAAAAAATAATATAAAGGAAAGCCAGTACAAACCCGATGGCGATCTGCAGTCCTACCCCGCCACGGGCCTTCCGGGCAGAAACAATAAGCCCCATTATAGCCAGGATCACCACGGCAAACGGCGTGGCAAACCGCTGATAATACTCGATCTTATAGATCTCCACTCCTTCGGCTCCCCGGCTGTTGATCAGGTCGATGTAGCCCTGCAGCTCCGGAATGGTCATGGTTTCCTGGCGGTTCTTGGCATTGGTAAAATCACTGGGAAACATGTTGATGCTGGTATCCAGCGGAACCGCCGGAGTATAGGTCATCTGATCTTTCATGATCCCCAGCTTCCTGATCTGGTAATCGTACAGCTTCCATTTTTTTAGGGAATCGTCATAAGTGGCTCTCCGGGCCGACAACTTTTCCACCAGACGATTGTCTTCCATCTTCTCCAATGTAAAATCATAAGCGGTATTGCTACCGATATCGTAGCTGGAAAGATAGGCATACACATTTTTCTGAACAGCCATGTGAATATCACGTCCCGAGAAGTAGAAATCGTTTTCAATGTATTTATTCTGGAAATCGATCCGCGGAATATTGGCTTTGGGTAGCACCCAGCCGACCATAATGAAAGAATATATGGCCACGATCCCAGACCCGATAAAATAAGGGTACATTAAGCGGCGGAAACTGGTACCTGAACCCAGAATGGCAATAATCTCCGTATGAGAGGCCATCTTCGCCGTAAAAAAAACGGTAGAGATAAAAATCATCAGGGGGCTGATGTAATTAGCCCAGTAGGGAGCCAAATTCATGTAATAATCCAGAAAAATGGCCCTGTTGGAGGGTTTGGTCTCCAGGAAATTGTCATTCTTTTCCACAAAGTCAATGACCAGGATCACCATCACAATAATAAACACCGCGAAGACGTATGTGGTCAGAAAACGCTTGATAAGATACCTGTCGATCTTTGTCATCCGGAGAGTTTATTAAATCGGCCTCAAAATTAGGAAGTATTGGCCAAAAACAAAACCGGATCGTTCCCCGGCTTCAGAATAGCTTCATTATCCACCGGACGGAGCAGCTTCTTTTCAGGCATGGATATGGAAGGCCTGCTCACAGCAGCTTTACGATTCACCGGATCCCGTAGTTTTCATTTAGGCAAGGGCGTCAGAACAGCTTCACGATCCACTCAACCACCCGGTTTTTTCCGGCCGTATAGGGCGGCATAAGCTTTTCCAAAACACTCGGCAGGTGCTGCCGGTAAACGCTTCTTTCATTGGAGAAGGCTTTGAAGCCCCATTCCCCGTGCGACTTGCCGATCCCCGAATTATTATCTCCGCCGAAGGGCAGGTAGGGTTGAAGAAAATGCATATCGTTATTATTGATGCAGGTTCCGCCGGCCCGTGTGTTTGACAAAAAGAATTCGATATTACGGTTTTTACGGCTGTAAATATATAGTGCCAGGGGCTTTTCACCGGCACGGATATGATTCACCACTTCCTCCCGGTCATCATAAACCAAAACCGGCAGTAAGGGCCCGAAGATCTCTTCCTGCATGATCTTCGAATCCACAGGAACCTCCGTGATTACCGTAGGACTGATCCGGTCCGCCTCCTTTTTACCTCCGAAAAACACTTTCGCACCTTTCTCCAAGGCATCCTCAAGGTAACTGTGTACTCTTCCGGCGTGTTTTGCGTTCACGATGCTGCAATACGATTCACTGGCCAGAGGATCTTCCCCGTAAAACTCCAGCAGCACATTTTTCAGCTCTTTCAGAAAAGATTCTGATTTTGAGCGATGTACAAAAACATAATCCGGTGCTATGCAGATCTGGCCGCTGTTGATAAACTTGCCCCAAGCCAGCCGACGGGCCGCTGCCCCTGTATCGGCGGTCTCGTCAATGATCACGGGCGACTTCCCGCCCAGTTCCAGGGTCACGGAAGCCAGGTGCCCGGCAGCGGCCTTCATCACCACTTTTCCCACCTGGGGTGACCCTGTAAAAAAAATATGATTAAAGGGCAGGGTCAGCAGTTCGGAAGACGTTTCCACTCCGCCTTCGATCACCTCTGCCTCCTCCCGTGAAAAAACATGATTAACGATCTTTCTGATCACCGCTGAAGTATGCGGGGTAAACTCCGAAGGCTTGATAACGGCCGTATTTCCCGCCGCCACGGCCAGTACCAGGGGTCCCAGGCTCAGGTTTACAGGGAAATTCCACGGGGAAATGATCAGGCAAACACCTTTAGGCTCACAGCGTACAAAAGAAGAAGAGCCGAAGAAAGACAGGGGGGTGCTTACGTAGCGGTCGCTCATCCATTTCTCCAGATGCTTTACGGCATGGTTGATCTCGGAGGTTACCGCAAAGATCTCCGTCAGATCTGTCTCGGCTTGGGGCTTCTTAAAGTCGGCATAAAGCGCATCGCGGATTTCCTGGCGGAAAGTTCCTTCCACTGCCTTCTTCAAAGCCAGCAGCTTCGTCTTCCTTTCGGCACAGGAACTTACGGCCACTTTATACTGATGGGCCTTTTGGGCTTCAAAGAGCCTGTCAATAGAACTATAAGTATCCGCTACCATAACTTTTTTATATAAAGATACAACGAATTAGCCCGCTACACCAAATAAATACGGGAGTTTTAAACATCAGCATCTCCTTAAATTTTCCTTAAAATTGCCCTTCCTGCAAACTATTCTGATCAGTAGAGCAGTTATATAGAGTAAACCATATACGACTATGAAAAAAACAGCAATGATCTTAACAATGGTGGCGGTTATGGCCTCCTGTACTTCAAAAGAAAAACAGGAAGCGGCAGAGGACCTTCAGGCTGTGCAGGATGAACTGAGAGACAGTACAAGGGAAGCTCAGGAAGATTTTGGAGAAATGAGAGAGAATGTGACAGAAGAACTTCAAAAGAAGAAAAAGGCCCTTGAAGAAGAGCTGAAAGAGGTGAACGAAAACATCAAAAAAGAAACGAGAGAAGAAAAAGTAAAATGGCAGGCCAGGAAAGACGAACTGGACAAAGAACTCAAAGAGCTGAATGAAAAAATCAAATCAGAAGCTAAAAAAATTAAAAATGACATAAAAGATCTGAGAGATGACATTAAGAAAGATGTTGAAAAACTTAAGGACGATCAGAAAAACAACTGATTTTTTTGAAAAGAACCCGGCTCGTGGTCGGGTTCTTTTATTTTACCCGTTTAACAAATTCTTTATTTTTAACTCTCCTCTTTAATGCGTTAATTTGAATTCACAATAGCATTGTATGGATTCAAGACGTGAATTTATTAAAAAGGCGGGGCTGATTGCGGGGGGTGTACTTTTGCCGGAATCTGTGATCAGGGCCAGCGCCATTAACCCGGTAGCAGGTTCCACCGTTTGGGATGCCGATCATGTGGTCATCCTTATGCAGGAGAACCGCTCCTTTGACCACAGCTACGGCACACTGAAGGGGGTAAGAGGTTTTAACGACCCCCGGGCCGTAACTTTACCCGACAACCGGAAAGTATGGCTGCAAACCAATGCCAAAAACGAGACCTTTGTGCCTTTCCGGATGAATATCAAAGACACCAAAGCAACCTGGATGCGCGATCTGCCCCACTCCTGGGAAAACCAGGTTAGGGCCCGTAACGACGGAAAATATGACCAGTGGCTTTCCGAAAAACAATCGGGCAACAAAGATTACAAAGACATACCGCTTACACTGGGGTACTTTAATCGGGAGGACATTCCTTTTTATTACGCTTTTGCCGATGCTTTCACAGTTTGTGATCAGAATTTTTCATCTTCTTTAACGGGTACCACTCCGAACCGCCTTTACCTGTGGACCGGCACGATCAGGGAGGATAATGATTTCAAAAACAAAGCCAATGTAAAGAACGAAGACATTGAGTATGACCGGCTCGCCCGCTGGAAGTCGTTCCCGGAGCGGCTGGAAGAAAACGGGATCGACTGGCGTATCTATCAGAACGAGCTCAGCCTCCCGGTAGGTTTCGAGGGCGAGGAATACAGCTGGTTGAGTAACTTCACCGACAACCCGATCGAATGGTTTGAAAACTACCACGTGCGCTTTCATCCTGAATATCGCGAATACCTGAAGAAACGGGTGCTTAGTTTGCCCGATGAAATAGAGGCCCTGAAAAAAAAGGTGGCCGAAACCGGGGAGAAAAGAGATAAAGACAGGCTGGCGGGTTTGGAGCGTTTCTACAAAGTTGCGCTTGACGATCTGGAAAAATATACCCCGGAAAATTTCAATAAGCTGCCCCGTTTCCAGCAAAGCATACACCAGAAGGCATTCACTACCAACCGGAACCATGCCGATTACCATAGCCTGGCGGAGGTAGAGACCGGCCCCGGAGAAACGATGCCCGTACCGAAAGGAGATGTGCTCGATGAGTTCCGAAAAGACGTGGAGTCGGGAAAACTTCCGCCCGTTTCGTGGCTGGTAGCCCCGCAAAATTTCTCTGACCACCCCAGCGCTCCCTGGTACGGGGCCTGGTATATTTCAGAAGTGCTGGATATCCTTACCCAAAACCCCGAGGTCTGGAAAAAGACCGTCTTTATTCTTTGTTATGACGAAAACGACGGCTACTTTGATCATGTACCGCCCTTTGTGGCCCCGCATCCCGATAAGCCGGAAACGGGCAAAACCTCCAAAGGAATCGATCTTTGGGCCGAACAGGTCAACCTGGAGCACGAAAAGCAACGGCCCTACGACCGGATCACCGATGGCCCTATAGGATTGGGTTACCGTGTGCCGTTAGTGATCGCCTCCCCCTGGAGCCGGGGCGGCAAGGTCTGCTCCGAAGTTTTCGATCATACGTCTATCCTGATGTTCCTGGAGAAATTTATTGCGAAACGCTACAAAAAGGAGATCAGGGAAGACAATATTACGGAATGGCGTAGAACCGTCTGCGGTGACCTGAGCTCCGTGTTCACCCCTTTTCAAACGGCCGAATTCAACGAATTTGTGCAGAAAACTGAATTTCTAAAGTCGATCCGGAACGCCAGAGACAAAGAGATACCTGCTAATTTCAAAGCCCTGACGGCGGAAGAAATAGAGCAGATCAACACTGCCCCTGAACACTCTTCCTGGATGCCCCAACAGGAAAAAGGGATCAAAAAGGCGCTGGCCATTCCTTACGAACTCAATGCAGATATAGCACCGGCAGAAAGCGGAAAACCGGAGCTGAAACTGGGTGTGGGCACTACTTTCCAAACCGGCGGAGCCCCTTTCTTTGCCAATGCCCGAAACGAAAAAGGCGAGTTTCAATCGCGACACTACACCCTGAAAAAAGGCGACCGGCTCACTGACACACTGGCTCTGTTTGAAGGACGTCTGGACGTAAAGGTATATGGCCCGAATGGCTTTTACCGCGGCTTCAAAGCCCGGGAAATTCCGGTAGAAGTAACGGTATCCTACCCTAAAAACCGGCTGGGGCGCCCCTTTGGAGATATTGAATTCCATATCCGTAATATTTCCGGAAAAGACCTGGAGCTCCTCCTTACCGACGAGTCCTATCATAATGGTTCCAGCCGGGTAAAGCTGAAAAAAGACGGCAGCAAGACATTGACGGCCGATCTGAAAAAAAGTTATAACTGGTATGATTTTAAGCTGACGACGAAGGACCATCCTGATTTTGAGTGGCACTATGCCGGGCATGTGGAGACAGGGAAAGAGAGCTTTACGGATCCGAAGATGGGCCGAATCATTTAAGTGAAAAACTACAGCGGCCGCCGTTGCGGTGAACAGTGAATAACCAGGAGTAAATAACGGCTTTAGCCGAAACTCAATACCAGCACCTTGAAACTTTAATTTACTATGAAACTACAATACTTCGGACACTCGTGTTTTATGATCCACTTCGCAGGGAAAAAAATTCTGTTGGACCCCTTCATCAGTGGAAACCCCATCGCGCAGCATATTAAAACAGAAGACATTCACCCCGATTATATCTTCCTGTCACATGGCCATGGCGACCACCTCAAAGATCTGGAGCAGATCGCGAAGCAGTCCGGCGCCCCGGTTATCACAAGCTATGATATCATGACCAAATTCGTTGACCCCCTGGGGATCTCCGGCCACGGCATGAACACGGGCGGAAAGCTCACCCTCGACGGCTTCACCTTCAAGCTGGTGACAGCCGTACATTCCAGCATGCTACCCGACAATAGCTACGGGGGCAATCCTATCGGCTTTGTTTTCTGGAATCGAGATTCCTGCTTCTACTATTCCGGAGACACCGCCCTCACCTTCGACATGAAGCTGATCCCGCTGATGTGCCCGAAGCTTGACTTCTCCATCCTGTCAATAGGCGACTACTTCACCATGGGCTACGAAGACGCCATCCTGGCCTCTGATTTCATTGAATGCAATAACATTGTAGGGTGCCACTACGATTCTTTCCCTCCGATCAATATAGATCACAACAAGGCGAAGCAGGCTTTTGCAGATGCGGGAAAGTCTCTTTACCTGGCGAAGGTGGGAGAAGAGTTTGAGGTGTAGAAGTATACACGAATTTCTTAACAATGAAACCGGCCGGGCCGGGTTTCAAACTGCCGGTCAGAACCTTTTATCGTCCAAAATGTCCGTTTGAGTAAAAATAGGGACCCTGTTTAAACTAAAAACGGGGTTCGCAGGTTTATTATTACGTATAAAAAACAAAACTATGGCATTACAGGCAGGCGATACCGCACCGGATTTTAAATTGTACTCCTCTGACAAAAAAGAGGTTTCTCTCTCCGATTACCACGGCAGTCATGTGGTGATCCTTTTCTTTCCTATGGCGTTTACGAGTGTTTGTACCGCTGAATTATGCGAAGTGCGGGATAATATAGGTATTTACAAAGATCTTGATGCGGAAATCCTGGGGATCTCCGTGGATTCTGTATTTACACTGGCGAAGTTCCGGCAAGAGCAGAACCTGCCATTTCCGTTGCTGTCTGACTTTAACAAGGAAGTTTCCGAAGCCTACGGCGTCCTGTATAAAGAGTTTGTGTTGGGAATGAGAGGGGTGTCTAAAAGGGCCGCTTTCGTGGTGGACAAAGAAGGTAAAATCGTTTATGCCGAGGTGTTGGAAGAAGCAGGTAACGTGCCTGACTTTGAAAAAATTAAAGCGGCTTTAAAATAATCAGATTATGAACAGAACCGTTTTCGGAATCCTGATATTCGCTCTTTTTCTCGCGGTGGATTATCTTTTTTTCAAAGCATTAAAAGACACTATCCGGAATTTTAACATCAATACACAACGCTGGATAAGCCTGGCTTACTGGGCCATTCCCGTCGTATTTATCCTGGCGTTCGTCTACCTGTTTTACGTAGCGCCCGACACCACTCCGCCAAAATATAAACGTATTTTCGGCGTAGCTTTCTTCATGGTCTATACTTCCAAAATGATCGGGGCGATCGTTTATTTATTGGGGAACGGGCTGAATATCCTGAAAAACACAGGCCGGAAGGTTATACAGCCTTCCTCCACGGAACCCATCCTTAGCCGGTCTGAATTTATCTCTAAAACCGCCCTGGCTTTAGGCGCAACGCAATTCGGAGTACTGACCTATGGTATTCTTTCCGGAGCGTATGACTACCGGATACGACGGGTCAGCCTTCCACTGAAAGGCCTGCCTAAGCAGTTTCACGGTATGACCCTCGCCCAGCTCTCCGATATCCATTCGGGCAGCTTTTACAATAAGAAAGCGGTCAACGGCGGTATAGACATGCTACTGGCCGAAAAGCCCGATATGGTTTTTTTTACCGGTGACCTGGTCAATGATAAGGCTGTGGAATTACAGGAGTACTTTGACACCTTCAAGCGGGTGAAAGCTCCCCTGGGAGTGTATTCCACACTGGGTAACCACGATTACGGCGACTATGCGCAGTGGGCTTCCCCTCAGGCCAAACACCAGAACCTGATTAATCTCATGGAAGGCCACCGGCTGATGGGCTGGGATCTTCTGATGGACGAAAATCGGGCTATAACTCTCGGAGGCGAAAAACTGGGTATCATCGGTATTCAAAACTGGGGTTCCGGCTTTATTCAGAAAGGGGATCTAAAGAAAGCTTTGCAGGGGTCTGAAGAGTTTACCAACAAGCTGCTGCTTTCACACGACCCCAGCCACTGGCGGGCGCAGGTCCTGGGACAAACCGATATAGACGCGGCCTTCGCCGGGCATACCCACGGAATGCAGTTCGGCGTCGAAATTCCGGGATTCAAATGGAGCCCCGTTCAGTACCGTTACAAAGAATGGGCCGGGATGTACGAAGAAAACGGCCAGCGCCTTTATGTAAACCGGGGCTTTGGCTTCCTGGGTTACCCGGGCCGCGTGGGCATCCTTCCCGAGATCACCGTTTTCACTCTACAGTCTGTATAAACGCATCAATATCAAAAGTCGGATTCTGCACTTCAGCACGTGTGAGATCCGGCTTTACTTTTACAAAACGGTGGAACTCCCCATCTTTGAGAGTGGAAAACACCAGCTCGCCCGTTGTATAATCAGGGGTCAGAAAATACTCATTGTACTTATCAAAGTGCACAAAATAAGAATTGTAAGAGTACTCCGCGGGATAAACATTTCGCTTTGACCGTTCATAATAAACGAGAACTGAATCGGCTTCTTCCTTTTCGAAAATGATTAAAGGAAACCTCACGAGAGAATCCACCGTTTCTGCCTTATCTTTGTTTTCCAGAATCGTCTTCTCGACCCAAACCCCTTTGAATGCTATTTCTTTTTCCGGCTGATGGCAGGCAGGAACAAAAACAAGGAGGAGCGAAGCATACAGGTATTTTAACATGGGTAAAACGGATGTGAAGAGACAAAATTCCTGACAACCACCCTTAATTCAAAGAAAATGACACAAAAAAGTTTGCGGGCAGAACTTTTCAAAACCTATAAATTAGCACTTCCCATCATTATCAGCCAGCTTGGCGTGATCCTGATGGCCACTTCCGATAACGTGATCGTAGGGAGATTGCTCGGCCCGGTAAGCCTGGGTGCGGCAGGAGTGGCCAACTCCGTTGCTTTCCTGATCGCCTCGCTGGCCGTAGGCGGTATGGCAGTGGTAGCACCAATGGTTTCCAAGCTTCTGGCCGAACACGATTCTCCCCGGCTCAGCGCCCTCTTTTTCAATTCGCTTCTGGTGGCCCTGCTTTACAGTGCGGTTCTTTCCCTGACGGGTTTCGTGGTGTACCGGTATTTCTCCGTTCTGGGCCAGACGGAGGCCGTAGAAAGCCTGAGCGCCCCCTTCTTTTTCCTGATCATTCTTTCCAATATTCCCATGATCTTCTTCCTGGCGGTGAAGCAGTTTTCCGACGGCTTTTCCAGACCCGCCATTGTGATGTATATCACTCTTCTGGGGTTGGTGTTTGACATCACCGGCAACGTGGTCCTGATACGTGGCCTCTGGATATTCCCCGAGCTGGGCCTGAACGGGGCTGCTATCGGTACTATCTTTTCCCGCCTGTTGATGCTGGGTATCCTGCTGTTTTATCTTCGGGCCAAACCTTCTTTCCGGTTGCTGTTTCATTTTCCTCAATGGAAAGCCGACAAAGCCCTTATCTCCGAAATATTGAGAAGAAGCGTCCCCGCCGGATTCCAGGTCTTTTTCGAAATTGCCGCTTTCTCATTTGCCGTTATCATGATGGGCTGGCTGAGTGAAACGGAGCTTGCCGCTCACCAGATCGCCATCAACGTGGTGGCCACTACCTACATGATGGCCACCGGCTTTGCCCATGCAGGAAGCATCCGGATCGGTGAAGCCTGGGGGAAACGCGACAGTCCCCGGATCCGGCTTTCCGGCCGGGCGGCTTACACCTGGGTCATCGGTTTCATGGGACTCTGCAGCCTGGTTATCCTGCTTTTCGGGCAGTGGATCATTAAAATTTACATCGAAGACGACGCCGTACTGGCCGCGGCGCTCCCCTTGCTGATGGTCGCCGCTTTCTTTCAATTGTCTGACGGTGCACAAGTCGTGGGCCTCGGCCTGCTTCGCGGTCTGGCCGACATCCGGATCCCTACCTACATCACCTTTATTGCCTACTGGCTGATCGCCTTACCCGCAAGTTATATCCTGGGTTTTCTCCTGAAGCTGGAATCGGTGGGAATATGGCTGGGGCTGCTTTTCGGATTGAGCTTTTCGGCTGTTTTTCTTTATTGGAGATTCCGAAAAGTGAGTAAGAAAATTATGCCGAAAACAATGGCATAGTAAAATCATATCACACAGGTTTCACAAATATTTGCAGAGGAATACTTGAATATCGGCTTGGAAGTTACGATATCAATTCAAAAATAACCTTTGATAATTGTTCAATGTCACCATTTATTGTTCCCGACATATATCGGTTATAAATATCAAGGTTGTCAGGTGGGTTAAGGTTAAGTACAAGGTTCTTTTCAAGAGCCAATGTCCGCAAAAATTCTCTTTGGGTACGTCCGTTACCCTCTCTGAACGGATGCAGGAAATTAATCGTGTCTAATATTTCGGCTAATTTGTACGAAAGTTTATCTGTTTGTTTGATTTTGCGGTATTCAGCAATTAAAGAATCAATATAAGCAAAAGCGGTATCGAATCTGTTTGTTGGGAAAAATTGTTTTCCCTCTTTGCTTATTTCTACGGTCCGGATTATTCCTGCCCAGGCATATACGTCCTGAAACAAATATTTATGAATGTCCGACAAGGTTTTTGCATCTTTTATCTTTATTGGTTTTTGATCTAATTCTTCTAATCTTCTTGCTACATTAAGACTTTCAAAAACAATGAGCAATTCGTGATTTTCAATACCTGCTAAATTACGCAACAACCCTGTTTTCGGGTCTGTGTAAGTGTAATCCGGATCAAGATACTGGTAGCTCATAATTTTTCTTTAGGCGTTCAAAGAAAACTGCAGAACTTATGACACCTTGTTTCCAATCCAAATAAAGTTGTATCAATGCAGGTGATGGCTCGAATCCCTCATACATATTAGAACCAATAGCTTTTGCCGTAGCTTCTAGCGATGCTAAATTCGGGAATTTCACGCCCATCATACTTACATTTTTCCGATCTATTTTTAAAGGATTGTACATAACTCTGTGTTGTAATGATTTATACAAAGGTACAAAAAATACATCTAATTTGAGCTTGATTGAGCCATTTTTCAATGTTCCTTATAGTCTGGAAGTCAGACCATTGGCAAAATTTTAGCACTATAGTTCAATGGAAGCTTCTATTATTTAAGTTTATTTAGTTCGAACATTTTAGTAGAGCGTCAACCCCCTCTGCCAAACTCCCGTTGGTACTATTTTCTTATTTACCGAAGTATTTTGTGATTTTTTCATTATACGAAATAATATTGTCCCTAACCTTTGTGTTATTATGAATTTGCTCGTTGAGTATTCTATAGCTTTTTGTTACACTTTTATATTCTTCTTCAAATTCAGGATATTCGGGATATTCATTTATAAACTCCTTTCTCATTTCAATTAGTTGAATAAGAGTAAATCCATTTGGAAACATTTCAGATTTTAATTTAGACCTTTTCTCATCATATTCTGCATCGATTTTTACTACTTCATCATACTTTGGCTGCAACTCGTTTTTCTCCAGATTTAGCTTTTTAATCTTAATTTTTAAAATTTTGGCTTCTTCAATTAAAATTGGCTGTATTCTTTTATTACATTCTTCTATTCGAGTTATGAATGATTTTATTGCTGCTACTCCGTCAAATTCTAAAATTTTCGAGATAAAGTCTAATGCCCCGCTAATTTTTTCACCCCTAAATTCAACCAAAATATGCCCCTTTTTATCTACCGGTTGCTCTCTATCCTTAAAATGGAACCATTCTTTATTAAATAGTTCTTCCAAGCCACTAACCATTTTTTCACATTCGTCAATAACATATTTTTCAACGAACTTTACTTCATCTGTTAAAGATAAATTACAAGCATCACGTGAAAACTCCATTGCTTCCAACCAATACTCATTATCTAACCTATGTGATTGTGTATATCTAATTATTTCCGAAAAGCGAGCAAATTCATAATCAACCCAATAAGAAAAAGGAGTAATATCAATATTTTTATACTTCAGTTTTGTATAAAAATAGCTTGCATATCCATAACCAAAATTTGTCTTTATTTCAACAGAGAAGTTGGGAGTAAGCTGATAAATAGGGCTTGACCACCCGTTAATTCTATGCGAAAAAATAACTATCCTTTTGTCTTCGTGGCAGAGCCTGTATGTCTTATTTATTGCAAATGCTTTGTTCCATAAATAATAATTGTGTTTTATATGTACTTTTAATTCTTCCACTTCTCTATCAAGAGCATAACTTTCTGGATTTTCTTTTTTGTTAAACGACATCAATTGGTCTCGCTGATTTATATCTTTAATGGTATCTTGATTATTTACTGAAAACCCTTGATAGGCATTTCTTAAAGAAAAACAGTAACTATAATATGCTGTAAGTTGGTCAAAGTCCTTAGTGTTTTGTATAAAACTAACAATCTGTTGAATAGTAGTTTCAGGCTTATTGCATAGGTCAGAGAGCTTATCAACGATTGATTTAAATGGATTTACTATATCCACATAATCAATTTCAATACGGTTTGTGTTGTCGTTTTTTCTTAAAACACAGAGGACTTCTTCGTTGATTTTTCCCTTCATTTTGTAGTATTTCTTGAAATTGGTGCTAACTGCATATACATGTGATAAATTACAAAATATCTCACCTGTTTGCAATTATTTACTGATACTTTGACACATTCCATTATTTCCAGTCTTGTGAAGCATTAGTAAAAAAATAAATACTTTCCAGTCAGTTTAATTTCACTTTTCCTGAAGTTTTAATTTAGCACGACTGTCCAAACCGGCATTCATCAGCGTAATTTACGGAACACTCTAACATTACCTTACTCCAGAAACAGCTCAATTACCGGGATCTCTACCCCCGGTTTCTCCACCGGCATCTGCAGGATGAGATCCTGCTCACCGGCAGTGATGGCCATATGACTGGCATCATCCGCCTTTGCCGAGGCAGTATACTTGATCTCAGAACCGTCGTGGAGGAACTGCGCATACTTTATTTTTCCTTTGAAGCCGGGTAGGTAAAGCGTCTTGAAAGGCCATTGCAAAACATGCACATACAACCGTCGGGTCTCCGGGTTATAGGTCAAAAAGGTGTTTTCCGGTCGTTGAAAGCCCTCAGGAGCGGCCGTACAGCCGTAGATAGAACGGTCGTTGTAGCGCATCCACTCGCCTAAAGCATCCAGCCGGTTAGTAGCCCGGGTATCAAAGTTACCCCGGGCCGTAGGCCCCACGTTCAGCAGTAGATTTCCTCCCTTCGACACCACTTCTATCAGCATGGCGATGAGCTGGTTAGACGACTTCCAGGTGTTCTCGTCGCGGTGGTAACCCCATGATCCGGAAAAGGTCTGACAGGTTTCCCACGGCACGCGCACCCCGTTCCTTTCCGGCCAGCGGGCCGGCATAAACTGTTCGGGCGTCACGTAATCATAGCCTCCGGTCACATCATTAAGATCAAGGCGGTCATTGATAATAATACCCGGCTGGAGTTGACGGGTCAGCTGCAAAAGCCCTTCACTGTCCCAGTCCTTACGCCCTTTACCGTCTTCGCCGGGGTAGGAAAAATCAAAGAACAGCAGGTCGATTCGGCCGTAACCGGTCAGCAATTCCGTAAGCTGGTCTTTCAGGAACTTCCTGAACCGGTTCATGTCTTTCCCGTCATTGGCATCACGTGCGTTCTTATCGCTACGCAACGGGTGTACCCTGTCGACCGTGAAATCGGGATGATACCAGTCGATAAGGGAAAAGTAAAAGCCTACTTTCAGGCCTTCAGCCCGAAGTGCCTCCACAAAAGGTTTAAGCAGGTCTTTCCTGATAGGGGTATTCGGCGCCTTATAATCGCTGTGCTTCGTATCCCACAAGGCAAAGCCTTCATGGTGACGGGTGGTCAGCACCACATATTTCATCCCGGCTTTCCGGGCATATGACGCCCATTCCTTCGGGTCATACAGATCGGGGTTGAACTTATCAAAGTAGCGTTCACGGTACTGCGCCGCCGGAATACGCTCGTAATTCTGGATCCACTCATGCCGGGCCGGAACCGAGTAGAGGCCCCAGTGAATGAACATCCCGAAACGATCGTGCGTCCACCAGGCCAGTCGGTCTTTCTTTTGTTCGGGTGTTTCTGTTTCGGTTTGGGCGAATGCGGCATAAGTCACAAAAAGGCAGAATAAGGCGAGTTTTTTCATCGATAAGGTGATTTGATATACAAATAAAACAAACCTGAAAAATATAATTGCATGGAATGGGCTTTTATTCATCCTGTTTATAGGAAATGAAAGGCTTTTTCGGGGAAATGTTTTATTCAAAATTTGTAAAGTAAAATGCTCTAAATTTGTAAAATGATTTTCTCTAAATTTGTAAAGTAAAATGCTCTAAATTTGTAAAATAGAATTACATTTGCATTTAAAATCAATGTATTGTGGGATATAAGGAGCGACTATCAGATAGTGAGTTAAAGCGAAAACTTAATGCTTCGGGAGCTGTGCTTATCCGAGGCGCAAAAGCCTGTGGTAAAACCGAGTCGGCAAAACAGATCGCCAAAAGCGTACTAAACGTGGATAGAGACGAACAAGTGCCTGCACTGATGAATACTGCTCCAAAGCGTCTGCTGCTTGGCGATACACCCCGGTTAATAGACGAATGGCAGGTACAGCCCAGACTTTGGGATTATATTCGTCATGAAATAGACGACCGCCAAAAGACGGCACAGTTTATTTTAACAGGCTCGGCAAACCCCGAAGAATCAGTGAAAATGCACTCGGGTGCAGGCAGGTTTACGATTGTGGATATGCGTACGATGTCATGGCAGGAGTTAGGTTTTTCATCGGGAAAAGTGAGTTTGGAAAAGTTGTTTGAGAGCCAGAAAATTGATATTTATGATGAACCGACCGACTTGGAATTTATCATTGAGAAGATGATAATTGGTGGTTTTCCGGCACTTTTAGATAAAAAAACGGGCCAGGCAGCCGATCTAAACCGTGCTTATATAGAGTTACTTGCCGAAGTGGATATGAGCCGTGTTTCAGATGTAAAACGCGACCCTCTAAAAGTAAGAAGCCTGTTACGTTCATTGGCCCGAAACACTGCTACATTAGTAGAGATCTCAGCTTTGGAGAAGGATATTCAGCAAACAGACAACCATGACATTTCGCGTCCTACCATTTACGATTACCTCGATGCTTTAAACCGGTTGATGATTGTGGAAGACCAACCTGCCTGGAACACACATATACGTTCGTCTGCCTTTCTCCGAAAATCACCTAAACGCCATTTTACAGACGTCAGTCTCGCTGTTTCTGCACTTGGCCTGGATAAAAAAGCGTTGTTAAAGGATTTGAATTTTACAGGGTTTCTGTTCGAGTCATTGGTCACGCACGAACTTCGGATCTATGGGCAGGCAAATGATGCAAAAGTGTATCATTACCGGGATTCAAGCGGCTTGGAAGTGGATAGTATTATACAAAAATACAATGGGGATTGGTGTGCTTTTGAAATCAAACTTGGCACAGGGCAAATTGAGGAAGCCGCAGCCCATCTCAATAAATTTGTTTCGGTTTTGGACGATAAAAAAATAAAATCGCCAAAATCGCTCAATATTATAACGGGAACAGGGATAAGCTATACCCGACAAGATGGAATAAACGTTATTTCACTTGCTTCATTGGGAGCATAGATTTAAACCAAAAGTTGAATATATATAAAAATATCAGATTTTTTTTGATGGTGAAGAACTAATAAACAGGCATATACAATCAGAAACAGGCAATCGGATTATTACGAGAACGGCTTTTGAAAGAGCTGTGGGAATATTTTTATGATAAAGAATTGAAAGATTAGATTCTAAAATGCTATGAAGCCTCTTTAAATTTATAAAATCCCTAACTTTGCACCTCCAAAATCTCTTTGCGAAAAATGTCAAATATACTCCCCCTCCCTTTTACCAAAAACCGCTCCGCCGAGCTACTGGCGTTTAACCGCCTGCTGGATATTATGGATGATCTGCGGGAGAAATGCCCATGGGACAGAAAACAGACGATGGACACACTTCGTCACCTGACCATAGAGGAAACCTATGAGCTCTCCGATGCTATCCTGGAAGGTAACCGGCAAGAGGTAAAAAAAGAACTGGGGGACCTGCTCCTGCACATCGTGTTTTACAGCAAAATTGCTGCTGAAACGGATGATTTTACGGTGGCCGAAATGATCAATGGCATCTGCGAAAAGCTGATTGTCAGGCATCCGCATATTTACGGAGATACCGAAGTAAAAGACGAGGAGGAGGTTAAGAAAAACTGGGAACAGATTAAGCTGAAAGAGGGGAACAAGTCGGTGCTGGGCGGGGTACCCGCTTCTTTACCGGCGCTCGTGAAAGCCATGCGTATCCAGGAAAAAGCCAGCGGAGTCGGCTTTGACTGGGAAGAAGCCTCACAGGTCTGGGAAAAAGTAGAGGAAGAGATCTCGGAGTTTAAGGAAAAGGTGTACTCCGGCTCGCCTGAAGAAGAAAAGGAGGATGAGTTCGGCGATGTGCTCTTTTCCCTGGTCAATTATGCCCGGTTTGCCGGCATCAACCCGGAAACGGCCCTGGAAAGAACCAACAAAAAGTTTATCAAAAGATTTACCTACCTGGAGAGCAGGGCCAGGGAAGCAGGTAACAACCTCTCGGAAATGACCCTGGCCGAGATGGATGTATTCTGGAACGAAGCAAAGAAACTTACATAACAAAGATTTTAAAACAAACGGTTTACCATCCGGCGAAGCGTCGTCAGGCCTCGATAACCCGGAACTAAGGAGAGGCGCAAAATCTTGCGTCTCCACACTCAGAACTTTTATAGAGAATAAATATAACATGGCAGAAAACCTTTATATCCCTCCCGGCGCCGGAAAGGCAGAGATCTACGAAGCGCTGGTCCCCCAGATTCGGAGCCTTATTGACGGTGAAGAGGATCTCATAGCCAATACTGCCAATACCGCCGCAGCCCTGAAACAGGCATTCGGCTTCTTTTGGGTGGGCTTCTATTTCGACAACCGGAAAGGAGAGCTGGTATTGGGGCCCTTCCAGGGACCCATCGCCTGTACACGGATCCGGTATGACAAGGGCGTCTGCGGCCATGCGTTCACTACCCGGGCCACCGTGCTGGTACCCGACGTGGATCAGTTTCCCGGGCATATCGCCTGCAGCTCTGCTTCCCGCTCGGAGATCGTGCTGCCTTTAAAAGATTCCGGCGGTCGGGTGATCGGAGTACTGGACATCGACAGTGACCGTCTCGATGATTTTGGCAGCACCGATCAGAAATACCTGGAAGAGATCACAGGCCTGCTTGCCGGAACGATAAAGAATTAATAAGGAGGTCCTACCCGGGGAAATGAGTGGCTTAAGATCACGGATTACATCCGATAATAATAAAGAATTAATGTGATTTTAAGGCCCCGCAAATATTCCACCGGCATTTCTCTTCGTTAATATTTTGTTAAACAGCGGTTCCCACGTAAAATACGGGCCCGCATTTACGTCTAAATGAAAAAACCATAAATATGAAAATCACTAAAATTTTCCTGCTGGTGTTCCTTCCTTTTCTTTCCAGAGCCCAGAATGCAGACGCTGTTATAGAGAAGTACCTGGAAGCCTCCGGAGGGAAGGACAAAATAGAAGAGGTGACCTCTTTTAAATATAACCGTTCTTACGTAGCCAACGCCACTACTGATTATGATGAAGAAGTAGTAGTGGTAGGCGAAAAAAACCAGCTATCCCGGAAGAAAACACTCCTAAAAAGGGACTTTTACTATGTACTGAACGGCAACCAGGGTTGGGTGAAAATACCCATGGGCAGTCCGGACAAGAAGGTGACCTACAGTACCAAAGACCTGAGCGGCAAAGAGGTGACCGAGCTGAGTGTGGAGGCCAAAGACGGGGTACTTCCTTTTATCAACTATGAAGAAAAAGGCTACAAACTCACTGCACCCGTGTCGACAGCTACGGTTGACAGCAAGGCCACCACAAAACTGGCTATCGAGAAAAGCGGCATTAAAAGGGAATATTATTTTGATAATACCACAGGGTTGGTGACCCGGGAAGTGCTCATTGAGAACGGCATTACCCATACGATGGATTATACCAAATACGACACCACGCCCATTGGAAAGCTGCCCTCTTCATTTACATACATTAACACCAAAGACAAGCGTAAAACGAACGTCACTACCAAATGGACGTTCGAGAAACCCGCTGAAGGTATTGCTTTTACGAAGTAAATCCTGCTTTCAGTTGCTGAAATAACCCGGAGTCCTGTACTCCGTCTACATAGATCTCAAAGAGGGCGGGTCCATCGTTAGCGGCCCCGTCCTCTTTGCTTTTTAAGGCAGCCCGCAGATCTTCTTCCGAACGTACGGCCGTATAGCGGTATCCCGCTTCCCGGCAAAGTCCTTCCGCCGTTCTTCCGGGGTCCGTGATAAAGCACCTTTCCAGCTCTGCCTGCTTTCCCGGACCATCAATGATACGGAATATGTTCCCGCCACCATTCTGAATAAGATAGATACGGAGGTTGTCGGGGCAGGCTTCTGACGATGCTTCCGGACGGGCTTGCGGCCGGATTTCTTCGTCGGTCCCCGGCCGTCTCTCTAAGCGGGTTTCCTGTGACGTCTCTGCGTGGGTTTGAGGACGAACCGCAAACAGGGCGTTGCTGTCATAAAAGAACGACACATCTCCTACCACACAATGTACGCGGCCACTACTGCCCAATGCCTGACCCACAGCAGTGCTCACCACGCCCTCTATACCGGAGGTACCCCGGTTGGAAAACACCTTTACCCCCTCCGGTAGTAAGGCCCCAAGCAGATTGGCATACCGCACGGGCATGCTGTTCCCCAGGTGCAGCACATCGCCGGGCCGGAGGTGTTGAAAAATAAGCTCCGTCGCTTTCAGCTCACCGAACGGGCACTCTTTCAGGAAGTCGGCCAGGTAAATCTTGGCTCCGGCTCCCCGCTTTTCCCATTCCTCTTTCCTGCTAATTTCTCCTGTGTAGCCGAAGTTTCCGGCTGAAATCTCCTTTCCACCACTGATATCGTCTGCTAACCCGGAATTTCTCCCGGAAAGTTCCCGTGCCGTATCCCTTTGAATATCGCCTGTCTTCCCTGAATTTTTTGAGGATGGTCCGGCTTCCTCTTCCCTCTGAATATCTCGTGCCCTATCCTCACTCCTTCCCGAAAGTTCCCGGAAGAAATACGCAGTTGGAACTGTAATTTTAGCGGTAATAGACTGTAAGGGATCCGTCAACTCTGTCTTATCTTCCACATGCCAGTGAACTGCGGGTTTATTTTTCCGAAAAAACTGCTTGAACGGTTTGGATATGAAAGATTTCCCGCAGGTGATTACCAGGTCGGGAGGCGTAAGTCCCCCGGTTTTACCAAGAAAGATGTCGTGTGTGCTGATCTTACCCTTTATCCCTATATTGGAGATCACATCCGCCAGAACACTGACGCGCGGATCTTTTGAAAGCGTTTCCAGTGGTGTATCCAGATCATCGTGATTTTGCCCTACCGCTATTAAAATATTAGCAGCGCGATCCCAGATTTCAATCAGCTCTTTCCACGTGTTTTCGTCCAACACCCGGATTCCGGTCAGGTAAGAAACCGACCGGAAGGCTCCGTCATAAATTTCTCCTTTTTCCGGGTAAAACGGCTCACGGATGGGCACATTGATATGAACAGGTCCCTGACGCGTAAAGGCAAGGGCCTCATTTGTCTGGCGTTCGATCATCCATACGGCATCGGGGTGGGTATGATCTGCCGGAAGATCGTAAGCTTTTACGATATGTTTTCCATAGATATTCTGCTGAAAAATGGTCTGCCCGTCATGCTGGTTAATCCATTCCGGCGGGCGGTCAGCTGTGAGAACCAACAGCGGAATGCCCTGAAAGTAGGCTTCTGCCACCGCCGGGCTGAAATTGAGGGCGGCCGTGCCCGAGGTACAGATCAACACAGTAGCTTTCCCGCTGGCCTGTGCCAATCCCAACGCCACAAACGCGGCACTGCGCTCGTCGGTGATCACCCGGGTTCGGAATTTCTTATTCCGTGTGAATGCGAGAGTCAGGGCCGCACTTCTGGAGCCCGGACAAATCACCACATTTTCAATTCCCTCATAAGCGCAAATCTCCGAAACCCTGTAAAGCGGTTCTAAAAGAGCCATTCCCCTCCTGTTTTTTTGCAAAAGTAAAACTATATTCGTAAAGATAATTGCCCGGATGGTATCTTTAATGCCGGCATAAATCATAACTTTGCCTTCAAACAAATGAATAATACCATGAAAGTTTCTGACGGGAAAGTAGTTTCCACCTCCTATACACTCTATACTTTATCTCCGGATGATGAATTTGAACTGGTGGAAGAAGTAGGTGACGACGAAGCCATGTTTTACCTGGCCGGACACAGCGGTCTGCCACCGAAGTTTGAGGAAAACCTGAACGGCCTGTCAGCTGGAGATGCCTATAATTTTGAAATATCGCCGGAAGATGCTTTCGGAGAATATTATGATGATAATGTAGTAGATTTCAGCCTGGATATGTTCAAAATTGAGGACGGTAACGTTCCGGCCGGCTTCCTGGAACCCGGAAACCCCATCCCATTCACGAACGATGACGGCGAAAAGATCCAGGGCAGGGTAATAGAGGTTCAGGACGATAAGGTCATCATTGACTTTAACCATCCCCTGGCCGGAAAAACATTAAAATTTGAAGGAAAGGTCATTTCCGTGCGCGAAGCCTCGCCGGAGGAAATGGACCACGGGCACGTACATGGTCCGGGGGGACATCATCACCATTGATCCGGCGTCAGGAACAGGCGGAGGCATCAGGTCCTCGAAGCCTGTTCCTGCAAGCTGGGCCCTCCATTACTCTTACAAAAACTTAACACACACCGGCATAGAAACCCGGATTTCCGTACCGGTATTTTTCAACAGACCGGTGACCCTGTCCCGTTCAAAGACCACCACATTATCCGAGTCCTGATTAGCCACTAAAACATATTTACCATCCGGAGATATCGCAAAATTGCGGGGCACTTTCCCTCCCGCCGGTGTATGACCTGCCGGGCTTATCTTCCCTGATCCTCCATCGATCGCAAAGGTCACGATCGAATCAGAAAACCGGTTAGATCCGTAAAGGTATTTTCCGTCGGGCGACACGTGCACATCCGCGCAAAAGCTCCGCCCCTCAAAACCCTCCGTTAAAGTGGTGATCTCCTGCACTATCGAAAAGTCTTCCGTGGAGATCACCGATACGGAATTGTTCAGCTCATTAATGACATACGCTACCGGCAGTGTCGTATGAAAAGCTATATGACGTGGCCCGGCACCGGGGGTGATCCTGATCCGTTTCTTCTCTTTGATCCCCTCGCTGTTGATATCAAAAACCAGTACTTCGTCAGTTCCCAGGTCGGCTACCCAAAGGCTTTTCCCGTCCGGGCTGATATTGACCGAATGAATGTGAGACTTCTCCTGCCGCCCCTTTACCGGTCCGCTACCGGAATTAGCGATCAGCTGAGTCCGCTCACTCACCGTCCCATCGTCTCCCAACCGAAAAACCGCCAGGTTTCCCCCGCTGTAATTACCGGCAAACAGCAGCCCTCCGGCGGCTGAAATATGGCAGGGATGTGCCCCTCCGGTTTCCTGCTCATTAAGGAGGATGAATTCACCTTTCTCCTTATCCAGCCCGTAAGCCTGTACCTTCCCCTGCTCTTCTTCGTTTACGGTATATATCTTATCTCCTTCTACCGTCAGGAAGGATGGATTTTTAACGCCTTTCGTAGAGGAAACCTGTACCGGGTTTTTCATGCCCGGGTCGATGCTGTAATAATAAATTCCGTCAGAGCCCTTCTGGGTATAGCTACCGATGAGGATTTTATATCCGTCATGCGCGCTTGAGCAGGAAGTAAAAGCGCCCAAAGCGCTCAGTAAATAGAGTAATTTCATCTAAAGAATGTTATTTAAGGTTTTCGTCCAATGATTTCTTAATGATGCCGGCCCATACATCGTAACCTTTCTGGGTCTGGTGCAGCTTATCTTCCCGGAAATACTCTTTTATAGGTTTCCCGTCTGCCCCCAAAAACGCCGGAGCTGTTTCTATATAATACAGACCTTTATGCTTTTCCGTGTAATTTTTGATCAGCGTATTGGCCTGCTGTATTTTGTCCCACACATGCCATCTTGATTCCGTAGGTGTAACCTGTACCCAGAAGATCGGCTCCTTTTTATGGTCTTTCCGTATGCTTTGTACCAGCTGAGTGTACAATTTAAACACTTCTTCGGGGGTGATATCTCCTTTACCACCATGAATATCGTTTGCCACAAAGACCACAATGGCCCTGAATCTGTGCGGGTTAATAAGCCGGTCTTCATACACCAGCACATCACGGAGATTAGACCCGCCAAAACCCCGCTGGATCACAGGATATGGCGCCATGTCCTTTTCAATATTATCCCACAAACGGATACTGCTGCTGCCGATAAACAGGATGGAGTTATCCGGATATACCCTGACCTCATCCTGCTTCACCAGTTCCGAGATCTCCTTTTCCCAATGTTTGGAGGATTCTGCGTACTTTTTGGCGGGAGAGCAGGAAAACAGCAGGAACAAAAGGGTCGCTAAAACTAAATTTTTCATCTTTTTGATTTTTTACAGAATGTTTTTCTCTTATTTCCCGGCTTAAAATACCGTCAAACCCAAGAAAAATGGCATATTAATCGCAATTAAATAAACAATCCTGTATTTAAAAGGGTAATTTTGCAAAACATTTAGAAAGCATCGAATGCAACCGTTAAAACTCTATAATTCACTTTCTCGGAAAAAGGAAATTTTTGAACCCATCAATGAAGGTCACGTGGGCATGTACGTTTGCGGTCCCACTGTATATAATAACGTTCATTTGGGAAATGTACGTACTTTTCTTACGTTTGATGTGCTTTACCGTTACCTGCTTCACACAGGTTATAAGGTCAGGTATGTGCGGAATATCACGGATGTGGGCCACCTGGTAGGCGACGGGGATGAAGGTGAGGATAAAATAGGGAAAATGGCCAAGCTGGAAAAGCTCGAGCCCATGGAAGTGGCCCAGCGCTATACCAATGATTTCCACGACGTACTCCGGATGTTCAACTTCTTAAATCCCAGTATCGAGCCTTCTGCCACGGGGCATATTATGGAGCAGATCGAAGCCGTTCAGGACCTCATCAGCAAAGGACTGGCCTATGAATCGAACGGTTCCGTGTATTTCGACATCAGCCAATACAATGAGCGGGGAAATAATTATGGAAAGCTTTCCGGCCGTATACTGGAAGACCTGCTGAGCGAAACACGGGCGCTCGACGGGCAGGCGGAAAAACGAAACCCGCTGGATTTTGCCATCTGGAAGAAAGCGGCGCCGGAACATATCATGCAGTGGAACAGCCCCTGGGGAAAAGGATTTCCCGGCTGGCACATTGAATGTACCTGCATGAGTGTTAAATACCTGGGAAATCAGTTTGACATCCATGGGGGAGGTATGGACCTGAAGTTCCCCCATCACGAATGCGAGATAGCTCAGGGCGTGGGACTGACGGGAGAAGACCCCGTACGCTACTGGATGCATTCCAATATGCTGACCGTCAACGGGCAAAAAATGTCGAAATCGCTGGGCAACAGCTTCCTTCCCGGAGAGCTGATCACGGGAGATCACCCTCTGCTGGAACAGGCCTACAGCCCAATGACCGTTCGCTTCTTCATGCTGCAATCGCACTACCGTTCTACCCTCGATTTCTCCAATGACGCCCTGAAAGCAGCGCAAAAAGGCTACCGCCGGATCCTGAACGGATTGAAGATAGCCCGTGACCTGGACTATGTTCATGACAAGTTGGTGACGGAGGATGAAAAGAAGGTAAGTGAGCTCCGGAAAGCAATCACTTCTTTTTATGATGCCCTGAATGATGACCTGAATACTGCCGTGGCCGTGGCCCAGCTTTTCACGCTTCTGAAGTTCATTAATATGCTGTATATGAATCAGCTTCATCCTTCCGCCCTGGGCCGGCAGAACTTTGAAGATCTGAAAAAGTTTTTCCTGCAGTTTAGTACGGAGATCCTGGGGCTGGAAGAAGAGTCGCTGCGGAACAACGAACCCGTGATCAAAGGGATGCTGGAGCTTTACAAAGAGTATAAGGCGGCCCAGCAATACGACAAGGTAGACGAGATCCGGACCTATTTCAAAGCCAACCGGATGGTCATTAAAGACATGAAGCATAAGATTGATTGGGCGTGGGAGGAATGAAGTAAGTGAAAAGTTAAAAACTAACAGTTAAAAGTTGCGGTACATTCTTTTAAACAGCCGCTTCGATAGATACTTAATGTACCTAAACTTTTAACTTTTAACTTTTAGTTTTTATCTTACACGCCTAATCCTATATCACGTTTATATCTGATGCAAAATTTTACCGGCATTTTGGGCATTATCCTGATCCTCGGAGTTGCCTACGCACTATCTAATAACAGAAAAGCGATCAATTTCCGGACGGTTGGGGTCGGGATCGGCCTGCAGTTTCTGCTGGCCTTGTTTATCCTGAAGACCAGTATCGGGAAAACCATTTTCGGAACGCTGGGGGCCTGGGTCACCCGGGTCATCGACTTCGCCAATGCGGGCGGGGAGTTCGTTTTTGGGCCGTTAGCCAATATAGAGGCGGTAAACAAGTCGCTGGGAGGAGGTGGCTTTATCTTCTTCTTCAAGATCATTCCCACGATCATTTTTGTAGCGGTGCTGGTCAACATTTTTTATCACTTCGGCATCATCCAGTTCATCATCAAATGGCTGGCCAGGGGCATGAAGTGGCTGATGCATGTCAGCGGCGCGGAAGCGCTTTCCAATATTGCCAGTACGTTTGTAGGCCAGGTAGAAGCACAGATCATGATCAAGCCTTACCTGAAAGGAATGACAAAATCGGAACTGATGGCTTCTATGGCCGGAAGCTACGCCTGTATAGCCGGCGGGGTGATGGCCACTTACATCCAGTTCGGAGTGAAGGCAGAATACCTAATTGCGGCAAGCATCATGGCGGCGCCCGGTGCACTTGCTATTGCCAAGCTGATGTTCCCGGAAACCGAGCCTTCCGAAACCAGCGGTGAGGTAAAGCTCAAAGTGGCCAAAGAGCATACCAATGTGATTGATGCCATTTCGGCGGGGTGTTCCGACGGGCTTAAAGTAGGCCTGAATGTGCTGGCCATGCTGATCGGTTTCCTGGCATTGATCGCTCTTCTTAATTTTATACTGGGAAAAATCGGCGGCTATATGAACGTGCCCGATCTCAGCATTGACCTCATTCTGGGGTATCTTTTTTCAGGCTTTGCCTGGGCCATGGGTGTTCCTGCCAGCGAGATCGTACAGGCAGGGTCCCTAATGGGCACCAAGCTGGCGGCGAATGAGTTTGTGGCTTACCTCCAACTGAAAGACCTTATTGCCGGCGGTGCCCTTTCTCCCAAAACCATCGCTATTGTCAGCTTTGCCCTGTGTGGTTTTGCCAATTTAGGCTCTTTAGGCATTCAGATCGGGGGAATCTCTGCGCTGGAGCCCTCCCGGAGAAAAGATCTGACCCAGGTGGCGGTAAGGGCTCTGATCGCGGGTACGCTGGCCAGTTATATGTCGGCTACGTTCGCGGGCTTATTGTTTTAATATTTGAGGCTTTATAAAAAAGCTCCATGCTAATAAAAGAAAAGCCCTTCGACAGGCTCAGGGTGACAGAAGCAAGCCTTTACGGTTCATTTTGTCACCCTGAGCCTGTCGAAGGGTTTTTATTATTTCGTCGAATAATTCGGCGCCTCCTTAGTGATCTGCACATCGTGCGGATGCGACTCCCGGATGCCGGAGGAGGTTATTTTAATGAATTTGGCGTTCTGCAGCGCTTCAATGTCTTTCGCTCCGCAATAGCCCATACCGGCCTTCAAACCGCCTGTCATCTGGTAGATGATCTCCCGCGCAGCACCCTTATAAGGTACACGGCCCACGATACCTTCGGGCACCAGTTTCTTGGCGTCTACCGTCGAATCCTGGAAATAACGGTCTTTTGATCCTTCCTCCATGGCTTCCAGCGATCCCATGCCACGATACGACTTGAATTTCCTTCCTTCAAAGATTACCACTTCGCCCGGCGCTTCTTCTGTTCCGGCGAGTAAGGATCCCATCATTACGGTACTGGCACCGCCGGCAATGGCTTTGGCAATATCGCCGGAAAAACGGATCCCGCCGTCAGCGATCACCGGGATGCCGTTACCTTTCAGGGCCTCAGCACACAGGTTAACCGCCGAAAGCTGCGGCATACCTATACCGGCAATAATACGGGTGGTACATATACTTCCCGGGCCTACCCCTACTTTTACGGCATCGGCTCCGGCATCTGCCAGGGCTTTGGCAGCCTCTCCGGTAGCGATGTTTCCACAGATTACTTCCAGGTTCGGGAACAGCTTCTTGATGTTTGAAAGCGCATCGATCACTCCTTTGGAATGGCCATGGGCGGTATCAATGCTGATCACATCCACTCCTGCTTTCACCAGGGCCGTTACCCTCTCCACCAGGTCTGCGGTAACCCCTACCGCGGCTCCGGCCAGCAGGCGCCCCAGCTTGTCTTTGGCGGCGTTCGGTTTGTTTAGCTTTTTCAGGATATCCCTGTAGGTGATCAGACCCACCAGCTTATTCTGTTTATCTACAATAGGCAGCTTCTCGATCTTCCGGGTCATCAGTATTTCCTCGGCTTCTTCCAGGCTGATCCCCTCATTGGCCGTCACGAGATTCTCCACGGTCATGATGTCCCGGATAGGCAGGCTTCTGTCGGTCTGAAAGCGGAGATCCCGGTTGGTTACGATTCCCTTCAGCCGGTTTTCACTATCGATCACCGGGATACCACCCACTTTAAACTCATGCATGATCCGGAGAGCATCACCCACCACCGAACTCTCATCAAGGGTAATGGGATCGATGATCATGCCGCTCTCCGAACGCTTCACTTTTCTGACCTCATCGGCCTGCTGCTCAATGGTCATATTCTTGTGAATGATGCCGATGCCGCCTTCCTGGGCAATGGCAATGGCCATTTCATGTTCCGTAACGGTATCCATTGCTGCGGAGACCAAAGGCAGATTTAACCAGATATTCCGGGTAAGCCGGGTACGGGTGTCTGTATCTTTCGGAAGAACTTCAGAATAGGCCGGAACAAGGAGGACGTCGTCGTAAGTGAGTGCTTCAAAAAGAAGCTTGGATGAGTCTATCATGGTGCAAACAATACAGGTTATTATTTGCGGTGCAAAGTTAGCACATTTGAGCGAATTATGTTCTTTCTGCTTTTATTTTTTTGTAAACAGACCGTATTGCAATGTTATTTCTACCGGAATAATGAACCTTAAGGGCCTCCGGGCACGTTCTGAGTGAAAAGTGAGCTTCATGGAAATCATTATCCCCTTATCCGATACAGCAGGAAATATCACCGGTTACGAAGAAAAAATGGAGGTCCACAGAAAGGGTTTGCTCCACCTGGCTTTTTCTGTTCTGATCTTTAATTCCAAAGACGAATTATTATTGCAGAAGCGGTCGGAAGGGAAATATCACTCGCCGGCATTGTGGACCAATACGTGCTGCGGGCATCCCCACCCCGGCGAAGAGCTTCGTGAGGCCGCCCAACGGCGACTGACCGAAGAAATGGGATTCCACGCTGACCTCACTCACCGGTTTACCTTTCATTACAAGGCCGGCTTCCCTAATGGTCTTTATGAAAATGAGATCGATCATGTGTTTTTCGGCCTGTATGAAGGCGAAATTTCTCCTGATCCTGATGAAGTATCCGAATACCGCTGGATAGAAATGGATCTTCTGCAGTCTGATGCGGGAGAAACGCCCGAGAATTACACCGTCTGGTTCCGGGAGATCCTGAAACAGATGAAATCAATGCCGGCAGCCGCCCCGGGCACAGCCCGGTAAAGTACTACACCGGCGAGCCCGTCACCAGGAAAATCTCAGAAATTGCGTCACATGGGCCATTGAAGCCGGGCTGCCGTGTAAACTGAAAAAAGCCCACGATATCCCCGGCGGTAAAGATCCCGTCACCGGATCAATACCGACGTCATGGTCAGCGAACCGGCAATGGCCTTGTCATTAAAAAAAGAAACCTCATCCCTGTCATCCTGAACGCCCAGAGCGTAGAGTAGCGGCCAGTAATGATCCGGTGTGGGAACCGCCAGATGTGCATCTTTATGCAAGGTGCTGTAGTTGAACAATGGCCGGTGATTTTTATCCGTTATATGCCGTTTAAAGAGGTCATTCATTTCATGCGCCCAATCAAAACCATATTCCACATTAAAGCCGGCAGCAGGATCAGAGCCGGCCGGAAGGGAGATCATGCGGAGGTTATGCACCATGTTTCCGCTTCCGAGAATAAGAACTCCCTTCTTTCTCAGGTCATAGAGCTGCTTAGCCAGCTCATAGTGATACTCACCAGGCTGGTAATAATCTATACTTAACTGCACCATGGGAATATTGGCCTCAGGATACATGTTTTTAACCACGGACCAGCTCCCGTGGTCAAAGCCCCAGTCATGATCTACGCCCACATTCGTGGTTTTTATAAGCTTCCTGGTCTCCTCCGCCAGGGCAGGAAATCCCGGAGCCGGGTACTGCACTTCAAAAAGCTCCCGCGGAAAGCCTCCAAAATCATGGATGGTCTTCATTTCTGCAGCGGCCGTGACAAAAGTGCCCCGTGTAAGCCAGTGGGCCGAAATACACAGCACTGCTACCGGCACGGGTATTTCGCGAGCTATTTTAAACCACTTACGGCTAAATTCATTATCCTCAATAGCATTCATGGGGCTGCCGTGCCCCACAAAAAGGACAGGCATTTTAAGGCCGTTCTCCGGAAGCGAATCCGCCAGCTTTTTTAATGATGCCAATGTTGTCATGCCTAAGGCTCCTCCCAGAGCAATTGTAAATTCTTTTCTTTTCAGAATTAAATATTTCTATATACCTGTAGAATAGAAATCAGAGGAGAAAAGTTCATTGTATACACATACATTTAATGTGTCTACCTTGATAAGAAAAGACCCTGTGTTGCCATAACAAACACAGGGTCTCTTTTTTGCTCTGCTTACTGCTGTTGCTGCTGCTCTCCGCCCGCGTCTTTCAGGTCATCATTTTTTACTCCCTTAGCCCGCTTTTTCGGCTTGAGGGCCTCTGGCCCCATCTTCCCGATTTTATAATTGAAGGTCACATTAAAGCCCAGGTTATAACGGTAATCTACAGACTCCTGGATATTCTGGAAAGTGTGTAATGTAGACGTAAACTTCATATGATCCCGGAAGAAGTTCTGGGCATTGAGGCCAATGCTTCCTTTTTTGTTCGCGAATTCCTTTCTGAAGCCCAGCGCATAGTGCCCCCAGCCGCTCTGCACACCCTGCGCGATCACGCTGTTGCCCCGCATAAACCCAAAGCCCTGAATCTGCCACCCTTTTTTCAGGGAGATCTGGCTCATTAGCCGGCCGTTCAGGTTCCAACCCTGTGAGTTAAAGTCCATGCTCAGGCCGTTCAGATCGGGGGCAAGACCGTCAAATACCATATAAAAGGCTTCGATCCCACTGTTGACCGACCATTTCGACGTGATCTGGTAGTTCCCGAAGAAATTAATACCGGTGGTCTGGCTTTTGCCCACATTTTCAAAAGTGGTCAGGGTTACCCCTTCTCCGCGCTCTTCAAATTTAGTGGTCAGTGAAGAGATCGCATTATCGGTAAAACGGGTAAACACCGAGAAGTTGAAATACAATTTATTGATACCAGCGCTTAAGCTGGCTTCGATATTGTTACTGATCTCCGGATCAAGCTCAGGGTTACCTCTTGAGATCCGCAGCGGATTAGACTGGTTCTCATTCGGGTTCAGGTGCTGCATCCCGGGTCGCTGGATCCGCTGATTGTAGGCCAGCTTTACAGTATACTTCTGTGCAAACGTCTTGGATATATTCACGCTCGGAATAAAGTTTCCGTAGGAAGGGATATTCAGTTGATTCCGGTTCTCTGCCACCAGACCCATTGTACTGGCAGATATATCAGTAAACTCATACCTTCCACCTACCTTAAAAGTATATTTGCTTTTTGTAGAGTAGGTATATCCCAGGTATGCGGCGCCGATATTCTGGTTATAAGCCAAGTCTCCTATATTGGAAAACCGGTTAGAACCTGTGCGGCTGATGTTCTCAAACTCCGAGTCCACCACCCTGAAGATTCCTTTCAGTCCCACTTCAAAAATCTGGTTGGTTTTGAACGGAGTGGTGTAATCGGCTTGCAGCGTAAACTCCTGGTTCCGGCTGTCATTGATATTCTCAAAGATCATTCCCTCACTTCCGGTGGTCGGAATCCTGGAAAAGCCCGAGTTGGAATTAGTTCTGGAGTAGAGCGTAGAGATACTGAATTCTGTCTGAGGTTTGATCACATGCAGGTAATCCAGGTTAAAATCCCAGCTGTTGGTAGGCATTTTATTGGTTACATCGAGACGCGAGTTTCTTAACGGTGATTCCACCCCGTTTACCTTAGAAAATTCATTGATAATCAGGTCCTGATCCCGGTTAAACGAGAAGGTCCCGAACCGGGCACCGGCCGAAATGGATTTCGAAGTGCTGATGTCATAGTCCATTCCAAGCGAGTACCGCCCGAAAAGCATTTTGTCCTTCCCATCGCCATACTGACGGGTAATGTAGGTCGTATCCATAGCCGTTTTACCCAGTCCTTCCTGGAAAAAGTCGGTTTTAGTAGGGTTAAAGTTCCCCCGGCCCCAGCCGCCCAATGTAAAGCCCAGCTTGCCCATTTTCAGGTTTCCGTTCAGGCCCATGTTCCCACCCCGGTTTCCGCCGCCCAGGTCCACACCCAGCGAATACCCCTCGAGGTTATTTTTCTTGGTGATGATATTGATAATACCCGTTGCGCCCTCGGCATCATATTTGGCGGAGGGCGAGGTGATCACTTCTACCGTCTTGACCTGGTCTGCCGGAATCTGCCTGAGCGCATCGGCTACACTGGTAGCCATGATGGTGGAAGGCTTGTTATTGATCAGCACCCGGATGCTTGAGCTTCCTCTCAGCTGCACATTGCCATCCAGATCCACCGATAACAGGGGGACTTTCCGCAATATTTCCGTAGCGTCTCCTCCCTTCGAGGTAATGTCTCTGTCGGCATTATATACCAGCCGGTCTACCCGCTCTTCGATCACCGCCGCCTGCCCGGTCACTTCCACTTCTTTTAGCATCCGTGACGATGGAGCCAGAAGAACATTGCCCAGGTTAACCACACGGCTGCCCGCTGCAAGAGTAATGACATCCGAGGTTTTATCGGTATAACCTATAAATGAAAAGCGAATGACATAATCGCCGTAAGCAAGCTCTTTCAGGTCAAACTTTCCTTTATCATCTGTCATGCCGCCGTCTATCGGCTGGGTAAGGTTAGGAACCTTATAAAGGCTCAGTGTGGCAAACTCTACCGGCGAATTGGTGGTGCTGTCTGTCAGAACTCCCGTGATCCGCGCATCTCCTTTTAAAGCGCCGGTTTGTGCAAAAGAAAAGCCGGTAACAGTAAGCAACACGGCTGTAAGCAATTTTTTAAACATCGTAAAAATTTAATTTCCGGCTACAAAATTACAGCATATTACGCCTGGACAGAGTCTAATTTAGACCAATGGCAGGATAAGGAGGATAAAAGGCAAAAAAATCCTTGTTTTAAGAAATTTTCACATCCCCCCTGTAAACCTCTGATTATCAAAATACATTGTGCCCAAAATCGCGCAGGAGCAAAATTTTATTTTTTTAAATCGTCAGAATTAGTGGATTAAATCTATAGAATTTTCTATTTTGTCTTATTCTTGCCGGGGGTCTACCATTTATATATGAAATTGCAGCAGTAGCTACTTGAAAAATAAATTGAAAAATTTTAGAAACGATATCATTTTCAGGGGAGTATTCTCGGTGGCCTTTTGGTTTCTATGGGTAGTTCTTCCTATCCTGAACGCTATCCTCGACGGCGCCGAGAAACGTTTGGAATACCAGATGCTTACCCTTCCGGCCAGCCTGCTGGGTATTCCCTTTTTCTATCTTAACGCTGAGCTTTTGGCGCCAAAATACCTCCACAAGGGCAAAATCGCCCGGTATTTCCTTAGTTTAGCTATCCTTTTTGTGGTTTATCTCTCCTGCTACGTTTACCTGAAAGATTACCTGGTTGACAGCCATGCCGTGAGAGTGTATGATGCCCGGACCCTCTTCCCTGTCATTTTCGTTACCGGCATGAGTACCCTTTACGGGCTGATCACCCTTATCTTATCCCAATCCAGGAAGGCGGAAGAGGAAAAAGCAGAGCGATTGCGGTCTGAGCTGGCCTTTCTTCGTTCACAGATCAGTCCGCACTTTATTTTCAATATCCTGAACAGTATCGTTTATCTGATACGGATCAAGTCAGAAAGTGCGGAAAAGGTCACTATTGAACTTTCCAAGCTGATCCGCTATATGCTTTATGAATCGGAAAACAAATATGTACTCCTGGAAAAGGAAATTGAATACCTTGAAAACTACGCCGGGCTGCAGAAGGTCAGGTTCGGAGAAGACGTAGATATCCAGATCAATATCAAAGGAAACCCCGCCGGTCTCAGCCTGGAGCCCATGCTGCTTATCCCCTTCGTGGAAAATGCATTCAAACATGGCGTTGGGCTCTTGAAAGACCCGTTTATCAACATTAACCTGAGAATATCGGACGAGAATGTGATGGAGTTCTCTGTAAAAAATAAGTGCAGTTCCAAAGAGGAGGAGGCCAAAGACCGGGATTCGGGCATCGGCATCAAAAATGTCAAAAGGCGGATAGAATTACTCTATCCCGGGGCCCATGAGTTGCGACTACAGGAGGAAAACGGAATTTTTGATGTATATTTGAGACTAATCCTTAAAAGATCGGAAAAATGAAGCTCAGGTGCATAGTAGTAGATGATGAGCCTTTAGGAAGGAATTTAATGGTAGAAAATATCGCCCTCATTCCCTTTCTGGAGTTGGCAGGAACTGCAAAAAATGCATTTGAGGCTATGGAATTGCTGGAATCTGAAAAAATTGATCTTATTTTTCTGGATATCCAGATGCCGGGAATGACAGGCACCAAATTTGTCGAAAGCCTGACCCAGAAGCCTATGATCATCTTTGTAACCGCTTACGAAGAATTTGCCGTGGAAAGTTATAACCTGGAGGTGGTCGATTACCTGATGAAGCCGGTGAGTGTGGAGCGCTTTACCAAAGCCGCCAATAAAGCATATGAAAGATTTAACCTTGTTGCCAAAGAGAATAAAAGTGCCGAACTCGATTATATGTTTGTCAATGTGGAATACTCCCTGGTAAAAGTCAACTTTGATACCATAACGCATATTGAAGGGCTTAAAGATTATATCAAGATATTCGTAACAACGGCTGTGCATCCTATCCTTACCAAGTCTACCTTAAAAGGAATTGAGGAAAAGCTTCCGGAAGGGAAATTCCTCCGGGTCCAGAAGTCGTTTATTGTGAACCTCGACAAGATCGAGTCTATCCGTAACCACCGGATCAGTATCGGGAAGTTTGAGATCCCGGTAAGTGACAGCAGTATGGAAAACCTTTTAGATGCCATCAAGTACAACAAATAACCTTTATCTATGAAAAAAAATCTATTAATCCTTAGTCTGCTACTGGTAAGTATGGATGGGTTCTCTCAAGGCCCGAGGGGAGGCTCTGCGCAGAGCCCGACCACTCCAGCTGCCACCGAGGCAAAACCCAAAAGTGACGCTCCGGTCTCCAGGTCAAGGACATTGGACCCTGACATGACCGTAGTTACGGAATCGGCGGTTACCATCAAGGGACAGCGCGTTCCCTACAAGGCTGTGGCAGGCACACAACCGGTTTGGGATGAAAACAATAAGATCATTGCTTCCTGTTTTTATACCTATTACGAAAGAACTGATGTAAAAGACAAAAGCAGAAGGCCGTTGGTATTCTCCTTTAACGGAGGTCCCGGATCAGCTTCGGTGTGGATGCACCTGGCCTATACCGGACCAAAAATCCTCAATATTGATGATGAGGGATACCCCCTGCAGCCTTACGGCTATAAAGACAATCCATACTCCATCCTGGATGTGGCCGATATTATTTTTATTGACCCGGTCAATACGGGCTTCAGCAGGATCATTGATAGCAGCGTTCCCCGTTCCACTTTCTTTGGGGTGAATGCCGACATCAAATACCTGGCGGAATGGCTGAATACTTTTGTAAGCCGGGTGAACCGCTGGGCTTCGCCCAAATACCTGATCGGGGAAAGTTACGGTACTAACCGGGTTTCAGGCCTGGCCCATGAATTACAGAACAACCACTGGATGTATCTGAATGGCGTGGTGCTGGTTTCGCCTACCGGGCTGGGCATTGAGCGCGATCCCGTTAACTCTGCCGGCCTGCTGCTTCCCTACTATGCCGCTACGGCCTGGTACCATAAAGTGCTGGAAAACTCTCTTCAGTCCAAAGATCTGCTGGCCGTACTTCCGGAAGTAGAGAAATTCACGATCGAGGAATACCTCCCGGCCTTAAACCAGGGTGGAAGCATGAGCCCGGAAAAACGCAAGGCCATCGTTTCAAAGATAGCCCGTTACTCTGGTCTGAAAGAAGAGGTGATCCTGCAGAACAACCTCCAGATCAGCACGAATCTCTTCTGGAAGGAATTACTGCGTGACAAGGGCTATACCATAGGCCGGCTCGACTCCCGCTACCTGGGTATCGACTTAAAAGACGCCGGCGAGCGACCGGATTTCAATGCCGAGCTGACCTCATGGCTTCATTCGTTCACTCCACCTATCAACATGTACCTGAGAGACGAGCTGAAGTTTAAAACCGACCTGAAGTATAACATGTTCGGGTCGGTGCATCCCTGGACACAGGACAGGGTCAACTTGGCGGAAAATCTCCGACGGGCCATGGCAGCCAACCCGTATCTTCACGTGATGACCCAGGCAGGATACTATGACGGAGCCTGTGACTATTTTAACTCGAAATATAATATTTGGCAGGCAGATCCCGGCGGAAAACTGCAGGAGAGGTTCCACTGGAAAGGATACCGCTCCGGCCACATGATGTACCTGCGGAAAGAAGACCTGATCCAGGCCAATGACGACCTTCGGGAGTTTATTAAAGTGTCTACTCCCAAAGAGGGACAACCGGCAAAGTACTGATTTAACCCTATCTATACAAAAGGTGAGCTTGTGGAAGAAATTCTGCAAGCTTTTCCTTTTTACAACGTTATACAACCAGTAGAACACCTTGATTATAACCCGGATTATGCACCTGGAGTGCGGGGTTTAAACCGACAATCTTATGATTTTTACTGAGAAAACACTATCAGAAGTAATGGAAATACTCCGGCAAAGGGGATACACCGAAGATTTCAACCTGCTGGAAGAGAATATTTCCTACAAAAAAGACGGAGAAAAGGTAAATATATCTGACATCGTCATTGATAAAGTTTACCGGTTTACGGGACTCAGCGACCTGGATGACGAAGCCACCCTTTATGCCATGCGAAATACCCATGATGGTGCTATGGGCGTATTTGTAAACGGGTACAGCATCTATTCCGACCCAAAAGCCAATATGATCCTGAGCCAGATATCCGTTTATGAGAATGACGAAGACGACTGGTGCAAATAAGTACCTTTCGAATTACTTAGTATAACAAATATCTCGTTGATTCATGGTATATTTTTCGTAATTTTGCGGTCCATTGGAATAAAATCATGGCGAAAAAAATATACCTTGACAATGCGGCCACCACTCCCATAGACCCTACTGTACTGGAAGTGATGATGCCGTACCTTACCGATTTCTTCGGAAACCCCTCTTCCATTCATTCTCACGGACGAAAAGTTAAATCTGCTATTGAAAACGCCAGAAAGACCGTGGCCTCTATCTTAAATACATCGCCGGGGGAGATTTTCTTTACTTCGGGAGGGACAGAAGCTGACAATACCGCCCTTACCCAAAGTGTGAAGACTTTGGGTGTAAAGCATATAATTTCCAGCAGGCTGGAGCACCACGCCGTGCTGCACACCTTAGACCACCTGGAAAAATCCGGGAAGATCAGCGTTACTTACCTGGAGAACGACGGAAAAGGTGTCCTGGACGTTGATGCTATTCCTTCCTTACTGGAAAATAACCCTCACAGCATGATATCGCTCATGCATGGGAACAACGAGATCGCCAACCTGCTTGACATTCAGAAAGTCAGTGAGATGGCGCTCGCTCACGGGGCCGTTTTCCACTCGGATACCGTTCAGACGATGGGCCACTACGCTTTTGATCTTCAGAAACTACCGATTGATTTTATCGTTGGAGCCGCCCATAAATTTCACGGGCCGAAGGGAGTGGGCTTCCTTTATATCAATGCAAAAAATAAAATATCGCCTTTCATTCACGGTGGAGCCCAGGAACGTAATATGCGTGGCGGTACGGAAAACCTTTATGGTATAGTAGGCCTGGCCAGGGCCCTGGAACTGGCTACCTCCCATCTCGAAGACCACCAAAAGCGCATTAAGGGTTTAAAGTCCGGAATGATCCGTCTTCTGAAAGAGAAAATACCTCATGTGGAATTTAACGGCCGCTCCGAAGAAGTGGAAAACAGCCTTTACACCGTTCTGAATGTAAGCTTCCCGGAACATCCTGATAACGAGATGCTCCTGTTCAATTTAGACATTGAAGGAATCTCCTGCTCCGGAGGAAGCGCCTGCTCCAGCGGTACCAACCAGGGGTCTCATGTGCTTAACGCTCTCAACCTCGACAGCGCCCGGGCCAATGTACGCTTTTCATTCAGCAAATTCACTACCGAAGAAGATATTGATAATACCGTGAATATCCTCCAAAAGATCTTCGCGACCCCCTAAGAGACTGCTCAAAAAGCATTAGCTGTTTATGGCCAGGGAAGATGTCTAAAAAATTTAGGAGTGTAAGGCATTGAGGATGAGGCCGAAGGAGCATACTAAAGGTATGTGACTGAGGCCAAATTCCAAAACAACGCAGCAGTTTGTCGCAGCGGCGAACCGTTACTTTTTAGACAGCTTCCTTCTTATCGTCCCTTTTTCTTGATTGCCAGATCATGGGCCGTATCATAATACGACCGGAGGTTGGTCCAGTCAAAAACATCAGAAATATTCTCTACACGATTCCGCTGCATAATTC
>CAZLXI010000015.1:94809-97341 GCA_964563435.1 uncultured Lacihabitans sp.
TTGGTCCAGTCAAAAACATCAGAAATATTCTCTACACGATTCCGCTGCATAATTCTTTCTCTTCGACTCAGAGTAGCAAATTTGAACATCATATCGGCCAGTTGCTCGGCTGCCCGGTCAAAATTATATTCTTTCCTGTTGGCCACGTAGATTCCCACGTTTTCGTGATCCGCCATAAGGCCCTGGATATAATCTCCGAACCCCGACAGGTCGCTGGTAACGGTAGGGATACCCCTCACAATACATTCCAGGGGTGTATACCCCCAGGGTTCGTAATAGCTCGGGAAAACCCCCAGATGACATCCTCTAACGAACTGGCTGTATTCCAGACCAAAAAGCGGGTTAGTCGAAGAAATGAAATCCGGATGATACACAAATTTGACCCGGTCCTGCTGGTGATTCTGGAGGTTGGTCCGTTCAAAAAACCGTACAATATCGTCCTTCTCCTTTAAAATATGGGTAACGGTGCGCGGCAGGGTCTTGGTTTTCCAGGTCTGTATGGTTCTGCGCAGGCGAAGCCGCCAGTACTCGCTCACAAACTGGTTAAGATCCGGCATGGTGGTATCTTCATTGGAGGCAGAAGCATGAAACAGGTGCTCTCCCACTTCATTCTCGATCGACTTGCAGGTTTCCTCAATTTCTTCCATTACCGCCCGTGACTGCAACACCTGGGGATCAATGGAAAAGACCGGGTTCCGGGTGATGATGAACATCACTACCGTAATATCCAGGCCCGACTGCACGATTTTGAAGTTTAAACGCTTCAGGGCTTCCAGCGTCAGGTCATATCCCTTATTCTTGAACTCATACCGCCCCGAGGTGAAAAAATACAACGTATTGTCCAGGTCCCAGGAGTAGCTCTGAAAGAAATGCCCCATGACAAATTGGTTGATCTTCTGCTTATATTTCAGATGCAGGTTCTGAAACTCATGGGTAGCCGCAAAACGCGTGATGTTGAGTCCGTTAGGGAGGATGAGGTCACAAGACCTCCCATAGAATACTTCACACTCCCTGGCAGTAACTTCGGAAACCGTAGTTAACACATTACATTGCTGCGCTGACAGCCTCTCTATGGTCGCCTGGGCTTCTATACCGTAATGTTTCGCTTCTTTCTCCCAATTGTATTTAGGAAGATTTTCATAGAAATCATCTACATTGCCAGCAATGTACCTTCCCAGCATAGTGGCATGGGTGGTAAAAACGGTACCTACGTTAACATTATCCTTCTTCAGGTCAAGAAGTGCAGTAGACGCCATCCATTCATGAAAATGAACGATGCAGTCCTGGTTTCTCGGCTTGGCATCGGCAAATGCAGTGATGTAATCCTTTACCATGCTGCCAAAGGCGATCACACTGCTCACCAGGGGCTCGCTGTTCAGGGTGGAAATCCGGTGCCTTTCCCATAAATTATATTTCAGGGCATCGATCTTCGCCAGGGCCTGGTTAAAATCCACCAGTATGATATTCGGATTTCCGGTAACCAGCCAACGGCCGTAATAGGCTTCTATTCCCTGCCCACGGAGGTCGGCAGCTATACGCGAAAAAAGAGAATTGTCGTGATCAAGCCTTTCAAATTCAATACTTGCCGTTTGCGGAAAGTAAGGCCCTATCAGACAGTAATTCTCGCCCCATTCCTCTACCATTGAGGGCACTTTGGAACGGATAACGGTATAAATACCTCCAACCTGGTTACAGACTTCCCATGCTACTTCAAAGAGAATGGGTTTAAGGGTTTCGCGCTTGGTGATCTTAATGGTCTCCTCCTGTTCTCTTTTCAATCTGATACCAGACATAATGCATTAGATATTAATAGGTTCACGCCTACTACAAGCCCGAAAGCCTATAGGTTTTGTACCAAAACACCTAAAAATAATAATAAAATAAAATAAAACTACTTCGGAGCGGGAAATTATGTTAAAAAATACTTTCACAAAAAAGTAAGAAACTAATCCCGCTACCGACCCTCGAGGCAGAATTGTAAAAAGGAAATTTCTTAAAAAATAACTATTCAATGTACGCATTATCTGTCGGTTTTGCGGGCCTGGAGAAAATAAGCTCGGCTTTTTGTTGGCAAGCCTACCTGTCCATTTCTTTTGAGATAAATTCGGATCCGTTTCTATCTGGATTTTTTTGGGGGGGGACGCCCTGAAATAGTCTTAGCTCTTCCTATTCTTCGACTACCTGATATCCTTTGATTCCCTGCCCTGCATGAATGGCCATGCATTTCCTACTATAATTATCCATTATCGTTAAGCAACGGATTTTCTTGCCACCGAAGAGTGCGGCTACGAAATCCATGCCGCAGCGGCAGACCGTTCCAGCAGCTGATACCCATCTAGGTTTGTTTAAGAGCAAAAGCGATCTGATCCTCCTCAAATTTCGATTTTTTCATCCCTTTTTTGCTTATTTAAAATTAGTTACTAAATCCTGTTTTCTCTGATTTTTAATACTCAGGTTTTGGAGAGGCCGTCAATATACATTGGGTAAAAATACAGATGATTAGAAGAAACGGATGAAGCAAGAATCAGGTGC
>CAZLXI010000016.1:0-14676 GCA_964563435.1 uncultured Lacihabitans sp.
CCTCAGATGCCGATAAGTTCCTGGTGTTTATTCTGAATGAACGTTCCCGGGAGCTCATGGGAGAGCTGATCCGCTGGCCCGACCTGGCCAGAACCCGGCAGCTGGAAAAACGTTTCAAAGCATTTAATGACGGGTCAGTGATCACCGGTTCGGCATTTAACGCCGGCAAACATTATCTTCGCCCTATTCCGCAGTCGTTCCTGGATGCGGTAACCAATGGCGGCAAGGCGCTGACCAGTGAGCAGAAGCAGACAATGCAGAATCCCGGGTGGTAATCACCGGGGGTGGGAAGTGTTGAGGAATTTTATAAATACGGTTCCCGACTTCGCTCGAACTGGCACGTTCACCGATCCTGGTGTCAGTTCGAGCTAAAGTGTCTCTCTTCAAATCAAGGTTGCCTCTTGTCAGTTCGAGCGAAGTCGAGAACCGGAATTTTAATACAAAACTTTTAGTCAATCTCATTTCTATAAAGTAATGATGAGAATTACAGTTGCAGTTTTTTTATTGTTGTTTACTTTCACCGGTCTTCGGGCGCAAACGGCCTATGATCACACCCGGCTGAAAAGAGAAAAGCTGGGCAGGGGACTGGTGGTGATCAAAAAAGACCCGTCAGTGAATGTCATTACCTGGCGCTACCTTTCTTCCGATCCGCAGGATATCGCTTTCAATCTTTACCGCGACGGGAAGAAAATAAATAAGGCGCCTTTGACCGGAGCTACCTTTTTTGAGGATAAAGCTTCGTCAGACAAAGCCCTTACCTATACCGTAAAAAGTGTAATAAAAGGAAGCGAAGAAGCGCTCCAATCCTATACCTTGCCGGCCCATGCCCCTGTGGGCTATATCAACATCCCGCTGGATGTTCCCCGGGGCGGAGTAACCCCATCCGGTGAAGCCTATACCTACTCGCCCAATGATGCGAGCATAGGAGATGCGGACGGAGACGGCGAATACGAGATCTTCCTGAAATGGGATCCCTCCAATGCGCACGACAACTCCCACAGAGGATATACCGGAAATGTGTTTATCGACTGCATTAAGCTCGACGGCACCCGGCTCTGGCGGATAGACCTCGGAAAGAATATCCGTGCCGGCGCACATTACACCCAGTTGATGGTTTACGACCTGGACAATGACGGCATAGCGGAAGTGGTGGTGAAAACGGCAAACGGAACCGTGGATGCCCTGGGCAAAGTGATAGGAGACCCCAAAGCCGATCATCGGAACGAAAACGGCTATATCATAGAAGGCCCCGAGTTTCTGACCGTGTTCAGCGGCAAAACGGGAGAAGCGCTTCATACCATTGACTATGTACCGCTGCGCGGCGACTGGCAGGCCTGGGGCGACAATTACGGCAATCGCGTTGACCGTTTCCTGGGAGCCATCGCTTATCTCGACGGCGTTAATCCCAGCGTGGTCATGTGCCGGGGATATTATACCCGCACCGTGCTGGCGGCCTTCGACTGGAAAGACGGGAAACTAACGCAGCGCTGGGTCTTTGATAGCCAGACCCCCGGAAACGAATCGTACCGCGGCCAGGGAAATCATAACCTGCGGGTAGGGGATGTGGACGGCGACGGCAAAGACGAGATCATCTACGGCTCCTGCACCATTGACGATGACGGCACCGGCCTCTATAATACCGGGCTGGGTCATGGCGATGCCATCCACATGACCGTTTTTGACCCGTCGCGGCAAGGTCTTCAGGTATGGGATGTTCACGAAAACAAGAAAGACGGCTCTACCTTCCGGGATGCCGCCACCGGCGAGGTCCTTTTCCAGCTGAAATCCAAAATCGATGTGGGCCGGGCCATGGCCGCAGACATTGACCCTACGCACCGGGGGGTGGAAATGTGGTCATGGGATTCCGGTGGGATCAGAAACATCAAAGGCGAAATAACCACCGACAAGGTGACCGTACAGGCGAACCCTGCCGACAGTCTGGCGGAGGTGCTGTCGGTCAATATGGCGATCTGGTGGGACGGTGACCTTTCACGCGAGCTGCTCGACAAAAACCGGGTCACCAAATACGACCCCGAAAATCAGAAAATAAACCTGCTTTTCACGGCAGAAGGCGCCGCCTCGAATAACGGCACCAAAGCCACACCGGCCATCCAGGGCGACCTGGTGGGCGACTGGCGGGAAGAATTTTTATTGCGGACAGAAGACAACAAAAACCTGCGCCTGTACGTGTCTCCGCACTCTACTCCCTACCGGTTCCATAGCTTTGCCGAAGAGCCGGTATACAGGATTAGCATGGCCACCCAAAACGTAGCCTATAATCAGCCCACTCAACCCGGCTTTTATTTCGGAACCGACCTGGAAAACATTTTCAGGGAAAAAGATCTCGTGATCAGCGGTTCTTCGGTTACCCTCGATGCCGGCGTTCCGGCCGATGCTTACCGGTGGTCTGTAGGCGGAACAGAGCGCACCCGTACCCTCACCACAGCCGATATTCCGGCTGGAAAAAAGACAAAAGTAGAAGTAACCCTCACCTTCCGCGGATACGAATTCAAAGACCATATCTATATCACACTCAAACCCTAAGATAAATGAAACCCGGAACTCACTACTCGGAACTCACTACTCGGAACTATTTTATACCCATGAAAAAAAGACACTATCTAGTCGCTGCCGCCTTATTCCTGAGCCTGTCGTTTACCCACGCGCAGGTGAATGATTTCACCACGCCTCTGCATCTTTTGGAGCCTGAATATGAAACACCCTACGGAGCCCTGAACCCGGAGAAGGTCAAAACCTCTCTCGACAAAGTGCTTAAATTTCTGGACGAATCCACACCGGCAAAAGTGATCGACTCCCGGACAGGGAAGGAGTTGAAAGATTATTCCAAAATGGATGAGAACACCCGGCTGCAGCAGGGTTCGTTCCGGCTGGCCAGCTATGAATGGGGGGTCACCTACTCCGGTATGCTGGAAGTGGCGAAAGCCACCGGCGACGACCGCTACTTTAAATACGCGAATGACCGCTTTAAATTCCTGGCGGAGGCCAAACCCCATTTTGCAAAGCAGCTGAATCAATACGGGGTCATTGACCCTCAGATGCGGCAAATGCTGAAACCGCATGCCCTCGACGATGCCGGGGCCATGTGCGCTTCCATGATCAAATTTGAGCAAAGCAAACCGGACTTTAACCTGCGGAGCGTAATAGACAACTACATGAACTACATCATGTACAAAGAATACCGCCTTAGCGACGGCACCTTTGCCCGTAAGCGGCCGCAGCTGAACACCCTTTGGCTGGATGATATGTACATGGCGGTTCCTGCTATCGTTCAGATGGGAAAGCTCACCGGCGAAGCGAAATATTTCAACGAAGCCACCCGCCAGATCCGGCAGTTTACCGAGCGGATGTTTGTAAAAGAAAAGGGGCTGTATATGCACGGGTGGGTAGAATCTTCTGAGCAGCATCCGGCATTTTTCTGGGGCCGGGCCAATGGCTGGGCGCTGCTGACGATGACCGAGGTGCTGGATGTTTTACCGGCCAGCCACCCCGACCGCGAGTTTGTGCTGAACCAATACCGGGCCCATGTGAAGGGCATCACGCAGTATCAGTCCAAAGAAGGCCTGTGGCACCAGCTTCTCGACAGAAACGATTCTTACCTCGAAACCTCGGCTACGGCCATTTATACCTACTGCATAGCCAGAGGCGTCAATAACGGCTGGCTGGATCCCATCTCCTATGGCCCGGTAGCCTATTACGGCTGGAACGCCGTAGCCACAAAGATCAACGACAAAGGGCAGGTAGAAGGCACCTGTGTGGGAACAGGAATGGGCTTTGACCCGGCATTTTATTACTATCGTCCGGTCAATGTTTATGCCGCTCACGGCTACGGCCCGGTATTATTGGCCGGGGCGGAGGTCATTGCTCTTCTTAAAAAATTTCATCCGCGCCTGAACGACTCGGCCATCCAGTTCTACCGGCAGAAGCAAATCCATCCGTCTCCGATCTTCAGCGTAAGTGCCCGCAAAAACGATACTCCGGCAGGGAGCTCGCGCAAGGGTAAAAACCCGGTGGTATTCCTGATAGGCGACTCCACCGTTAAAAACGGGACCGGCGAAGGCGATAACGGCCAGTGGGGCTGGGGAAGTTTCTTTGAAAGCTATTTTGATACGGGTAAAACCACGGTGGAAAACCATGCGTTGGGCGGACGCAGCAGCCGGACCTACATTACCGAAGGTTTGTGGGAAAACGTTTACAATGAGATCAGGAAGGGCGATTACCTGCTGATCCAGTTTGGCCACAACGACGGCGGCCCGCTGAACACCGGCCGGGCCCGTGCCTCACTGAAAGGTATCGGAGAAGAATCGGAGACCGTGATCATGGCGGCTACGGGCGGCCCGGAACAAGTGTTTACCTTCGGGCATTACATCAGGACCTATATCCGCCAGGCCAGGGCCAAGGGAGCTTACCCCGTGGTGCTTTCCCCAACCCCCCGGAACGTCTGGAAAGACGGTAAAATGGAGCGAATGAACGAAAGCTACGCCAAATGGGCCAAAGAAGTGGCGGATCTGGAAAAAGTGCCGTATATTGACCTGAATGATCTGGCAGCGAAAAAAACCGAAGCGCTGGGAGAAAACAAAGGGAAATCCTTATTCTTTGATGCGGCGCATACCAACCGCGAAGGCGCCGTTTTAAATGCGGAAGCGGTGATTGAAGGCATCCGGATCCTGAAGGGACATTCGTTGAATAAATATTTGAAATAATCCGCAGAGACGCAAAATTTTGCGTCTCTGCAAGAACCGCATATTGATCATGAAACGCCAATCTTTTAAAATGTTCCTCAAGCCCGGTTTTGAGGATGAATACGAAAAAAGACATAACGAGATCTGGCCTGAATTGCAGTCGTTACTGAAAGAATCGGGGATTGCAAATTACAGTATCTTTTGGGATAAGGAGAGCAATGTATTATTTGCTTACCAGGAAAATACCGGCGACGAAGGCTCCCAGGACCTCGGTACTACGCCGATCGTGCAGAAATGGTGGGCCTATATGGCGGATATTATGGAAACTAACCCTGATAACTCGCCCGTATCGGTGCCTCTCCGGGAAGTATTTCATTTGGATTAAAGCCATCAGGATATCGATCCTGAGCCTTTACAGGCATGAAACAGCCATAAGCTGTTAGAAATCGGAAACACCCGGGCGAAGTGTCGCCCCCTGCCGGTGAATAATGAGGATAGCTAAATTTTATACACATGAAAATAACCATAACCCTTCTGGCGCTGTTGGCCACCTCTTTACCTGTCGTTGCTCAGCAGCGGACAGACGAAGAGGCCATCCGCGCAGTGGCGGATAACATCCTTAAAGAGCCCGTCACGCAGTTTTTAGGGATCACCACCGGCAAAATCTATAACAACACGCAGGATATCCCGGAAGGCGAAGACGTAAAATTTGCGAGCCCGCTCACCGAATGGCATTACTCTAACGGAGTGCTGGACATGAGCATGCTCCGCCTGGGAGAATACCTCCGTGATCCGCGATATACGAACTATGCGTTAAACCACGTGAAATTCGGATTTGAGAATTACACCTACTTCAAAAATACCTTTCGGAATGACCGCAGGCACTGGCTCTGGCCCTTCGGGCAGTTGTGGAATTTTAAAGAACTCGACGATTGCGGAGCTATGGGCGCAGCTGTGGTCAACGTTTACCAGCTGGACAAAAAGCCGGAATATAAAACCTACATAGAAAACGCGGCCCGGCATATTATGGAGGGCCAGGTGCGGTTAACGGATGGTACGCTCAGCCGTACGTTTCCGCGGAATATGACGATATGGGCCGATGACGCTTACATGAGCGTCTCTTTCCTGTCACAAATGGGCCGGCTGACCCGGGAGCGGAAATATTTCGATGAAGCCGCCCGCCAGATCATTCAGATCGCCCGGTACCTGTGGGATGAGGAGAAACAACTGTTCTATCATTGTTACTACACCGACCTGGAACGCAACGGAGTGGCCTATTGGGGCCGTGCCAACGGCTGGATCACCGTTTCGCTTTGCATGCTGCTGGAAGTTTTGCCGGAAGATCATCCGGAAAGAGGGGAGCTGCTGACCTGGCTCGATAGGCAGGTGACGGGCGCTTCACGGTATCAGAATGCCAACGGCATGTGGAACCAGCTTCTGGATAAGCCGGAATCATATGATGAATCATCGGTCACGGCCATGTATGTATACGGCCTGGCCAAAGGCATTAATCACGGGTGGCTCGACCCCGGATACCGCCCCATTGCCCTCGCCGGCTGGGAGGCTCTGAAAAACACTCAGATCACGGAAAAAGGATATTTCAGCAATGTGTGCGTAGGTACGGGTATTTCAGAGGCTCTTCCTTTTTATTACAATCGCCCGGTAGGTGAAAATGAAAAGCACGGGCTCGGGCTGATCATTGAAACCGGTATAGAGATCATGAAGCTAAAGAAAAGATGAGAAGAAGTCTGACGCTCCTTGGAATTTTCTTCACACTCAGTGTTTGGGGCCAGCCCCCCCCGGCCTCTCTGGAAGGGAGGAACAAGGGCTCGGTAATCCGCGTGGCAGCGCATCCCGGCTTCAGCTTTTTACTGCCGGAGCTGGCCGGAAACCTGGAATTCGGGATTATTAACGGGCAAAAGTCGAAATGGCTCAAAGACTTTTCCGGGACGACGATCTCCGCTGGTCCGGGAAAACTGAAATATACCCTTCATGATGAAATGAGCGGCGAGCTCACGATAGAGGCCGTTGCCCTGACCTCTACGGATGGCCTGATAATGGAAGTGACCGCCAGAAATTTTCCCGACGAAACACAGCTCCTTTGGGCCTATGGCGGAGCTTCCGGAAAAACAGGTATAACGCGGCCGGCGCTATTCCCGGAATACTGTAAATACAATGTGTTCAGTGTGGAAGGTACGGCTTTTACGGCCTACTATGGAGAAAGCATGCGATTGAAGATTATACAGGGAGTTATGCCGCCCGGGTCGGAGATCCGGCTTTCCGACGCCTCCCGGCAGGATACGCCGCTCATGTTTTTTGAGTCGGGTAAAAAGACCGTGGCGCCGGCTTTGTCAGCCGTTTTACCCTTGAAAAATGACCGAAAGGAGTATTTTTGTATTTACAGGCAAAATGCCGTAGCCGACTACAATTATTTTATGTTGCCGGAGGTTTTTGCAGATGCGAAAGTGCAGACGGATAGCCGTTAAGGTCAGAAGATACGGATATCCAGAGAAGTGAGCGGCTTTATTTTTTCGAAATCGTTTTTATTAAACGTATAAAGTTCTTTGCAATACGATTCGGCTATTGCCACATGGAGGCAGTCATTAATGTTTTGGAAGCCGATTTTGGAGGCGAGCTCTTTGGCGCGGTGGAAATGGTCTAAAGTATAGTTTTCTTTTGCCCACTTTTCTAAGAAAACCAGATTTTCTTCTAATCGAAAAGGCTCCATTCTAAGTTTGGCAAAAACAAAAGACACTTCTTGTAAGGCGAGGAGTGAAATAAAGGCTTTGTTTTTGTCTTTTAGGGCCTCAAATCTCTTTATGGCTATTCTGTTTGAATCCCTGTTTTGTGTAATCAAATAATTGACAATAAAGTCAGTATCCAGATAAGTCATAAGTTTACTTCATTGGCCAATTCAGAAAGGTTGATATCGGGAGAGACTATCATGGGAGGATATTTTTTTCTAACCCTTTCTAATTCTTTCCAAAGCTCTTTCTGATTGGGTGTGGACTCCTCTTCAACAGTTATTTTAACTGTTTTATTTTTGAATAGTTTCCTGAAAGTCTCCAGGAAGTCATTGTCAATTTCATTGGCATTTAGCCGGAATACAGTTTGCATATTCAAAATAATATATCAAAGAATAAACAATAATATGAGTAAAAATAGTTCTAAAACCCCTGAAATTGTGCAGATAAGGAAATTTTGGAACCTGTTTAAAGAGAACCTGGCATAGAAAATATGAGAAATTATATACTGATTTTTTTAATTCTTGTAGCATTTCAAACCCATGCCCGGATATACAATGTCCGGGACTTCGGGGCGAAAGGTGACGGCAAGGCTTGGGACTCCCAGGCCATCAATGCGGCCATCGAAGCCGCCTCGGTGGCGGGCGGCGGCACGGTGCTGCTTCCGGCAGGCACCTACCTCAGCTATTCTATCCGTTTGAAAAGTAACATTCACCTGTATCTTGACGCGGGATCCGTGCTGTTGGCGGCTTACCCGCAGAAAGACCAGGGCTATGATATGGCGGAAGAAAACCCGCATAACCGCTATCAGGACTTCGGGCACAGCCACTGGAAAAACAGCCTGATCTGGGGAATTGAGCTGGAAAACATCAGTATCTCGGGTTTCGGAAAAATAGACGGCCGCGGACTGACGCGCGAAGAAAGCCGGCTCCCGGGGGTAGGTAATAAAGCCATTAGTCTCAAGCTGTGCCGGAATGTGACCATAAAAGATATTTCCATGGTCAGCTGCGGGCACTTCGCCCTGCTGGCCACCGGCGTGGATAATCTCACCCTGCACAATATCAAAGTGGATACCAACCGCGACGGCTTCGACATCGACTCCTGCCGGAACGTCCGTATTTCCGACTGCACGGTTAACAGCCCCTGGGACGATGCCATCGTTTTGAAAAGCAGCTATGCATTAGGCTTTTTCAGGGATACGGAAAACGTGACCATCACCAACTGCTTCGTCAGCGGTTACGACAAAGGGTCGGTGATGAATGGCACTTTTCAGCGCGACGAACCCCAGGCCCCCGACCAGGGATTTGTGACCGGACGAATAAAATTCGGCACCGAATCGAGCGGCGGCTTCCGGAATATCACCATTTCCAACTGCGTGTTTGAGCGTTGCCGGGGCCTGGCTCTGGAAACCGTAGACGGTGGCTTCCTGGAAGATGTGGTGGTCAATAATATCACCATGCGGGATATCGTGAACGCCCCCCTTTTCCTTCGCCTGGGTGCCCGTATGCGAAGTCCGGAAGGAACGGCAGCAGGTCGGATGTCGCGCATTACTCTTAGCAATATTAACGTGTACAATGCCGACTCCCGGTATTCCTGCATCATCAGTGGTATCCCCGGTTACGCCATTGAAAACGTAACGCTTCAGAATATCCGGATCCACTTCAATGGTGGCGGTACCCGTGAAGACGGTCGGGTGACTCCGCCGGAAAATGAAAAGGTCTACCCTGAGCCCTGGATGTTCGGGACCATTCCCGCCTCGGGCTTTTTTATCCGGCATGCAAAGAATATTGAATTGAATAATGTGCACCTTTCTTTTGAGAAGGAGGATTTCCGTCCATCCCTGTGGATGGAAGATGTGCAGGGGATAAGGTTATGGAATTACCGTACGCCATTGCCACAGGGCATTAAGCCGTATCACCTGAAAGACGTAACGGGCTTTGAAGTGGAATGGAGTGATTTTGAAGAGAAAAATTGAGAGATATGATCAGGAAGGGTTTAAATATAGTTAGAAGCGCGTTTCTACCATTTGAGTGCTTTTGTTGTACCGGGTTCTTGAAAACTTCGTTCGCAAACTTCGAGCTCTGGAGCTCGTTTGGGCGGTTATTGACAAGTGCGGTGCCATTGTCACCTCGAGCGAAGACGAGAGGCGCTCGGTTCTCGTCTTCGCTCGAACTGACGGGCAATGCCCATGTGTCAGCTCAAGCACAAATGAGCTCCAGAGCTCGAAGTTTGTTGCGAGCCGCATTTGTCAGTATATTCCTCATCGCTTCCCTCTGGAGCTGCGCCCCGGCGCCTTTAAGTACCTCCTGGCCCGAAATCACCAGAGAAAGCAAACCTCACACCCGGTGGTGGTGGTTAGGCAGCGATGTAGACTCTTCCGGCCTCACCTATAACCTGGAAGCCATGAGTAAAGCCGGCATTGGGGGGGTAGAGATCACGCCCATTTACGGAGTCAAAGGCAGAGAAAAACATTACCGCGATTTTCTGTCGCCTGAGTGGATGCGGATGCTGGCCTTCACCCAGGCAGAGGCCAAACGCCTGGGTATGAACGTAGACATGAACACCGGTACAGGCTGGCCTTTCGGCGGCCCGGAAGTTAGCCTGGAAGACGCCGCAAGCAAAGCCGTATTTGACCGGTTCTCCTTAAAAAAAGGCGAGCTTATAGTAGAAAAATTCGACGCTCAGGGGGATAAAAACACCCGGCTGAGCAAGGTGATGATCTACCTGACTTCAGGGCAGGTGATCGATGCTACCGGCCAGGTGGGGGAAAGGGGACTATTCAGCTATACTCCGCCGGAAGACGGTCAGATGGTAGCCCTGTACGTGGGCAGGACCCATCAAAAGGTCAAGCGGGCGGCTCCCGGCGGACAAGGGTATGTATTGAACCATTTTGACAAGGGAGCGGTAAAACGCTACCTGGCGAAATTTGATGCTGCCTTTCAAAGCGGCGGGGCTCCTTACCCGAAGAATTTCTTTAATGACTCTTACGAGGTATACGGTGCCGACTGGACGCCTGACCTCCTTTATGAATTTTACAACAGACGGGGCTACAAACTGGAAGAATATCTTCCCCATCTTTTGGACAAAGGGCGTACAGAAACCTCAGTAAGGGTGATCTCCGACTACCGCGAAACCCTGGGAGAGATCCTCAAAGATAACTTTACTGCCGTCTGGACCGACTGGGCCCACAGCCACGGAGCATCCACCAAAAACCAGGCCCACGGCTCTCCCGCCAATCTCATCGACCTGTACGCTGCAGTCGATATTCCGGAATGTGAGACTTTCGGGATTTCTGACTTTGATATTCCCGGACTGCGAAAAGACACTATCCGTAAGAAAAATGACGGCGATCCCACCATTCTGAAATATGCTTCTTCTGCAGCAAATATCACAGGTAAGCCCTTTACTTCGGCCGAAACGTTTACCTGGCTCACCGAACACTTCCGGACTTCCCTGAGCCAGTGTAAACCGGAAATCGACCAGATGTTCACTGCGGGCGTAAATCATGTGTATTTTCACGGAAGTACCTATTCACCTCAGGAAGCTGCCTGGCCGGGCTGGAAGTTTTATGCTTCGGTGGATATGTCGCCGACCAACAGTATCTGGAAAGATGCCCCGGCGTTCTTTACCTATGTGACCCGGGTACAGTCGTTTCTTCAAAGCACAAAACCCGACAACGATTTCCTGCTTTATTTCCCGGTTTACGATATCCTGGCGGGTCAGCGGGGCCATTTCTTTACCACTTTCGCCATTCACGGTTTGCGGGAGCGCCTGCCGGAATTCTCTGATCTTGCTGAAAAGATCATGCAAAGCGGTTTCGATCCCGACTATATTTCGGATAACTATATCAGAACCACCACTGTGCAAAACGGACAGCTGGAGACGCAGGGGGGCAGTCGCTACAAGGCCATTATCGTACCGGCGGTAAAGAGCATTCCTTTGGAAACCCTGAAGCATCTGCTGAAGCTTGCGGAAGAAGGAGCTACGGTCATCTTTACAGACCACTATCCGTATGATGTGCCGGGGCTGAAAGACCAGGCAGAAAGACAAGCTGCTCTGAAAGCACTATTGAGCCGGCTTCCTATTAAACCTTCGTTCAATACAGTTGAAACCCATGTCTTCGGAAAGGGGCGGATCATCACCGGACCGCAGGATTTCCTGAAGGAGTTTTCAGAAGGAAAAGAACGGTTCAAAACCGACTTCGGCGGACAGCTTATCCGCAAAAAGCATAACGAAGGGCACCTTTATTTTATGACTATGTTGAAAAACGTAAGCGTAGACGGCTGGGTGCCGTTGAGTGTAGCAGCAGTGTCCGCGCTGATCTTTGACCCCATGACGGGGAAAACCGGCCGGGCAGCATTGCGAAAAAACAATGGACAAGCAGAAGTGTACCTGCAATTAAAACCGGGGCAGTCGCTTATTCTGAAGACCTTTTCCAACGCTCAGGTCAAGGAAGATAACTGGCCGTACTATACCGCTTCCGGCAACGAAACCGAGCTGAAAAACGGCTGGGAGCTCAGCTTCCCGGAAAGCACACCGGAAATAAAAGAGCATTTCAAACTCAACCATCCGGGCTCCTGGACAGCCCTGAATCATGAAGCCCTGAAAATCAACACAGGCACCGGAAAATACACTGTGAAATTTGATTTTCAGAAAAAAGAGGGGAGGGAATACCTGCTAAGCCTGGGCGATGTACGGGAAAGCGCCCGCGTGCGGGTCAACGGCCGGGATGCCGGTACCCTGTTTGCCGTACCCTTTGAAATACACATCGGCCAGTTCCTGGAAAACGGCGAAAATACCCTGGAAATAGAAGTAACCAACCTCCCTGCCAACCGCATCCGCGAATACGACCGGCGTGGCGTGAACTGGCGGATATTTCATGAGATCAATTTTGTGAGCATTACTTATCGGAACACAAAATTTGATCAGTGGGGAATTATGCCGTCCGGGCTGCTGGGGCCGGTCATCATTCGTGAAATGAGTAGGATAAATCCGGGAAAATAAATGGAAATGTAACGTTACGGTATGGCGTTAACTATAGGTTTTTTGAAAGTTTATTATGCTGTTCCACGTGTTGAATATGTGTCAAAGGTTTGCGGATGCAAATTGCTCAAACATAACCACCGCATCATAAATTACGCCTGCCGAGCCCCGGAACGTAGCCGAACCCTTAGGCTCATTGTCAACGGTATACCATTCGTAAAACCCGTGGTTATCTACGGCGCGCTTTAGCATGGGCTGCACTTGTTCATATGCCTCTTTCAAAAATCCATGCCGGATAAGTTGTATGACCATGCGTGCCCCAAACCAATCCCAATCGCCACCGTTTTGGTAACCGTATGGGTACATGCCTTTATTCTCAAAACTACCCGTTGGGTATGTCGGATACAAGGTAAGCCCGATGGAAGGGGCTCCCGACGCCCTTACATTGGCCACCATACGGTCAAGTGCATGTTTGATTTGATCAGCAGTGAGCAGGCCGGCTTCGATGGCCACGGCCGTTCCTCCGTGGTAGTACACTTCCATTTCATCAAAAGTTTCAGGAAACGGGGATTGATCAAGGTAGATGTGAGGGATGAATTTCTGTCGCTGGGTATCCCACAGGTGCTTCAGGCTGTTTTCAGCAATTTGTTTGCGTATGGGGGCCCATTTTGTTTTCGTATCAGGCAATAGTTCCATCAGGTTGTCCAGCGCAACCAGGAACATGGCATTGTCATAAATATCAATAGCATAATGGGTGTTTTCATCCAGGTAAACACCCCAGGGGTGCCCGGGTTGTACATCGCCCCAGTCGGCCGTGGTGGCTCCCCACAGCAGGCCGTATTCCTGATTGTAACGATGGGCCATCAAAAAATCCATGGCGTTTTCCAAACGGGTAGCGATGGTGGTCTGGCCAATGGTCTCCTGTAAAAACCGGCGATCGCCGCTTCGGGTGATGTACTTATACACCGCTTGTACCAGCGAGCTTTCCTGGTCAGTCTCTACGGTGTTTTTATGGCCGGCAAAATCAGGTTCGAGGGAGGTATAGAGGTAGGCATAACCGCCTTTTGCATCGCGAGCCTTCGACCGAGGGATGAACCCATCGGCAATATTGCCATCATCACCCTGGAGCCGGAAGAAAACACGCAGATTTTCTTTAATAGTTTCCGCCGGGTGCAGTTCCGTAGCCAGCGTAATAAAGGTGTTATAGTCCCGTATCCATACTTCGGCATATCCGTCACCGGCGTTAAACCCGGATAAAACAGTTTCTCTGGCCATGGATTTAACAGCCGGCAAGAGGGTGTCGCGGCTGATTTGTCCGGCCAGTTGCCGTGCCGTACGGGATGGCGACTGGCATGCGCAACTGATAAAAAGGAGGATACTTATGATCGGAAATAAGGGATGATTCATAATTTTTTGGGTTTCTTCATGTACTTGGAAGGCTTAATCCATACCACTGGCGGGTGATGAGACATCGGGAGGCAATTGGCCGATACCCCAAGCTGTATTGGGAGCAGGGCCCATTTCAAGTTCCAGGTGTCCGCCCTTCAGGAGGTCGGCCGCCGGGAACCAAAAATTTTGCAAAGTTTTCCCATTGAGGCGGGCCTGCTGTACATAACAGTTTTCCCGCGAGGTGTTTTTTGCCGTTATTGTAAACAGCTGACCCCTGCCATACCGTTCTCCCAATTGGATGTCTATGCGCTCAAAGATCGGGCTGCCAATCTCATAGATGGGGTTTTCTCTTGCCCCGCCGTCCATCTGGAACAGTCCTAACGCACTCATCACAAACCAGGCGCTCATTTGTCCCTGATCCTCATCGCCGAGATAGGCATTGGATATGCCATATCCATAATAACGGTCGATGATGGCCCGGCTCCATTTTTGGGTCAGCCAGGGTTTTTCCACCCAGTTGAAGAGATAGGCAAAGTGCATGGACTGCTGGTTGCCCTGTACCACGGGATAATCCCAATATTGGTCGTTTGGCCCATTGTACCGCCATTTGTAGGTCTCTTCGAATCCCCATTGCAGGCGGTCAATAAAGTTCTTCTTACCGATCATACCTGCCAGCCCGGGTACATCCTGCGGCACGAAAAACGTAAGCTGCCAGGCATTGCCTTCTACGTAGTGATGATTCGCCCCGGATTTGAAGGGGTCGAAATCCGGGAGCCAGTTGCCTGCGGCATCTTTCATGCGCGCGTAGCCTGTCAGGGTATCGATGGCATTGCGCCACCAGTTGCCGCGGTCGTTAAACT
>CAZLXI010000016.1:14776-60593 GCA_964563435.1 uncultured Lacihabitans sp.
TAGCCTGTCAGGGTATCGATGGCATTGCGCCACCAGTTGCCGCGGTCGTTAAACTCCCGGTAAGCTTCTTTTTTGCCCAACGACCTGGCGAATTGCGATACCGCCCAGTCATCATAACTGTATTCCAGTGAGTTGGAAAACCTTCCCTCGTCGTAGGGCACATAGCGGTGTTTCAGGTAGGTTTCCAGGTCCCGGTTACCTGCCAGACCCCCCCCTACCCGCGCCGGGGGTGTCGTCTGCATTTTGTATACGGATTCAAATGCTTTCCCCGCATCGAAATCACGGATTCCCATTTGGTAGGCACCCACAATCAAAGGAATCTCATGTTCGGCTACCATCACCGGGATATATTCCATGCCCGCAGGACCCTTGGCCAGCCAGCCCCCGGCATCATACATGGCTAACTGCGAACGCACCCAGCGGCTCGACCAATCCGGCGTAACCAGGTTCCAGAGTTGGTTGAGATTCCAGAATGTATTCCAAAAAGCATCACAGCCGAGCGCTACGTCGTCGGGATTGCTGAATTGCTGAATGCGCTCGTCGGCATCGCGCCAGCTTCCGTCCACATCGCTGAAGGTGTTGCGGCTTGCCAGGCTGCGGAACATGTTGGTATAAAAACGCATTTTCTCCCGGCGGTCGTTACCGCTTACCGCGACGCGGCCGAGAAGGTCATTCCATACCGTTCGCTGGTGTTCACGCACCGCGTCAAAATTCCATCCGAAAGGGCGTGAAATCTCAGCCGAGAGATTAGCAGCAGCATTGTCTGTACTTACATAGGAGATCCCGGTGCGAAACTGAATGACGGGCGATTTTCGGGTATCGAATACCACATACATACCGCCGGCCCCTACGCTATCTGTCCGGAGGGTTTGACCGTTCGTGATGTGGTCATTTATCCACATACCTGTATGGATGATGGGCTGGTCGAACTCCATGACGAAGTGGACGATGTAGTCCTGGTCGGCATCTCTGGACCACACCCGGCGCGATATCTGCTTACTGAATCCCTCGATTCGATGGGGAGATACCTGCCTGACATCGAGTTTTTCGATCTGGTAGCGGTATTCGGCCGGGATCATAAAGTCAACCATGATTCGGCCGCTATCGGCATCGTGGTAAGTATACCGCTGAAAGCTGGCCCGTGAAGTGGCCGTGAGCTCAGCTGTAACGTTGTAATCGGTCAGGTGGACTTTATAATAGCCTAATGGGGCTTCTTCGGTAGCTTTGTCTATGCGTGACCGGTACCCCGAATCGGGCTGTGCCTGATCTCCAATGCGCGTCTGCAAAGGGCCTGAAGCCGGGAAGGTTCCCAGCCCGGCCATGGTCCACTCGTGGATGTGGCTGAATGTGCCTATGGATTCAAATGACGGGTCATACCCGGCTTGCCATCCGCTATTTTGGTTATCGGGACTGATTTTGACCATGCTGAAAGGCATCCACGGGCCAGGGGCCAGCATCCACCGCGAATGGGCCGCCCCCATCATGGTATTGACGTAGTCGGCAGGTGTAATTAACGGTTGAGGGGAACGGGTTATCGTACCTTTCTCAATTAACCTGTCGTCCAGGTAGATGGCATAATTGCTGGTTTTTTCTTTTTGAACAGCTGGCATGGGAACTTCCAGCTCATATTCGCCCCGTTCAATTCGTTGGCGCAGCACCTCAATACCATCGACTTTCACGGTTAGTTTCGGGGTATTTTTAAGATGAGCCACATCCACCAGCAGAGGTTGGTAACGCCTGCCTTCCAGTGCCGTTTCATACGCAGCTACATTAATGCGTTTGATTAAGGCATCGTCCGGTGTGTGCAACTCTGCTGTCGCCGGGCCTTCCAGGTGTATGGCATCGAAAACCAGCCAGCCGCCAACCAGCGTAGTCAGGGTAAGCTCATTGTGCCCTTTTTTCAGAACACCTGCCGGCAGGTCTATGGTAATGAGCTGCTCATGTGCATTGGAGAAAGGGCCGGTTGGATCTTCCTGACCACTACCACCTTTCAACTGATGAGTCCAGGAATGCCCGTTAATGCTTATTTTCAGTAGCGGAGGGGCTTTGCTTTCAGTATCCAGCACATCTATCACCAACTTGTACACTCCCTGGCGGGGGAGTTCACGGATACCGAAATATGTGTTAAGGAAATGGGTCCGGATACCGGCAGTTCGACCGGTACCTCCCCATCCGTTGGATGGCCCCGGAAGTACGTACGGCCAGTCTGTGGCAGGCGAAGAGTGGCCAATGGTGAAAAATCGATCTTCGAAACCGAAATCGCGGCCAATAAACGCCGTATAATCCCCGGGGGCCAGGGCCATCCCTTCCGGTGTGCCATCATTTTCGCCTATTTGCCAAATGATGTTGTTTGTTTTAGGGGCGATGTAAGCGTTACTGCCGAAAGCAGCAAATAAGGTGGCGGTAATAATTAGTATATTTTTCATGAGCAGGCTTTTTCTTTAACAAATGCGACAATGACCATTGCTTTTTCCTGACCTTTATTGGTGAGGTGATAGGTAGTAGTGGCAGCGGGTACGGCAAAAGTTTCTGCAAAATGGAACGTTGCGGTCTCCCCGCCACTTGTTTCTAACGAAATGGCCGTGCCGGAAACCAGCATCAGTACGTGGCATTGTCCGTCTGTGCTGATGGTTACCGTACTTTCAAATTCATACCGGTTGACATCATAAAAGTGATCGGGGTGGGTAGGAAGATGTACCCATTTCCAGTCACTTCCCTGCTGCAATATGCGTGCTTTTGAAACCAGTGTTTCCTGCACTACATTCCCCTTGCGTGTAAAATTAAGATTTTCAAAGGCACGGTCAATATTGAGAGGGCGCGGGCGTCCGTCGAGGTCCGGGCGAAGCCAGTCATACATCTTGAAAGTGAAAATATAGGGCGTTGCACTGATTTCAAGCACCAGGTTGTTAACGCCCGAACAATGGACGGTACCGTGCGGGATAAGGTATAGCTCGTGTTTTCGCGAAGGCAATACCTGAACATACTTCTCCACGTCAATTTCTTCTTCATGTGCATAGCTGTGTTCCAGTGCTTCCCTGAATTCCGCGGGGTCAATATCTTCCTGAAACCCGAGGTAAACCTGCGCATCGGGTGCGGCGTCTACGATATAGTAGGTCTCATCCTGGGTGAAGGGTTCACCGAAATGCTGCTTCGCATAGGCGGGGGATGGATGGCATTGTACGGAAAGGTTACCGCCATTGAACGTGTCGAGGAAGTCAAAGCGGATCGGGAAATCGTATCCGAATCTTGCGGTAGCATGGCCCAGTACATTGGCCGGCTCCTGAAACATCAGCATATCAAATGATACCTCCAATATATTGTTCCCGCCTTTAATCAGTAAACCGTTTTCCGGTACAATCATCTCAAAAGACCAGGCGTAATTGGGGCTCTCTTCATCCAGCCCGAACCTTTCCTTCATCCAGTCGCCTCCCCATACGCCCGCCTCAAACCAGGGCTTCACCCGGAAATAGCTGGTACTCATGTGGTGCAGGGTTTGCCGAAGGTCATCGCCTGGAATCCAGTTAACGGTACCGGCAAACTGTTGATCGGCCACATAGGCCATAGAAGGTAATAACTGCTGTTTGTGCCGGTTTAAAACGATCCAGTCTACAAAATAACACCGCTTATACATGGCTTTAAAGGAAGAAGCCCGCGTAGCGCCAAGATTAAGGTGAGTGCCTGCTTTTATACGCCTTTGGATGTCATATTTCGGCACGTCAAAATAGACAACAGGAACGGCTGACCAGTCTAATAACGCCGCACCGCAACCGTATATGATGTGTAAATCTGCGGTGCTGTCGGGGCTAAAGGCCGCGAGCTTATCCGGGTCAAAGAAATCGGCCAGTTGCAGCGTGGTTCTGTGCCCGAATAGGGGATCTGTGCCGCCGAGGAAGGGGGCGATGAGGTTGTCTATAGTGTCTTCGGGCAGCATAGCGGCAGAGATGGCGGAGAATCTGACGGTTTTCCCGAGAAGGGATGCGCAATCCCCGAGTTGTATCACCACATCTTCCCAATCTACACCGGAGTATCCGTCAATGATGCATGTTTTATAATTCAATAACGTAGAAACCAGGGTTTCATACCCCGCGTAAACGTTTCCGTTTGCGGCAGGATATACCGGGTTAATTTCATACAGGTAACGGTTATTGAGATCTTCATTTTCTTTCAGGGACACGTGTTTCAAATGGGTCATCATTATGCTAAACTTAAACGTAAGGATTTTTACTTGTCTGTTTTCTAAATATAAAACTATATAAAAAATATCCACGGCACGGATAAACAGGATGCATCTGTGCCGTGGATGGTATTGCTATAGGGGTTATTGTGAATAGCCGGGATTTTGCACTAATGCCGGATTGCGCTGCAATTCGTCATCAGGTAAGGGGTACAGCAAATGTCGTTCAGCATACGTGGCGCCGAAACTGTTCTGCCGCCCGATCACATTGGTAAACGAGATCTGGCCATTGCTTGCCGTAACGGGAAATTGACGGGTACGCTGGATGTCAAACCAAATGTGAAACTCAAATATCAGCTCGCGTAACCGCTCTTTCCATACTTCTTCCACAAATTGTTGGGTGCTGAGGCCGGCCAAACCGGCTTTGACCTGCTCCGTGGTTTGTTTCCAGTAGGCACGGCCCCTTACCTGTGCGAGGTAGTCGATGGCCTCAGCGGTGACCCCCTCAGATTTGGCGATGGCTTCGGCAGCAATGAGCAGCACATTGGCATACGTATAGACCGGCAGGTCCTTACCGGAGGTCGCCGTTCCTAATACCGCCTCCTGATCGTACCAAAGATGCGGAGCCCACTGAAAACTGGTCTGCCCGCCATTAGATCTCGTATAGGAGGAATGGAAATATTGTTTTTCCTGCCTGCGTAAATCGTCTTGCGGATGGTACGCCTGCAGCAGGCTTGCTGAGGGCTCATAAGCATTATTGACAATCGCATAGGCCACTTCCGGTGAAATGGTGGTAGGGAAGGAGTATTGAGCATACCCGGAGTTCGCGATTCCCACGGTATACTCGAAATAGTAGATCTGTTCATTGGGGAGATTGTCCGCAACCCGCGCCTTGTTGTAGGCGCTGTTGGCCGGGATAACATTGCCCTGCGCATCCCTGTCATGTGGGGTGAGGCTGTAAACACCACTCCTGATCAGCTCACGCGCCTCCCTTGCCGCATCTGCATATTGGTTTGCTTGTAAAGGATACCCGCTCATAGTGAGGTATGCCTCAGCCAGTAACGATTTCGCTACGCCGTGGGTGATCCGGTTACCATTACTGTTCATGCGGGTATTGGGAAGGCGACCCTGCTGGGTGGCGTATTGCAAATCGCTGACAATGAGAGAATAAATTTCAGCTACAGAGGCTCTCTCCACATAGAGGTTATCCAGGCTTTCATAGGGTTCCGTAATCAACGGCACCCCCCCGAAGAAACGAACTAAAAAGTAATAATTCATGGCCCTGAATACACGGGCTTCGGCCTGGAGTCTTCCTGCTTCTGACTCGGATAGCCCCGGTGTGGCGGGAATGTACTTGATGGCATTGTTGGCCCTTGAGATACCCAGGTACAAATCCCCGTAGATGCCGCCCAGATAACCCGAAAGGTTGACGCCATTCAGGGTAAGCTGCTGGGCATGCTGCACATGTACCTCCTGCCCTTTGTATTCGTTATCGATGAAGCCGGAGGTGTATGGGCCAAACATTATTCTCGTTCCGGAATAAACGCCACCGCTAAACAGGGCAGGCACACCGGATCGGTATAAGGCATTTACAGCGTTGTAAGCATGATTTGGATTGGCAAAGAACTGGCCTGAGGACATTTCGTTTTTCGGCACTTCCTTCAGGAAGTCCGAGCAGGAGGAGGTTAGCACTCCTGCAGAAACTATCATTGCAATTATTTTTTTCATGATCTGAAATTTTGTTGGTTAGAATTGGAAACTGGCTCCTAAAGTAAATGTTCTTGGATTGGGATATTGGTGGAAGAAAACATTCTGCCCCCACTGGTTACCGCCATGAGAAGTAGCTTCCGGGTCGTACCCCTTAAATTCATCTGATTTGACAAGAAATGCGTTCTGAACGCTGGCATAGACGCGAAGTCCCTTCAGGTTAAGTTTGTTTAGTGAGGCATTGCCGAAATTGTAACCCAGTGAAACCAGGTTGCCCCGCAAATAGGAGCCATTGGCCACCCAGTGGTCGTCAATCTGACTGTTTTGCCCGGTATAAGGCCCGTTTCGGATTTGCTGGATCATCGTGTTTTGGTTGCTTTCCGTCCAGCTTTCATATAGTGTTGCCTTTAGCCCGTTAGAGTAGCCCGTGCGGTCTTCCATGGAATGCATGAATTGCTGCATGATCTCCACTCCGTAAACGAACTGGAGGTCAACGGTCAGGTCGAAGTTTTTATAGTTCACCTGGTTTACAAAGCTTCCTACCCAATCGGGTAGCCCGCTGCCGATGACATGACGGTCAGCACTGCGTTTGGCCTCGCCGGGTATGGCGCCTACGGCGGCCGCTTCGGCGGCCTCGTGGGTACCCCAGGTGCCCAGACGTTTAAAGCCCCAATAGGAGCTCAGAGGCTCGCCAACACGCAGTATGACCATGCTGCCAGAAACAAAACTGGGTCCGGGGAAGATATCCTCGTTGTTTTCACCCAGGGCTTCAATGCGGTTTTTGTTGAAGGTGAAATTGAGCGTGGGTTGCCATTTGAATGCGCCATTGGATACCGGGGTGCCGCTGAGCATCACCTCAATACCCCGGTTAGATACCGAACCGATATTGTCTCTCACTCCGGAGAAACCTGTGGAGGTCGGTACGGGCCGGTCAAGCAACAGGTCGGTAGTTAGTTTGTAGTAGTAGTCCATGGTAAGGGTCAGTCGCCTGTTGAACATGGACAGGTCAAATCCAACGTCAAACTGCCGGGTCTTTTCCCATTCCAGGTTTGGATTTGGCAGGCGATTGATGAAACTCTGCGATACGCGTGTGCCGTTGATCAGGGTAGTTCCCGATGATACGGTGCCGAGCGTGAGGTAGGATGGGATTTCGGTATTACCGGTTACCCCATAGCTTGATCTGATCTTTAATTCATCCAGTTTCTCTGCATCACTCAGGAAGGATTCTTCAGAAAGCACCCAGCCCAAACCTGCCGATGGGAATATACCGTATTTGTTGTTCTCACCAAACCGGGAAGAACCGTCTATCCGGCCGGTAACAGTAAACAAATACCTGTTCTTATACGTATATCCCCCCCGAAGGAAATAGGAATTCATCGTCCACTGGTTATGGGTAGAACCGGGTGCACCGGGCTGGCTGGCAGCCTGGATAGCATTGAACCGGAAGAAGTCATCGGCAAAACCCTGCGCAGTGACCCAATTGCCTTCGTAGGTGCGCTGTTGCCAGCTTAGACCCAATACGGAATTGATGCGGTGATCTCCAAAATTTTTGTTGTAATTCAGATAAGTCTCCTCCTGCCAGTAAAAGGAGCGTTGGTTTTCCAGATAAGCATTACCCAAAGGGGCTGAAATATTGATAAGGTCTGTAGGGCTGTAGTTCTGAATGTTATTATCGTGCTTATCAAAGCCAAACTGTGTGCGAAGGTCCAGTCCGGGAAGAATATGGAAGGTGAGATAGGCATTTCCGAACAGCTGTTGTCTTTTGCGAAGCCTGTCCTGAGTCGTAAGCACGTGAACCGGGTTGGGAATAGCTTCCAGGCCATAGCGGTCCGTGATCATACTGCTGTTTGACCAGGTACCATCCGGGAATTTCACGGGGAATATGGGAGCCATCTCAAGCATGGACCGACGAGGCATCTGGTATCCTCCGCCTTCGTCTGTTTCATTTTCCAGTGTATAATTAGCCAGCAGGTTAATCCCCAGTGACAGCCATTTTTTAGGCTGCGCATCGTATGCGATTTTCCCGTTTACACGCTCCAGCGAGCTGTTGAGCATGATGCCCTGCATGTTTGCATAATTGATGAAAGCGCCAAAGGAAGACTTATCGGCCCGGGTCTGCACGGCAAGCTGGTGGTTGTGGGATACCGCTGTACGCATGGCTTCATCCTGCCAGTCGGTATCGTACAACGGATTGCCCTGTGCGTCGAAAAGCCGTGGATCGCTGCGGGTAAAAGCCGGTATAGTAGTATTTCTGTATTTGGAGTGATTGGCAAAGCCACGTTCAAGTACCTCCAGGTATTCGGCAGCATTGAGCACGGGGAGTTTACGGGGCAACACCCCCACATTCGCAAACCCATCGTAACTCACGGTAGTGCCGCCGGTTTTCGCTCCGCGTTTAGTGGAAATCAGGATAACACCATTTGCACCCCGGGCACCATAGATAGCTGTAGACGATGCGTCTTTGAGTACCTCCATCCGTTCGATGTCATTGGGATTGAGGAACTGGATGTTTTCCATCACCACACCATCCACTACAAACAAGGGGTTGGACGAAGAATTGATGGTGCCTAATCCCCTGATCAGGATGCGGGGACTGCCCGAAGGTGAACCGGAGTTGAGGAATACATTCACCCCTGCTACACGGCCTTTCATACCCTGCAGCGCGTTGTTTACCGGAGCCATCAGCAGTTTTTCTGCTGACAAAACCGCCACAGAACCCGTCAGGTCTGACTTGCGTTGCGTACCGTAGCCGACCACAACCACCTCTCTGAGCAACTCGTCGCTGGGCAACAGTAACACCTCAATTGGCTGACGGTCTTTCACTTCCACTTCCCGGGTTTGATAGCCCACGTGATTGAAAACCAGCACCGATCCCGCAGCGGGTACTTCGATACTGAACTGGCCGGCCGGGCCGGTTATGGCACCCTTATTCCCCCCCTTTAAGGTAACCCTGACCCCTTCGATAAGCGGGTTGCCCTGGGAGGTATCCAGCGTTCTTACCACCCCGGTGACCGTAAAGCCGGTTTGCGCATAGCCGATCGACGGGAACATACATAACAGTACAATGGCGACGGATGCCATGCATCGTCCCATTTTTTTGTTCAGGTAAAATAAATGTACATACATAATAACATCGATTAATAAAAATTTAGATAAGATTGATTTTTGATTGTAATGAAATTGATAAAGGCACTGTTTTAAGAGCATTATAATTTAATGTTAGTAAAATTTATGTCTATATGTATAGACATATGCAAATGTAAAGTCTTTTTTCTTTACAAACCAAATTTATTTTATACATTAGCGTGATTTTTATTTTTTCGATATCGAACTTTGGACCTCAAGATTAATCATAAAAGCCCGATCCCGTTGCATGTGCAGGCGGAGCTATTGTTACGGAAGCTCATTGAGAACCCGGAGTACCAGGAGGGCAAATTCCTGCCTAATGAAGTCGATCTGGCGAAGCGGCTTGCCATTTCCCGTGCCACTTTAAGGCAGGCAATCAACAAGCTCGTTTTTGAGGAATTATTGGTCAGGAAGAAGGGAATAGGCACCAGGGTGATGAGAAAAAAATTCAGCTCCCGATCAAATAACTGGCTTAGTTTCTCGCAGGAAATGGCCGCCCGGGGCATACCGGTCCGGAATTTTGAACTCCACATATCCTGGGAGATTCCCAATGAGGTGCTGGTAAATTTTTTCGACATCGATCCCGATCAGAAAATACTGAAGCTGGAACGGGTACGTGGCCAGCTGGCGGGGCCCTTCGTGTATTTCATTTCCTACTTCCATCCCCGGATCGGAATGACGGGTGAGGAAGATTTCAAGCGACCTCTCTATGATATTCTGGAAACGGACTTTAACATTGTCGCCGATTTATCAAGAGAGGAAATCAGTGCGTTGGTTGCCGACAAATTCCTTGCCTCCAAACTGGAAACAGAAGTGGGTGCCGCGATACTTTTCCGTAAGCGGCATGTATTTGACCAGGCAGATCGTCCGCTGGAGTACAATCTGGGCTACTACAAGGCCGACAGTTTTGTTTATACGGTTGAAAGCAGGCGGCAGAGTATCAATTCGTTGTTGTAAAACCCTGATCCATCATCCGCATTTTTGCATCAATGGCCCGGTCTTCACTCCTTTGTATAATGTTAGAAGTATTGTAAATCCTGTACTATTTACCTCTTTGAAGCCAGTACCGTTCTATTTCTTCCAGTGATCGTCCTTTTGTTTCCGGGATCATTTTCCACGTGAGCCAAAGGGTGGGTGCGCAAAGCAGGGCGAAGGTCCAGAAGGTTGCGGCAGGTCCCCACGCAGCGCTCTTCAGCATGTAAGGCGTCGTTTGTCCTACGAGAAAATTAGCAACCCAGAGTGACAGGGTAGCCATCGACATGGCAAGGCCGCGCGATGCATTCGGGAATATCTCTCCTATAAGGATAAAGCATACGGGTCCGAAAGAGAAGGCAAAGCAGGCAATGAAAAGCAAAATACATACCAGTATCCAGGCCGCACCCGGCGCTTCCGCCCGAAAGAGGGACCCCAGCGCCAGCAGGGATGCGACTGCACCACCGGCGCCCCAGAAAAGGAGGGGACGCCTCCCGTATTTGTCAACAGTGAGGATGGCTACAAACGTAAAGATCACATTCACCAGGCCCACCATCACCTGTCCTCCCAGCGCATCGCTTAGAGAGAAGCCCGCCTTGTCGAGTATCACCGGGCCATAATAAATCACTGCATTAATGCCTGATACCTGTGAAAGAAAAGGCAGCAAAAGCCCTATCAGCAGGGGTATACGGAAAGCAGGGGAGAAGAGTTGCCTGAAGCTGCCTTCTTCTTTGTTCGCTTTCACTGCATTGATCTCTTCTCTCGCCACCTGCACAGGGTTCACCTTTTCCAGGTTCCGCTGCGCTTCTTCTTCCTTCCCCTGTAAAACCAGCCAGCGCGGCGATTCCGGCACAAAAAACAGGCAAAGGAGGAAGATCAATGCAGGTACCAGGCCGACGCCGATCATCGACCGCCACACATTTTCAACGAGTACAAAATGAAGCCAGCCTGTAAGTCCCTCCAGTGTTTGGGAAATATTCAGCAGGTAGGCATTGGAAAAGTAAGCGGCTACAATACCCACGGTAATTGCCAGCTGATACAATGCTACCAGTCTTCCCCGGTATTGCGGGGGAGAGAATTCAGAAATATACAGCGGGCAGATCATGGAAGCCACACCTATGCCGAGCCCGCCAACGATCCTGAAAGAAATGAGCGTTGAGGTATCCGAAGCGACCATGCAGCCAATAGAAGAAACAAGGAACAATAAGGCGGCCAGGAGCATCACTTTCTTACGGCCATACCTGTCGCTTAAAGTGCCCGCTGCTGCAACGCCGATGATGCAGCCCAACAGTGCACAGCTCACAAACCAGCCTTCCATGGCAGTATCGAACCGGAACTGGTTTACCACAAAAGAAAGCGCGCCGGATATCACAGCGGTATCGAAGCCGAACAGGAAGCCGCCGATAGCGGCTACAAAGCTCACCAGGAAAAGATATCTTTTATGTCTCATGGTCTGGTTGTCGGGCATAGGGTAGAGTTTTTCGTTATTGTTTTATTTTACAAAGGGCTTTTTCACTTGTTGACCGTATCGTGGTGCGCCCAGGTAAGATCATCCTTCCATTGCCCGTCTGCCACGATGGCAATACGGTGCTTTATCTTTTTCCTGTGTTCGTTCAGCACCCCCCGGTCCACGAAATGAAAATGTTTGTTTATTTCTGCAGGCGGGCGGGAGGCAGCGGTCCCGCGGCTGGTGACAGAGCCGGCACCCGTGCGGTATTGCAGCTCATTTTTCGGAAGATCAAAATAAATGACAGGCGCTTCCCATCCGCACAAGGCGGCACCGGTACCTATAAGAATGTTCAGTGTATGGGGTGCATCAGGCCGGAGTCGCAGCAGCTTCCCCATATCATACAGGTCTTCCAGAAGCAGGGTCGTCTTTTTTTTCCTTGTCGGATCCGGTTTGCCCATGAGGGACAGTTCCAATGCTTCGATCTCTGCTTCAGGTTTCAGAAAGGCAGAGGCTTCATACCAGGTAGCATGGATGTTTTGTTGCCGGAAGTAGATGGAGCATTGCTCCCGCACTGCATTCCAGTCAATGCCTGCATAACCGTCCAATACAACCCCTTGCTGCTCCGCCATCCACCGGGCCAGGGAACCGAAGCCTGGAAAAAGATTGCCCTCCTCCGGCGCATGGGAAGGATAAATAGTATAAGCTCCCGGCTCCCGGTTGCGGCCATTCACATTTTCAGGGAGCAATGCCGACAGTCTCCATGGGTTTGCCTGCTCTCCTTCTTTATTCTTCTCCGTGTTCTTTCTTCCTGCCAATGCTGCAGCACCGGCAATAGACGACAGTTCCATTTTTTCGGATATGCTGATGATCACTTGCACGTACTCCTTCTCCAGTTCCTGCTGTAAGGCCGGAAGAAACAGGTTATGTGACCGGGCAATACTACCGCCGATCACGAGGCAATCTGCGCTGAACCGTGAGAGCCACGGCCTAAGGAACCTGCCTAAACGGACGCCAAACAGATTAAACGCCGAAAGCGCATGTGTATCCCCTTGTAATGCTCTGATCGCTATTGCTTTTACATTGTCAGCCCCTATTCCAGACATCTCTTGGTATGTGTCGAGGATACCCCTTGCTGAAATAAGGTCTTCGGCCCGGCCTTTTTCAAAAGGGATATTGTACAGGTATCCGCCCGGTGCCACTCCCTCACCGCTGGTCAGGATATTGCCCTGCTTCAGGAATACGGCGCCCAGGCCGGTGCCGAGTGTGATACCGATTGTTCTTTCCACGCCTGCAGCGCCCCCGTCAAGACATTCCCCCAAACCGAAACAGCGGGCATCGTTCTCAAACACTACCGGCAACCGGGGCGGGAGCTGCAGCTCATCGCTAAGTACCTGCCGGATATTGATACCGAAAAGTGCGTTGTATTTGCTGACGCCATCCATGTGTGAAATACCCCTCTCATAATCGAAAGGTCCCGGCATGGAAATACCTATCCCCTTCAGGTGATGCAGGGGTCTTTTAGAGAGGACTTCTTTCAGAACACCTGTCCATTGCAGGAGTATAGCTGTGCTGTCGGTATGCGGATCTACCAGAGACCTGCAAAATGTTCCTTCCATTATACTTCCGTCGGAAGCATTCACCAGGGCGGCAGAAATATGAGAGCCCCCTACATCAGCACCGAGAAGCATTTCTTCCGCATGGCTGTTGCCGCCGGCTTTGTAATCGCCGGGACGGGCTCCCTGAACCCGCTTATTTTTATGTTTGTTAATATGTATGAACATATTGATTGGTAAAAGACTTTTTTCTCTGTAGTCGCCATAGTATACCTCACTTATCAGAACGTTAATGATCCGTGGAATATTCAATTTTGCCCAGGGTTATTATAGGAAAAGTGTTCATTAGTTATATTCAGAACAGTTAGACAACCCGCCACACAAGTTTCTTAACGTCTAAACGGAGTAGTATTTTCTGGCAGAGAAAATGGCCGCCTCTGTTTTATATGTCCAAACATAGGAACATATTTTGTGAATAAAAAGCATTTTTCACTTTTTTGTATAACGAAACTCTCTAAAGTTTGGAGGCTGTATATTCAGCTGCTAAAAGTCCATTCTCAAAACATATTTACTGCAGGCGATGATAATACGGATCAGGAAATGTTTGCACATCTTCAAAAATAAAACAGGGTGTCATCCGATTTAAAACCCGTGTATCGCCAAAAGCAGGCTTTGTGCCCGACCCTGTTTTATAATCCTTTAAAATGGCCGCCTCTCTAGGAGAGAAGTTTAATGGTACTATTTTACGGTAAAGATTACTAAGTTTATAAACGGATTTTTAACCTATAAAATTCTGTTCTGTTTGAGCCATTAAAAAACTTCTCGATAACAAGAAAAATTTATATAATTGTTGTTATTGTCATTGTATTATATTTGAAGATTAGTGATAAGATCGGACACTTCCGCGCTTTCATCATCTTTAAAAGCCGGGCCTTAAGCCATTTTTGATGATTGGAGTGCCATTTGTTCGAACCGAAATACCTGAAAATAAAATGAAATTACTACCTGTTTTGCTTATTTTGACGATGTCGTGTTCAACCCCGGAAAAGCCCGTTTATCTCTTTTCCTATTTTAAAGGAAACGGGGAAGACGGGCTTCACCTGGCCTGGAGTGCAGACGGGAAAAGCTGGAAAGCGCTCCGGGGAGATTCATCCTTTCTTACTCCCGCAATAGGCAAAGACAAGCTCATGCGGGACCCCAGCATAGTTCAGGACGATGCGGGTACGTTTCATATGGTATGGACCTCCGGCTGGTGGGATCAGGGGATTGGGTATGCTTCCTCAAAAGATCTGAAAAACTGGTCAGTACAAAAGAACATTCCCGTGATGGATAAATTTGCAGGAACAAAAAATGCCTGGGCTCCCGAGCTCTTCTATGATAAGAAAGACAAAACATTTTATATATTCTGGGCATCTACGGTTCCGGGGGCATTCCCGGAAGTACCCACCTCGGAAAGTGAGAAAGGCCTTAATCACCGCATGTACTATGTAACCACCAAAGACTTCAAGACCTTCAGCGAAACACAACTCTACTTTGATCCGGGCTTTTCAGTCATTGACTGTGCCATCCTACACAAAGACGGCAGGTATTACATGTTCCTGAAAAACGAGAACTCTAACCCACCCGAAAAAAACATACGTTTAACAGCCGGTGATCAGCCGTTCGGCTTCCCGGTAGAAGTGTCATCTCCCATTACGGGTAAGTACTGGGCTGAAGGCCCGGCACCGCTTCAGGTAGGCGAATATGTTTACGTATATTTTGACAAGTACACCGAAAAGAAATACGGCGCGGTTCGGTCCAAAGACCTCATCACCTGGGAAGATATTTCAGACGTGGTAAGTTTTCCGAAAGGTGTAAGGCACGGCACGGCATTCCCGGTTTCAGGTAAGATACTGGCAGGTTTAAAATAGCTGTTCAGCACGTTGAAGGGAGTAAGGGCCGGATATGAGCAGTGAAATGCCCTTGCCGCGAGCATCCTCCTCAGAAAAGTGCACATTAGTAAGAGCGCGGTTTTTTTACACCCTATGCTTTACGCACGAACTCCGACTTCAGGGCCATGGCGCCGAAGCCGTCCACTTTGCAGTCAATATTGTGATCACCATCGGTTAAACGGATGTTCTTTACCTTCGTGCCGGCTTTGATGGGTTTAGGGGCACCTTTTACGGGCAGATCTTTGATAATCACCACAGCATCCCCGTTCTTCAACTCATTACCGTTTGAATCCACTACTTTTGAGGAGGCGTCTTCGGAGTTTTCATCTTCGGGGTTCCACTCATAAAAACACTCCGGGCAAACCATGAGACTGCCGGAGGGGTAAACGTAGGGAGAGTTGCATTTGGGGCACGGAGGGAATTCGGACATGATTTTCGTTTATTTTCGGGCAAATTTACGAAATTATATCCGGGAAGCCCACCGGAATCTGTCCAAACAGTGGTATCTTTAAAGGCTAAGGGTAGATGAGTCTCCGGGGAGTAAGATCCGGAATTCATTACTTTGTGTTTTTTAGGAAAGGGCGGCTTCTCCCTGAGCGTTGGTAGTAGTCCGCCATGTTTTTGAGCAGTTACTATGTCCGGTTTCCTTGAACAATTTGAAATTGATGAACTGTCGGCTACGCCCAAATACCGTCAGCTGATGGATGCCGTTATCCAGTCAGTGAAGGCAGGCCGGCTGCTGCAGGGAGATCTGATGCCCTCCATTAACGAGCTGAGCTTCCACACCGATATTTCGCGGATAACTGTGGAGAAAAGCTATAAAGAGCTTCGGAAAATGGGCGTGTTGGAGGCCTACCAGGGGAAAGGATACTTTGTAAGGTCGGTACATATTCAGCAGGATTATCGTATATTCCTGATGTTCAATAAGCTGAGTGCCCACAAGAAAATAATTTACGATGCCTTTACCGGGGCGCTGGGGGATAAGGCCTCGGTTGATTTCTACATTTACAATAATGATGCCCGGATGTTTTGCCGCATCCTGGAAAGCAAGGGAGATGACAGCTACACCCACTATGTTATCATTCCCCATTTCATTGACGGGGAAAAGGCAGCCATTCATGCCATCGAAAAAATTCCGCGTTCAAAGCTGATTCTTCTGGATAAAATTCTTCCCGAGATTACAGGCAGTTATGCGGCAGTTTATGAAAACTTTGCCCGTGATATTTATCAGGCCCTTTTTCAGGTGCTCGAGGCCCTTCAGAAATTCAGCGTGCTTAAGCTTGTATTTCCGGAAAACAGTTATTATCCCACAGAAATTATTGACGGCTTCGTGTCGTTCTGTGAGAGTTTTGTGTTTGAACATAAGGTAGTACCGGATATCAAAAAAGAAAAAGTGAACCCCGGGGATGTATTCATTAACCTTATGGAAGACGATCTGTTTGAGTTGCTTGAAAGGGCAGAGTCCAAAGAGTTGCGTGTAGGCTATGATATAGGCATCATTTCCTATAACGAAACCAAAGCCAAAAAATACATTATGAACGGGCTGACCACGGTTTCCACCGACTTTGCCTCGATGGGAAAAACAGCAGCGGAACTGGTGCTGAACAATTCGCGGAGACAGATTGAAAACCCTTTCCGGATCATCCTTCGGGAGTCACTAAAATAAAGCATATGGAACTAAGACAGCTCGAATACTTTATTGCAGTAGCGGAGGAGTTAAGCTTCGCAAGGGCCGCCGGGAGACTGAACATTTCGCAGCCGGCGGTTTCACGGCAGGTAGCCTTACTGGAACGGGAGCTGAATACATTGTTTTTTGATGTAACACAGAAAAAAAAGCATAAACAGGTAGTGCTTACAGAGGCAGGGAGTTATTTTTATAAGGAAGCCCTGAAGCTTATACGCCAGAGGCAGGACATGGCGGAAGGGCTGGAAAGATTGCGTTCGCGGCGCCAAACGGTGCAGGTGGGCTATTGTATCGGAATGCCCAAAGAAGGGTTGGTAACCACACTCGGCTTTCTTCAGAGGGAGCTTCCCGAAACCGAAATAAAGCTGTTGGCTTTTTCGTCGGCATACGACCAGGAAGAAGCCCTGAGAAAACATCAGATTCTTTTTGGATCGGGCTTGGATACGGGAAATCCTCCTTCCGGACTGGAGGCACTGCCTTTGCTTCAGGGACATGTCCAGGTATGTGTTTCGGCGCGAAATCCCTTAGCGAAGAAAGAAACCTTAAATTTTCATGAACTGAAAAATGAAAAATGGGCACTCCTTGCGCCGGACCGTTTTTTTTACCGGGACAACGGACTTCCTCCTGACTACGGACGGATCGCCGCGCTCGCAGAATTCGACCTCGGAACCGGTGCAGTACCTTCGTTTTACTGTTTTTCGGGTCCGTCTGTGCGTCAGATTGATCTGACCCTGGAAGGGAAGTGTATACCGTGCCGCCAGACACTGCTCTTTAAGAAGAACAGTAATTCCTCCCTGATAAGAAAAGTGAAGAACGCCAACCCCGCAGATCACCTCCTTAAATAACATATCTATGAAAACCAGCCTGATCCTTGTTCTGATTGTACTGACAGGTCTTCTGACGCGTCTGCACGCACAAAAAACAGCCCCGGAAATTGTTGAAAAACCGTGGACGGCCCATTGGATTACCACCCCCGATCATGCACCGACCGCGTACGGTGTTTATCTTTTCCGCAAAACGCTGGACTTGTCCGTTGTGCCCGACAGCTATATCGTACATGTTTCGGCCGATAATCGATACCAGCTCTTTGTTAACGGGAAAATGGTTTCTTCCGGCCCGGCAAGAGGAGATCTCAATCACTGGAATTTTGAAACGGCAGACCTGAAGCCGTATCTTGTGAAAGGCAGGAACAGCATTGCCGCCCGGGTATGGAATGAGGCCGAATGGCGGCCGGAAGTACAGATTTCAGCCATGACGGGTTTTATTCTTCAGGGAAATACACCGGCGGAGAATGCACTGAACACCGACGCCTCCTGGAAATCCGTCAGGGACGACAGTTATGCTCCCCTGAAGCTCAATGTGCCGTTTTATTATGTTTCAGGACCGGGAGAGATCCGGAACTTCGCGGTGCATCCTCAGGGTTGGACAGAGGCGGGATATGACGATACCGGGTGGTCGGGCGCCCGGCCACTTTTCCGTGGCTTACCCAAAGATGTACTCGGCCCCTACGGTACCACCAATGTATGGATGCTCCGGCCGTCGGGTATCCCTCAGATGGAGCTGAAAGCGGAAAGGATTCCCCGGCTGGCCGAGGCCGGGCTCCCCCTGCCGCCAACTTTCCCGAAGGAAAAACAGGACATTCTGATTCCGGCGCACACTTCCGTGAGTCTCCTGCTGGATCAGACCTATCTGACCAACGCATACCCGGTACTGGAATTCGGCAGGGGGAAAAATGCGCGGATAGCCATTGGCTATGCCGAGGCCCTGTACAGCGACGGATACAAAAAGGGAAACCGGAATGAGACCCGGGGCAAGCGGTTTATCGGCCGCACCGACAGCCTGATCTCCGCCGGTACCGGCCACCAGGTATTCTCTCCCCTCAGCTACCGGACCTACCGCTATCTTCAGCTCAGGGTTACCACGGCAGAGGAACCGCTCGTTCTGAAGGATATTTACAGCATATTTACCGGTTACCCTTTCCGGCTGACGGCCGGTTTCCGGTCAGGGGATGCCGGTCTGAATACCATCCTGGATATAGGCTGGCGTACCGCCCGGCTATGTGCCATGGAAACCTACATGGACTGCCCCTACTACGAGCAACTCCAGTACATTGGGGACGCACGTATACAGGCCCTGGTCTCACTCTACAACAGCGGGGATGACCGTCTGGTGAAAAATGCCCTTGACTATATGGATTACTCAAGGCAGCCTGAGGGGATAACCCTTAGCCGGCACCCTTCGTATACACCCCAGTATATACCTACTTTCTCCCTCTGGTACATCGGCATGCTACACGATTATCTGCGGTACGGATCCGACATCGGCTTTGTGAAAAACAAACTTGAAGGGGTGCACCAGATTCTGGGTTATTTCGAAAGATACCAGGTGGCTGACGGCTCGCTCCGGAAGGTCCCCCAGTGGCGTTTCACGGATTGGGTGAACGATAAAGACTGGAATTCGGGAGAAGGGCCGATGGGGAAAGACGGCTCCTCCGCCATGCTGGATCTGCAGCTGCTGTGGGCTTACCAGACGGCTATCCGGCTCGAAGCAGACCTGGGGGTACGGGTGCACACCGTACGGTACGAAGAGCATATCCGCAAGCTGAAAGCGTCGGTGCTCAGGAAATACTGGGATCCGCAAAAACGGATGTTTGCAGACAGAGAAGAAAAGGACCTCTTCTCGCAACATACCAATGCGCTCGCATTACTGACCGGAGTAGCTGAAGGGGAAAAAATCCCGGCACTGGTGGATCATCTGCTGAATAACACACAACTTTCGCAGGCGTCGATTTATTTCAAGTATTATCTGCACCAGGCACTGATCGTTTCAGGGCAGGGCAATGCCTATGTCGGAATGCTGGAAAAGTGGCGGGAGAACATCGCTTTGGGACTCACCACTTGGGCAGAAATGTCGGATATAGACGGCTCGCGTTCGGATTGTCATGCCTGGGGATCCAGCCCGAACATTGAGTTTTACCGCACGCTGCTGGGCATTGACAGCGATGCCCCCGGTTTCTCCAAAGTGAAGATAACCCCGCACCTGGGCGACCTGAAAAGCGCTGCCGGGCATATTCCCCACCCCAAAGGCACCGTGGCGGTATCCTATAAACAGGAAAATGACCGGTGGGAAGTGGAAATCGATCTTCCGGAAGGCGTGACCGGAAACCTGATATGGAAAGGCACGACCAAGCCCCTCCGATCCGGGAAAAACCGGTTCACCTTGAATTAAATTTATAATAATAACATATAGTTATTGATTTAATAACCAAATTGTATCAAAAATACGCTTAACCACTAGTAGTGTATAGGACGGTTAAGCTGGCCGGACTGTCGAATTTTGTCGGACACTTTTCAACCTTATTATGCAAACCCTACTCGGAATTATCTTTCATACCATCGGCGGTATCTCGTCGGGGAGTTTTTACATGCCTTTCAAAAAAGTGAAGGGCTGGGCCTGGGAAAGCTACTGGATCATGGGCGGTCTTTTTTCCTGGCTGATCGTACCACCGCTGGCCGCCTGGCTTACCGTACCTGATTTTGGGGAAATTATTCGTAACGCTGACTTCGGCGTAAAATCATTGATCTATACTTTAGGGGTGCTTTGGGGCATTGGCGGGCTGACCTATGGCTTGGGGGTAAGATACCTGGGGATGTCGCTGGGCAACTCGGTGATCCTGGGCGTGAGCTCGGCGCTGGGTTCGCTGGGGCCGGCCATTTATTATAACTTTAAGCCCGTAGAAGGGAGGCATTCCATTACCGATATGCTGCAAAACCCCGGCGGGCAGGTGGTGCTGCTGGGGATCCTGGTATGTCTTATCGGGATCTACGTTTCGGGCAGTGCCGGCATGAGGAAAGAAAACGAGCTTCCGGCCGAGACCAAACAGAGCGTTACGTCGGAATTTAATTTTGTAAAGGGCATCATCATTGCGGTGATCTCCGGCCTGCTCAGCGCCTTCTTCAATTTCGGGATCGAAGCCGGAAAGCCTATGGCCGACGTGGCGGTACAGCACGGGCACAATCCCCTGTTCCAGAATAACGTGACCTACGTGGTGCTGCTTTGGGGCGGTCTGACCACCAACCTGCTCTGGTGCATATACCTGAACTTTAAAAACAGGAGCTACGGCGACTATACCAATACAAAAACCCCGATCTTCCGGAACATCCTGTTTGCCGGGATCGCCGGAACCATGTGGTATACCCAGTTCTTTTTCTACGGGATGGGCGAGAGCAAGCTGGGGAACGGCGCCAGTTCCTGGATCCTGCACATGGCCACCATCATCCTCACCGCCAACTTCTGGGGGCTGTACCTCAAAGAATGGAGTGCCGTAAGCCGGAAAACGTTCCGTACCTTTTTGTGGGGAATCGGGCTGATCCTGGCGTCTATTTTCCTGGTGGGGATCGGTAATTCGATATAAATAATCATTAAAAGCAACAATATAAAAATGGAATTTAAACACGTGAGCTACCTTTGGGATGATGCCAAAGCGGCACAGATCACCAACGAAGTAGACCTGTTCATTTACCGCTCCAACCTGCTCGGGGCAGATCTGCGGCTGACCAACTACGGGGGGGGCAATACCTCGGTGAAAATAAAAGACAACGATCCGCTGACGGGCGAAGAAACGGACGTGATGTGGATCAAGGGCTCTGGCGGCGACATCGGAACGTTGACCCGCTCCGGCTGTGCGGCACTCTATCTTGACCGCCTCCGGGCCCTGAAAAACGTATACCGGGGCATCGAATTTGAAGATGAAATGGTGGCCCTGTTCAACCATTGCATCTTTGACCTGGCTTCCAAAGCGCCTTCTATCGATACCCCGCTTCACGGCTTTCTGCCGTATAAGCACATTGATCACCTGCATCCGGATGCGGCCATCGCCATTGCCGCCGCCAAAGACGGCAAAGCCATCACCCGCGAACTTTTCAGCGGTGAAATAGGCTGGGTAGGCTGGAAAAGACCGGGCTTCGATCTGGGCCTGGAACTGAAAGCCTGCGTGGATGAAGCGGCCGCCGAAGGCCGGGAGCTGAAGGGGATCATGCTGGGGTCTCACGGATTGTTTACCTGGGGAAATACCTCGTACGAAAGTTATGTGAACACCCTGGAGGTCATAGAGAAATGTGCGGAATATATTGAAAGCAAGACGGGCAATGTTTTTGGCGGTGCCCGGAGCGGGTCGCTCCCGGAAGCCGAAAGAAAAGCGCAGGCAGCGGCGATAGCCCCCGTACTAAGGGGTTTCTGCTCATCGGAAAGGTCCATGATCGGCCACTTTACCGATGATGAGCGCGTATTGCAATTCATCAACTCCCATGACCTGGCCCGGCTGGCACTCATGGGAACCTCCTGTCCCGACCACTTCCTGCGCACCAAGATCACGCCTTTGGTACTCGACCTGGCGCCCAATGAAGACCTTGCCGACGCAAAAGCGAAGCTGGCCCCCGCCTTTGAGGCGTACCGGCAGATGTACACCGAATATTACGAGTCGTGCCGGCATGCCGATTCACCGGCCATGCGGGATCCGAACCCGGTGGTGATCCTGTACCCGGGTGTAGGGATGTTTACCTTTGCCAAAGACAAGACCACGGCCCGCCTGGCATCGGAATACTACGTAAACGCCATTAACGTGATGCGGGGGTCGGAAGCCATCTCCGAATATACCGCCTTACCACGCCAGGAGGCGTTCAATATAGAATACTGGTTACTGGAGGAGGCGAAGCTGCAGCGTATGCCCAAACCCAGGGCCCTGGCCGGCAGAGTAGCCCTGGTGACGGGTTCCGGCGGTGGGATCGGCAAGGCCATTGCGCGGAAATTTGCGCAGGAAGGCGCCTGTGTGATCCTGAGCGATATTGACGGGGCCCGCCTGGAAGGAGCTAGGGAAGAATTCGTCAAAGCCTTTGGAAAAGATGCAGTGGCGGCTACGCTGCTGAATGTAACAGATACTGCCGGTGCGGAGGCTGCTTTTGTAAATGCGTCGCTCGCTTTCGGAGGGGTAGACATCGTTGTGAATAATGCAGGCATCAGTATTTCCAGGTCTATCGAGGAACATACCCTGGAAGAGTGGGACCGGCTGTACGACATCCTGGTAAAAGGCCAGTTTATCGTCTCCAAAGCGGGCATTGCAGTGATGAAAAAGCAGGACATCGGCGGCGATATCCTGAACATTGTTTCGAAAAACGCGGTGGTGGCCGGGCCGAATAATCCGGGCTACGGTTCGGCGAAGGCAGCGCAGGCCCACTTATCGCGCCTGATGGCCGCCGAGCTCGGCAGTGCAAAGATCCGGGTAAACACCGTGAACCCGGATGCCGTCATCGCCGACTCCAACATCTGGGCCGGCGGCTGGGCCGAAGGCCGGGCCAAAGCTTATGGAATTACTGTAGAGGAGCTACCCGCCTATTACGCCAAACGCACCCTGCTCAACGAAGTTATCCTGCCAGAGGATATTGCCAACGCCTGCTTCGTTTTCGTCAGCGGGCTGCTGAACAAAAGTACCGGAAACGCCATTAATGTGGACGGGGGTGTGGCGATGGCATTTTATAGATGATTCTCTCACGGATAATTCGCTCACAGATAACACAGATCCTCACAGATAATATCTGTGCTATCTGTGAGAAATAAAACAACACAAACTGCAAATATCAACCATCATGATCTTAGATAAAAAGCACATTGAAAATCACAATTCCGACGAGCTGGCCGCCCACACCCAGAGGCTGGCCCATGCGCGCTCGGAAATCGCTGACACCGAAGCCATTATCGAAAAGCTGAAAGCCTTTCAGGTGGCCATCCCTTCATGGGCCTTAGGCACCGGCGGTACCCGCTTCGGGCGATTTCCGGGCGGCGGCGAGCCGGGAAATATCGAACAGAAGCTCGAAGACATCGGCCTCCTGCACGCGCTGAACCGCTCATCAGGAGCCGTATCGCTGCACATCCCCTGGGATATTCCCTCGGATTACGATGCCCTGAAAAAGCTGGCTGGGGAGCTGGGCCTGGCGTTTGATGCCATGAACTCCAACACCTTCCAGGACCAGAAAGGGCAGGCCTACAGTTACAAGTTCGGTTCGTTGCAGAATGTGGACAAAAACGTGCGGAAGCAGGCCATTGAGCACAATATCGAGGTGATCCGCCACGGGGAGGCTTTGGGGTCCCGATCGCTGACGGTATGGTTGTCGGACGGCTCATGCTTTCCCGGCCAGCTGAACTTCCGGAAGGCTTATGAAAATACGCTGGAAAGCCTGAAAGAGATCTACGCGGCTCTGCCGGCTGACTGGAAGCTGTTCCTGGAATACAAGGCCTTTGAGCCGAACTTCTACAGCACCACGGTGGGCGACTGGGGGCAGTCATACTCCTATGTAAACAAACTGGGCGAAAAGGCCTACACCCTGGTGGATCTGGGCCACCATCTGCCCAATGCCAACATTGAGCAGATCGTATCGGTTTTACTGATGGAAGGTAAGCTCGGCGGCTTCCATTTTAATGACTCAAAATACGGTGATGATGACCTTACCACAGGTTCGGTGAAGCCCTACCAGCTGTTCCTGATCTTCAATGAGCTGGTCGAAGGGATGGACGCCCGTGGAATGGACCATGCCCGCGACCTGGGTTGGATGATCGATGCGTCTCACAATGTGAAAGATCCGCTGGAAGACCTGCTGCAGTCGGTAGAGGCGCTGATGATCGCCTATGCCCAGGCGCTGTCGGTCGATACCCAGGCGCTGAAAGCCGCACAGGCCGAAAGCGACGTGGTGCTGGCGCAGGAGATCCTTCAGCATGCCTTCCGGACGGATGTTCGTGCTTTGGTAGCTGAGGCCCGCTTACAATTATCAGGGGCTCTGAACCCGGTGAAGCTGTTCAGAGGTCTGGAAGTAAGAAAAAAACTGATCGATGAAAGAGGATACCAGCAGGCTTCGGGATTATGAGCTGTATACTGATTTTTGACGTAGGAAAAACCAATAAGAAAGCTTTCGTTTTTGACGAGGACTATACCATTCGCCGGGAAAAGAGTGTGTTGCTGGAAGAGACCGCCGACGAGGACGGCGACTCCTGCGAAGACCTGCCGGCGCTTATCTCCTGGATGAAGGAGGTATATGAGGAGGTAAATGGGTTGTATGATGTGAAGGCCGTGAACTTCAGCAGCTACGGGGCCACGCTGGTTTTCCTGGACGGGAACGGCCGGGTGCTTACGCCGCTGTACAATTACCTGAAGGCCTATCCTGAAGAATTAAAAAGGAAGTTTTACGCTACCTATGACGGCGAAGCCGCGTTCTCAAAAAATACGGCCTCCCCGGTTTTGGGAAGCCTCAACAGCGGCATGCTGATCTACCGGCTGAAACAGGAACGGCCGGAGGTTTTTACGTATGTTAAGAAGATCCTGCACTTGCCCAATTACCTGAGCTTTCTGTTTTCCGGGAAGAAGGTGACCGACATCACGAGTGTAGGATGCCATACCAATCTCTGGGACTTTACTCAGGGGCAATATCACCGTTGGGTACGGGAGGAAGGGGTGGAGCGTTTACTGGCATCGGTTCACGCTCCGGACAGCCCTTTTCAAACGGCAGACGGCGTGGTGGTGGGCATCGGCCTGCACGATTCCTCCTCGGCCCTGATCCCCTACCTGAAACGCTTTGAGGAGCCGTTTGCGTTGCTCTCCACCGGTACCTGGAATATTACCATCAACCCGTTTAACGAAGAGCCGCTGAGTCCTGATGAGCTGGCCAACGACTGCCTGTGTTTCTTACGCGTTGACGGGAAGCCCATCAAAGCTTCCCGGCTTTTAGGCGGACTGTACCATGAGCAGGAAGCAGCGAAAATAGCCCAACGCTTTGGCGTTTCGCCTTCTCAGCTAATGCAGATGAAATATGACCCGGAAATGGTCACAGAGTCCTTATCCCTGGAAAGCTACAGGATTAAAAACCCTGTTTCTGGATGGGAACGCGACTGGGGTAACTACGGGACGGCTGAGCAGGCCTATCACCAGCTGATGGCTGACCTGGTGGCTTTGCAAAAGCGGTCTTCTGACCTTGTAGTAAAGGATGTGCCGGTGAAGAAAATATTTGTAGACGGGGGGTTCGCGAAAAATCACGTTTTTATGAAAATGCTCGCTCTGGCATATCCCGTAACGAAAGTATGGACCAGCGAAGTCCCGCAGGCTTCGGCGCTCGGTGCGGCCCTGGTGCTTCACGACAGCTGGAACAGCCGGCCCGTGCCTGAAGATTTGATAAAATTGAAGGAAATTACCCACTAAACCGCTTATCTTTACAGTGCCACCCGACCAGGTTAGGGTGACTTAGCCACCTGACCCGAAACTCACTACTCGGTACTATTTTATTAACGATGAAATGCTAAATTATAACCCCCAATACCCCGGCATCGATGACCTGATCCGCAAGGCTAAAAAGCGCATGCCGAAATTCGCGTTTGAATACCTCGACGGCGGATGCAACGAAGACGTAAATCTCTATAAAAACACGAAGGAAATCCGGGATATAGAACTGGTACCGTATTACCTGCGGGAGTACAGGGAGCCCGACCTGAAAACAGAGCTTTTCGGACATGTGTACGATGCCCCTTTCGGGATATCACCGGTGGGCCTGCAGAGCCTGATGTGGCCTAATTCGCCGGAAATCCTGGCGAAAGCCGCCGTGGAGCAGAATATCCCGTTTATCCTGAGTACAGTTACCACCGCCAGCATTGAGAAAATAGCAGAGATCACTGAAGGGAAATTCTGGTTCCAGCTGTACCATCCCGCAAAAGAAGAATTAAGAGACGATATGTTTAAACGCCTGGAGGCGGTAGGATGCAAGACCCTGGTGGTGCTGACGGATGTGCCCACTTTCGGGTTCCGGCCCCGCGATATCCGGAACGGCCTGGCCATGCCGCCACAGATGACCTTCAGTAATATCCTCCAGATACTGTCACACCCCACCTGGGCACTCAGCACCCTCTATTACGGGCAGCCCAACTTCGCCACCATGAAAAAATACATGCCCAAAGGGCTGAACATGAAGCAGCTGGGCCTGTATATGAACCAGACCTTCTCCGGCCGGATCAGCCGGGAGCGGCTGCAGACCATCCGCGATAAGTGGAAGGGAAACCTGGTGATGAAAGGCGTAGCCACGGCCGAAGATGTGGGTCAGGCCGTGAAATTCGGGCTTGACGGGGTGATCGTCTCTAATCACGGCGGCCGCCAGCTGGACGCCGGCGAATCGTCCATTCATACGCTTTATCCCATTGTAGAGCAGTACAAAGGGCAGATTAAAATCATGATCGACAGCGGCCTGCGTACCGGCCCGGACATTGCCCGCACCCTGGCCGCAGGAGCAGAATTTGCTTTCCTGGGCCGCACCTTCATGTATAGCGTGGGAGCATTGGGCGCTCGGGGCGGTGATCATATCATCAATCTTCTAAAAATGCAGCTGAAGCAGGTGATGGACCAGGTGTGCTGCGGGAAAGTGGAGGATCTGCCGAATCATTTGAAACGGTCTGCCGCTCCCGGGATATATTAAACGGTAGCGCCACCACGGCTGTAGAGACGCAAAATCTTGCGTCTCTACGAGGCTGTCCGATATGGACTGCCACTTTTTCTTCCAGCCGTGTTTTACCGGGGATTACTAAATGATCCCAGTTTCCTGCTTAACTCGATAAGCCCTGCTTTTTGTAAGCATTCATCAATCGCAGCGTTCAGCTCCTGAATGCTTTCCAGGGGAGCAATGCTGACAAGATCGCCAGTTTTGTAACCTTTCTGGACAATTAGTCCTCGCTGGAGAGTATTGCTTAAAAAAAGAACATTCCTGCGCGTCATCCTAAGATCAATCTTCACGGTTTCATTATTGCTTCATGAAGGAGATTTAGCCGACAAAACCTACTATATTGGTGCAGGGATGCTCCGGGAATATTTCATTTCTCCGGAAGGAGATGAAATCACCATCCAATTGGCTGCCGAGGAGCAGTTTCTCTACTCCTGGACAAGTTACTTTAGGCAACAAGACTCAAAATGTTTTATAGAAGCTATAGAAAAAAACAGGCTGGTTTATATTCATAAGCACAACATTGAGTATTTGTTTGACAGTGTACCGGAGTTATATAAATGGGTTACGAAAGTTCATCAACGTACGCTGATGGACTCCTTCAACAGGAATGAGATTAGGTTATCAAAAAAAGGAGTTCCTGGCTATACCTTGGGATGTTATAGTTTCGTTTGCTGAAAAGGCAATGGCAAACTACCCGGATCTTAGGAATGAAAAATTCAGAATACGCCTACAGCAGAGCATATACGCCTTCAGAAAGCCTTATCAAATCCTATGTTGCTTCTCCGCCATACAATGATACCGAGTTAGGACATTACAAAGACGGCTTGAGAGATGATGGCCGCACAGTGGGTAAGTTAGTTCATATTTATTAAACAATTATTTTATGCTTTTTAAAAAATTATTGCCCGTACTGATTGGTTTTTCGATGATCTTTTTTTCCTGCGATAAAAGGTTTATAAAAAAGAATGCAGAGAGTATAACGGTTGATGTTCCCGCAGGCTTAAGTGCAAAAACCGGTGAATACTTTGACTATTTGTTTGTACGTTTAAGCCAGCTTATAGAAGAAGATTCTGATGGGAAAGAATATTTTGAAGTATTGGTAAATCAGAACAGCTCCAGCGATCAAAGGGTGTACGTTGGTTATAACACGAGTCTTAAACGGGTATATATAGACCCAACGGCATCGTGTTATGGATTGCTGATTTATTCAAATGTTGAAAAAGAAAAGCTAAAAGAGAAAGGAGCTTTCAAATTACCCGAGGGAGAGGCGGATTATACATCTGATATTTTTGGTGAGCCGGACTCTACACTACTTGCAGGAGGAAAGAAAAAATACAAGGATATTGGACTCTACCATTCCCGATGCAAACCTTATGGTAATTAAGATAGTAATTGATAAGGGGGGGCGACTTATTGGCCCCACCCACCCCCAAAAGCATATAATCAACGATAACGGCACCATCACCGTGAGGCTGTCTAAAAAGTAGCTTCCTATTGAGAGAAATGAAGATGTTCAAAAAGTTAACGGTTTGCCGCTGCGACAAAATGCAAGGCGCTGAGGATGAGACCGAAGGAGCATACTGTAGTATGTGACTGAGGCCGAATTCCGAAAGCAACGCAGCAGTTTTTGACTTTTTGGACATCTTCACAAGAACCCCCAAAAGCAAAAAACAGTTACTTTGGGCCACAATCGCGAAATTTGGCCTCTGTTATCCGGGGGTTTAAAATTGGTGTTACCAAGGCAACAAGACAAATGAAAAAAGATTTCGGTTGGCAACCTCGTTTTCATGACCACATAATCCGAAATGAAAAATCACTGGAAAGAATACGAAACTATATTTTCACTAACCCCTTACGATGGGAAGAGGATAGTTACTTCACGAAATAAATCACTTTAACTTCCGCACCGCACCCTTCCTCAGATCCACCTCAAAGTGATCCGACGGATCCCCATGTGAAATTTTGTCCAGGATCCTGAAAAGATCTTTTAACCTGAGCGAGAGCTCATCGCCCGTATCCAGCAACTCAAATTGCCGGCTGAGCGTTTCGTACTGCTTCAGCCGTTTCCGGGGAATATCCCGCCGGGCCAGCTCATCGGCGGACTGAAACTTATAGAGATCCAGGAGGAGGTCGCTGAAATCCCATTGCCGGTACCTTTTCTTTTTTAGACCGGTGTTTTCGCGCGAAATCCTGAAAAGATCTTCCCCGTTCAGTTTTTCAGCCTGCCTCGTAAAGTCCTTCGGCCAGTCACCGGGGATCATGCGAAGGCGTACGAGTTCTGTGAGGTGGAAGAGCGTAAAATCGCGGTAAGAGCGGGTATTCAGAATTTCTTTGTTCCAGATGCGGGAATCCCCGGCCAGACTCAGCGTCTCATGCTCTTTCTCATACAGTGGAAAAAGTTCGTTGAAGCCGTCCACTTTGTCGAGGATAACGGTTTCTATCTCATAGCGGTCACCGGGCTTTACGGTTAAGATCTTATAGGCCGGGATATAAGCGGCCAGCGAAGGCACCTGTACGTTCACCAGCATCTTTTTGTTTCCATACTTTCGGATACCCGTATCATTGATGTGCATGTGTCCGCCGAAATGAATCTGCAGCCCGGCATCGGAAAATGCCTCAGCCACGTTTTCATGAGGAGTCCGGTGCAATTGCCATTTGGTTTTCCCGAGCAGGTTACCGATGTCTTCCGATGCGCCGTCGTTATAATCGATCATGGGATAATGTGTAAAGGCCACCACCGTTTTGTTTCTTTTCCGGGCCTCTTCGGTTACCTGTCTCACCCAGGCCACCAGGTGTGTTTTATTCGTCATCACATGGTTGTACCCCACGGAGGAGGAGTTATAATTCCTGACATCCTCCGGGTCGCCGTTCCCGTTTTTGGGAATGTACGTATTGCCGTCAATGGCCAGAAGCCAGAGGCCCTCTACCGGCTCCACCACGTAGCTCAGGTCGGGTACCGAAAACCCCGGACCTACCTCATACATCCGGGTCCGGTAATCACTGTACTTTTCAGCAGCGGCGTAGCTGTATTGTTCGGGCTCAATAAACCGGGAGGACGCGCTCCAGTACAGGTGTTCCGGTGAGGGGCGCAGCCCAAACGCTTTCAATTCTTCCAGAATCTCCAGGTAACCCGACATGGCAATGTCTTTCGTAATAATAGCGCCCGGGCGCCGGGCCAGGCTTTCCGAGCTGTAAATGCCCAGCGGCTTCCCGTCGGCACCCAGGAAATCGCTTTTTCCGCTCTCCTGGCGGAAAGGGCCTACGGGGTCATGGTTTCCGGTAGTGATAAAAAACCGCAGCCCGTATTTTTCGGAGTACTCCTCCAGTATCTTCCGCAGGCCCCGCAGGTTATAAGCCTGGCCGTCATCCGTAAAATCGCCGGGCAATGCCACAATTTTGATCCCCCTTTCTGCTATGTCGTCAAGTGCGGCCAGAAAAGCATAATAATTCTCGTTAAAGATGCGGGTGGAGCGAAGTTGCGCGCTCATGGTCCGAAGGATCACCGGCTTCCCCGTTTCCGGATGAATGATGCCCCTGAACTCATTATCGGAGAAGCTTCCGTACAGGTCCTGGAAGTGGATATCGGAAACAAAAGCGATTTTTGTTTGCTGACTGTAAACGGCAGGCACCGTGAATAGCAGAATCACCGGTAAAAAACGAAACAGACTAACCATTTTTCTCATAACTTTTAGCATACTCGGAAGGCGAAACACGATAGAGTTTCTGGAAAGCGGAACGGAAATATTTGTAGTCTTCGATACCCACCAGATCCATGACCTCGGTCACCCGGAAGCGCCCCGTAACCAGCAGCTGCGCGGCCCGTTTCAGGCGCACATCGCGGATAAATTCCACTACCGACTGCCCGGTGATATTTTTCAGCTTCCGGTAATAGGCCGACTGGCTCATCCCCGATTCGCTGACCAGGCTTTGTACGCCGAACTGCTTGTTGGTCAGGTTATTTTCCACGATCTCCATCGCACCGTGGATAAATGCCCGGTCGGTATCGGGAATCCCGGATGCCGTGGGCTCCATCAGGATCTGCCGCTGGAAATGCTCCCGGAGTTTCCGGCGGTTGATCAGCAGCGACTGGATCTTGGAAAACAGTATCCTGGGGTTGAAGGGCTTCACGATGTAATCGTCCGCTCCGCTTTCCAGGCCTTCCAGCTCATGAACGGCTGCTGCCCGGGCGGTGATCAGCACCACCGGTATATGTGCCGTTTTCGGGTTGTTCTTTATTCTTTCGCAAAGCTCCAGGCCATTCATTTCCGGCATCATAACATCGCTCAGAATGATATCGGGCGAGGTTTCATACGCTTTTTCCAGGCCTTCTTTTCCATCCTTCGCCATTGAAACCCTTAAATGACGTCCGAAGATTCCGCCCAGGTAAGTGCGCAGGTCGGCGTTGTCTTCCACAATGAGCAGATGGTTCTCCGAAAACGTTTCATCCACGCTGTCGGGCAGCAACACGTCAGAGAGGACAGGAGGCGGAAGCGTACTTTCCGGAAGCACGACAGGCCCCGCATCGGCGGGATGATAAGGAAGAATGATCTCAAAAACAGAGCCGGCGCCCGCCGTACTGCGTACTTCTATGGTTCCGCCCAGCATCTGAACCAGCTCCCTGACCAGCGATAGCCCGATGCCCGTTCCGGGGGCTTTGGGTCGGTCTTTTCTGACCACCTGGTAAAAAGGCTCAAAAATATGCTTCAGATCTTCCGGCCCGATACCCGTGCCGTTATCGGTTACCCGGATGAGCAGATGGTTTTCGCCCGGGCGTGTGACGGAGAGTTGCACATCACCCCCTTCAGGGGTATACTTAAATGCGTTGGAAAGCAGGTTGGTAAGAATGATCTCCAGCTTGGCCGGGTCAAAGCTGACGGGCGCTTTTTCAGAAAAAACATCCAGGGTATAACGGATATCCAATTCATCGGCCTTGATCTTGAAAATCAGGAATATCTCACGGATGAAGGCAATGATATCGCCGTTCTGAAGCTGAACTTTCATGTTCCCCGATTCTATTTTCCGGAGATCCATCAGCTGATTCACGAGGCTCAGGAGCTTTTTCGCCTGTCGATGGACCAGCTCGGCTTTTTGCCTTGCCGGGGTCTGCGGTTCCATGGTCTCCATCAGGTCTTCGGCCGGGTTAATGATCAGGGTAAGGGGCGTTCTGAGTTCATGCGATACATTCGTGAAAAAGTTGAGCTTCATGTCGGAAAGCTCCTTTTCTTTTTGTTTGGCCATCTGTTCCAGGGCTATTTTACTCTGAAGCTCGCGTTGGCGGGCCCTTATCCGCCGGTACCACGTCAAAGCCGTGAGTGCCGCAGTGGTATAGCACAGGTAAGCCCACCAGGTCTTGTACCAGGGGGGTAAAATACTGAGGTGAAGTGAGGCGGGTTCGGTGGCCCACACCCCATCACCGTTATCGGCCCTTACCATAAAGGTATAATCGCCTGCGGGTAAGCTGGCGAAAGCGGCAATGCGCTGCCCGGGCAGCAGGGTGATCCAGTTGCTGTGATATCCTTCCAGTTTATAGGCATAGCGCTGTTTCCGGGGATTGTGAAAATTCAATCCTGCAAATTCAATGGTAAAATCGTTTTCCGAATCGCGGAAGGTAATCCTGTGCTCTGCCGAAAACGGCCCGTTTAGCATGGCCCGGGGATGTTTTTCCGTGGCTGGGTCCAATTCGTAATTCACAATCCTGACCCGGGTGATCTGCATCCTGGGCGGGTAGGGGTTAGGCGAGATCCGGGAAGGATCAAAGTAAGAAATGCCATTTATCCCGCCAAAATAGAGGGTGCCGTCGGTGTCTTTCGCCGCGGCCCCGATTTTGAAAGAGTTGCTTTGCAGTCCGTCAGCCACATCAAAGTGGAGGTAGGTTTTTTTTTGAGGGTCAAAGCGATAGAGTCCGCGCCCGCCGATCCACAGGTCGCCGTTATCGGCTTCAAGGATGGTCTCCACATTCGATTCCGGCAGCCAGCGGTCGTAACGGGTGATGACTTCCTGCCCTTTCTCTTTATGGATAAGATGGAGACCGCCGCCCAGTGTTCCCACCCAGATATCGCCGCGGCGGTCTTTCAGCAGAGGCCAGGCGTAATTTACCTTCATGCTCTGGGGACTTTCGGGGCTGAAGAAAAAATGGCTGCGCAGTTCGCCTTCGTTACCCAGCTTACACACACCGGCGTTCCGTGTACTGGCCCACATCACGTTTTCTTCAGCATCATACAGCAGGGCCGTAATGTTATCCGAAGGAATATCGGAGTTTAGCAGGTTCAGGGTTTTTATAAAATGACCGTCCCGGTCCATCACAAACACGCCGGCGTAGAAGGTGGCGATCCAGATGCGCCCCCTGCCGTCCTGGCGGATACAGAGGGGTTCGATCTGAGACCAGGGTCGCTCGCCCGGCACATCGGGCAGCCGTCGCAGGCTCAGCGTTTTTTTGTTGAGCAGGTAAATGCCGTTCTCGCGCGAAGCCACCCACAGGTTCCCGTCCTGCGAATCATAAATACTCGAAACACTGATGTGCGTGGTGCTCGCGGATACCCGGTTAATCAGGAAGTTCTGAAAGCTTCCCGACAGCTTATCGTAACGGGCCATCCCGTTGCGGGTACCGATCCATAACACCTCTTTCTCGTTGCAGATGGTGTTGATATAATCATCCGGAAGCTCGTGGTTATTCATGCGGTTGATCACCGCAAAAGGTTTGGCCAGCAGGTTGATCTTATTCAGGCCCCCTGACGATGCGGCAAACCAGAGGTTATTGAAAGTATCTTCAAACACCTGGTGCACCCGGTTAGAATTGATGGCAAAAGGGTTATCCGAATCTACAGAGAATACCCGGTGGCTGTTGTAGGTAAGCGTGCCGGGAGCTCCGGGCTGGAGGTCACGGATAAGATGAAGCCCGAAATTGGTGCCGATCCAGATGCGCCGGAAAGAATCTTCGTAAATACAATTAATGGAAGCGAAAGAATCTTTCAGCCACTGAATGCCGGCAGGAACGATCCGGGCCACCGAGTTATCGGAAGCTACCCAGAGTGTATGATCGGGCTTGAGAAGCAGGGCCCTTACATTTGCATGCGGCCAGAATGCCGATCGCTCGGTGCTAAAACTCTCCCCGTTTTTCCGGAGATGCCACAGTCCCAGCCCGAGAGTTCCCACCCACAGATCTCCGTTCCCCTCTTCGGCCAGCTTATAGACCGTAACATTTGTGCCGTTCCGTGGAAAAGCGATCTCCTTCAGCGCTGAAATTTTTTTCTCTGCATCAAAAGAAAGAATCAGTAAGCCGTGTGTACGGGTGGCCACACACAACCGGCCTTCGCTGATATCCAGTACGGCACGGGCAGAGATCTGCCGAAGCAGCTTACGGGTCTCCGGGGCGTCGGTTAATTCGGCCAGGCTGCGGAAATGATCGGTTCGCGGATCGTAAAAATATACGCCCTGCTCGTCGGCAGTGGCCCAGATCCGGCCGTCTTTTGAAAGGTGGAGGCCCTGGATCCGGTTATTGTAAAGTCCGTTAAAGTTGCTGTTAGGCAACAGGTAGTTTTTCAGCTCATAACCGTCATACCGGTCAATGCCGTTATTGGTCCCGATCCAGATGAAGCCGTCCTGGTCCTGAAGAACGGATACGGCATCGCTGTGGGCCAGGCCGTCGTTTACGGTGATGTGCTCAAACCGGAGGTTGTCCTGAGCCATTCCCCGGCCGGGAAGTCCTGCCAGGAGACAGGAAAAGAATATGACAAAACCCTTTCTGAGCATTTTAGAACAAAAAACTGTTCAAAGTTCTTCAAAAAAAGAGAGACCGGCAACTTTCGCCTCCGGAATGCTTCACGGGGGGCGTGGTTCCGGGAAACTGGCCGGTTGCCGGGCCGCGGGCATAGCCTTACCTCCGGCGATTCACCTGTGCAGCAGACCTGAAAGAAAGGGGGCGTGTTTGCGGCTTTTGAAAAAGGCACGAATAAGGCGGTTTTCAGCCACTTACGGGCGTTTTTTCATCATTTTCAGGGCTGTTGCTGACGAAAATGCCCCAAAATTTTGCTGATTTTGCCCCTAACAGGCCGGGAAAAATGCTGCCTAAATTTGCACTATTCGAATAAATTATTTTGAATTTTTCGGAAAAGTGACACAAGGGATTGTCAAACAAAATCATTATTAACTATTCAATCAGATGAGAAAAACTCTATTATTAGGTGAAGTGCTGATGCGGATCAGGAGTAAAGCCTTCTTTTCTGTCCTGTTGGGAGGTGGACTATTGCTAAGCAATGCTGCTTTTTCTAACGGGATGAAAGGTTTCGGCGGTACTTTTGTGGCGGTTGACCGCTCCATCGAGGGAAAAGTAACCGACGAAAAAGGGGAAGCCGTTCCCGGTGTTAACGTAAGGGTGGAAGGCACCACACAGGGGGCCATTACAGACGCGAACGGAGCGTTCAAAATCACCGTCGGTGATGCCGATGTAACGCTGGTTTTCAGCTCGGTGGGTTATGTGGAACAAAAGGCGGTGGTTCGCAGCGGACAAACGCTGGTGAATATCACCCTGGAGGAAGACAGCAGGATGATGTCGGAAGTGGTGGTAGTGGGTTACGGTACCCAGAAGCGGTCAGATATCACAGGGTCGGTGGCTTCCGTGCCGAAAGAGCGTCTGGCCAACCTCCCCGTGAATAACGTCATGCAGGCTGTGCAGGGAGCCGTGGCCAACGTTACCGTGTCACAGGCTTCTTCCATCCCGGGCGATGCGCCCTCCACGCAGATCAGGGGAAGAAACTCCATTAACGCTTCTTCTGAACCCTATGTGGTGGTAGACGGGATCCCGCTGTCGAGAACAGACGGGTCCATTAATGACATTAACCCCAACGATGTGGCTTCGATAGAGATCCTGAAAGATCCGTCGGCCGTGGCGATCTACGGGGTGAACGGGTCGAACGGTGTTATCCTGATCACCACCAAAAGGGGAACCAGCGGGAAACCCTCGATCCGCTACAGCACATATGGCGGTATAGAAGAGGCGGCCAACATCCTGGAACCTGCTTCGCCTGAAGAGCTTCTGAGACGCTATGCGGAATACTCCCGGATCAACCAGATCCCGCTCTATAACGGCGGCCCGGTAAAAAATCAGTACGAATGGGATAACTATCAGAACGGGGTGACCACCGACTGGCTGGATGCCGTCATGCAAACGGGCGTTATCCAGAATCATAACATCGGTCTGAACGGAGGCAATGAATTTGCCAAGTATTTTGTTTCCCTCGATTACATGGATCAGAAGGGCATTCTGAAGGGATACAACTACAAGCGATATTCCTTCCGGACCAATACCGACATCAAGGCTACAAAATACCTGACCGTAGGTACATCCGCCTTTATTGTGTCGCATAACCGCGACGGCGGCCGGGCCAGCCTTTTACAGGCAGCGGCCATGAGCCCCTACGCGCAGATGTATAACGAAGACGGCTCGTACACACAGCACCCGATGTATTCGGAACAGCTTTGGTCTAACCCGCTCCTTCCTACCACCACAAACCCCATCCGCCGCCAGTTCAATATATCGCTGAACGGCTACGCAGATGTAAGCTTCGGCAACATCTGGAAACCGCTTACCGGACTGAACTATAAATTTAATGCGGGGTATTCCTACGTACCTACCCGGAATAATTATTACGACGGGAAATCGGTGTATAACCTGAGTGGTCGGGGAGAGATCAATAACAGCGAATCGCAGTCGTATACCCTGGAAAATATCCTTACCTGGAACAAAGACTTCGGCGTGCATCATTTTGATGTTACCGGCTTGTATGCCTCCAAGGAGAAATACTGGCAACAGTCCGTGGCGGTAGGCCAGGTGTTTCCTAACGATGACCTGGAATGGGGCAACCTGGAGTCGGCTTCTACCCAGACCGTTTCCTCTCAGGCAGACCTCTACCGTTCGATTTCACAGATGGGCCGTTTGAATTACGGCTACGACAGCCGATACCTTTTCACTTTTACGGTACGTCGCGACGGAGCTTCGGTCTTTGGCAGAAATAATAAATACGGAACCTTCCCTTCTGCGGCGGTTGCCTGGAACATTGCCAATGAATCTTTTATGCAGCAATACAGCAAGCTGATCACCAACCTTAAGCTCCGGTTGTCGTACGGGGTCAGCGGTAATGAGGCCATCGGGATATACCAGACCCTCGCCCTGATGAGCTCGAACTCACTGGCCATGGGCGGAAGCTCTCTCACCTCCCTGAAAGTTCAGTCACGTATGGGGAATGATGACCTGCAGTGGGAGAAAACCTCGGGTCTGAACGTAGGTCTGGACTTCGGTCTTTGGGGAAATCGACTGTCAGGTACCCTCGATGCCTACAAAACCAACACCTACGATATGCTCCTTTTACAGCGTATTCCGCTGATCACGGGGTATTCCGATGTATGGTCGAATATCGGTAAGGTGGCCAACACCGGTGTTGAACTGACTCTGACCTCGAAAAACATCGTTAAAAATGACTTCACCTGGTCATCTACGCTCGTATTCGCTACCAACAAAAACAAAATAGTGGATGTTTATGGTGACGGAAAAGACGACGTCGGGAACCGTTGGTTTATCGGGCAGCCGGTAGGGGTGATCTTTGACTACACCAAAGTAGGTATCTGGCAGAAAGAGGAGATCGAAGCCGGGCTCAATAAAGGTTGGGATGCACAGGCGCAGCCCGGTGATCTTAAACTGGCAGACCTCAACGGCGACGGCCTGATCAATAACGAGGACCGCAGTATCCTGGGACAAACAGCCCCGAAATGGACCGGTGGACTCACCAACACCTTTACGTATAAGAATTTTTCACTGAATATTTTTCTGAATACGGTGCAGGGGCACCTGCGGAACAATCCCCAGATCGGTGCGGCAGCCGATGAAATGGGCCGGCGGAGCACACCAGCGGATATGGGGTATTGGACGCCGGAAAATCAAAGCAATGAATGGCGGTCACTGGCCAACGGTTCCAACCGTTACGGCTATGGCTTCCCTGAAAAAGCCGGTTTTACCCGTCTGAAAGACATCACCCTGAGCTATAATCTTCCCGCCACTGCCGTGAGCAGGATCGGGATCGGTGGGCTGCAGCTCTATGCCAGCGGACGGAACCTGCACACCTGGACAAGCTGGCTGGGCTGGGATCCCGAAGCCCGCGATATAACCCGGGGCTCAACCAATGACAACATTAATTATCCGGTGGTCAGGACGTACGTCCTGGGGGCAAACATTACCTTCTGATCCATCCTCAAAATGAAAGTAAAGATGAAAAATAAGAACTTAAAATATGCTTTGGTGATGGGACTTGCCCTGCTGGGAAGTTCCTGTGACAAGAATTTTCTGGAAGAAGATCCTTATTCCAGCTACCGTACCGGAGCTACCGATGCCCAGACCATTGAGGCGCAGGTAGTAGGACTTCACCGCATTTATGCCGAACTCTGGGGCTGGAGCTCCCGGCAGGGCTTCCTGTCGTGCTGGCAGGTGGGAACCGACATTGCCAGTCCGGGTGCCCCGGAAGGGGTGGAAAACCCATTCTACCAGTACGCTGACCTGAACCCGGAAAACGGCGGGGTGTCTTACCTCTGGCAGAAAAGCTATGATTTCATTAACCATGCCAATGTGATCATCGCCTCGGTAGGGGAAAACAATGTAAGGGCCAATGCAGAAGCCCGGTTTTTCAGGGCTTACGCCTACAATATGCTGGTTACCCTTTGGGGTGAAGTACCCCTGATCACCGAGCCCGTGGCCTCTCCTACATTCGACTTCACCCGTCAGGCGGTTTCGGAGGTAGACAGGGTGATTGAAGAAGACCTTACGTATGCCATCACTAACCTCCCGGCAGTAGGCCAGGCAGCCAGAGAGAGCCGTATCAATAAAGATATGGCACGCCAGCTGGCAGCAGAAGCCTATCTGAGAATGGGAGTACGCGATAACAGCTATTATGCCAAAGCCGAGCAGGCTGCCGGTGACATTATCAACAGCGGCAGCTATAAGCTGATCGAGGCCCGCTATGGCCGGTACCTCGGAGAAGGGGGAGATTACTACCGCGATATGTTCCGGTACGGAAACCAGCGCCGTTCGCAGGGGAATACCGAAGCGATATGGACTTTTGAAGTAGCTTTTAACCGCGACCTGGTAGGCGGAACCATCGATAACCCGCAGCACCGCAGGGTATGGCAGCCCGGCTATCATGGCTGGGACGGTATGGTCAACGCCGACTCCCTCGGCGGCCGGGGCATCGGCCGGATGCGCCTGAGTAACTTTATGAAATATACCGTTTGGAGAGGCCTTGCAGGAGATATCCGCAACAGCAACTATAACATCCGGCGTACCACCAATTACAACCGGCCCAACTGGTCGGCTACGGCAGGGGTTACCGCTGACGGCTTCCGGGTAGCGGCCAATGACCCCACAGCCGCCAGGACCGTAACCCTCAGAACCGGAGACAAAGTAATTCCTTACCGGGCAGACAGTTTGTCGGTTTGGTTCCCTTATCCTACCAAGTGGGGCGGATATGACCCCCAGGATGACTTCGGCTATGCAGTGATAAAAGACTGGCCGGTAATGCGATTGGGAGAAACCTACCTTTTACGCGCAGAGGCCCGCTTACGTCAGAATAACCTGAATGGGGCGGCCGAAGATATCAATGTATTGCGCGACAGGGCCTTTAAAGTGGCCCGTCAGTCCGGCGGAAACAGCACCCTGGGAAGAGTGAGCGCAAGCGACATTACCCTTGACTTTATCCTGGATGAGCGAGCCCGTGAGCTGATTTCGGAGGAAAACCGCCGGATGACGCTGGTGCGCACGGGTAAGCTGAAGGACAGGATCTCGCTGAACGGAGACCGGGAACCCTCCAACAGGATCATTACCGGATTCCAGGACTTTAACGCTTTGTTGCCTGTGCCTTTAAGTGAGATCCAGCTGAACAGTAAAGCAGAATTAAAGCAAAATCCCGGCTATAATTAAGGTTGATAACCAATTTAGCTGCCTTTACCTGAAGGCAGCTAAATTTTTTTATATAAATTTACAAGAATGATAAAAAAGATCATCTTCTGCATAGTTTTAGGAAGTTCCCCGTGCTTCGCGCAAACAAAAGACGAGGTTAAGGCGATCATTGAAAGAGTGAACGGCTACTGGCAAAGCACCCAGACAAAACCGGGCTGGGCATTCTGGGACGTGGCGTCTTACCATACAGGCAACATGGAAGCCTATTTCCTGACCGGGAATGAGAACTACCGGAAATATTCGGAAAAATGGGCCGAACATAACCAGTGGAAAGGAGCAAAATCGGGGAATAAGGCCGAATGGAAATACAGCTACGGGGAGAAGGACGACTACGTGCTTTTCGGCGACTGGCAGATATGCTTCCAGACCTATGCCGATCTGTATAACCTGGCGCCGGAGGAGAAGAAGATAGCCCGTGCCCGGGAGGTCATGGAGTACCAGATGAGCACGCCCCTAAATGATTACTGGTGGTGGGCAGACGGGCTCTATATGGTGATGCCCGTGATGACCAAAATGTATAGAATTACCGGGAACCCGCTTTACCTGGATAAGCTGTATGAATACTTCACCTACGCTAACAGCATCATGTACGATAAAAAGACCGGCTTATACTACCGCGATGCCAAATATGTTTACCCGAAACATAAAAGCCTGAACGGGAAAAAAGATTTCTGGGCGCGGGGCGACGGGTGGGTTTTTGCCGGACTGGCCAAGGTGTTGCAGGATCTGCCGGAAAACAATCCGCACCGCAAGGAATATATCAGAATATATAAAAAAATGGCAAAAGCCGTGAAGCGGTCGCAGCAGCGGGAGGGCTATTGGACCCGCAGCCTGCTGGATCCCGAACATGCGCCGGGGCCTGAAACCAGCGGAACGGCCTTCTTTACCTATGGCCTCCTCTGGGGCATCAATAACGGCTACCTTAGTAAGAAGGAATATTATCCTGTAGCGGAAAAGGGATGGAAATACCTGACCGGCACCGCTTTCCAGGAAAACGGGAAAGTAGGATATGTACAACCCATCGGGGAAAAAGCCATTCCGGGACAGGTGGTGAATGAAAACTCCACGGCACCGTTCGGTGTAGGCGCGTTTTTGCTGGCAGCATGTGAAATGCACCGGTTTTTGGATAAAAAGTAAAGGGGTAAACGGGCATGGTCCGGATTACACAGTGGGTTAACCCGAAACTCCCTAGCCGGAATAACAAATAAGTGAAAAACTAAAAACTAAAAACGGTCCGCCGCTGCGGTTAAAAGTTTTGGAACCATAATATATACTATTATGTACCTTAGTTTTTAGTTTTTAACTTTTAGCTTTTCACTTAAAAACTAACTCTGTTCCAATGAGAAAACTACTTTGCCTGCTCCTTCTGCCCTGCCTGACGGCCGGCGCCCAGAACTACCGCCTCGTGTGGAGCGAAGAGTTCAATACGCTGGATACGGCGGCATGGAACTTTGAGCAGGGCTTTAAGCGTAACCATGAGGCGCAATGGTACCAGGAGGACAATGCGTACTGCAAAGACGGGAAGCTGATCATCGAGGCCCGGAAAGAAAAACGGGAGAACCCGGGTCATGAGTCCGGTAGCAAAGACTGGCGCAAAAGCAGGGAATGGATAGAATATACCTCGGCATCTGTCAATACCTCTGGAAAGAAAGAATTCTTATACGGGCGGTTTGAGATCCGGGCGAAAATACCGGTAAGCAGCGGTGCCTGGCCTGCCATCTGGACATTGGGGCGTGGTATGCCCTGGCCCTCCTGCGGAGAGATCGATATTATGGAATATTACCAGGTTAACGGTAAGCCGCATATACTGGCCAACGCCGCCTGGGGCAATGACCAACCCTACAACGCTGTGTGGAATTCAAAAAAAATACTGTTTACCCGTTTTACGGAAAAAGACCCGGCCTGGGCGGAAAAATTTCATGTATGGCGAATGGACTGGGATGAGAAGTTTATCCGGCTGTACCTGGATGACGAGCTGCTGAATGAAATTCCGCTAAGTCAAACCATTAACGGAAGTATCGGAAACGGAAGTAACCCGTTTCACCGGCCCCAGTATCTTTTGCTGAACCTGGCGCTGGGCGGGGATAACGGCGGTGAAATAGACGATGAGGCGGTTCCCATGAGGTATGAGATCGATTATGTGCGGGTGTATCAGAAATAGATACGGGTTATCCACCGGTTTAAAGATGTGTTTCAACCTTAATGACTGAATAATAATACCTGAAATGAAAAGAAAAGACTTTATCAGAGGAGCAGCCGCATTGGCGGCCTCAGGACTATTTCTAAAAGCGAATGCCCTGCCTTTACAGGATGAAAAGATCCGGGTAGGCCTTATCGGTGTTAAAGGTATGGGATGGTCTGATCTTATGGCCCTGCTTAAACAGCCCAACGTGGTATGTACGGCATTATGTGATGTGGATGAACGCATTTTAGACCAGCGGATATCCGAACTGAAAGCGAAGCAGGTGGAGGTAAAACGCTTTATCGATCATAAAGCATTGCTGGAGGGTGACCTGGTAGACGCCGTGATCATCGGTACGCCCGATCATTGGCATTGCCTGCAGATGGTGGATGCCGTGCGGGCCGGTAAGCATGTATATGTGGAAAAACCCATCGGTAACTCGATCCGGGAATGTGAAATTATGGTAGCCGCGGCATTGAAATACAATCGTATCGTACAGGTAGGGCAATGGCAACGCAGTCAGCAGCATTTCCGGGATGCCATCCATTTTGTTCATTCCGGAAAATTAGGAAAGATAAGGTTGGTGAAGGCCTGGGCGTACCAGGGCTGGATGAAAAGTATCCCGGTAAAACCGGATGAACCGGTGCCGGCAGGGGTCCACTACGATCGTTGGTTAGGTCCGGCAAAGAAGCGGCCGTTCAACCCGAACCGGTTCCATTTTGAGTTCCGCTGGTTCTGGGACTACGCAGGCGGGCTGATGACCGACTGGGGGGTGCATATGCTGGACTATGCTTTGTTAGGCATGAAAGTCTCTGATCCGCGGTCGGTGATGGCGGCAGGCGGTAAATTCGCCTATCCCGATGATGCTGCGGAGACACCTGACACCCTGACCACCGTGTTTGAATTCGATGATTTTAATATCCAGTGGGAGCATGGAACAGGGATAGACTTAGGCCCTTACGGCCGGAACCACGGGGTGGCTTTTATAGGAAACAACGGAACACTGGTGTTGAACAGAAGAGGCTGGGAGGTGATTCCGGAAGGGGAGCGGATGGAAGCTGTTCCGCTTCAGAAAGAGCAAGACAATGGCCTGGATAAGCACATGGCCAACTTTGTGCAAGCCATTCGGCGGAAAGACCGGTCTTTACTCCATGCGCCCATAGAAGCCGGGGCACATATTGCCATCTTTTCACAGATGGGGAACGTGGCATACAGAACAGGCAAAAAACTGTATTGGGATAAAACCGAACGAAAATTTACCGACAGGGAAGCCAATCGCTATCTCGTCCCGGAATACCATAACGGATACAAATTACCGCAGGTATAAAACCCGTAATGAACTGTGGGTCTCTATATTATGAAAAAATACCTTATCTCAGGAATACTGCTCCTCCTTCTCGGGGGAGAGCAGGTCTTCGCCCAGAAAAAGAAAGCAGTACCGGAGCCTGTACGGGTCCTTACCGACCGGGAATATTGGCTGGCTGAAATGGATAAAATGGTGCGGCCGGTGCTTTATAGCCTGGCGCAGGATAGTCTGCGGATCGTGATGCCGCATACGGTTTCCATTCGTACCGATAATAAAGATAGCCGCATTAAGGTGCAATATGTGGAAGTTCTGGGCCGGGTGCTGAGCGGTATTGCCCCCTGGCTTGCACTGGAAGGCGGCAGTGACCGGGAGGTGACCTTACGCAATCAGTACAGGCAATGGGTGCTGAAAGGCATCTCTAACTCGCTCGACTCCGCCAAACGCGACTATATGCCCTACAATATTGCCGGGCAGCAGCTGGTAGACGCCTCCTTCCTGGCCCTGGCCTTTGTGCGGGCGCCCTGGCTTTGGGAGAACCTTCCCGCTGCTGACAAAGAAAAGATGGCCGCGGCCATCCGTACCACCCGGCAGTTCCGGCCCGGCTTCAGCAACTGGCTGCTGTTTTCGGCCATGAACGAGGTCTTCTTTGCCCGCTTCGGGTATGAATATGACCCCATGCGCATCGACTACGCCCTCATGCAGCACGAGCAGTGGTACGTGGGCGACGGCATGTATAAAGACGGCGACTCCTACGCTTTTGATTACTATAACAGCTACGTTATTCACCCCTACCTGGCCACAGTGGTCAGTGAGATCTCGAAAAAGACCGCTGCTTACAGGAACATGGCAGACAAAATAAAGCTGCGAAACGAAAGATTCGCCGTCATCCAGGAAAGGCTGATCGCGGCGGATGGCTCGTTTCCGCCTACGGGGCGGTCGCTTATTTACCGCGGGGCGGCATTCCATCACCTGGCCGATATGGCCTGGCGCAAGGCTCTGCCGGCTGAGCTGAAGCCCGCTCAGGTACGGGGAGCACTGACGGCCATGCTGAAAAAGACACTGGAAAGCCCGAGCACCTACAAAGACGGCTGGCTGACCCTCGGCCTGTACGGCTCGCAACCCAATATTGCCGATGCTTATAATAACCAGGGAAGTCCTTACCTGGCTACAGCGGCGTTCTTACCTCTCGGGCTCCCCGAAACCGACCCTTTCTGGTCGGCACCGGCTGAAAAATGGACCCAGCAAAAAGTATGGGAAGGCGAGGATGTGAAAAACGATTATAAAGTAGGGATCAAATAGTACGCGGATCTATGAAAGTGTTTTCCCTTCAACAGGTCACGCCGCGCAGGCCGGGCCGCGCAGGGTGACAAGAGTTAGGTTATAAGCAGTTAGCAACCGGGCCATGTTGACCCGGTCAACACCACCCGGTCTACGCGACCCAGCCTGCACGGCGCGACCCGGTCCTGTCAGGCTGAGCCTGTCGAAGCCCGGACACTCTCAAAAATAGCAATAAATAATATGAAAAAATTCATTTTCTTTCTCGTAACCCTCTGGTCGCAGGCCGCCCTTGCCCAGTTCACCCCCGGTGAAATCTGGCCTGACCATAAAGGAGAGCACATCAATGCCCACGGCGGCGGCATCCTCTATCAGAACGGAACCTACTACTGGTACGGCGAGATCAAAGGCACGCATTCGCGAGCCGAAGTAGGCGTGAGCGTATACTCCTCAAAAGATCTGTACAACTGGAAAAACGAAGGAGTGGCTCTACGGGTGAGTGAAGATCCCGCTTCGGAGATCACAAAAGGGAGCGTGATTGAGCGCCCGAAGGTGATCTACAACGAGAAGACAAAGAAATATGTGATGTGGTTCCACCTGGAACTGAAGGGGAAGGGCTACTCTGCCGCCAGAACAGGCCTGGCTGTGAGTGACAGCCCCACGGGTCCCTTCGAATACAAGAGGTCATTGCGGCCCAATGCCGGTATCTGGCCCCAAAACTTCCAGGAAGAATGGAAGAAGCCTGTACCCGGAGCCGACTCCGTCAAGTGGTGGACCCCCGACTGGTACAAAGCCGTCAGAGAAGGCCTCTTTGTACGCCGGGATTTTGAAGGCGGCCAGATGGCCCGAGATATGACTCTCTACGTCGACGATGACGGCACCGCCTACCATATCTATTCTGCCGAAGAAAACCTGACGCTGAACATCGCCGAGCTCA
>CAZLXI010000016.1:60693-94044 GCA_964563435.1 uncultured Lacihabitans sp.
GCCTACCATATCTATTCTGCCGAAGAAAACCTGACGCTGAACATCGCCGAGCTCAGTGACGACTACCAGGGTTTCACCGGAAAATACGTGACCCTGGCTCCGGCGGGGCATAACGAGGCTCCCGCCATTTTCAAACAAGACGGCTGGTACTACCTGATTACCTCCGGCTGCACGGGCTGGGATCCCAATGCGGCCCGGTCCTTCCGTTCAAGATCGGTCTTAGGCCCCTGGGAACAGCTCAAAAACCCGTGTATCGGTGAAGGGGCGGAACTCACCTTTCACTCCCAAAGCACCTATATCCTGCCCGTGGCCGGCAAGAAGAATGCCTTCATCTTCATGGCCGACCGCTGGAGGCCCAAAAACCACATCGACGGCCGCTACATCTGGCTGCCGGTGAAAGTGGTAAACGGCCAGCCGGTGATCGAATGGATGGATAAGTGGGACTTAGGGGTGTTTGACTGATCCTTTCTCGGGGCTCGTTTGAGAACAGGACTTTTATTGGGATTGTTGAGATGATCTTAACTACCTCTTTTTGTTTTTTGACCGATTGGGCGTTAAGGGCAGGATTTCTCTGTTTTTCGGATTTAATTTGTTTATCAGGAATCAAACAGAACCATCATGACAAACTTTCAGTCATCACTTTCCGTGCTCACATTCTTCTGTGCCGTCTTTGCCGCATTTTCAGCATTTGCTTTTCAGGCAGGTGCTCCGAAAGAAGTGCTTATTCCTGCCAAAGTCTGGCGGGTGCCGGAAGGCAATGATTTCAATAATGCAGAAAGTGAATTCAGCCATCACCGGAAGCTGGAATCAGAAAACATCGTAATCTTCTGGTCGAAGGAGTTTGGTGCCGATCCGATGAAGAACCCCGATGAAAAGAAACGCTTTGATGTCAGCGAGGCCTCAAAAGAGCTCGAGCGTTTTTATGAATACTACGTAAACACCCTGAAACTTGTGGAAAAGGGGAAATCACTCAGTGATAAATACAAGATACTGCTCTTTGTGATCGGCGGCGATGAAAATACGGCCTTCGGAGGCGGTGCTGAAGAGGTGGGCTGCCTGTGGACCCCCGCCGTGCGCATGAGCAAAGCCCCCTATGGCGCATTGGCCCATGAGCTGGGCCACTCGTTTCAGTACCTGGCCGGCAAAGACAGTGGCCGGGGCTTCCGCAGCTCTATCATGGAGATGTCGGCCCAGTATATGCTCTGGCAGGTGTATCCCGAGTGGATGACCTTCGAAAACTACCACCTGGTAAGCTATCTTCAGAAAACCCACTTTGCTTTCCTCCACGGAACCAATATGTATCATTCACCGTATGTGATTGAATACTGGTCAGAAAAGCACGGAAAGGATTTCTTCGGAAAACTCCTCCGGAGTCCTGAGCAGGGCGAAGACCCGGTCATGACCTATAAGCGGATCACGGGCATATCACAGGAAAAATTTAATGATGAAATCTTTGATGCCGCCCGGCGGTTTATGACCTGGGATCTTCCGCGGGTGGAGCACGTGGCCGCACAGTATGCGAACATGCACAAAAGCAAGCTGGTAGCGGAAAGCGGCGGCTGGTACCGCATTGCCGAAGAGAACTGCCCTCAGGATTACGGTTATAACGGTATCCGCCTGGAAGTGCCCAAAGCCGGGAAGAAAGTAGAGGTAACGCTGGAAGGGCTCGCCGGAGCAGAAGGCTACCGGGCGGTTCGTACGGAGACAGCCGGCTGGCGTTTCGGACTCGTGGCCGTCAAAAAAGACGGCAGCCGGGTGTACGGCGATATGCAGGGCAAGCCCGGAAAAGCAGCCTTCAAAGTTCCGGCAGATACCCAATATCTCTGGCTGGTGGTTAGCGGAGCCCCGGCCGGGCATGTGACCGTATCACGCAAGGAAGAAGAAAATGCGCAGTGGCCCTACCGGCTTAAGGTGAAAGGGACGGCTTTGGATAAGGAGTTTGTGAAGTAACGATATAATCAGTAAGTGCAGGAAAGAAGTAAAACGCCTGTATTCGGTGAGATCAGGGAATATTTTTACTCTTCCACAAAGTGAGCGATATATTCCGGCAGTTTAGCGGCAAGATAATAAGGTAAATTCATCAGCTTATAGGCTTTGTTTTTGACTGGTGTGTGGTGCTGCTCAATGCTGAAATTTCCGGCATACAAACGCACGGCATATATGTGCGGGCATTGGTCCATAAACTGATGCAACGACCGCAACGTTCCTGTTGCTCCCGATTTTATTTCAACGGGAATTATCTTGTCTTTATACGCCATTACCAAATCCACTTCTGACGATGCCTGTGTTTTCTCACGTACCCAAAAGTTGGGCTTGTTATAACTGAACGTATTCAGCGAAATGATTTCCTGCATCACCAAATGAGGTACTAAAGCTCCTTTGAGGGCCGTGTTTAAATCGCTGTATGCCAGCAGTTCTGCCTGAATTTTTAGATCGTAGTTGAGAAGGCCGGTGTCTAAAAACTGCATACGGGGCGATTTTTTGATGTCCGGACGTATGGGTGGTTCGGTTTGCGTGGTAGGATAAATCAGTTGGATAACCTGTGCATCATTCAGGTTTCGCATCGCTTCGCCCACTTCCCGGGAGCGGTAATTGGAGTTCCCGAAATTCTGAAATTTGACACGTTGGTCTAAATACAGATATGCCGTGTCCATAATGTGTCGTATTACACGGGCTTCCGTAGCGTTTGAGGCATATTTTTCTACATCGTTTTTGTAAGTATTCCAGATACTCCCGTAAATACGGGCAAGGTCTGACAGGCTTCCGGTTTTTATATAAGCGGCAACTATTTCGGGCATTCCCCCGATAATGGCGTACTGGTGAAATTGCTCCAAAAGCAGTGGGTGGGCATAAGGTTCAGCCGGTATTTTGCCGAGTTCTTCCAAAGCTCCCGTATGGTTTTGGGCTTGCAGGTATTCCTGAAAATTTAACGGGTGGAGGAACAGATATTCCACACGCCCCACAGGAAAACTCTTTACCTCCTGCATTACGTGCTCCAGCAGCGAACCGGCAGCGATAACGTGCAGTTCGGGAATGTCTTCATAAAAGTAGCGCAGCAGCGCTATTGCTTCGGGCGATTCCTGTATTTCATCAATGAACAGCAGCGTATTTTTTATTTGGGCCGAAGCAATGCTGTGGGCGGCAAACAAGGCGTTTACAATAGTTTTGGTATCCGTAAACTGTTTGAAATACCGAATATCGGCAGGACGCTCCAGGTTGAGGGTGATGCTGTGCGGATAGCTTTTGGCAAATTCCCTGACCAAAGTGGTTTTGCCCACCTGCCTTGCGCCTCTTAATATCAGCGGTTTGCGGGTGGGGCTTTGCTTCCACTTTTCTAAATCATTATATATGTGTCTTTTAAAGCTCAATCAATATAGTTTTGTAACAAAACAAGGGCAAAAATATATATTTTTTGTAACAAAACAAGGGTAATTTTTAAGAAATCATGTAACAAAACAAAGGTATCTTGCTTTCAGTTTTTACGGACTTTGTTTTAGTACGTCCGGCATGGAGAAGTAACTCCGGGGAAGTCCCCAATATAGTTACAGCCTGGCAGTATAAAGTGAATCAAATCAGAATATAATCTCAGTACACCTCAAAATAATAAAAATTGCTTTCTATATTTAACAAAATAATGCAAGCTTGCTTTTTACGAAAAGCAATTTCGGAGCCACAATCCCTGTCTGGCTTTTCGGGTTTATGTATTAGTACGGTGTTTTCCTGTTTCTCAGAATATGATCAAGAAGAACAAGTACGCCCACTGCGAAAGCCGTGAGCGGATAAATCAGAGGAATGGTATTTAATTTCTCAGCCATTGTGGTCAGGGTAGCAGGGTTGGCCGTATTCTGCGCTTCAGCGGTTCCGGTTACCCACCAGATCACAAGGGCAAAACACGCTGCGATACCCGCCCAGCCCCGGCCGCTGATAATGGGGGCAGGTTTTGGCCGAACGGTGAGCCGGCTCATGACATCAGCGGTAAGACCCTCCGGAGCGGTGTCGGCCTGCTGAAGCCGCAACAGGTTTTCCAGTACCGCCTCCTTTTCGGTTTCTGCACGTACCTGCTTCATGACCCCGGCTGTAAAATCTGCCGTGGCCTTATCCGGTTCTGATATCCGGATCAGCTGTTCCAGTTTTTGTTCTTTTTTCACTACAATAAAAACTTCAGTTGTTCCTGTAATATTTTCCGGGACCGGAACAATTTCACTTTAATATTGACCTCTGTCATGCCGGTGATTTCGGCAATCTCTTTTACAGGGCGGTCATCGAGGTAAAATAAGGTAACCAGCAGGCTCTCCGTGACAGGAAGCCGATCTATGGCCTTTCGTACGATGGCGGCCTGCTCTTCTGTTTCCAGGCTTTCCCGCGGCTCAGCTGATATATTCTCCGTTTTGTCATCCATAGCGAACAGCCTTAACCTGTTTTTGTGGCTTTTATCCACGGCTGCCCTGTACATGATGGTATATAGCCAGGTGGAGAATTTCGATTTCCCCTCGAAGCGGTGAAGCTGCTGGTAAGCCCGTACAAAGCCTTCCTGGGCGGCATCCTCGGCGTCTCCGGCATTACGGGTAACCCTGCGTGCTATGGTATAGGCCATATCCCTGTATTTGTCTACAAGGAAAGTATAGGAAGCAGAGTCACCTCTTTTTATCCGCTCTATGTATATCAGATCTTCGGTTTCTTTCATCGGATGGGCCGGTCAGGCATAAGACAGGACTTCGGAAGAATAAGTTACAAAAAAGACCGGATTTTTTCCGGATCATCCACACCGGTATAAATTCTTTGCTATCCCTGTAACCTCTGAAAACCTTTTGCTGTCTTATGGGCAATTAACAAAACAATTAAAACTATGCATTCGCCAGTATTCATTTTTATTACCGGAATTATCGGTATCGTCATTTTAGTGTATGTATATTTTACAACACGTCATAAAGAACGGATGTCTATGATTGATAAGGGTGTAGACGGCTCTCTGTTCACTTCAAACAAAAAGAGGATAGCACCTACCCTTAAGCTGGGTATGCTGGCCATTGGGGTAGCGTTGGGAATAATAGCGGCAATGACCCTTGTTCAGAATTTTTATAACCTTAATGATGGGCCTATTTTCTTTTCCATGATTTTGCTGTTTGGTGGAGCAAGCCTGATCATTAACTTTTTCATCGAGAGAAGAATGGATTCGGATTCTGACAGCAGGAAAGATGTTGACTGATTTTGCCCCGTCAGGACCGCCCTTTAAATCACAGTAACTTTTAGGCATATAGTACTTCGAGAAAAATTATTTCGCATATTACCTTGCAATACAAAGTACCTTGCTTATCTTTGCAACGCCCGATCAGGGAAGCTATTACTTATAACTTAACAAAATGAAAAAGCTATTATTTAAAAGCCTGCTATTGCTGTGCGCACTGTTCAGCACGGCTATGGCGCAACAAAAAGAACATCAGCTCCGGGGCATAGTCACTGATTCTGCCTCGGGGAAGCCGCTGGAATTTATCACTGTCACCCTGCTGAAAGATCAAAAGGCCCTGAAAGGGGATTATACCAAAACCAACGGATCGTTTTTATTTGCCGGCCTGAACCCTTCGCGGTATGAAGTACAGGTTACGGCAGTGGGGTACAGCAGCCTCACGCTTCCGGTGGAGATTAGTGAGAGCTCCGTTGATCTGGGAAAAATAGCTGTAGGGCAAAACACCGCCGGTCTCCGGGAGGTAAAGGTCACCGCCGCCAAACCCATCGTACAGCAGGAGGCCGACAGAATCCTCTACGACACGCAGGCGGACCCCGAAAGCAGGGTCTTCAGCGTACTCGAAATGATGCGAAAAGTACCCTACCTGTCGCTGGATGCCGATGACAATATTTCGTTGAAAGGAAATGCGGATTTCAGGATATTTATTAACGGCAAGCCTTCGGCCATGATGGAAAGAAACTACAAAGACGTGCTGAGAAGTATGCCGGCGTCTTCTATACAGCGCATTGAGGTTATTACCACACCCCCTTCAAAATACGATGCTGAAGGGCTGTCAGGCATTATCAACATCATCACCAACAAACGGGTCGACAACGGCTATACCGGGAACCTGAATACCAACTGGCGTTTTCCGGTGGGCGGACCCGGTGTGGGAGGCTCGCTTTCGGCACGCTTAGGCAAATGGGGCTTATCGGCTTTTGGCGGGGCCAGCCAATACAATGTTCCGGAGGTTTCTTTTATCAATACCCGCTCTACATTCAGGGAGTTTTCAAGCATGACAGACCAGCGCGGGTCTAACAGCTCAGAGAACCTGAACGGCTATCTGGGGCTGGAGGTCAGCTACGATATCGACAGCCTGAACCTGATCTCAGGGCAGCTGAACATTAACGGTAACCGGAACGATGGCCTGGGACGACAAAGCTCCTTACTGGAAACCGGCAACGGCATAGACGAGCAATACCGCCTGCTCAACACGGGGCGGGGGCATGGAAACGGCACCGACGTGGCCCTTAATTACCAGCGGGGCTTCAAAGCAGACAAAAATCGCCTGCTAACGTTTTCCTACAGGTATTATGGCTTTGAAAACCTGCAGCAAAACACCATTGCTATTTCTGATCGCATTCAGTATGAACTGCCCGATTACCGGCAACAGAATAACCAGCGCTTCTCGGAACAGACCCTGCAGACGGATTTCGTTTATCCGTCAAGAAAACTGACCGTGGAAGCCGGGATTAAGGCCATATTCCGGAAAAATGAGAGTGATTTCGGCTACTTTAACCGGCTGCCGGATTCCGGAGAGTACCGGGAAGCAGATTCGCTTAGTAATAATTATGCCAATACACAAAATATCTACGGGGTCTACAATACCTACCGCTACAAACATAAAAGCTGGGATATACGGGGCGGCTTCCGGGTGGAACATACCCTGCTGGATGCGGACTTTATCTCCACAAACTCCCAGGTCAGCCAAAATTACTTTAATGTGATTCCAACCGTAGCGCTGGGGCATAAGCTGGGGAAAGGGAACCTGAGCCTGGGTTATACCCAACGCATACAGCGGCCGGGCATTTACCAGCTGAATCCTTTTGTGGACCGTACCAACCCGAATTTTGAAAGGGCCGGAAACCCCGACCTCCGGCCCGCGGTACTGAATGATATTAATGTTAACTACAGTTGGTCAAAAAAGACTTCGGTTAACGTGGCCGTGGGGCACGTTTTTATAAAAGACATGATCTTCCCGGTGGTAGTGTACGATCCGGAAACCGGCATTTCAAGATCTTCTTTTGGTAATGTGGGAAGGGCGAGGCTGCTCCCTACGGCCAATATTAACGTCAATCACCCCATCTCTAAAAAATGGAACCTGAGCGTAAACGGCCGGCTGGCGTATGGTATGACTGAAGGACTGATCAACAATGAAATGGTCAAAAACCAGGGACTGATGTACGGCGTAAACGTTTCGTCGGGATACCGCCTGGAAAAGAACTGGCGGGTGAATGCCAATATAAACCTTAACGGTCCGGGCATGAATATACAGGATCGCACCAACCTGATGCTGTTTTCTTCCCTGAGTGTAAGTAAAGATGTGATCAAAGACAAGCTTTCGTTTTCCGCTTCGCTCAACAATCCGTTTACCAAATACCGGAAGGCCATCCGAAACAGCTTCGGGCCGGATTTTCTGCAGTACTATGAGCGGCGCGATTATTTCAGATCCTTCCAGTTCAGCCTCAACTACAAATTCGGTAAGCTGAAAGAGCCGATCCGGAAAGCTACGCGGAGCATTAGGAATGATGATGTGCAGAACTCGGGGCAGTAAGGAAACGTTATGCTAAAAGCGATTGCTATGTTTTTTAATTGTTAATGCTTAATTGTTAATGCTGAATGGATATTTGCAAACCCACCATTAACAATTAAGCATTAACAATTAACAATTCAGCATTCACAATTAACAATTCAGCATTCACAATTCACCATTAAAACCTCACGTCCACCACCTTCACCCTTTGTGCCGGCGTCTCCGTCCGCCCTTCCAGGTCGGCCTGCTCGGAGCGTTGCACATAGATGCTCAGTATTTTCCGGTCTTTCCAGAGCTCGGTATCAAAGCCCGGCTCCCAGGAGCCAACGTTGTCCGGAAGCAGGTCCTTTATTTTCCATTTATTGCGCCGGAGGTTTTTGTTGATGGCCAGAGAAACCCTGCTTCCTCTTTCTTCATCCCTGAAAATAAGTACGGCACCGTTTTTCCATGCGCCGATGACCTGCGGCCGGGAAACCGGGATGCGTTTGGTGCCCACACCGCTCAGGCTGAACGGCGTTTTACGAAAACTCAGGTTCTGCGCCTTCCAGGTGCCGTCGAGATTATAGATCAGGCGGTATTGCGGCACATCCGAGTCCGGATCGCGCCAGTAAGTGGCTATAAAAGGCCGCCCCTGATCATCGGCAAACATAGAGGTCTGGTTGATGAGCTCGCTCCGCTGCGGGATGGGGTAAATATATTCCGCCGTAGCGGCATTGATGGGCAGGGCATACTTTTCCCCGGTCGACTTCTCCCAGGTCTTCCCGCCGTCTGTGGAGCGCGCGTAGCACATATCGTGATTGGTGGCCACATCGGGTGTTTCGCGCCAGACCCATGAAATATGAATGACCCCTCGGCTGTCGGTAAAGCTCTGCCAGTAGGCGTTTCGTTGCCTTTCACCATCGATCAGGTTGCTGTGAAGCTGTGACCACGTTTGTGCGGCCGGATCGTATTTATTGATGACCAGGTTCCCTCTGCCCGAGGCACCGTCGCGGTACATAAACAGGAGCTCTCCGCCGGCCATCTTAAAAAACTCAGGATAGGTCACGTTTTTTTCGTTCAGGCCCGTCATCGGTATTTCGGGGGAAAATTCCAGTGAAAAAGGAGCTTTGCTCCGGGCATACCGGAGCGGGTGGCCGTGATGGCCCCACGAGAGGTGGAGGTAGCCCTGGCCGTCTGCCATGATGCTGATGGAACAGTGGGCATCCCGGGCATTGCCGGTAAATCCGGTGTCCTTAAGCTCCCAGCATTCTTCCCCGTGATTTCGTTTTCCCAGGATCACCTTCCCGCCGGCATCGTAAAAAGAAATAAACTGCACTCCCTCAAAGGTCACCAACGGATTTTTCCGGAAGATGACGGTGTTAACGGAGTTTTCGGCCCAGGCGTCGCCTGCTTCGGAAATACGTATTTTCTGAGCAGTAGAGATCTTCAGTTGAAACAGGAGGAGGATCAGAACAGGAGAGAATAATCGGAACATGAAGGTTTTTTTAGAGTGTAAATATCGGAATTAAGGGAAGAAAATGCGATAGCGTAAAAATCTTTTTCCCGATTTTCGGGCATTAGTCTTAAAAATGTATTTATTTTATGCAAAACTAGATTTTTCCTGTATTATTTCAGAAGTGGATGCGGGAATATTGTACTATGGACAGGTATTCGGGTCAAAGTAATAAGCGATTGATGGATCTTGTTCGTCAGCATGATGAGCAGGCTTTTACCGAGATTTACAACCGGTATAAAGGGGTGCTTTTTGTCCATGCCTACCGGATGCTTGAAAATGCCGAAGAGGCCCAGGACATCATCCAGGACCTGTTTACCGTATTGTGGAGCCGGAGAAGTGAGATCGTACTGACAGGCTCGCTGTCTTCGTATCTCTATGCGGCGGTCAAAAACCGGATACTGGATCAGATGGCCAGAGACAAGACCCGCGACCGATATATAGATTCTCTTGCAGGGTTTATTGAAGAAGGCGAATATATCACCGACCATCAGCTCCGGGAAAATGAGCTGAACCGGCTGATCGAAAAAGAAGTGTCGCTACTGCCTGCCAGAATGCGACAGATATTTGAAATGAGCCGCATCAATAACCTTTCCTACAAAGAAATCGCTAAGGAAATGAACATTTCTGACAAAACCGTCAAAAAGCAGATTAGTAACGCCCTAATTATCCTCCGGAAAAAAATTGATGTGGCCTTTGCGGTGCTTATAGTGCTGTTTAACTGAGGGTTTCTGTATCCGGACTATAAAAAATCAAATATTTTTTTGCACTAATCTACTACCACCGGTCTTCTAAACCGTCTTAGAAGAAAAACAGATCATTATGCACAGATCTCAGGCGAGAGACCTGTTAAGAAAACACCGGGAAGGAACTCTTACGGATGAAGAGCGGGTCATATTGGAAAGTTGGTATATCAGGGAGGCCCGTTCCAAAGGGCTGGATGCCGACAGGGAGGAGATCGGGGTACATCTGGATAAACTTGAAATACCTATACTCGGGGAAACGCGCCGGACAGTGTGGAAATGGGTGTCGGTCGCCGCTACTGTGCTGATCATATCGTCTGTGGGGTTCTACTATTTTACAAAACCCGCTCCTGTGACGGAGATCCCCGCCATAACCAATGATGCACTTCCCGGAGATAACCGGGCCCGCCTGACACTGGCCAACGGCAAAGACATCCTGCTGGATGAGGCGCGCAGCGGGAAACTTGCGCAGGAAGGCAATACCTCTATCGTGAAAACGGGTGAAGGCGAGCTGGTCTACAATACCGGGCAGCAGTCGGCTGTGGAGGCACCCTTGTCGTATTACAATACGATTGAAACCCCTAAGGCGGGACAATACCACGTAAAGCTGTCTGACGGTACTCAGGTGTGGTTGAATGCGGCCTCTTCTATACGGTTTCCTGCGGAATTCGATACCCGTGAGCGTGTGGTGGAAGTGGTAGGGGAAGTCTACTTTGAAGTAGCCCAGGCCACAACGGGTACCCGGAGGATACCGTTTAAAGTGGTATCGGGGAACCAGGAAGTAGAGGTGCTGGGCACGCGGTTTAACATTAACAGCTATTCGGATGAAGGCGAGATCCGGACCACTCTGCTGGAAGGCAGCATTCAGGTCCGTACCCATAAAAAAGGAATTGTACTTCAACCCGGGCAGCAGGCCCGGGTGTCTGTGGGGCAGACCTTAAAGGTAAGCAAAGTCAACACCGGCCATGTGGTGGCCTGGAAAGAGGGCTACTTCAGCTTTGATGGCGTAGGATTAAAAGAGCTGATGCGCCAGCTTTCACGCTGGTACGACATGGAGGTGATCTATGAAGGAAATACAGCAGACTATGAATTTGTGGGCCAGATCTCCCGAAACACCCGGCTTTCCGGTGTGTTGAGGATATTGGAAGCCGGCGGGGTCCGGTTCCGGGTGGAAGGAAAGAAAATAATTGTTAGCGAATAAAACATTAAACAACCAGGCCTATGAGATAGAGAATATTTACATTCAAAGAAAGGGAACCGCACAGTAAGTAGTCGGATCCTGCGCCATCGAAAATAAAAGGCCCTGAAAAAAAAACCGTTTCAGATGCGACCTGAAACGGCTATAAGTTCGGGTCAACCTGTTTTCCGCATCAGTGATGCGGGATGTCATTGTAAAACAAGTAATAACCAAAACCTTACAAAACTATGGAATTTTCTTTACGCAAGAAAGAGGTGCTTCTCAGGGCTTCTCTCAAAATGCTGTTTCTTATGAATCTGACCGCCGTTTTTTTAGTATTGGGGTGCATGCATGTATCCGCTGCGGTATTTTCGCAGAAGATCTTCCTTTCGGTAAAGGATGCGCCGCTTACGTCTGTGTTCAGGTCTATTGAGAAGCAAAGCAGCTATACTTTCTTTTATGATAACCGGCTGATAAGAAACGCCGAAAATGTGAGCGTGGAATTCCGGGAAGGGACCATCCATCAGCTCATGGACAGGGTGCTGCAAAACCAGCCCTTAACTTACGAGATACTCGACAAGATCATTGTCATCCGCAATAACGAAGCGGCTAAACCCAAGCCGGTGAAAACATCTCCGATGGTTTACCAGCCCCTGGAGCCTCCGGCACCGGATATCCGGAAACCCGCGATGGAGAATAACAAAATAAGCAGCATCCTGATGGACCGGGTGGTGGCCATCGCTCCCCTGGAGATAACCGTACGGGGTAAGGTGACCGACGAAAAGGGCGAGGGTGTTGCCGGCGTGAGCGTGGTCATTAAAGGCACGAACCGCGGCGTGGTGACCAATGCCGACGGCGACTACAGCCTGCAGGTTCCCGACGAAAAAGCCGTGCTGACGTTTACCATTGTGGGCTATCAGAGCCAGGAGCAGACTGTGGGTAACCGCACCCGTGTTGATGTCATGCTGAAATTAGACGAGCAGAAACTGGAAGAAGTGGTGGTAGTGGGTTACGGCACCCAGAAGAAAGCCAACCTGACAGGAGCGGTAGGATCAGTGGGGTCAGAAGCGTTGGAAAACCGGCCCGTCCCCAACCTCACCCAGGGTTTACAGGGGGTATTGCCTAATGTAAACATCCGTATGCTGGATGGTAAGCCCAACGCGTCTCCAAGCATCAATGTCCGCGGAGCCACCTCCATAGGCCAGGGCGGTAATGCGCTTATTCTGATCGATGGTGTGGAAGGGGACCCCTCGATGATCAATCCCGGCGATGTGGAACAGGTGACCATCCTGAAAGATGCGGCCTCTGCGGCCATATACGGTGCCCGGGCGGCCTTCGGAGTGGTGTTAATCACTACCAAAAAGCCCGTGAAAGACAATTTCTCCGTGACCTACAATATGAACTACAGCACGAAGAAGCCCACCGTGCTGCCTAACTTTGTGACCGACGGCTACCAATGGGCCAAGATGTTCAATGACTCCTTCTACGCCTGGGAGGGCACCTACCCTCAGGCCGTGAATAAAACCCTTCCCTTTTCGCAGGAATACCTGGCCGAGCTGGAGCGGAGATCAAAAGATCCCAGCCTGCCCAAAACCGAGGTGGGGTCTAACGGCGCCTATGTGTATTACGAAAGTACCGACTGGTACGACCTGCTCTATAAAGACAACCTGAGCGCCATGGAGCACAACCTTACGCTGTCGCGCAGTACCGACAAATCCAGCTTTATGATCACCGGCCGGTACAACGGTCAGGAAGGGTTATTCCGCTATAACTCAGACGACTTCAGCGTGTACAACATCCGGGCAAAAGGAAGCATGCAGCTATTCCGGTGGCTTGAGGTCAGCAATAATTTCGACTTCTCTAACCGGAAATACCATAATCCTCTGAACGTGGGTGAAGGGGGCGGTATCTGGCGGAACATCGCCGATGAAGGGCACGTGCTGGCCCCCATGCTCAACCCCGACGGCACCATCACTTTTTCAGGAGCCTATACCGTAGGAGATTTTTACTACGGCAAGAATGGGATAGATACCGAGCGGGCCATCATCCGGAACATGACTTCTTTGGAGTCACGCTTTTTGAATAATACCCTGCGCGTAATGGGTAACGCCACCTTCCAGAACACCTACAATGATGAGACCCGCCGCCGGGTACGGGTGCCTTTCAGCCGGCGCCCCGGAGTGATCGAATACGTGGGCCAAACCACTGACGACATCCGGGAATACCATAACCGGACCAACTACATTGCCACTAACCTGTGGACAGAATACGAAAGAACCCTCGGTAAGCATTACTTCAAGGTAATGGTAGGAACGAACTACGAGCGTTCGGTATATGACCGACTGGAAGTGCAGCGTAACGGGCTGGTTTTCGACGATGCCACCAACATCAACCTGGCCCTGGGGCAGTCGATCACTACCTCCGGTAACTATGAGGCCTGGAATATTCTTGGCGGATTCTCCCGGATCAACTACATTTTCGGTGACCGCTACCTGTTTGAGTTTAACGGGCGCTATGACGGTTCGTCCAAGTTCCCCGATAATGAGCGTTATGCCTTCTTCCCTTCGGTGTCTGTAGGCTGGCGGATCTCGGGTGAGCCTTTCTGGAAGATCTCGCCCAAGACCGTGTCTGACTTCAAGGTGCGGTGGTCTTACGGATCGTTGGGTAACGGTAGCATCGGCTCCTACGCATTTCAGCAGACTTTTGACATTTCCCAGTCGGGACGTATCCTTAACGGTATCCGTCCCCAGCGCACCAGCCGGCCCAGCGTATTGCCGGACGGCCTTACCTGGGAAACCGCCACTACCAGTAACGTGGGCCTTGACCTGGCCATGTTTGCTAACCGGTTGAATCTGAACTTTGACGCCTATACCCGGAAAACCACCGACATGTATACCATAGGTATGACATTGCCGGCCACTTTCGGCGCTACTTCGCCACGGGGTAACTATGCTGACATGGAAACCAAAGGCTGGGAGCTTGTAGTATCCTGGAACAGCCGAGTCAACCTGGGTAAAAAGGCCCTGGGTTATCGTTTAGGGTTTAACCTCGCGGATAATAAATCGAAGATTCTGCGCTACAATAACCCCAACAAGTTCCTGAACGATTATTACGTAGGGCAGGTACTGGGAGAAATGTGGGGCTATCAGACAGACGGCTTCTTTAAGGATGCGGAAGATATTAAAAATCACGCCAATCAGAGCCAGTATCTCTCCACTGCCCGGGGTGAGATACTGCCCGGTGATATCAAGCTGAAGGATCTGAACGGGGACGGGGTGATCAGTCCGGGCGACAATACAGTCGACAACCCCGGTGACCGTTTCATCATTGGCAACAACCGCGCCCGGTATACCTATGGGATCAACCTGGGGGCCGACTACGGCGGATTCTTTGTCTCGGCATTCTTCCAGGGCGTAGGCAAGCAGGACTGGTACCCCAGCACGGAGTCGAACACCTTCTGGGGGTTGTATAACCGGCCTTACGGTGATATCCCCCAATGGCACATGAAAGAGGGCGTGATCTGGACGCCGGAAAATCCGGATGCCTTCTTCCCCCGGTTTGTAACCCGTTTGGCCAACCGCTCCGGCGCTGTGCTAACGTATCCGCAGACCCAGTACGTAATGAACGTGGCCTACCTGCGGCTCAAAAACGTACAGGTGGGATATAACCTTCCTTCAGCTCTGTTGCAAAAGACCAAGGCCGTCAGAAGCGCCCGGATTTTCCTGTCCGGCGAAAATCTCCTGACCTGGTCACCCCTGTTAAAGATGGTCGACAATGTGGATGTGGAAAATGCGAATGCCCCTTCCGATCAGTTATTTACTGACAGCAATTCGGGTGACGGGTATAACTACCCGATGTTGAAATCGATAACGATAGGTCTTACGGTTACTTTCTAAACACTGAATCAAATGAAAATACGCATTATATTATCCTTATTGGTGCTTCTGACCTTCACCGGCTGCGACCTGGAAGAGGTACCCCAGCACACCGCGAACAAAAACATCATTTTCGGAACGGAAAGCGGTCTTCAGTTGTATGCCAACTCGTTTTATGAGTGGCTGCCTAGTGCAAATAATGTGCATTCGGCCGATGCCATTTCCGACTACTCATCCCGGCGGAACGTACCTGATTTCTTAAGGGGAGACGTTTATAACTCCCGGGCCAACGACAATACCTCTGCTTCGGGCTACTCTCTCGTGGCTTTAGGGTCGGACTGGAACTGGGGCTGGGGTCACCTGAGAAACTTCAATTATTTTATTGCAAACAACGACAACCCGGCGATCCCGGAAGCCGTTCGCCGGCATTACACCGGGCTGGCACGGTTTTTCAGGGCATGGTTTTATTTCGAGAAAGTGAAGCGTTACGGCGATGTTCCGTGGATCGACAAGCCGCTTGACGTGTCCGACCCCAAGCTTTACGAAGGTCAGGATTCCCGGACTCTCGTGATGGATAAGGTGCTGGAAGACCTCGATTACGCCATCGCGAACATCTCAACGGTGTCTGACGCTTCGCGTACCCTCATCACCAAAGATGTGGCGCTGGCCCTGAAAGCCCGGGTGGCCCTTTTTGAAGGTACCTTCCGGAAATACCATACCGACAAGGGGCTGACCGCTACGGCCAATGCCTGGCTGGAGCACGCCCGGTCGGCGGCCAGGGCCATCATAGACGGCGGCCGGTTCCGACTGAATACGACCGGCGGCACCGACCTGGCCTACAGAAACCTGTTTATTACTGACACACCCAATGCCAATGAGATCATGCTGGCGGTGGTTTCAAGCGTCGCTCTGGCGGTTCGTCATGACGCCAACTGGTGGTATACCAGCTCCACTACCGGAACCCGGTTCAGCTTTATCCGGCCGTTTATTCATACCTATCTGAACCTCGACGGCACACCTTTTACCAATACTGCGGGCTATGCCACCAAAACCTTCGCAGAAGAGACCCAGAACCGAGACAAAAGGCTTCAGCAGACCATCCGGACCCCGGGCTATACCCGTTTGAGCGGCTCCAACCGCGTAGCGGCCCCGCCGGCATTTACTTATACTTATACCGGTTACCAGCCAATTAAATGGAGTATCGATGATGCCGCGGCTGATGGGGGTACCAATAATACCAATGCCGTGTCGCTGTTCCGTTATGCAGAAGTGCTGCTCAATTACGCGGAGGCAAAAGCAGAACTGGGAACCCTGACCAACGAGGACTGGGCGCTGACAGTGGGAGCACTTCGGAGCCGGGCCGGCATCACGGGTGGGCTCCAGACGCTTCCGACCCAGGCAGACCCATACCTGCAGGCTACCTACTTCCCTGATATTTCCAGTCCTGTGATTCTGGAAGTAAGACGGGAGAGAGGAATCGAGCTGGCTATGGAAGGTTTCCGGTTCTATGACGTGGTACGATGGAGAAGAGGAGAGCTGTTTACCATGCCCTGGCACGGGATCTACATCAAGGAGGCCAATACGCTGATCGATCTGAACAATGACGGGGTAAATGACGTGTATTTCTTCACCACCGCGCCTGCATCGCAGGTGAGTGGTGTGGTCTACATCAATGTCAATACGGAAACCCAGCGCCTTACCAACGGCACCTCGGGCGAGATCACCTGGCTGGATAACATTCCCAAGACCTTTACCAACCGGAACTACTTTTACCCCGTCCCCGAAACCCATCTGTTGACGAATACCAACCTGAAACAGAACGCCGGATGGAACTGATAAAATTCTCTATTTAAGGTAAATAGTAATTCAATTTAGCTGCTCCGTTTGGGGCAGCTAATTTTTTAATAAAAATTGAAACCATTTAATTTTATATAGGATTTATTTTGTTTTTACGGGAGCTCCTAGTATTTTTGTAGAGAGCGAAACGACTTCGCTCTTTTTTAACCTTAAAAATGTGTCTTTTTGACACCAATATAAAGAATAATGAAGTTTTTTAAGCGGCTGGTCGCCCTTCTTTTCTTACTATCCGGATCGGTGTCTGCCCAGGAAATGAGTAGTCCGGACCATAAGCTGAAAGTATATCTCAAAAGTAACTCCAACTGTTCCTATTCCTACAGTGTTAACTATGATGGAAAAACGGTCTTGGAATCTTCTCAACTGGGGGTAATACGGATAGACGGTGATTTCACCAAAGACCTTTACCTTATCAAAGCCGGTAAACCGGAGAAAGTGACGGATGAATACGAAAGCCTGAACGCCAAAAAACACCGGATAAAATACGAGGCAAACCGATATGTATTTCACCTCCGGAACGGGAAGAACCAGAAGATCGACGTTATATTTCAGCTTTCCAATGACGGGCTGGCTTTCCGTTATTACTTCCCGGAGACCTCCCGTGGCGTGAAATACATTACGGAAGAACTGACGTCTTTTAATTTTGAAGAAAACACCATCGGCTGGCTGCAGCCCATGTCTGATGCGCAGACGGGCTGGGAGCATTGCCACCCCTCTTATGAGGAGGGATACCAAAGAGAAATTAAAGTTGGGACACCCTCACCTATAAAGGCAGGCTGGGTCTATCCGGCGCTTTTCAAAACGGCTGACAATGTATATGTGGCCATTACCGAGGCGGGTCTCGACGGTACTTATTGCGGTACCCGCCTGCAGGCAGAATCACCGGGCGGAGAATACCGGATCGGGTTTCCGCAGGAGCCCGAGGTGTTTACCGGCGGTGAGCTGAACCCGGAGTCTCAACTGCTCTGGTACTCGCCGTGGCGGGTGGTGACCGTGGGTTCATTAAAGACCGTCTCGGAATCTACGCTGGGCACAGATGTGGCGCCCAAAGCCATTTTTCTGAAAAATACGGATTGGATCCGGCCGGGTCTGGCCTCCTGGAGCTGGATCATCTTAAAAGATGAGTCGATCAACTATGATACCACCCGCATGTACATCGATTTTGCGGCGGACATGAACTGGGAATATTGCCTGGTGGACGTCAATTGGGATACCCGTATCGGCTACGAAAAAATCCGGGAGCTGGCAGCATATGCAGCGTCTAAAAATGTCAAGCTGATCCTGTGGTATAATTCGGCCGGAGCATGGAATACCACGCCCTATCATCCGAGAAACATGCTGCTGACCAGGGAAGGCAGGAGAAAGGAATTTCAAAAAATCAGGGGTATGGGCATTGCCGGAGTGAAGATCGATTTCTTTGGCGGCGACGGGCAGTCGATGATCCGGTATTATATCGATATCCTGGAAGATACGGCCGATATCGGTCTCCTGATCAACTTCCACGGGGCTACGCTTCCCCGGGGCTGGCAACGGACCTACCCGCACCTGATGACTGCCGAGGCCATCAAAGGCCAGGAAATGGTCACCTTCGGCCAGGATTTTGCCAATGAGCAGGCCGCGCACGTGGTCACGGCGGTATTTACCCGTAATCTTTTCGATCCCATGGACTATACCCCCATGACGCTCGACAGCATTCCGCGGATCCGCCGGGCCACGACGAAAACCTTTGAGCTGGCGTCGCCGGTCATGATGTTATCCGGTATGCAGCACCTGGCGGAATCTCCCTTTGGGATGGCCCGCCAGAATGAAGACATAAAAAACTACCTTAGGAATCTGCCCGTGCATTGGGACGAGACCCGTTTTCTGGATGGTTATCCCGGAAAATACGTAGTGCTGGCCCGACGATCAGGTAACCACTGGTATGTGGTGGGGATGAACGGAGAAAAGCAGGTTCGTGAAGTAAAATTGGATCTGTCTTTTGTGGGGAAAGGCTATATTTTTGAAGATGTATCCCGGAATGAGTCGGTTAAAAAAGAATATATACCTGTAAACACCATTACACTGCAACCTGACGGTGGCTTTGTGGGGGTGTTCCAAACGAAATAGAATAGAATTCATGAACAGGGAGGAACATGATACCCAAAAAAGGAGCCGGCTGAAAATTACAGCTGGTTCGACCCTTCGACAGGCTCAGGGTGACAGGGGTAACGTTTCTGTCAGGCTGAGCTTGTCGAGGCCCGGACACCGCCTTTTTGTTAGTTTCTTTATCCTTTTCTCCTGCCTCCCCACCCTCGCGCAGCAGAAAACCTTTCCCCTGGAAAATGTCAGGCTGGGCAAGGGTGTTTTCGAAAATGCCCAAAAAACAGACCTAAGATACATCCTGGCCCTGGATCCCGATAAGCTACTGGCCCCCTACCTGATCGATGCCGGAATACCCGTAAAGGCCGAAAGATACGGCAACTGGGAAAGCAGCGGCCTGGACGGCCACATCGGCGGGCATTATCTTTCGGCACTGGCCCTGATGTATGCCGCCACGGGCGAAAAAGAGCTGAAAACCCGGCTGGACTATATGGTAGACCAACTGGCCCTGTGCCAGCAGAAAAACGGGAACGGCTACGCAGGGGGGATCCCCCAGGGGAAAGTCTTCTGGGAAAGGATCCGGAAGGGAGATATCGACGGAAGCTCCTTTGGCCTGAACAATACCTGGGTACCCCTCTACAACATTCATAAGCTCTTTGCAGGCCTGTATGATGCTTACCATTTCGGGCATAACCGGCAGGCACTGAAAGTCCTGACCGGGCTCTCCGACTGGATGATCGCCCTGTTCTCTAACCTTAACGATGAGCAGATGGAGCAGGTGCTGAAAACAGAGCACGGCGGACTCAACGAGGCCTTCCTGGATGTATATTCGGTGACCGGCGATAAAAAATACCTGGCTGCGGCCCAACGGCTGACCCAGAAGGCCTTCCTGAACCCGATGATCGCCCGGAAAGACATCCTGACCGGCCTGCATGCCAATACCCAGATCCCCAAGATCACAGGTGTGGAAAAGATTACGCAGGTGACGCATGACCGCGACTGGGAGACGGCGTCGGAGTTCTTCTGGGATAATGTGGCGAACCACCGCTCAGTGGCCTTCGGCGGAAACAGCTACCGCGAGCATTTTCATGAATCGGACCGCTTTGACAAAATGCTGGAAAGTAACCAGGGCCCGGAAACCTGCAACTCTTATAACATGCTGAAGCTCTCCAAGGCGCTGTATTTAAGAACCGGGGATACAAAATACCTCGACTTCTATGAGAAGACGATGTTTAACCATATCCTTTCCAGCCAGCATCCGGAGAAGGGCGGATTTGTGTACTTTACGCCCATCCGGCCCCGCCATTACCGGGTATATTCCCAACCCGAAACCAGCATGTGGTGCTGTGTGGGCACCGGGCTGGAAAACCACACCAAATACGGGGAGCTGATCTATACACAAAGTGGGAATACGCTTTTTATCAACTTCCTGATTGCCTCCCGGCTGGATACGGAGGGGATCAGTCTGGTACAAAGCACGGATTTTCCCTATCGGAACGAAGCCCGGATTAAAATCGAAAAAGGGGATACATTCGACCTGAAGATCCGTGTTCCGGGCTGGATGAGATCGCCGCAGTTCAGCCTGAACGGGAAAAAAATAAAAACAGAGGTCAAAGACGGCTTTGCCGGGTTTTCCCGGAAATGGAGGCCGGGCGACGAGCTGGTGCTGAAGTTTGAAGCAGAGGTCACGCAAGAGTTTTTACCCCATGATACGCAGTGGGCTGCCTTCAGATATGGTCCGGTCGTACTGGCAGCCGAAACCGGGAAAGAAGACCTGGCCGGAATATTTGCTGACGACAGTCGCATGGGCCACGAAACCCATGGGAAAATGTTCCCTTTAAGCTCAGGGCATGTTTTTGTTTCCGACACGAAAGACATTGCTTCCAGGGTACGGAAAGGGTCGGGCCTCGCCAGGTCGGGCCTCGCCAGGCAGGGTCACGAAAGATCGGGTCACGAAAGACCGGGCCTTGAATTTACCATTGACGGCATCACATTGAAGCCCTTTTTTGATGTGCATGAAACGAGATACCAGATGTATTTTCAGATCCTGACCCCGGCAGAGCACGAGGCGTTTATGGAGTCGCTGGCCAAAGAAAAAGCCTTTGAGGAGAGCATTATCGACCAGGTCCACCTGGGCGAGCAGCAGCCCGAAGCCGATCACGCATACAGGGGAGAGAAAAGTAACTCAGGCTATGACCACGGCGCCTTCTGGCGGAGTACCACCGGTTATATATCGTATGAGATGATGGGGAAAGGCGCTTCGAAGCTCTATATTTATGCGCTGGACCGGATCACCAACCTGAAAGTGGAGGTCAACGGAGAGGTGAGGCCGTTTTCTGTAGAGGACGGTAACCGGGCGTATGTCGATCTTAAAAACGAGGAAAACATCAAGATAAAAATTCAACCGGAAGACAACGGCGGACGTACTCCGCGTTTAACCAAAATTATAATTATTCATGAATAAACATCATCCCTGCAGTAGAGACGCAAGATTTTACGTCTCTGGAGTCGCAAAATCTTGCGTCTCTACCCTGATCGCTGTGATCCTGAGCGTGGCCGGCCTGCACGCCCAAACCCGGATCACCCTAAACCCGGATCTGGCCAAAACACAGATCAATAAACACATTTACGGACATTTTGCCGAGCACCTCGGCCGTTGTATCTATGACGGCATTTATGTGGGGGAGAAGAATACCGTCATTCCCCATACCAACGGCGTCCGGAATGACATCATCAAAGCCCTCAAAGCCCTGAAAGTACCGAATCTGCGCTGGCCGGGCGGGTGCTTTGCCGACGCCTACCAGTGGAAAGACGGGATCGGCCCGAAAACGCAGCGTCCGTCGATGATCAATGTATGGTGGGGCGGTGTAACAGAAGACAACAGTTTCGGCACGCACGAGTTCCTCGACCTCTGCGAGCAGATCGGAGCAGAACCCTACCTGGCCGCCAATGTGGGCAGCGGTACAGTGCAGGACATGATCGACTGGGTGAATTATGTGAACCACCCCGGCGGAAGCCCGATGGCGGAGCTACGGAAGAAAAACGGGCGGGAAAAACCCTGGAATGTGAAAATGTGGGGCGTGGGCAACGAGGCCTGGGGATGCGGCGGCAACATGACCGCGGAATACTATGCCAATATTTACAGGCAGTATGCTACTTTTATGACAAGCTGGACCAATGACGCAAAGCTTTTCCGGATCGCTTCAGGGGCGAGCGATGCCGACTATGCCTGGACCGAGACCCTGATGAAAAATATCCCGCACGGCATGCTGTCGGGCGTGGCCCTGCATCACTATTCGGTCATTAACTGGAGCGAGAAAGGGCCTGCTACCGGGTTTAATGAAGCGCAGTACTTTAAAATCATGGACGAGGCCTGGAAAATGGAGGAACTGGTGGTGCGGCACTCGACCATCATGGATAAATATGATCCTCAGAAAAAGGTAGCCCTGATCGTGGACGAATGGGGCGGCTGGTACCAGGTAGAGCCCGGCACCAATCCCGGGTTTCTTTACCAGCAGAACACCATGCGCGACGCCATGATCGCCGGGATGACCCTGAACATCTTTAACAACCATGCCGACCGTGTGCGGGGTGCCAACCTGGCGCAGATCGTCAACGTGCTGCAGGCCGTAATCCTGACCGAAGGAGAGAAAATGTTACTGACCCCTACCTACCACGTCATGGAAATGTACAATGTGCACCAGGATGCTCTTTTGGTGCCTGTTCATCTGGAAACGGAGAATTATACATTTGAAGGCAAATCCATCCCGGCGGTTTCTGCTTCGGCCTCTAAGAAAAACGGCAGCCTGAACATTTCACTGACCAACATTGATTATGCCAAACCGCAGGAGGTGACCATCAGCCTGAGAGGAGAAAACTATACCGGGGTTACCGGCCGGATCCTGAGCTCCGGCAGCGCACAGGACCATAATACGTTTGACAACCCGGAAAAAATAAAAGTGAAGGACTTTCCCGGGGCAAAGCTCAGCAACGGTGTGCTGAAGCTCACAGTACCGGCGCACTCTGTGATCGTATTAAATCTTAAATAAGTAATAAATGAGCTCGAAGAACAGACAACCTGGCACTCGGAACTCACTACCCGGAACTAATTTATACCGTATGAAAAAACTACTCATCATTTTCGCCACTATTCTGAGCCCGGGTCTTTTTGCCCAAAAGACACTGCAGCTTGACGCTTCCCAAAAGGGGGCCGAAATAGCGCCTACCATGTGGGGGGTATTTTTTGAAGATATTAATCTCGGAGCCGATGGCGGCATCTATGCCGAGCTGGTAAAAAACCGCTCCTTCGAGTTCTTTAAACCCTGGATGGGCTGGGAAAGAAAACACAAGACCTTTGTGGAAGGTCAGCTTCAGATCAAAAACCAGCCGGCCCGGCCCTCCAATCCGAGATACCTTTCCGTACAATTAAATAATAACCGGAAAGGCGACCTGGGCATTATCAATGAAGGCTTCCGGGGAATGGGGCTTAAAAAAGACCTTACCTATGATTTTTCGGTGCTTTACCGGGTAAAAAAAGGTTCTTTTAAGCTATACATCGAGTTGTTGAATGAAAAGAATGAGGTAGTTGGTTCCGGAGAGAGCCGGGAGGTCAGCGGGGAACTGCCCGGCTGGCAAAAGCTGGAGATCAGTTTCAAATCTACCCAAACCGTTCCGAAAGGCAGAATGGCCCTTTGGTTCACTGGAAGCGGGGAAGCCGACTTTGACATGATCTCCCTGTTTCCTACCGATACCTGGAAAGGTCGTAAAGGGGGTATGCGGGCCGACATGATCCGGATGCTGGCCGACATGAAGCCGGGCTTTATCCGTTTCCCGGGCGGCTGTATAGTAGAAGGGTTCGATCTCGATAACCGCTACCAGTGGAAAAAGACCATCGGCCCTATCGAAGACCGTCAGCTCATCATGAACCGCTGGAACATCGAGTTCCCGCACCGCGCCGCGCCCGATTATTTCCAGACCTTCGGACTGGGCTTCTTCGAATACTTTCAGCTGGCGGAAGATTTAGGGGCCGAGCCACTGCCTATCCTGAACTGTGGAATGGCATGCCAGTTTAACTCGGCCGAGCTGGTGGAACTGCATGACCTGGAACCCTACGTGCAGGATGCTCTAGACCTTATCGAATTTGCGAACGGGGATGCTTCCACTACCTGGGGTAGAGAGCGGATAAAAATGGGACATCCCGAACCTTTCAACATGAAATTTATCGGGGTGGGGAATGAGAACTGGGGACCGCAGTACATAGAGCGCCTGGAAGTGTTTCAGAAAGCCATCAAAGCCAGATACCCGGAGATAAAGATCGTGGCCAGCTCGGGAACCACCACCGAAGGCGACCGGTTCGACCTGCTCGACAGGGAGCTTCGGAGAATGAAGATCGATATCGTTGATGAGCATGCCTATAAAGCCCCCTCCTGGCTGTATCAGAATGCGGCGAGGTATGATCCCTACGATCGTAGCGGGCCGGAGATATTCGTGGGCGAGTGGGCGTCCCATACCCGGAATACCGGCAGTAACATTAATGTGAACAACTGGCTGGCAGCCCTGTCGGAATCGGCCTTTATGACGGGCCTGGAGCGGAATGCCGACGTGGTGCGCCTCACGTCTTACGCCCCGCTCTTTGCCCATCTCGACGGCTGGCAGTGGTCACCTGACCTGATCTGGCTGGATAACCTGAACATCTACGGAACGCCGAGCTACTACGTTCAGAAGCAGTTCAGCACCCACCGGGGTACCCACCTGCTGAATGTGACGGAGAGCGGTAAGCCGCTTGCCGGACAGGACAGCCTGTACGCATCGGCCGTTTGGGACGAGGCCGCAAAAGAGATCATCCTGAAGATCACCAATGCTTCGGCCGCACAGGTAAAGCATGAGCTGGTGCTAAGCGGTCTGAAGAAAATACTGGCGAAGGCTGTGCTTTCCCGGATGGCTAACGATAATCCGGAAGCCGTGAATTCGGTGCAGGAGGCATTGCATGTATCGCCTCAGGAATCGGAAGTATGGGTCGACAGCAAACGGAAGAAGTTGGCCCTGGATCTTCCCGGAAGATCCTTCAGTGTGTATAAGATCAAAACAGGGCTGTGACCGGAAAAAGGGAGAATATAAACTTTTTGGATTTTAACCGAAACCGTTATTTTAATAACAATATTTTGCTGAAATAAAATATTCATCTTAATGTTGTATGAGATAGACTATCAATACAATAAAATGCAGGCTTCAGAGAGTTTAACCGTAACATCCCCCGTGAACCGATATGCTAACGCCCAACGACTTTTAGTGGCTCTGGACTGCATAGTCTTCGGCTTTGACGGTGAATTTTTAAAGCTGCTTCTGATCAAGCGGAAATTTGAGCCTGAAAAAGGGAACTGGTCGTTGATGGGAGGTTTTGTAGAACGGAATGAAGGCCTGGAAGATGCCGCTAACCGGATCCTTTTTGAGCTAACCGGACTAAGAGATGTGTATTTCGAGCAATTGCAGACCTTCGGTGACGTGGAGCGTGACCCCGTGGAGAGGACCATATCGGTGGCCTTGTTCGCCCTGATCAACATTCATGCTCACAATCAGGACGCCGCAAGAGCGCAGAATGCCTACTGGATCAACCTCGACAGGCGACCGGATCTCATCTTTGACCATAGCCAGATGGTAGACCTGGCCCTCGAAAAGTTGCGCTATAAAGCAGCCATGCATCCGATCGGGTTTGAGCTTCTTCCGGAAAAATTCACGATCCCCCAGCTGCAGAAGCTGTACGAGGAGATCTATAATGAACCGCTCGACCGGAGAAACTTCAGCCGGAAGATCCTCTCCACCAGGCTGCTGATCGACACCGGGGAGAAAAATGAGAAGTCGGCTACCAAGAAGGCGGTATTGTATAAGCTGGACAAAGAGAAATATCAGCGGCAGTTTAACAGCTTCCATTATTTCATTTCTCCCGGCAAGGGCTGAGTAGGAACAGACCCCGATAGCATCGGGCTGACATTAGTTAATGTGTTAAAAAGACACCAAATAAATGAGCGATAAATATACCATTGGTATTGATTTTGGCACTGACTCGGTGAGAGCGGTAGTGGTTAATGCAGGAAACGGGGAGATCGCCGGAACGGCGGTAAGTTATTACAGGCGGTGGAAGGCCGGGCAATTTTGTGATGCGTCTGTGTCGCAGTTCCGGCAACACCCGAAAGACTACCTGGAGTCTCTGGAGGAGGCAGTAAGAGGGGCATTGACCAGCTTAACGGATAAACAAAAGCAGAATATAAAGGGGATCTCCATTGATACCACGGGCTCTACCGTGGTAGCAGTGGATGAAGACGGCACCCCGCTGTCGCTGCTTCCTGAATTTGCGGGAAACCCGCACGCTATGTTTATCCTTTGGAAAGATCATACGGCAAACCGGGAAGCGGAAGAAATTAATGCAGCAGCATGGAGATCAGCAGTAGATTATACGAAATATGTAGGCGGTATATATTCTTCTGAATGGTTTTGGGCAAAGATTCTTAAAACGTATCGAACGGATGATACGGTTCGCCAAAAGGCTTTTTCCTGGATGGAGCACTGCGACTGGATCTCAGCGGTTCTGACCGGGAATACCCGGCCCCTGGAGATCAAAAGGTCGCGTTGTGCGGCTGGCCATAAAGGCATGTGGAACGAAGAATTTGAAGGCCTCCCGCCGGAAGAATTTCTGGTAGCAATAGACCCGCTCCTGGGCGGTTTGAGAGAGCGCCTTTACCGGAATACCTTCACCTCCGATGAATCCATGGGCACACTTTCGGTGGAATGGGCGAACCGGCTGGGTCTCCCGGAAAGCATGAAGATAGGCGTAGGTGCTTTTGACTGCCATATGGGAGCTGTAGGAGCAGAAATTACCCCATACACCTTTGTCAGGGTAATGGGCACCTCTACCTGTGATATCCTGATCGCCCCGAACGACGAAATGAAAGATATCCTGGTCAAAGGGATCTGCGGACAGGTAGACGGCTCCGTAATGCCGGGTTACCTTGGCATGGAAGCAGGGCAGTCGGCTTATGGCGACTATTACGCCTGGTTCCAGCAGATGCTCACCGGGCCGGTGCGGGCCATCCTGGGCGATGCAGCGGCCGATGAGCTGGCAGATCAGGTGCTGCCTTACCTTTCGGAGGAGGCGTTTAAGCTACCGGTATCAGAAAACGACGTAGTAGCCACCGACTGGATCAACGGCCGCAGAACCCCGGATGCCGACCACAGCCTGAAAGCTTCGTTCACGGGATTGAACCTGAGCACCGATGCAGTGAAATTATTCAAAGCCATTGTGGAGGCCACTTCTTTCGGCTCAAAGGCCATTGTCGATCGGTTCACAGAGGAGGGCGTGCCCATCAAAGAGGTGATCGCCATAGGGGGAGTGGCCAAAAAGTCGCCTTTCGTCATGCAAAACCTGTCGGATGTGCTCAACGTGCCCATAAAAGTAGCGGCATCGGATCAGGCCTGTGCACTGGGTGCCGCCATGTTTGCTGCTGTGGCTTCGGGAGTCCACCCCGATGTAAAAACCGCCCAGGAAAAGATGGGTTCGGGCTTTGACAGGGAATATACTCCCCGGCCTGAGTATGTGGAAGTGTATCAGAAACTATATCGTAAATACCAAAAATTAGGAAACTATATCAATGCTTAATCTTAAAACTTTTGAGGTGTGGTTTGTGACGGGCAGCCAGCATCTCTACGGAGAAGAAACCCTGCGTCAGGTAGACGAACACTCTCAACAGATCGCTGATGCGCTGAATAATTCTCCTCATATAGCAGTGAGTGTGGTTTTCAAGCCGGTAGTAAAAACGCCTGAAGAAATTCTTCAGATCTGCAGGGAAGCCAATGCAACGGCGAACTGCATCGGGATCATCGCCTGGATGCATACTTTCTCCCCGGCCAAAATGTGGATCAGGGGCCTGAACACCCTGCAGTTACCGCTTCTTCATCTGCATACCCAGTTTAACCGCGATATCCCGCATGCGGATATCGATATGGACTTTATGAACCTGAACCAGTCGGCGCACGGCGACCGCGAGTTCGGCTTTATCATGGCTAAACTCAGAATGCCGCGTAAGGTAGTGGTGGGCCACTGGGAAGAGGCGGGTGTTCAGGAGCGGATCAACGTGTGGTCAAGAGTGGCTGCAGGTGTATATAAAATGAAAACCATGCGCGTGGCCCGTTTCGGCGATAACATGCGCCAGGTGGCCGTCACTGACGGCGACAAAGTGGCTGCCGAAGATAAATTCGGATTCTCGGTGAATACCTATGCAGTGGGCGACCTGGTGACGGTGATCAACCAGGTGTCCGGCGGGCAGATCGAAGCCCTGATGCAGGAGTATGAAGACACCTACAAGCTCGTGCCTTCCCTGCTTAAAGGGGGGGAAAGAAGGGATTCCCTGACAGAAGCGGCGCGGATAGAGCTGGGACTTAAAGCGTTCCTGGAAGAGGGCGGATTCTCGGCCTATACCAATACTTTCGAGGACTTATACGGTATGCGCCAGCTTCCGGGCATCGGTTCGCAGCGGATGATGGCGGCCGGTTACGGCTACGGCGGAGAGGGCGACTGGAAGACCTCGGCCCTGGTGCACGTAATGAAGCTTATGGCCGGCGGGATGAAGGGCGGGAACTCGTTTATGGAAGACTATACCTATCACTTTGAGCCGGGGAACGAGATGGTGCTGGGGTCGCACATGCTCGAAATTTGTCCGACCATAGCGGAAGGAGCCGTAAGTTGTGAGGTTCATCCTCTGGGCATAGGCGGAAAGGAAGATCCGGTAAGACTGGTCTTCAACGGTGCACCGGGCAAGGCTCTGAACGCCTCGCTGATCGATCTCGGAAACCGTTTCAGGCTTTTGGTGAACGAAGTGGAGGCGGTGAAGACAGACCGCGAATTCCCTAAGCTTCCCACGGCCCGTGTGCTTTGGAAACCACAGCCTTCCATGGAGACCGGCCTTCAGTCGTGGATCCTGGGTGGCGGAGCGCACCATACCGTATACAGCCAGAACCTGAGCACCGAATACCTGGAAGATTTCGCGGAAATGCTGGGAATAGAATTGCTGGTGATTGATAAGAATACCAACATCCGGGGTTTCAAAAACGAGATCCGTTTTAATGATGTAGCCTATAAATGAAATGGAGTTTATGAGTGTTTCTGATTTGTCCCGGCTCTCGAGACCCCAAACTCTGGCAAAATAAAGATTTTATGTATAAGTCACTGAAAGAAGAATGCTACGAGGCCAACATGCAGCTCCCGAAGCTGGGGCTGGTGCTGTTCACGTTTGGTAATGTGAGTGCCGTAGACCGTGACAGAGGGGTATTCGCTATCAAACCCAGCGGGGTGCCTTACGAAAATCTCCGGATGGGAGATATCGTGATTATGGACTACGACGCCCGGGTGGTGGAAGGGAAAATGAGGCCCTCCTCCGATACAAAGACGCATGCCCTTTTATACAAGACATGGGCGGATATCGGCGGAATAACACACACGCACAGCACCTACGCCGTAGCCTGGGCCCAGGCCGGGAAAGATATACCCGTTTTCGGAACCACCCATGCCGATCATACGCACCACGATATTCCCTGCGCACCGGTGCTGACCGATGAGATGATCAGGGGCGACTACGAATACGAGACCGGTAACCAGATCTTCGGGGTATTCCGCGAAAAGGGCCTGTCGTATAAAGAAGTGGAAATGGTGCTCCTCCAGAACCATGGACCATTTACCTGGGGAAAAGATGCCGCAAAGTCGGTTTACAATGCCGCCGTGCTGGAAGAAGTGGCCCGCATGGCCTATCTGACCTTACAGATCAACCCGGCCACGGAAAAAATCAAAGAAACCTTACGAATGAAGCATTACGAACGTAAGCACGGCAAAAATGCCTATTACGGTCAGGGATGTTAATTAACCTTAACCTTTATGAAACTCGGACTCGAATCATTAGACTATGGAATTTTTCTGGCCTATTTTGTGATCGTATCCCTCTACGGGATCTGGATCTATAAGAACAAAGGCTCAAAAACGGCAGACAGCAAAGACTTTTTCCTGGCAGAAGGCTCACTGACCTGGTGGGCGATCGGCGCTTCGATCATCGCCTCCAACATCTCGGCAGAGCAGTTTATCGGTATGAGCGGCCAGGCCTTTCAGCTGGGACTGGCCATTTCGGCTTATGAGCTGATCGGGGCCATTTCACTGGTGGTCATTGCGGTTTACTTCCTGCCCATGTATCTCAAAAACAACATTTATACCATGCCGCAGTTTCTGCAGGTGAGGTATGACGGCCGGCTGGCTACTATCATGGCGGTATTCTGGCTGTTGTTATATATCCTGGTTAACCTCACCTCCATTATCTATCTGGGTGGGATCAGTCTTGAAAAAATGACCGGGTTCAGCTTTATGAGCTGCGCCGTCTTCCTGACGGTTTTTGCGGTGATCATTACACTCGGCGGGATGAAGGTGATCGGCTATACCGACGTGATACAGGTGATTTGCCTGGTGGTAGGCGGACTGGCCACTACCTATCTTGCTTTGGATCTGCTGTCGGATAAAGTAGGTTCGGGAAGCGGAATTTTTGAAGGGCTGCGCCTGATCAAAGAAAAGGCCGACTCCCACCTGCATATGATCTTTAAACCCAATGAATTCTTTGTACATGACGGTAAAGGAGGCCAGACCGACGCCTATAAGCAGCTTCCGGGGATTATGATGTTTATTATCGGCGGTCAGTGGATCGTGAATTTCAATTATTTCGGGTGTAACCAGTACATTACGCAAAGAGCTTTGGGAGCAGACCTGAATACGGCCAGGAGAGGGCTTCTTTTTGCGGCGTTCCTGAAGCTTCTGATGCCTTTCATTGTGGTTCTTCCCGGATTGGCGGCCTATGTGCTCTTTAAGGAAAATGCGGATCAGGCCATTGTAAACGGCATCACGGATAACGGTATCGTAAGACCTGACAATGCGTATCCCGTACTCTTGAATATTTTGCCTACAGGCCTGAAAGGGCTGGCATTTGCAGCGCTGACGGCGGCCATCGTGGCCAGCCTGGCGGGTAAGGCCAACTCCGTATCTACCATTTATATGCTGGACATCCACAAGAAGTTCTTCAATAAAAACCTGAACGAAAAGCAGACGGTGCGATACGGAAGGATCGCGATCATCGTTTCTTTTGCGATAGCTTTGCTGATAAGTCCTTTGTTGAAAAACTTCGGTCAGGGTTTTGAATATATCCAGGAATACACCGGGTTTATCTCACCGGGTATCTTATGTATATTCCTGCTGGGATTCTTCTGGAAAAAAGCCAGTACCGGGGGCGCCCTGGCAGCAGCGGTGCTGAGTATTCCTTTATCGGCCTTCTTTAAATACCAGGTTCCGGATATGCCGTTCCTGAACCGTATGGGGCTGGTGTTCTGGATTTGTGTGGCGGTGCATGTGGTCATCAGCCTGATGCAAGCCAAAGGGAAGGATAATCCTAAGGCATTCGCGCTGAAAAGAGAATGGTTCAGGGTGGAGCGGTCGTTTATTATCGGCGCGTTGGGGGTTTTCGGCCTGTTTGCGCTTATTTATTATATTTTCTGGTAAATCTTTAACCTTATTTAAAAAGTAATGAAAACGCATTATTGGCTAATTTTGTTGATTATGACAGCATGCAGTAAAGAGAGATCCGTCTCCAACATTCAGAAATCAGACTTTGGAGTACTCGCCGACGGGTCGAAAGCAGACCTGTATACGCTTACCAATGCGAAGGGCATGGAAGTGAAGATCACCAACTACGGAGGGACGATCACTTCCTGGACCGCCCCCGACAAAGACGGTAACTATGAAAATATCACACTCGGTTATGAAACGGTGGAAGATTATGTGGCCGGAAGCCCGTATTTCGGCGCCATCATAGGCCGTTACGGCAACCGGATAGCGGGCGGTAAACTGGCGATAAGCGATACCACTTACCAGTTACCGCTCAATGACGGGCCGAACTCGCTGCACGGCGGGGAAACAGGATTTGACAAGGTGCTTTGGGAGGCAACCCCGGCTGACGGCGAAGAGCCGCAGCTGAAACTGACCTACCTTTCTGAAGACGGTGAACAGGGCTATCCGGGCAACCTGCAGGTAACCGTGATCTATACCCTGCAAAAAGACAATTCCCTGAAAATCGATTACGAGGCAGTTACCGATAAGGAAACGGTGGTGAACCTTACCAACCATGCCTATTTTAACCTGGCGGGAAGCAAAGCCGGGCAGATCACAGATCATGTACTTACCCTGAATGCCGACCGGTATCTGCCGGTGAGCGAAACGCTGATCCCTACGGGTGAATTGCGCGCGGTGGCAGGCACCGTATTTGATTTTACAAAGGCTACCCGGATCGGAGATGGAATCGGTGCGGATGATGAGCAGATCCGGTTCGGTAGGGGATATGACCATTGCTGGGTCTTTAGCGATCCTACCGCTACGTTAAAGTCGGTGGGCCGGGTTTCCGATCCGAAATCAGGAAGGGAAATGGAAGTGCTGACCACTGAGCCGGCCATCCAGTTTTATTCCGGTAATTTCATGACGGGAGAATATAAGGGGAAGGGCGACTTAAGTTACCCGTACCGTACCGGCTTCTGCCTGGAAACCCAACACTATCCGGATTCGCCAAACCAGCCGGCCTTCCCTTCCACCTTACTGAAGCCGGGGGAGACGTATACATCTACGACGGTGTACAGGTTTTTATAGGACGATTGCGCTCATCGTGATATAACATTTTCAATATTTTTTTGAACTAAAAGGGTCTTAGGGGGGTTATATGATTTCTGCCTTTGTTGTTCAGTTGCAGGCGGAGAAAATAATTTAATAGATGGGGGTGTATTTAATAGGCTGACTGACAGTCTTAAGGGTTTTTTTGTTGAAAAAACAGGGAGGAAGTGTTTGTTAAATAGTTAAAGGGTTGTACCTTTGCAATCCTTTCGAACAGAGGGGGAGGTTGAAGGGGATGAGAGAGCGACTTTTGGGGAATAAAAAAATATTTTAAAAAAGTCTTGACGGGTAAAAAATTCTTCCTACCTTTGCACTCCCAAACGACGGTGGGGATATTAAAGGAAGGTGATTGGGGGGATAAAAAGAGGCTTAGGAGTAGGTAGGAAGAGGTGTAGAAGCAGCAAGCTCACGTGAAATAAGTGGGATAAAGTTCATTAACTTGTTGGGGATGAAGATGGAAGCACTGGCAGTGTTTTAAAAACACTGCGGTAAAGAGAAAGGTAATGCTTCAGGGAGACCTGAAGCCGAGTCAATTTTTTAGAAACAGATAATAAAGAGAGAGGCAAACTTCAGCTGATGTAGATGTAATTTACAATGGAGAGTTTGATCCTGGCTCAGGATGAACGCTAGCGGCAGGCTTAA